>CAJUTH010000001.1 GCA_910589275.1 uncultured Dorea sp.
GGTGCTAAAATAATCTGAAGATTGGCTGCTCTTTTAATCTGGAAAACAACACCCGGCGTATCTCGTGATAACTACGCTTGTTGGAATGGTAGTGCTTGTGGTCGGTGAAGCTGACCGCATTGAAAATCAGGTGGTTATGAACATGATCTTTGTCTATGTGGGTGGTAAGTACAAATTCATACTTGCCGCCCAATATTTCTTTTGCAAGCTCCATGCCGATCTCATGGGCCTGCTCCGGCGTGACCTCCCCAGGCTGAAAGGCTTGGATCAGGTGGCGGCCCAGGTTCGTTCCCTTGTCGATGGCGTGGCGGCGGGTCCAGGAAAATTCGATATCCGCAGTTTCGGCGGCGCAGCCATAGGCGGATACCAGGAGCTTCCCGTCTGTTTTCTCCGGGTTGCAGATATAGTCAATGGCTGCTTTCAGCGTTGACTTGATAGGATGTGTCTTTGTAACTGCCATATCTCGTCCAGCCTTTCCCGTATCTCGTCCATGTCGGCCTGATACGCAGGACCTCCGGCGTTGATCCGCTTGGCAATCTGGTTGATATTCCGACCAATGGCGGAAAGCTCTTTGGTAAATGCCTTGATATCTGCGGTGTCCGTATAGATGATATATCCGTCAATCGCCATCTTGCGGAGGTAGGCACCATATCTGCGTGTGGGGAGCTGGCTCATTTTCTCGTCTATGAGCCGTTTTTCGTCCTCCGTAACATAGAATTTCATTTGGATATTCCGCTTTCGGTTTGCCATTCGCCGCCTCCGTTCTTCATAAGGGTTTGGGACTATCCCAACAAGCATTTTTGAATTTTCGAGCAAGGGACCTGAAAATCTCAAAATTCGCAAGCGGGTACTCGCTTGCTGTGCTTGCTATCATTTCTTTTCCCTACTTATAAAGCGTTACGGACACTTGAAAATACCCGCAAAAGAGCAGAAAAAGACGCAAAAAAATAGAAGCCACTTTACATCTTCTGTAAAGCGGCCTCTATTCGTCCAGTTTGATCGCTCCGTCAATAGTTGCCTCAATGATCGGCAGGTATTTTTCCGGGCAGAGCTGCAATTTGTGGTTCACCCTCTGGCGCTGTTCGGTGTTCTCCGCAATCAGGGAGGGATTGAAATACCGCTCCACCGGCAGCTTGCAAATCTGTATGAGCTGTAACACTACGGGCACGCTGGGAACCGTCTGCTCCAATTCGATATTGGCAAGATAGCGAGGATCAATGCTGACCTGTTCTGCCAATGCCCTACGGGAGATATTCAGAGCTTCCCTTGCGGCCTTCACATCGGCGCCGAAGGTCTCAAACCCAGGACAATCTTCAATTTTAGCCATATAACATCACCCTCTTACATTCTATATTTCATAGTATATTTTTGGAATGATGCCATATGCTGTCTATCTACATTTTATAATTCATTCTTTGCGCCTTGCATTATTCGAGCATACGAATTATAATGTAATATGGAGGTGCTGTATGGACTACATGACTTTGAAAGAAGCAAGTGAAAAGTGGGGCGTGTCTCCACGCTGGATAAATTATTTGTGCGTTGCGGGCCGTATTCCCGGCGCGGTAAAAATGGCAACGATTTGGCTGATACCAAAAACTGCTGAAAAACCGGTTGATGGACGAACAAAACAAGGAAAGGAACTAAAAAATGCAAAAAATACTTTATGTGGAAGATGATTTAAGCCTAATTGACGGCTTACAATATACTTTAGAAGCAAGTGGATATACGGTGGACAATGCAAAGACTATAAAAGAGGCTTTGACATTATTCAGAAAGAACGATTATGATTTACTTTTGCTGGATGTTACGCTCCCAGATGGCACAGGCTTCGATGTTTGCAAAGAGGTACGGAACAGCTCAACCGTTCCCATTATATTTTTGACAGCTTCGGATCAGGAAATCAGCATTGTCCGAGGACTTGATATGGGTGCCGACGATTATATCACCAAACCGTTCAAGCTGAATGAACTTCTATCCAGAATTAAGGCAATCCTGCGCCGTTCCTTGCAGTTTTCCAAAGCAGATACCCTTTTGGAAGCTAATGGTGTTCGTGTGGATACGGCAGAGCGGCTCGTCTGGAAAAATGAAAAACCGCTTGATCTCCCATTGGTGGAATACAAATTGCTGTGTCTGTTCATGCAAAATCCCAATCACCTTATGCCGCGCGAAATGATTCTGGATCGGATGTGGGATGGCAACGGTAATTTTGTGGACGATAATACTCTATCTGTGTATATCCGGCGGCTGAGAAACAAAATTGAGGACACACCCAATCAGCCTAAATACTTGCTGACGGAACGAGGTATCGGCTATAAATGGGTCGTTGAGTGAGGACAAGGTATGGGCAAATTAGGGAAAGAAACAAAGAATCTACTGTTGGCAATCACCGTCATCTGCCTTATTTCATTTCTACTTGCCGCAGGACTTTCGTTTTTACTTGCAAAGGACTTCCAACATGAGATGTTGCTCCATGACTATGGTGTTTCCGGCTACCAGCTGAACCATGAGGATAAATTGCAGATTTCAGCTTTTACTGCCCACCCCAACGAAAGCGATATAGAACGAGGCAAAGAAGCGCTGGCCTCTATTGGATACAGTGAAGCAACATCTATGCAGCTATTGCCCACTGTTCGGGAATATCGCAATCAGACGATGCTGTATCTATTCTTGCTGCTGTTGTTTCTGTTCGGTATGGTATATCTGGTTCTGCTGTTTTATCTGCGACGCCAGCATAGAGCTATTGATGATGCAGGAAGTAAGATTCGAGAATTTTTGGATGGCAATTCTATGTCCAGAATTGAATGTTCCCAAACCGGTGATTGGTATAGCCTTTTCCATGATGTCAATGAAATGGCGACTATTCTCTCCGCCCATGCAGAGAGCCAGAAGCAGACAAAGGAGTTCTTACAGGACATCATTTCGGATGTATCACATCAGATTAAAACGCCGCTATCTGCTTTGAAAATGTACCATGAAATCATAAGCAGTCATAAAGGAGAAGCCGAAACGGTGGCGAACTTTTCGGAAAAATCTCAACGAGAGATTAAGCGAATGGAGAACGTCATTTATACACTGCTCAAACTGGCGCGCCTGGATGCGGGAATTATACAGATGGAAAAAGCAGAAGAAAATGTTTCCGCTCTCATGCAAGATGTTTTGGAACGATTTGAAACATGGGCAGAACAGGATCACAAAGAGATCACCCTTTCGGGTAAGGATGATATTTCTCTTAATTGCGATGCACTATGGATGTCGGAGGCGATTGGAAATATCGTCAAAAATGCTTTGGAACACACACAACCGGGCGGTCACATTTCGGTGCAATGGACACAATCACCCCTGTTGACTCAGATCGTCATTACAGACGATGGCAAAGGCATCCACCAAGAGGACTTATACAACATTTTCAAACGCTTTTACCGCAGCCGCTTTTCGTCAGATGTGCATGGGATAGGATTGGGCTTACCGCTGGCTAAATCTATTGTGGAGGCACATGGGGGAACTATTTCTGTAACCAGCACACTCGATGTTGGAACTACCTTCACATTGAACTTTTTCAGCCTTACAAATGAGTAAGATGCAGGTCACTTGGAAGTAAGCCGAAGGGGGTATGATGTGACCATAAGGAGGTACTGCGTATGAATATTCTTGAAGTACAGGACTTGTGCAAAACCTATGGAAAAGGTGAAGCAGCGGTTCAAGCGTTGCGTCATGCAACATTTTCGGTTCGCAAAGGTGAATTTATTGCCATTATTGGTGAATCCGGCTCCGGCAAAAGTACGTTGCTGAATGTTGTGGGTGCTCTGGACAAAGCCACTTCCGGCAAGGTCTGGATCGACGATCAGGATATTTTCTCAATGCCGGAGAAAAAACTGACCGTGTTCCGGCGGCAACACATCGGTTTTATCTTTCAGTCATTTAATCTGATCCCGGAACTGAATGTAGAACAGAACATCACTTTTCCGTTGCTGCTTGACTACAAGCGGCCAGACCAGAGGTTTGTCAACGAGCTGCTGAATGTTTTGGGACTGACCGAACGCCGTCATCATCTTCCCAGTCAGCTCTCCGGTGGCCAGCAACAGCGTGTCGCTATCGGCAGGGCTTTGGTTACACGACCTGCACTGATTTTGGCGGACGAGCCGACCGGCAATCTGGACAGTAAAAATAGTCAGGAAGTCTTGGCTCTCCTGCAAACCATGTCGGCCAAGTACCAGCAAACCATTTTGATGATTACCCACAACAAAAATCATGCAAGTGCGGCAGACCGCATTTTCAATATGTCTGATGGTGTGCTGAAGGAGTTGGGGGCGAGCCGGAAATGAAACACTACCTCGACTTGGTTTCTATCTTCAACAAGGTTCACCGCAGGCAAAGCCGCATGACACGCATTTGCATTGTGCTGGCGGTTTTCCTGGTTGCAGTCATGTTTGGACTGGCCGATATGTATTTGAAAAGCATGACGGATGAAACCCGGCATCAAACTGGAGATTGGCATTGTAAAATCACAGCTATTGACGAAAAAACATCCGAATATATTGCTGCCCGCCCTGAAATAGACTTGTCTGGCTGGCAAGGCAACATTCCCGCAGAAATCGGCTGCACAGTGACAGATCAGCCCGTTTCTGTTGCAGGGATGGACGAGACAATATTTTCTGAAATTTATTTAGGTTCTGTCCTATCAGGTGAGTTCCCTGAGATAGCTGGACAGGTAGCTGTTTCATCTACATTAGCACAAACAGCAGGAATTTCGGTGGGAGATACTCTTACTTTGAACTCTCCTGATGGGAGTACAATGCAACTGGCGATTACGGGAATTATGGATGATGATGCCGCCAATATGATCTCGGGAAGTGCCAGTGCAATCCTTTTGACACCTGAAGGGCTGTCAAGCATTCAAACTGCGGATCTAAGCGGCAACTGGCAGTATGTCGTTCGGTTCTCGCTGCTCACTAATCTTGGTTCCAGCATTGCTGATATTCAGCAGCAAAACGGCATATCTGATGCACAAATCACCCAAAATGAAGAACTGCTCAGTATGCTCGGGCAGCTGCCTGGTTCCAATATGTCGCAGATATACACAATGGCATTTCTGCTTTCTTTGGTGGTAATGGGAACTTGTGTTATGATGATTTCCAGTAGTTTGAATAGTAATGTCAGCCAGCGCATGGAGTTTTTCGGTTTACTGCGCTGTTTGGGAGCCACTCGTCGCCAAGTATTGCGCTTTGTGCGCCGTGAGGCTTTACAGTGGTGCATTACCGCCATACCCATTGGTATCGGGTTAAGTATCGTGGTGGTTTGGGGACTGTGTGCAGTCATGCGGCAGCTCAGCACGGTATGGTTTGGTTATATGCCTATCTTCGGCATTAGCTGGCTAAGCATTGGTGTGAGCATTGTATTGGGACTTATTACCGTTCTATTGGCGGCTCGGACCCCCGCAAAAATGGCAGCAAAGGTTTCCCCATTGGAGGCTGTCACAGGCAATACACAGCAGGAATCCTCGTTCCGCCATGCGGCAAACACTCGGCGGTGGCATGTAGAGGTAGCACTTGGTATCCATCATGCCAAGGCCAAACGGCGCAGCTATATTCTGATGACAGGTGCATTTGCAATTTGCATCACCTTGTTTTTAGGGTTCTGTACGCTGGTTCCCTTTATGGAAAACGCATTTATGCCGAAAGAATGGTCGCCCGAGCTTTCCATTGTCAGTGACACAAATACTTGTTCCATTCCGGCGGATCGAAGGGATGCCGTAGTGCAAAATTCCGCTGTTAGTCGAGTGTTTGGCAGAATGTTTGCTTATGATGTTCCTGCCCAAATTAGCGGCGCAATCCATAACAGCAATCTAATCTCCTATGAAGAAAATCAGTTCCGCTGGGCGCAAGATCAACTAATTGCAGGTTCTATAGATACTGTAACGAACACGCCGGGACAGGTCTTGTTTGTGGCAAACACAGGAACAGAAGTGCAGGTGGGAGATACCATTACACTGACAATAAACGGGAAGGATCAAACAGTTACGGTAGGGGGTGTTTTGTCTGACAGCCTATTGGCTCGTGCAGAGGGAACGGAAACACTGATCTGCTCCGAGGAAACTTTTTCGCAGCTGACGGGTGAGACTGGATATACTATCCTGGATGTCCAGTTCCGCTTTGGTTCTGATGAAGAAGATGTTGCCGAGGTTGAAGCATTGTTCGGTGAAGGAGTCACTTTCACTGATGTCTTAATCCAATCACAGCAACAACGTGGCCTTTATTATGCTTTTGCAACATTGGTATATGGTTTCCTGTCAATCATTGTAGCCATTACGATTTTCCATATTATGAATACCATCAGCATGGGAGTTTCCGCCCGAACTCGTCAATATGGAGTAATGCGTGCCATTGGCATGAGTAATCAACAGCTTACACGCATGATTTCTGCGGAAGCTGCCTCGTATGCCATAAGTGGTGTCATATTGGGATGTATTTTCGGATTGCTGTTTCATTGGTTCCTGTACTCCAGCCTTATCACTCGCACATTCGGAAATCCCTGGAGTGTTCCGTGGCTGGAATTGTGCTTGATCGTAGGCGTGATTCTCGCAACCACGGCACTGGCTGCACGAGGCCCAGCAAGAAGATTACACGCTATGTCGATTGTGGAAAATATCAGTTTACAATAAAGCGTACAACCGGAAAACTTTATACTATCATAAACAAAAAAGGCTGCCCCCCAAAAAAAGGTAGGACAGCCTTTTCGTTTGTCTTACACATGAGTAAGTTGGAAGTCATTTAGAAGTAAGATTGATTCTCTAAAATAAGAACCAACAAAAGTATTCCTGCCGAACGACGATAAAAAAAACCGCTGCTGGGCAGTCCCTTTTCCACGCTCATTTTACATTTTATCAGCGGTGGTTTTGAGAAATCAAGGCCGCCGTTTTTTCTGGCAGCGAAAGGTGTGGCGGCCCATAGGAGGATGCCACCATGCTGTTTTGCTATTACCATGATCTAATCCACTTCCACCGATCAAAAAAAGTCTTGCCCCTTCACAGGGCCATTCCGGTTATTTGACGGTTGCAGCCCGGATTTGAGCAGAGAAAGGAATAAAAGAATTATGATACGCCTTTTGCAAAACAAGGATATCAGAACGGTGTGCAGCATCGTTAATGAAAATCGGAAAACCGTTTATGCGGATTATCTCAATCCGGAATTACTGAATACCACCGGCTGTAAGAATAGAGAACTTGATTTGCGCAAGGATTTTGAAACGCACAAGTTTTCAGAATATGTGTGGGAAGAGTATGGGCAGGTTTTAGCCTTGTTGTCTATTGGAAATACCGCAGACAATGATAAGCCAGGAGCATTTGAGATGTGGCGTATTTACATAGACACCCAAGCACAAGGAAATGGGATTGGCGGGGAATTACTTTCTTTTGCCGAACAAAAGGCTAAGGAAGATGGTTGTTCCGAAATTGTAATATGGGCGTTTAAGCAGAATACACGTGCTTTGAAGTTCTATCGAAAGCATGGATATATTCCAGACAAAACAGAGTACTTGGGAGAACCGTATTTAACAGATGGGGTTCGTCTGGTAAAAAAGATTTGAACCGAAAATAACTCCTTGAATTAAGTAAACATAATAATCAATCTGCCGCACGACGGCAAAAGAAAAAAAGCCGTCGTACAGCAGATGATTTGACACGCCTATTTGACGCGGCGGCTTTGATTTTCAGAGCCGCCGTTTCTTTTTGTTAGTTGGAAACCTACGACGACCCTACACCGTATAAAGGCACGGCGGCACATAGGAGGATGCCGCCGTGCTTATATTTGGTTTTCTACACAATACCCATGATCTTCACCAGCTAAAAAAAGCGTAGCTCCCCCTTCGGAGAAGTCCGGCTTTGAGTATGTAGTATACGGTGTAGCATCCTGCGGTTTTGCATCCCTGTGCGCCCGATTGGTCTTGTACCAGTCGGGCGCTTTTTGTTGTTTTACAGGGCGGCCGAAAAAATATTTTCAAAAAAATCGAAAAAGGAGGCTTTTAGCGGGTAGCGAGCGGCTTTGCGTTCGCCTTGTTAGCGGAAAGGGAGAAACCCACCTCATTCCCCCAGGAAAGGGGGTGAAAAGATGGATATGATCCCCCGCAATGACTATGGCGAGCGGTGCCAGTTCGATGCTTACTGCAAGCTGGTACTGTACCATGAGGCAATCGACTACCTCCGGGAAATGCAGAGGCGCCGTGACAGGGAACTGTCATTCAGCGACCTTCCGCAGATGGAGATGGACAAGATCTGCGTTGTAGATCATTACCCCAGTGACAGATTTACATTCTCGTCCCACGGGTATGACCTACATATCGAAAACGAGCTTGTGGCTGATGCCTTCGCCGGTTTGTCTGTTCAGGAGCAGAGTATTTTGATCCTGCATTTTGTTCTGGACCTGCCGGATCAGGAAGTTGGCCGCCTTGTTGGAATGTCTCGCAGCGCCGTTCAGCGGCGAAGGGCAAAATCATTGACCGAGCTGCGGATCAAGTTGGCCGCACTCATGCCGAAGGGAGGTTGAAGGTATGAAGAAACCCACTTACAAGGGCAAGGAGCTTCTTCCTCTTTCGGTGATTGACGCCGCCCGTGACGGGGACTCTCAGGCTGTGGATCAGGTACTCCGGTATTATGAGGGCTATATCAATAAGCTCTGCACCCGGACGCTTTACGATCCTGACGGTCAGCCCCATGTTCGGGTGGACGAGTACATGAAGCGCCGATTGGAGATCAAGCTCATTCATTCCATTGTCAGCGTGAGCTGACAAGCCCGGTCTGAAAGCGGAAACAGCTTACCCTTTCCCTGTTTCTTTCTTTCGTAAACGGATGCAGCACCTTGACAAAGAAAGCCCGTTGGGAGGCCAACGCCGCAGTATAAGGCAAACGGATACATTCCTGTTTGTGCCGAGCCATACGGCCGGTGCGCCATGACCTCGTTTCAAGTCCGCAGGACGGGACCACTGTAACGGGCGAGCGAACAGCACCAGACCGCAAAGCAAGCGTGGCAGCTTGCGGGCGACGACACACGGGCAGGGTTAAAGATACTCGCGCATTGAACGCCCACAAAGCATTGTGCGCCGCACCCATCAGCATGGGCCGGGGTCAGACTCCCGTGGAGCTGTGCCAGCAGCCGTCCGTAAGCCTACTTTTCTTTTTTGAAAGTTTATGGATAGATCGTAAACTTTTCAATTAGCAGCAGACAAATACGGAGCAGCACGGTAAAATAATAGTGGAAGTTATATTACCCACACATATTCGTGCTGTTCCTTTTCATAACTGAAAGGGGGTTCTCATGTCTCAAACATGGAACGGCACGAAGAAAGAAACCCCTGAAAGAAGGACGTATACGGTTGACGATATTGCTCAAATTCTGGGCATCGGAAGAACTTCCGCATATATCCTTGTAAAAGAAGGGCACTTCAAAATCGTGCGAATTGGTAACGCCATACGCATTTCCAAGCGGTCATTTGACGAGTGGCTTGACTCCCTCGACCTGTGATCCAAGAAAGGAAGAACGATATGGCATCTATAATCAAGCGAAAGAAAAACTATTCCGTTGTTTACAACTATGTGGATGAAAACGGAGAAACCAAACAGAAGTGGGAAACCTGGCATACCCACAAGGAGGCCTTGAAGCGCAAGGCGGAAATCGAAAATCAGCAACACACGGGAACTTTTCTACCGCCAAGCAATCAGACGATCACCGAGTTCCTTTATGACTTCGTATCTCTTTACGGAGAAAAGAAATGGGGCGTGTCTATGTATGACAGCCAAACGGCGCTGATTGCGAACTATATCAATCCGATCATCGGTGATATGGAGGTACAGGCGGTTACTCCCCGTGCGGTTGACGGTTATATCCAGACCTTGCAGAAAACCAAGTCGGTGTCTACCAAGACCCGAAAGGCCGTTACCACCTATGTCAGCGACAAGACCATTGAAAAGATCATCAAGCTCCTGCGGTGTGCGTTCAAGCAGGCAGTACGATGGGAAATCATTGCAAGAAATCCCTTTGACAATGTGATCCTCCCGAAAACGGAGTATGCGAAACGGGATATCTGGACAGCGGACATGATCCGTCTTGCCTTGGACAAATGCACGGACAGCAAGCTCTATGTGGCAATGAACCTGTCCTTTGCCTGCTCTCTGCGGATGGGTGAAATCCTGGGGCTGACCTGGGAGAACGTCCATATTTCCGATGAAGATATTGCGGCGGATAATGCCTATGTCTACATCGACAAGGAGCTGACACGGGCATCCAAACGGGCGATTGAAACGCTGGGTGAGAAGGATATCTACTACATCTTCACTCCGCTCATGCCGAACACCAGCACAAGAATTATTTTGAAAAAGCCGAAAACCGACTCCAGTATCCGTAAGGTGTGGCTGCCGAAAACGCTGGCTTACATCCTGCGGGAATGGAAGAAGTCCCAGGACGAGTTAAAAGGCTTTTTGGGTGACGAGTATCAGGACTTCGATCTGGTCGTGGCACTTCCCAATGGACGCCCCTGCGAGGATCGGATCATCCTCAAAGAGTTTGCAAAGCTCCGTGAGGACGCAGGGCTGCCGAAGGTGGTCTTTCATTCTCTCCGTCATTCCAGTACCACCTACAAGCTGAAACTGAACCACGGCGATCTGAAAGCCACTCAGGGCGATACAGGCCATGCCGAGATCGACATGATAACCAGTATCTATGCTCACATTCTGGACGAGGATAGAAAGGTCAATGCTCAGAAATTCGAGACAGCCTTCTATGCCAAGCCTGATCTTCGCAATGTCCGTCCGCCGGAGGAACCGGCAAAATCGGAACCTGCGACCCTGGACCTTGAAAGCCTTGTGGAGCAGCTTCAGAAGTCGCCGGAGCTTGCAAGTGCGCTCGCAGCCTTGATAGCGGCGCAAGCCCCGGCAAAGTGATCCGAAAAATCGAATTAGCAAAACGCAGAATTTTCTTAGCAAATTTCTGAAAAGCGTTCGAGTCCAATTAGCAAATATACATCATGCGGCGTATAAAAATCTCTCGGTAACGGAAGTGAAATTACCGGGAGAAGGAGGAACAAAAAAAACGCTGCAAACCCCGAAAAAAGGCTTGCAGCGGTGCTTTCTGGCGTCCCAGAGAGGATTTGAACCTCCGACCCCACGCTTAGGAGGCGTGTGCTCTATCCAGCTGAGCTACTGAGACATTTTTAAGATTTATGCAATTTTCATTGCTCGAAGGAATCGAACAATCTGCCGCTTAGGAGGCGGTCGCTCTATCCAACTGAGCTATAGCGACAGTTGTTAGGATAATTATGCATTTTAATTTGCAGAACTCAAATGCAAATCTATTTTACCACAAATGAAAAGAATTTAAAAGAGAAAAATGAAAAGTTATGTATGACGCCAGCAAATTGTGTTATAGTAGCGGAGGGAGGGAAGCAGATTATGGATAAATATGATTTAATTGCATTGGATATGGACGGGACACTTTTAAATAGCGAGCAGATTATTTCTGAGCCTGTAAGGGCGGCAATTGATAAAGCGGCGCTGAAGGGAAAGACGGTGGTTATCTGTACAGGACGCAGTCCGTCTGAGCTTCAGGATTATGAGGCGGAGTTTAAGCATATTCGTTATTATATATGTGAAAATGGGGCATTGATTTATGATTCCAGAGAGAAAAGGATTATTGACGCTCAAACGATTCCGGCAGAGCTTGTAGAGGAGCTGATGGAAATTGCTGAAACAAGGGATGTAATGATCTATGTTGCAAGTAATGGACAGCATATGTGTACATACGGCGATGCATTGCGGATGGAATACTTCCGGCTTGGCAAGTATAAGGAGCTGATGCTGAGGACGGCGGTTCTTCATGAAGATATGATTGCAAGTTACCGGAGAGAACCGTTTCCGGTAGAAAAATTAAATTTCTTTTCGGTATCGCCGGAAAGCAGAGATAAATTAATGGATACTTTAGGTAAATTTCCATTAACGGCTGTGTATTCGGAAGAAACGTCGATAGAACTTTCGCCCCTGCATATGTCGAAGGCAGTAGGACTTGAAAAGCTTTGTGGTTATCTGTCAATTCCTGTCAGCAGGACAATTGCGGTGGGAGATTCTGATAACGATGCGGAGATGCTAAAAAGGGCGGGGCTTTCCGTGGCTATGGGAAATGCCCGCCCTCATATTAAGGAGCTCTGCGACGTGGTTGCTGCGGATAATGACCACGATGGATGCGCGGAAGCTATTGAAACGTACTTATTAGGTTGATAGGGGAAAATTATAATTTCCGTCCCAGCATTTCCGGATTGGTTGCGTATTTCAGCGCAGTATCTTTGGTAATCCGTCCTTGCTTATATAGATTAAGCAGGCTTCCGTCCATGGAAATCATATCCTCTTTCATGGAGGAATAGATAATGCCGTCGATCTGGTGGACTTTATTATCCCGGATCATATTTCGGATCGCGGGAGTTACAGTCATAATTTCCAGAGCGGGGGTTACCTTGCCGTCTACGGTAGGTACAAGCTGCTGGGACACAACTGCGGTCAGCGCCAGCGATAACTGTGCTCCGATCTGCTGCTGCTGGTTTGCCGGGAAGACATCGATGATACGGTCGATGGTATTGGCAGCGCCGATGGTATGCAGAGTAGACAACAGAAGATGTCCGGTCTCCGCTGCTGTCATGGCGATGTTGATGGTCTCGTAATCGCGCATTTCACCAAGAAGGATAACATCCGGGCTCTGACGAAGCGCCGCGCGCAGCGCCGTTACATAATTCTCGGTATCTACATTAATTTCGCGCTGGCTTACGATGCTCTTATTGTGGCGGTGTAAATATTCCAGCGGATCTTCCAGCGTAATGATATGTTTGTGCTGGGTTTTGTTGATCTGGTTGATGATGCAGGCAAGGGTGGTGGATTTGCCGCTTCCTGCAGGGCCGGTGACGAGGATCATGCCTTTTCCATTGTCACCCAAATGTATGATATGTTCGGGAAGACCTAATTCGCTGAAATCCGGCAAGTCAAAGGTGATTACGCGGATTACTGCAGATAAGGCGCCTCTTTGCATATATGCGCTGACACGGAATCTTGAGAGACCGGGGATGGCGAATGAAAAATCATCATCTCCGGAATTATTTAGAATATTCAGGTCGCGTTGTCCGGCCTGCTCGTAAATCTCAGTTAGCAGAGCTTCCGTATCTGACGGAAAAAGCTTTGTATCTGTAATCTGGCAGATTACGCCATTTTTTCGGAACGTAACCGGAAGGCCGGCAACGATAAATACATCAGAAGCCCCTTCGTTTATGGCCTGCTCTAAAATCTTGATTAAATCCATGTATAAAACTCCTTTCTATTGGATTACCGGCATGAGATTTAAGGTGTCGTCACTTTCCCATGTGTCGGTAGAAATGACCTGCCATTTTTGTATCGTGTAATAGGTCTCGTTCTTTGTATAGTCGGTAACAATAAGCTCTATATCGAGAGCTTGTTTATCGTCTAATGGTATCTGATAGAAAACTTTTAGTTTTTTATCTGTTTTTTGGCATGATACCGCAGTATCTGAAATCTGTGCGTCGTTAAGTTTTTTTATTACAGCGTCAATATATGGAGATTTTATAAAATCATCAGAAGAAGTAGAAGCGCTGTTTTTTGACGCTGTATCAGCTAGTGTGGCGTCAATTTCTTCTAGAACTTCCTCTGCCTTTGAGGATGCTTCATAGTACTGCCCCTTGTGTTTGGCAAGCTTTTCACTGAGCGTAAAGTCGCTTTTCGCACTGGAGATGGATAAAATTGCGAATGTAGCCAGACATAGTATTACAAATACGATCAAAAGCGATGAAGAGCCAATATTTACGAAAGAAGACTGTTCTTTATCTTTCTTCATAATCTGTCCTCCTTGCGATATGGTGTTTTGTATTCAACTTATAAATTACGGTCTCAGTTTTGGAAGCCTCTGTAGACGTCACCTGAATATCTGCAATAAGCAATCCGTCTTTATTGTCGTCTTTTGACAAATGAAGAGTAAGCATATATGAAGAATTTTGACTGATACATTCCTTAAAAGTTTCGTCATAATAAATCTGAACATCTGCTTCCACGATTTTAGGAGAAGAAAGATGTACGTCAGGGTATGTTCCGTTTGGGTACAGCCGCATCAGCATATTCAGGCAGTCTTCTATACTGTCCGAAGCATTGATAAGCTCCGCGGTACTGGTGCATTCATTCACCGCATGGTTCAGCGCGTTGGATTCTTGGCTTAGCAAGTGTGACTTTACGAAGAACTGTATACATACAGCGCTGGCAGCAGAAAAGAAAAATATTGCAATTATTAATTCCATCAGGAATAGGCTGGAAGATCTGGCTCTGTTTCTACGTGTCATAAAGAAATGATATCCTTTCTTTGTAAATTTACAGAATTATCTATAGTTATCGGCTTCTAATTCCAATCATTGTGGAAGCCTGCTGATTGTTCTTATCAGTACACGAAAATTTAAATAAATTATCAGAGAGCTGCTCCATAGAGAAATCTTGAATTTCCAAAATCGTCTGCCCGGAGGATGCCGTAATATTGGAATTACCGCTTGTAAACAGTTCTTTTAATTCATTATTGCAGGCGTAAATATAGGTGTAATAAGTTACATTATCAATCTGCTGCTCCATAACAAGAGCTTCATATCCGTCAAAATTTCCAAGATATACAGAACCATCCAGATCGTTCTGGTGGATTTTCTCACTGATATAGGACAGGCTCGTTCTTGACGTATAATTCAAGGAAGAATTTTCTGTTGTCGATTTATAAATTCTGGCTGCCAGAAGGATTACAATAAGCGCCGACAGGGCAAACACAAAAAATAATGCCACAGAAAACAGGAAATCTATCATATGCTTACGCTGTGTGTGAAAACGCATTATTTTCCCTCCCTCTCAATGATTGTGATATCTGGCAGAATATTGGAGCCGGATATATGATAGTCTACAAAAAACAGGTTTTCATCATAAGTCAGGCCGTAATTATCCTTTATGTAGTCTAGGTTTTCGGGGTATGCGCCCTCAACCGTATAGCAATATGTAACATTGCGCATGATTGCATTTTCCAGACTTTCTCTCTGACGTTCTTTCGTACTGTCGGACAGAGAAGAAATTCCCTGCATAAATAGAAAGAGAATCAATATAAACGCACAAAGAGAAAAAATTATCTTCGGCGAATGGTGTGTTTCTTTTTTGTATTCAAAACGACGCATTGTTTAAGCTCCTTTTATATGCTGGACATAATTCCCATAAGCGGCAGCATTACCGACAGAAGAATTACGCCGACGATCAAAGATAATAGGATAACGAGAGTAGGCTCTAATACAGCAAGAATATTATTCATCCGGTTATCGATATCTTCTTGGTAAAGAGCGGCAACCTGCTCCATTACCTGATCCATCGTACCGGTCTTAGAGCCGATGGAGACCATGCGGGCATAAACTCCTGTAAACATTCCGGAAGTAAACAGCGCCTGTGAAATGTCATTTCCTTCATTTACCTGACTCTGGCATCGGTCAATTTTTTTCTGAAATACCGGATCGTCATTTAAGGAATTTACTAATTCCATGCTTCGTTCCGGATTCAGGCCGCTGCTTAAAGTAAGGGCCATGCCGCTTGCAAACCGGCAGACGGCAATTTCTTCATAAACAGCTCTTGTAAGCTTAAGCTTGTAGCCGATATTGCGGAAGAGACTGCGGCCGGATTCTGTCCGAGTTCCGTAAAAGACCATGATTGCAATGATCACAAGAAGGAGGACGAACGCAAGGGAGTAGCGGTTAATAGCATTGCCCACGTTCATAAGCATTCTGGAAAATCCAGTCATTTCCGTTCCTAGCTGGATAAATACTTGGTTAAATATAGGCATAACCTTTACTAAAAGAACCACAACCACCACAGCCATCATTCCGGTCATGATCATCGGATATGTAATGGAATTGCGGATACTCTTGCTGATGGCTTCTTCCCGTTCATAATGATTCTGCAGAGCCTGCATAACTTCGTCAAGGGTACCGGTTTCCTCGCCGATCTCTACCATATGAAGCATGTAGGGAGGGTAGAGCTTTACCGAGTCGAGAGACTGGTAGAGGCTTCCTGTTTCCTGCATTTTTTCAAGAAGGGATTCTAATATTTCCTTTTCTTCTGCAGATGCTGCATCCTCCAGCATAATTGTAAGTCCTTCAAGGGAAGAAATGCCTGATTTCAGAATTAAGGCAAGCTGTCCGCAGAAGGATGATAACTCCATATTGGAAAAAGGTTTCATAAGTAGTCCTCCGTTTCTAAGATAAATTAAAAAGTTTCTTTAATATGAATATTTTACTGTGTAATTACTTCCGTCGCCGACATATTTTGCTACTGATTTACTGCTGTTATTAGCGGCAAGCGTCGGGTCCATGAGAGACCAGTTCTTTCCGTCAAATTCGATGATATCATCTACCCATCCGATTTCCTTCAGGTATACGCTGATCCATGCGTGATAAGCGTCGCCGGAATAACCGACAACCAGTTTGGTCGGGACTCCCTGAGAGCGGAGCATGGCCGCCATAAGGGACGCATAGTCAAAACAGATGCCTTTTTTCGTCTTCATAGTATTGTCAATATTCGGAAGGTAATTGGTTTTGACATTGGCGGCAAGTTCTTCATCGTAAGAAATATTGTCAATAACATACTGATAAACCTGTTCCACATAATCAAGGTCATCGGAAGAACTTTCCGATAAGCCGGCCGCATAGTCTACTGCTTTATAATCCTGTGTGAACCAGACATATTGGTTCGGATATAGAAAAGGACGAAACTCATCATTCAGTGTGACGCTGATATCCTGTGAAAATGCGATTGCATACATATCATCGTAGGCATTTTCCAGTATATCAATATGATAATTGCCATCCCCTCCGGATAAAGGGAATGTCTCATAGGAACCAATAGCAAGCGCATAGGTATAGGTAGTTCCATCCGGCGCCGTAATTTGTATGCGGACTTTTTCAATTCCGCCGTTGTATTGAATCATGACATAGCCTTCTGAAACGTTAGATGCATCAATAGAAACTATATCATTTCCATAGACAACGGTTCCGGACGCAGTTGGAAGGAGATATTCGTGAATCGTTTCCCGCTTCTTCCCATTGGATTCTTTCTTTGAAGATGAAGAACCGGAACGGCCGGCGGAGGTGTTTTCTGAAGATTTTACGGAACAGCCGGTGAAAAGGGGGACTGATAAAATAAGAATAACGGATAAGCAGGCTATAAATATTTTTTTGTACATATACAGTCTCCACTCCTTTGAAATAATGTTTTTATTTACAATCATTTTCAGTATAACATACATTTTTGAACATTAGTAGTTCAATAAGTATAGTTTTTTATTATTGCAGTAACTTTTTTTAAAATTAAAAATCTCTGACGCATAATAAAGAGGCGGTCCCAAACCTTGTTTTCAGGACTGCCCCCTATTCATCACTATTTTATGTAAAGACTGCCTTCCGTGCTTCCATAGACTGGATTGTCCGGATGAACTTCGATATAGCGGAGTTCTGTGAGGCAGTCTAGCGCGCCCGCTTCAATCGTAATGATATTAGCAGGAATAAATATTTCGTAGACCTGCATACTAAGAGAGGATAATGCATCTGCGCCAACTCCCGTGCACGCGGTATCAGAGGGAAGGCATAATACGCCGTCAGTTATCCGTATATCCTCACATCCGATGATTTTTCCAGAGGCATCGCAGAGAAAACCGCTGCAGATAAAGTTTTGGTTATTTGGTTCGCTGACGTCAGGTTCCTGTATGTTGTCAGGAATCGTCACTGATTCATCGGGAAGAACTTCAGGGATATCCGGTACGTCTGGAATATCCGGCTGTTTGGGAAGAATATCTGCGGCGTCTTCCGGAGTAAGTGTGATTTCCGCTGACACAGTCGTCTGTACCGGCGGGATATCTGCGGTTTCTTGAATTACGGATTCAAGGCTTTCCGATGTCTGTACTTGTACCGGTGTAGAAATCTCAGGGGTTAGGAGTATCTGCTTCAGCCGGTTTTCAAAGGTAATCTTTGGAGTTTTGTTTGGCTTGCTGTGTATATTGATTTCGGGTGCGCATTCAGATATTGCTATAAGGTTTCCGGTAATATGATCGGATATGTAAGGGGTTTCTGATGCGGGTTCCGATACCGGCAGCTTTGCAGCCTCCATTTCTGCCAGAATACACAGCAACATGATAGCCAGAAGTATTACAAATGTATCAAGTACCTTCTTGTTATTGAAATTATCGTTCACTGCCAATTCATAATTAATTTTCAAATATGCGTACATATACTTATTATAGAATTTTAATAGGTGTGAAACAATGATAGATTTAGTGTCGTTCTGACACTATTGTTACTACGTAGCGGCAGTCTTGAGTATTTCGCGGATATATTCTATAATAGTAGGAAACGAGAGATTGCTTTGATAACCGTCTGGTAAGAGGTTTGGGATATCTTTTAGGGAGGCATTGAAGTTTATATGAGAAAATGGGTGCGGATTACTGCTGTAATATTGGCGGCGGCTCTTTTTAGTATAGCGGCGGCCGGGCATACAGGAATGATAGCGAACGCTTCGGAAAAAAAGGAAGAGCAGGAAAAGCCGGAAAGCGAAATGACAGAAGAAGAGAAAGCGGAGAAAGCCGCAAAAGAGGCTCGCGAAAAGGCGCTGAAGGAGGCTTATGAACTGCCGGTGCAGACAAATAAGTTAAAGGGCTGGCCGGAGGGACCGGGTACATATGGGGACGCGGGGATTGTGATGGATGCAGACAGCGGAGCTATTTTGTATGCGAAGAATATTGATAAGCATGAGTATCCGGCGAGCATAACAAAAGTATTGACGGCGCTTCTTGCATTTCAGTATGGAGATATGGCAAGTCAGGTAACGATTTCAGAGGAGGCGCTGGCGTGTCTGGGTTCCGGATACGCGTCTATTGGATTAAAAGCAGGAAATGTAATTAGTATGGAACAGGCTATGTATGCTATGCTGCTGGCGTCGGCGAATGAGGCGGCTTATGCGGTGGGCGAAACGATAGCCGCCGGCCAGGGACAGGGCTATGACTGGTTTATTGAGCAGATGAATGAGAAGTGTGTGCAGCTTGGCGGGAAAAATTCTAATTTTGTAAATACAAATGGTGTTTTTGATGAAAATCATTATACCTGCGCGAGAGACATGGCGCTGATCGGAAAGGCGTTGTTTGAATATCCAATGTTTTTCCAAATCTGTCAGACTCAGCAGTATACTATACCGGCTGGGGATACGGTAGAGGAACATGTATTTCAACAGAAACATCATATGCTGCTTCAGGGAAATCAGGACTATTATGAATATGCGGCGGCCGGAAAGACCGGTTATACGACAGAAGCGGAGAATACCCTGATTACTCTGGCGGAGAATGCTGAGAGGCGTCTGGTATGTGTGGTTCTGCACACCTATGGCGGACATCCGTATTCTGATACAAGGGAGCTTTTGGAGTATGGATTTAATAATTTTGAAGAAGTCCCGATCATGGAGCATGATGAAAGCGGAGAATATAGCTGGGTTGAGGACGGCGCGTATGTAATGCTTCCTAAGAAGGTGTCCTTTGAGAAACTGGACAGGGAGGTTGTACTGCATGAGGATGGAACGGATAACGCAACGGTTACCTATTATTATAAAGATATGCCGGTAGGAACCTGCGAGGTGACGGTCAGCGAAAATTATTATAACGCGAAGAAAGCTGAAAACGAACCGGAGGAGATAAAAGAAGAAAAACCTGAGCCAAAGAAGGAAGCAGGGGAAGAGAAGAAGGAGAGGAAGGATAATAAGGAACGGTATAAGGCGGCGGCAGCTATCGGCGTGGCAGCGATACTTACAGTGTGTTCGGGAATTGCTGTTATTGTGACAAGAATTACCAGGAAAAGGAAGCAGAAACGAAGGAGATAACAGAATTGGAAAGTAAACGGGACTTTGCAGCAGGCGCAAAGCCCGTAAGAAAAAGATGTGGTGATACGCTACAGCCGGAAGATTTTTTCTACTTCATCAAGCGACGGCATGGAGCGGGCTGTGCCTTTTTTCTGGACGCTCAGGGAGGCAACTGCATTTCCGAACCGGGCGGCGGTGAATATATCTATGTTGCGGTCCATTGCATAAGCCAGACCACCGTTGAAAGAATCGCCCGCGCCGCTGGTATCTATGGCGGATACCTTGCAGCATGGGATCATCATCTGGTCTCTGCCGTCGGATACAAAAGCTCCCTGGCTTCCCATGGTGATTACAACATTTTTGACGCCTTTGCTGTGAAAGAAAACGCAGGCTTGGGAAGCGGATTTTGCATCGGTAATTTGAAATCCGCAGAAATCGGCTGCCTCTATTTCGTTTGGGGTAATTACGTCTATATTTTGATAGAAGCTGTCAGAAATCGGCGCATAGGGCGCCGGATTGACGATGGTGAGTCTGCCAAGTTTTTTGGCAAGTTTTATCGCATATTCGCAGGTTTCCATAGGTACAGAAAATTCGGTCATACATATGGCTGCTTTTTCAAAACATGCTCTTTTTTGCCGGATAATCTCTGGTGTGAGCGCCTTGTTGGCGCCAGGGTTGATAATAATAGAATTCTGGCCGGAATGTTCTACCATAACAAAAGCAGAGCCGCTTAATCCGTCCGTTGTACAGATGTGGCCTGTATTGACACCGGCCCATTCCAGATCGCGGAAAAGGATGGAGTTGTTAGGGTCGTTAGCTCCCGTCATGGCAATAAACATATTTTCTGCGCCAAGGCGTGCCGCGGCGGCAATTTGATTGGCGCCTTTTCCGCCCAGCATAAGCGTGACGTCCCGGCATATGATACTTTCCTTTGGGACAGGAAGATGCTGACAGTCAATAATATAATCTAAGTTAATAGTTCCAATTCCTAAAATCATAAGACACCTCCATAAATAGTATGAGTTTATTCTCCAATTGTAATGTAAAAGTTGTCTGCTTCAAATTGTTTTTTTATTTGGTTCATCTCCTCTTCAGAGGGAGGAACAAGCTCTCCTAAGTTGTATTCCATGTCCAGTTTTCCATATTTGGATGCGCCGAGACGGTGGTAGGGGAGAAGGCTGACATGGCAGCCGGAGGCGTGTTCCCGCAGGAATCCGATGGTATTACGGATGTTTTTATCCGTTGTGGTGATTCCTGGGATACAGGGGATCCGTACCGTTAAATTGGCTCCAGCATTAATCAGTTTACAGAAATTGTCCATAATTTTCCGATTGGATACTCCCGTCCATGTTTTATGGTCTTCTTCATCTATCAATTTCAGGTCATAGTAAAAGTAATCAATGAAGGGAAGGAGCCGTTCATAGATTTCCCAGTCCGCATAGCCGCAGGTTTCGATACAGGTATTGATATCCTGCTGTCTGCAGGCCTTGGCAAGGGATATGAGAAATTCCGGCTGGCTGGTACATTCGCCGCCGGAAAAGGTTATGCCGCCTCCAGAGGCATGGTAATAAGGTTTGTCTTTTCGGATAATGTCCATGACATCTTCTACAGTTCTGCGGCATCCTGCCATTGTCAGCGCCTGACTATTGCAGATCTCTGTGCAGCAACGGCAGGAGCTGCATTTTGTACGGCTGATTGTCACGCCCATGCTGCTCCAGGTTAGTGCTTGCTGCGGGCAGGCGCTGATGCACTGTCTGCAGCCGATGCACCGCGCCTGCCAGTACATCAGTTGGTATGCAGTTTGCTGTGTTTCTGGGTTGGAGCACCATTTGCATCTTAAGGGACAGCCTTTCAAAAATACGACAGTCCGGATTCCTGGACCATCTTTGACGGCATAACGTTCGATTTCACTAATAATTCCATTATATGATTTCAAAGTATCACCTCTAATTTTACAAATCGTGTTCTGTTCTGGCAATAATATCGTCCTTTGTCTTTTCTTCAAGGTCGTTAAAAAGCGCGCTGTAACCGGCTACACGCACAACAAGATCTTTGTATTGTTCGGGATGATTTTTTGCATCCAGAAGAGTTTTTGTAGAAGTAACATTAAACTGTACGTGCCATCCGTCCATTGCAAAGAAGGCTCGAATCAGGTTTGCAACCTTTTCTTTTCCTTCGTCTGTTGTCATGACGGAAGGGGCCAGACGAATATTCAGGAGATTGCCGCCGGTAATCAAGTCATTGGGCATTTTGGATACAGAATTTAATACAGCGGTCGGGCCGACGGTATCGGTTCCGTGGTAGGGAGAACTTCCTTCTGAGAGAGGTTCACCCGCTTTTCTCCCATCCGGTGTTGCTCCCACATGAGCGCCCTGTGGAACATTTCCTGAAATAGTTGCCGTGCAGGGATAGCTCAGGCATCCGATCGGACCTCGGCCAAGTCTGGCTGTTGGATATTTGTCTTGCTCCTTCATGAAAGAGAGGTAAATATCCCGGCTGATCTGATCTACAAAATCATCGTCATTGCCGAATTTTGGAGCTTTGTTAAGAAGCATCCGGCGGATATTTTCCCCTTCCTCGCCGGCAAAATCGCTGCGTATGCAGGCGAGAAGCGCTTCAGGTGTGATCCTCTTTTCCTTGTAAACGATTTTCCGGAGGGCTGCAAGACTATTGGCAGTATTGGTAATGCCTGTCTCCGGTCCTGTTACCATGTCGTAGATGCTGCCCCCCTCCTTAGCGTTTCTGCCCCGCTTCAGGCAGTCTTGGACTAGTCCGGAGCAGAACGCGTCGGGCACGACCTCTTCTACAGCATAGTCGATGCAGTGTTCGCCGGATACGCGGGTTTTTACTACGTATGCCATCTGTCGGTCATAGGCTTCGCGCAGTTCCTCGTAGGATTCCATTCCGGCAAGCGTTTTTTCTTGGGGAAGAAGCGTAAGGCCGGTGCGTTGATCCTTTCCTCCATATAGGGTGATTTCAAGTACCTTGGCAAAGTTGGTAAAGCTCATACCGGCGGCCCGGTATCCAAATCTGCCTGGTATGATAGGCTCAATACAGCCTACAATAGCGTAATTGTTCGCGTCTTCGGTAGTAACTCCCCGGTTTATTAGCGATGGGATCATGACACGGTCGCCGTGCATAGCGGGCATACCGAAGCCAAGTTTGATGATATCTATGCATTTTTTTAAATATTCCGGAGGATTTTTCTCATTAAATCTTGCGGACACATTAGGCTGTGTCAGTCTGGTAAGGCCAACACTGTCTAAACAGATCATAGTCAGCTCATTCACGGCATCTTCACCGTTTGGAGTTATCCCTCCAAGCGTCAGGTTTTGATAAGTGGGATCGCCGCCGGAGAATCTCGTATGGCTCCATGGGCGGATCTTGACGATGCCGAAGGATTTGATCCACAGGCAGGCGAGAAGTTCCGTGGCATCGGCTTGGGTGATTCTTCCCTCTTTTAGATCTTGTTTATAGTATGGATACAGATACTGGTCAAGCCTTCCAAATGACATGGAATGACCGTTGCTTTCGATCTGGGAAAGCAGATGGGCAAACCATACGCTCTGTATTCCTTCGTAGAATGTTCTTGCTGGATATTGGGGAACGCGGCTGCAGACGGCGGCGAGGGCAAGAAGCTCTTCTTTCCGGCTGGAATCTGTTTCTTTAACGGAAAGTTCTCTTGCGAGAGCAGCATACCGGTGTGCATAGCCGATCATGCCTTCGTATGCTATGATGACGGATTCGTAAAAGATCCGTTTGTGGTGGCTGGCTGGATCGCTTAAGTCTAGGGCGTCCAGATATGTTTTAGCCTCGTCAATAATTCCCTGAGCGCCTTTGTGTAAGAGCTTTTCAAAATCAAGCATGATATGTCCGTCGCCGGAGGTCATGTTGCCGTTGGCAGACAGGACGCCCATGGCATAGGCATTCTTTGCTTCTTGGGGAAGAGTAGCCATGCAGCGGTCTTGAAGTGTTTTTCCGCGCCACCAGCCGGCAATTTCCAGCAGCTCTTCCCGCACTTCGGGATCTACCAGGAAACGGTCGCCGGGGCGGACTGCAAGCTCGTCGATTTCTTCGAAGATCCACTCCACACAGTATTCAGGAAATATGGAGGCGGCGCGTAGAGAGGCGGCATGGCTGCCGGCCAGAAGCTGTCCGTCTTCAATGAATAAGGTAATATGATCCAAAATATTCTTGAATGCGTAGGCGCGTCTCTTAATCATAGGCTCTGCTATATGTTCTTTGTAAGCATTAGTCAGATAACGCGCTCTTTCTACACAGACTTTTTGCTCTGCTGAAATGGAGGCATTTTTTAAAGTTGTAATACGTTTTAGCTGTTTCTCTGATAAGTCGCATTTTTTATAGATTGTGTCCATATACTGTTCCTCTCCCTTACTAAGAAATTTAAAAACATAAAGTCATTTACAAATGTATAATATAATGGATTTTTAAAGATGTCAATAGCGAATGATAAGTTGTTTGCAATAGAAAAAGAAGAAAAGAACAAAACGGTTTCAATAGAAAACTTATGGAAAAATAGGAAATAAATAGTTAATTTTGTAAGATATTTAAGCATTTTCTGGAAATGCAGGAAACTGGAAAAACAGAAAAAAGGTATTGACTTTTGAAAATTAGGGGATATAATAAACGTAAAGAGATTTACAAAATGATAAAAGTAAAAATGTAGAACGAGATATAAGACAGGAAATGTAATTACAAAATCAATTGTATCTATACTTTTATTTTTTAAAATAGAATCTGGTTGACAAGCCGTATGTCTGGGAGTATGTTAAGTTAAGTATACGAATTTTAAAATAGTAACTAAAATGAGAAAAAGTAAACTTAATGAAAACGGCGACAGGAGGGCATTATGGCATTAGCACAGGATCACAAACACGATTTGAAGGTGAAGGCGGCTTATTATTACTATAAGAAGGATAGGAAGCTTGCGGATATTGCGGAGACTCTGGGAGTCTCCAGGGTTACGCTTAATAAGCTTTTGCAGGAAGCAAGGGAAGAAGGTATCGTAAGGATTGATATTATTGACAGAGAGAATGTGACGGGGGTGCTTGAGCTGGAAGAATTGGCTAAGGAGAGATTCGGGCTGAAGAATATCATGATCGCGCAGCCAGTATCAAACGATTATCACGACGTAGCGCGTATGGCGGCAAGAATGGTAGACAGTATGATGTTTGACGGAATTAAAATTTCGCTGACATGGGGGGCCACGCTGGAACTTCTGGTTGATTATCTTACCGGCAGTAATTTTATTAAAGACATTGAAGTATATACTTTGCTGGGAGCGCAGGGGAGTATTGGGATGCAGATGCAGCCGAATACCATTGCACAGAACCTTTTAAAAAAGTATAAGGGAACGGGATATGTAATGAATGCTCCGTTTATGTGTGAGACTGCCGAAGCAGCCCGGTGCATTATGAATGACGCCTCTTTTACATCTATAGTGAAGAAGGCGGGTGAATCGGATCTGACGCTGGTAGGAATCGGGCCGACGCCAAGTACTGCGGCCAGCCGTTCAAAGATGCGGTATGATGTGGAAACTCTGAAAGAATTGAAAAGCAGCAACGTGTGCGGGGATATCTGTTCGAATTTTTATGATATATATGGAAATATCAGTGACAATCCTCTGTGCAGCCGGTTCGTCAAGGTCAGTATGGATGAGATCAAGAAACATAAAAATGTAGTGGGAATCGCCAGCGGCGACCATAAGATTGCTTCTATTCTGGGCGCATTGAACGGGGGATGCCTGGATACACTTATTACAGACCAGAGTACCATGGTCGGAGTAATAGAGATGGCGGACAGGCTGGGAATCTGACAAATCCGACATGGGAGGTACCCGGACCTGCGGCATCGCTGACAGTGAGTTTTATTTGCCTGCGAGCAATTGAAACTATATAGAAAGCTAACTTAATAAACACAACACACAAGGAGGGTACAAACATGAAAAAGAGACTGGTTAGGATGGCTGCACTTATGATGAGCGCAACAATGTTACTGTCTGTGGCGGGCTGTGGGAGCAGCGGAACGCCTTCTGATCCTGACACAAAGAAAGAAGAGAAGGAGGAGCAGGCAGAAGAGGGGGCCGCTGATATTGAGTATGTGGAATATCCGTTGGCGCAGGTCTATGATACGGATATGAGCGTTCTGAAAGATATGAAAATCGGATTTGCTCAGCGGACAACATCGATTGCATGGGAGACGGCGGTTCTCAATAATATGATCGAAACGGCGGACAAGTATGGGGCTGAGCTCATTTATACCGATGCGGGAAACGACCAGACGAAACAGCTCTCAGATGTAGAGGATCTTTGTTCGCAGGGGATAGATGCGCTTGTATATCCGGCAGTTGAATATGAGTCTGGTGCAGCGGCGCTTGAGATTGCGGCGGATTATGAGGTACCCGTTTTCTTGCTTTCTCAGGATTGTAAGAAGACAGAAGATCAGTATGTGGCGGCGGCATATGGCGATTATGTTATGGATGCCAGATTGTGTGGGGAATGGATTGTAAATAATCTTGACAGTGCTAAGATTGTTGAGATCCAGGGACAGCTTGGAACTGATACAGAAATGCGCCGGGAAAAGGGTTTTGGAGAAGCCATTGCCGCAGGAGGAGATAAATATGAGATTATAGTCCAGCAGACGGGAAATTTTGTTATGGATGATGCGCAGCAGGCTATGGAAAATATCATTCAATCAAAGGCCGGACAGTTTGATACGGTATTCTGCCACAATGACGAGATGGCATTAGGCGTATGCGCAGCATTGAAGGCAAATCAGTTGAACGATATTACAGTAGTGGCTGTCGATGGGCAGAAGGCAGCGGTTCAGAAGATCATCGACGGGGAAATATCGGCGATCGCGATCTGTGATACAAGGCAGGCAGAATATGCATTTTCCATGATTGCCGCATGGAAAAACGGCGATGATATGATCAAGGATACTAGTATTCCATCTGAGATGATTGACAGCGTCAACGCCAAAGAGGCAATGACAAACGGTATGGCATTCTAAGAGGAAAATATACAGGAAGCCGCAGCTTTAAGGCTTCCTGTAATTTCTTACATATTTGGAGGAACCGAAATGCAGGAAAAGAAAGTATTGCTGGAAATGCGGGGTATCTACAAATCCTTCATAGGCGTGAACGCTTTAAAAGGGGTCGACCTGGTGGTTAGGGAGGGGGAAGTCCACGCCCTGCAGGGTGAAAATGGCGCCGGGAAATCAGTATTGATTAAAATTTTGACAGGTATCTATGCGAGGGATGCCGGCAGCATCATTTTTAATGGAGAAGAAGTTGATTTCAGCCTGCCGTCTCAGGCGCAGGAAAAAGGAATCTATACCATTTACCAGGAGTTAGACACAGTTCCTGAACTAAGTATTGCGGAGAATATGTTTCTTGGTAATGAGATTAGAAAAAAGAGTGGAATCATAGACTGGAAGGCCACCTATGCGCGGGCTGCAAAGATTCTTGGCGGTTTTAATCTGGATATTGACGTTACAAAACCCATCCGGACACTGTCAACGGCAATGCAGCAGATTGTTTCGATCGCGGCGGTGGTGTCGAGGGATGCGAAGCTGATCATTATGGATGAGTCCACCTCTTCTTTGGATGAGAAGGAAGTTGCTCTATTGATGGATATTATACGACGGCTGCGGGACAATAACGCGGCGGTGATTTTTATTACCCACAGGTTGAATGAAATATATGAAATCTGTGAAAAAGCGACCATTATCAAGGATGGGGAACTGGTAGGGTGTTATGACATTCCGGCGCTTGACCGGCTCTCGCTGATATCGAAAATGATTGGAAGAGACGCTTCTTCCATTATGGGCTATCAGAAAAAATACAACAAAGAAACGGAAACAAGCGAGTGTATCTGTGAGCTTGAAACGGTATACGACAAAAATAAGCTAAAAGGCGCCAGCTTCCATTCTGAAACAGGGAGAGATCCTTGGATTGGCAGGACTGCTCGGTTCCGGGAGAACCGAACTTGCCAACGTGATGTTTGGAAATAACAGGATAAGAGAAGGAGTAATGAAAATAAAGGGCCGGCCGGTGAAAATGACTTCTGTGCGGGATGCGCTGGCGAAAAAGATAGTCCTCTGCCCGGAGGAACGGAAACGGGACGCGGTTTTTCCAGATATGTCTATTAAAGATAATATGACGATGATGATATTGAAAGATATCAGTAAGTTTGGGTTTATCAATTTAAAGAAGCAGGAGGAAATAGCACAGCATTATATTAGACTGCTGAAGGTTAAGACGCCGGGGACAAAGCAGAGGATCAAATTTTTAAGCGGCGGGAATCAGCAGAAATGTATTATTGCGAGAGGGCTGTCTTCTTCACCCGAAATCGTGATTCTTGATGAACCTACACGGGGGATCGACGTAGGGGCCAAGATGGAGATTGAGCTGCTGATCCAGGATATTGCAAAACAAGGGATCAGCGTTGTGATGATTTCTTCAATTTTGGAAGAATTGTCGCGGAATTGCGACCGGGTTGTCGTCATAAGAGAAGGGAAAGAAATTTGTGAATTATGTGGCGGCGATATATCGGAGGAACGTATTATTCACAGGATTTCTGAGGCATATTCTGAAAAGGCGGAGGGCTGAACGGATGGTAAAAGAAAAAGAAGTACAGGCGCTTAAGAAGCGTGGCGATCAGGCATTAAGGCGCCGTGAATTCACGGCCAGATATGGAGCGATTTTGGTATTTATTGCGCTTACAATTGTAAATTTATGTATCACGCCGAATTTTTTTAGCATGTTTACTGTTTGGAACATTATTATCCAGTCAGCCCCGACAATCATTACAGCAATGGGCATGACATTTGTAATTGCAGTTTCGGGCATTGATATCAGTGTTGGTTCTTCCATGGCTTTGAGTACAATTATAAGCACATTGATGATGGCGCAGGGTTATTCAGCTATTTTGTGTTCTTTTGTAGGGATTGCGGCAGGCTTTGGGCTTGGATTGATGATCGGAACGCTTACGGTAAAATTTGATATTCAGCCGATGGTTCTCACACTTGCGTTTATGATCATGCTGCGCAGCGCGTCAAGGATCACATGCAGTGATAAAAGTATCCAGGTTTTAAATGAAGCATTTACAAGTATTGGGATGCTCCGGTTTGGGACAGTTCCGATTCAGCTTATTTATGTGGCTGCGATCACAGCCCTTTTCTATATTATTGCGGAATTTACTGTTTTTGGGAAGTCGGTAGAAGCAATCGGGAATAATAGTATGGCGGCGAAACTTTCCGGAATACGGTCAGATCTGATCGCAGTTTTGACTTATGCGATTCTTGGAGGGCTTGCAGCAACAGCAGGTCTTTTGACTGTGGCCCGTTCCATGAATTGTAATCCTAGTTCTTTTGGAATGGGTATGGAGATGGAGGCGATCGCTGCAGTTGTCATCGGAGGCACATCTATGTCCGGTGGGAAACCGAGGGTGCTTGGGACCTTGGCCGGCTGTTTTATTATGACACTGATTACGATGACGGTGAATATGAATGGGATCCCGGCATCTTATTCTATGATATTTAAGGCGGTCATTATTGTAATGGCGGTATATCTGCAGTCGGATCAGATTCTTGGACGCAGGAAATCAGGAATGAGTATGATATGGAGAAAGAGAAAGGAGGCAAGGCAATGAAAGAACGGATTAAAGGTTTTTCTAAAGACTATGCCGCATTCATTGCAATGCTTATTATTATCGCGGCGGCGTCTCTTCTGTTTGACAATTTCTTTTCGGCAAATAATTTTAATAATCTGTTTAAAAGAGCAAGTATCATCGGCATTATGGCGATTGGGGAAGCATTTGTTATTCTGACGGGGAGCATTGATCTTTCTGTTGGTTATCAGTGCGGCTTTGCATCAATCATTGCAGCTATGATAGGGGCGGCGACGGGGAACATGGCGCTTATGATTGTTGTACCTGTGATTGTCGGCGCTTTTTGGGGCATGCTGAATGGGTTTTGCGTAACAAAACTCCGTGTGCAGCCATTTATCGTTACGCTGGCTGCTATGTCGTGTATCAATGGAGTAGGGCTTCTGATCACAGACGGAGGTAATTCTATTGGTATTGAGCACGATTTGTTTAACAGGATGGGGACGGAATCTATCGGAATACTGCCGGTTTCTGCAGTTATCATGCTGGCAGTTGTCCTGACTGCGGCCATGGCTTCTAAGTATCTGCGTTTTGGCAGATACTGCTATGCGATAGGAGGAAATGAGGATTCTGCTATCATGAAAGGAATACCTGTGGATAGGATTAAATTTTTGACCTATGTTCTGAGCGGCATGTGCTCTGCTTTGGCGGGAGTAGTTATGGCGGCAAGGACCCATTCGGGCAATATCCTTCTTGGGGAAGGTTACGAGATGAACGCCTTGGCGGCAGCAGTCCTGGGGGGGATTCTTCTTAGCGGCGGCCGGGGCAAAGTGATTAACTCCATGTGGGGCGCTATTATTATCATGATAATTGGGAATATCATTAATTTAAATAAGAATATTCCTTATCAGTGGGAAGGCTGTGTTACCGGCGGAATCCTGCTTTTGATCCTGATTGCCCAGTCTGTTATTACAAGAGTATCAAAGGCGGAAGCTTAAGATACAGAGAAAGGTTTGAGGAGGTATTTATTATGGGAAGGTATTATGCTGATTTATACGAAGAAATATTGAATTATCCAACGATTGATACGCACTGCCATCATATTCCGGATAATCCATACCCGAAGTTTGGTAAGATTTTTCATGTACCGGAAGACCATTTTGTGGGTTTTAATCTGGACAAAATTCTGGAAACTTCCTATGTGGAATGGTGCGGCGTTAGATTTGACTCTACGCATGAGGGAAGAGCGAAATACCTCGATAAGGTGAAATATAAAGCGTTCTTTCGGGCGCTTCAAAAGAGTATCATGAAAATATATGATATTAACCGTGAGCTTACCCCGGATAACTGGGATGAATATAATCGGATTATCTCTGGGAAATATGAACAGAATGAGGACTGGCAGTTGACAATATTAAAAGATATCTGCAGGTTTGAAAAAATTATTTTAGATGCTTATTGGAAACCAGGTGATAAAAACGGCCATCCGGAATTGTATGCAAGTACGTTCCGCATTGACCCATTCTTCTGCGGATACGATAAGATGGCTGAAGACCATGATGGGTTCAATGTTTATAAGCATTATGGGAAAGAGTTTGTCAACATTGATGAATTTATGGAATTTATGTACGAAACCATCCGCGGTCAGATTGAGGGCGGGTGTAGCTGTATTAAAAATGCAATTGCGTATGATCGGAATCTGGAGTTCAAAACAGTTACCCGGGACGAGGCGAATAAGGTTTTTGAAAATAAGAATTATACTTCGGCAGATATTGCAAATTTTCAAGATTATATGTTTGACGGCGTCTGCAGGATAGCAGCGGAACTGGACGTGCCGGTTCAGTGCCATACCGGAATGGGGCAGATCGGAAATACAAGGGCGATAAAAATGCTGAATGTAATACGAAAGAATCCGGATACGAAATTTTCACTAATGCATGGCAGTTTTCCATGGACGTCTGATATCCTTGCGTATATGGACATGTATCCGAATGTATATTCCGATATCGTTTGGCTTCCGGCGCTTTCGCCGACGACCGGAGAATACATGCTGCATCAATTGATTGAAGTGGGGACGTCTGATAAAGTATTCTGGGGATGCGATAGCTGGAATTCGGAAGAGAGTTATGGGGCGAAATTGACTCTGGCCGACGTATTGGCAAAAGTTCTTGAAAAGAAGGTTGAAGACGGTTATTTTGGGCTGAGCCATGCGCATGAGATGATCGATAAGATTCTGCGTTCCAATGCGAAAGAGCTGTTCAAATTATAATATATGGTTTTGGTGGTGTATTATGGCAAATGTGTCAGTATCTATACTGGGATGCGATTTTACTAAAATTGGGGAACAGGTGTCAGAGGCGGAAGCGGCTGGGGCGGATATCATCCATATTGATGTGATGGACGGGGTTTATGTGGAAAATCTTTCTTTTGGGCCGCAGATGGTGAGGGACTTAAAAAAGATCTGCCGGCTTCCCATGTCCGTTCATTTTGAACTGGTAAGGCCGGAGACGTATTTTAAAATGTTTTATGACGCTGGGGCGGATTATATTACATTTCAGATGGATGCCTGCTGGAATCCGCTGCATATGCTGAACGTGATAAAGAAAGCGGGTCTAAAAGCGGGGCTTGGAATCGGACCGGCTTACAGCGTAGAACCGCTCCGTTATGCGCTTCCTCATATCGATGGATTGATTCTTATGAGCGTGGAGCCAGGATACGGCGGACAAGCTTTTGAGGATACCGTTTATGATAAGGTACGCCGTGCCCGTAAGATTATGGATGAGACCGGGATCCATGTGCCAATCAGTATAGACGGCGGAGTAAACGAAGAGAGGGGACGCCGGCTTGTGAGTGCGGGAGCAGATATTCTTATTGCAGGGAGTTATGTGTTTGGAGCAGATTCTATTACGGGGGCAGTACAGGCATTAAAAGGTTTGAAACGCGCGCCGGATGGAATTTGGGAAAAACCCTTGACGAAATCTGTCTTTGTCGACTATAATGACATGGTAAAAAATGATGACGGAGACAGTAAGATGTTTTGAAAGTTTAGATGCTGTTGAGTACGAGACGGCGCTGATTCAGCGAGCCGGGGACGGTGGGAGCCTGGTACGAGTAGAGACAGTCTGAATATCACTCCCGAGTTGCGGTTTTTGAACAGCTTCTTCTATATTAGTATTGATCGGTTATTGGCCGCGGGAGAAGATAAGTAGAAAGCGACGGAGTTCCCCCGTTACAGGGAAGGCATATTATAGTATGTTTAGGTGGTTTATAAGCGAGGCATTCAGGCTTTCGTCCTATTCAGGGCGGAAGCCTTTTTATGATATAGGAAACTTTGTTTCCTAATCATAAAAACCCTCCGGGGGGATGCGCACTCGCGCGAAGAGGAAATATGTCGCAAGCGACCGCGCTCGGCGCGAGAATGTGCTTTGGCACATTCTTTATTATGATATAGGAAACTTTGTTTTCTAATCAGAAAGAATCTATAAGAGAAGGAGGCTGGTTATGTATAAGAAGGTTTCTACGGATCTGAAATTCGTAGATCGTGAAAAGGAAATCGAGAAATTTTGGAAAGAGAATCATATTTTTGAAAAAAGCATGGAGAACCGAAAAGAGGGGGAAACCTATACCTTTTATGACGGTCCGCCGACTGCTAACGGTAAACCGCATATCGGTCATGTGCTGACCCGTGTTATCAAGGACATGATTCCCAGATACCGAACGATGAAGGGCTGTATGGTCCCCCGGAAGGCGGGCTGGGATACCCACGGCCTTCCGGTAGAGCTGGAGGTGGAAAAACTTCTGGGGCTTGACGGCAAGGAGCAGATTGAGGAATACGGCTTAGAGCCGTTTATCAACAAATGTAAGGAAAGCGTTTGGAAGTATAAGGGCATGTGGGAGGATTTTTCCAGCACGGTCGGCTTTTGGGCGGATATGGAGGATCCTTATGTAACGTACCACAATGATTTTATCGAATCGGAATGGTGGGCGCTGAAAAAAATCTGGGATAAAGGGCTTCTCTATAAGGGATTTAAGATCGTTCCTTACTGTCCGCGCTGCGGTACGCCCCTTTCTGCCCAGGAGGTAGCCCAGGGGTATAAAGATGTAAAGGAACGGTCTGCAATCGTCCGTTTTAAGGCAAAAGGAGAAGACGCCTATATCCTGGCATGGACCACAACGCCATGGACGCTGCCCTCGAATCTGGGTTTGTGCGTGAATCCAAAGGAAACCTACGCGAAGGTATCCTGCGCGGACGGCTATATCTATTATATGGCGGAAGCGCTGTTAGATACGGTTCTTGGGCCGCTTGCGGAGGAAGGAAAAGCAGCGTATGAGGTTCTGGAGACCTATACAGGAAAAGAACTGGAGTTTAAAGAATATGAGCCGCTTTATCAGTGTGCGGCGGACGGGATTGCCGGACAGAATAAGAAGGCGTTCTATGTAACCTGCGACGACTATGTAACGCTGACAGACGGTACCGGGGTGGTTCACATTGCCCCCGCGTTTGGCGAGGACGATGCAAAAGTGTGCCGGAAATACGATATGCCTTTTGTCCAGCTTGTGGATGAGAAGGGCAATATGGCGGAGTCTACGCCTTTTGCGGGACTCTTTGTAAAGAAAGCAGATCCGGAGGTGCTCAAAGACTTGGAAGCAAGGAGCCTTCTGTTCTCTGCGCCTAAATTTGAACACAGCTATCCACATTGCTGGAGATGTGATACGCCTCTGATCTATTATGCGAGAGAATCTTGGTTCATCAAGATGACGGAAGTAAAAGAGGACTTGATTGCTAATAATAATACCATCAATTGGATTCCGGAGAGCATTGGAAAGGGCCGATTCGGCGACTGGCTGGAGAATGTTCAGGACTGGGGTATCAGCCGTAACCGCTACTGGGGGACCCCCTTAAATATCTGGGAGTGTGAGTGCGGACATCAGCATTCCATCGGAAGCATTGAGGAATTAAAGAGCATGTCGGATAACTGTCCGGAGGATATCGAGCTTCACCGTCCCTATATTGATGAAGTGACCATCCGCTGCCCGAAATGCGGGAAGCAGATGCACCGTGTTCCGGAAGTGATTGACTGCTGGTTTGACAGCGGCGCAATGCCTTTTGCACAGCATCATTATCCTTTTGAGAACAAAGAACTGTTCGAGCAGCAGTTCCCGGCGCATTTTATATCGGAAGCAGTAGACCAGACCCGCGGATGGTTCTATTCGCTGCTGGCGATCTCTACGCTGATCTTTAACCAGGCGCCTTACAAGAATGTAATCGTACTTGGACATGTACAGGATGAGAATGGGCAGAAGATGAGCAAATCTAAAGGGAATGCAGTAGACCCGTTCGAAGCGCTGGAAGAATATGGGGCTGATGCGATCCGCTGGTATTTCTATGTGAACAGCGCGCCATGGCTTCCAAACCGTTTCCATGGAAAGGCGGTAGTAGAGGGGCAGCGTAAGTTCATGGGTACCTTGTGGAATACCTATGCATTTTTTGTGCTGTATGCGAATATCGATGAATTTGACGCGTCTAAGTATACGTTAGAGTACGATAAGCTGTCGGTTATGGATAAGTGGTTATTGTCTAAACTGAATACATTGATTAAAACAGTGGATGAAAATCTTGGAAATTACCGGATTCCGGAGACGGCGAGAGCTCTGCAGGATTTTGTAGACGATATGAGCAACTGGTATGTAAGGAGAAGCCGTGAGCGTTTCTGGGCGAAAGGCATGGAGCAGGATAAGATTAATGCTTATATGACTCTTTACACGGCGTTAGTGGAATGCTGCAAGGCGGCGGCTCCGATGGTTCCGTTTATGACCGAACAGATTTATCAGAATCTGGTAAGAAGCGTGGATCCGGAAGCGCCGGAGAGTATCCATCTGTGCGATTTCCCGTCTGTGGATGAAGGGCGAATTGATAAAGAGCTGGAAGCAAATATGGAAGAGGTCCTGAAATTAGTCGTTATGGGCCGCGCCTGCCGAAATACGGCGAATATTAAGAACCGCCAGCCTATCGGGCAGATGTTTGTAAAAGCGGACTTTATACTGCCGGAATTTTACCAGGATATCGTAAAGGATGAGCTGAATGTAAAAGCTGTAACATTTACACAAGATGTACGGGAATTTACGTCTTATACTTTTAAGCCTCAGCTAAAGACAGTCGGCCCCAAATATGGTAAAATGTTAGGTGGAATTAAGACAGCGCTCAGTGGACTGGACGGAAATGCGGCGATGGATGAGCTGAATGAGTCAGATGCTTTAAAGCTTGCGGTAAATGGACAGGAAATCACGCTGTTTAGGGAAGATTTGCTGATTGAGACCGCTCAGATGGAAGGCTATGTGTCTGAGAATGATAATGGAATTACCGTTGTTTTGGATACCAATCTGACAGAAGAGCTTCTGGAAGAAGGTTTTGTCCGTGAGATTATCAGCAAGGTTCAGACTATGCGGAAGGAAGCGGATTTCGAGGTGATGGATCAGATTGCCATTACTTACGAAGGAAGTGAGAAGGCTTCCGGAGTATTTGCGGATAACGCGGATGTGATCGGCTCTGAGACGCTTGCTCAGACAGTTGCGCAGAAAACTCCTGCCGGATATGTGAAGGAGTGGACGATTAACGGGGAGAAAGTAACACTTGGCGTAGAAAAATTAGGATAAGAGGGGATGAAAAGCTATGAATTCAAGATTTGACAAAGCAACTTTTAAGAAGGAAGTACTGGATAACTGCAGACGCCTGTACCGCAAGGAGCTGACGGAAGCCTCTCCACAGGAGCAGTTTCAGGCAGTTTCCTATGCGGTAAAAGAAGCGATTATTGACAATTGGATGGCGACCCAGAAACAGTTTGATAAAGAAGATCCAAAGATTGTGTATTATATGTCTATGGAATTTCTTATGGGTCGTGCGCTGGGCAATAACCTGATTAACATGACTGCATATAAGGAAGTAAAGGAAGCGCTTGACGAGATGAATATTAACCTGAACTTTATCGAAGATCAGGAACTGGATCCGGCGCTTGGAAACGGCGGTCTGGGACGGCTGGCCGCATGTTTTTTGGATTCGCTGGCGTCTCTCGGCTATGCGGCATACGGGTGCGGTATCCGTTACCATTATGGTATGTTTAAACAAGAGATTAACAATGGAGAGCAGGTTGAGAAGCCGGATAACTGGCTGAGGTACGGTAATCCATTTGAACTGAGAAGACCGGAATATGCGAAAGAAATCCGTTTTGGCGGTAATATCCGCGTAGAGTATGATGACTCAACAGGAAAGACTTTATTTAAACAGGAGAATTACGAGTCGGTTCTTGCCGTGCCGTATGATTATCCGATTGTCGGTTATAACAATAATCAGGTGAATACACTTCGTATCTGGGATGCGGAGCCGATTGTCGATTTTCAGTTAGAGTCTTTCGACAGAGGAGATTATTTTAAAGCGGTAGAGCAGCAGAATCTGGCAAAGACGATTGTAGATGTACTGTATCCGAATGACAATCACTATGCCGGAAAAGAGCTTCGTCTGAAACAGCAGTATTTCTTTGTATCGGCAAGCCTTCAGGCTGCGGTTGCCAGATATATGGGAGGCCATGATGATGTGCGTAAGCTGTATGAGAAAGCGACTTTCCAGATGAACGATACTCATCCGACAGTGGCGGTTGCAGAGCTTATGAGGATTCTTCTTGACGATTATCATCTGGAGTGGAATGAAGCATGGGATGTTACTACAAAATCATGTGCGTACACGAATCATACAATTATGGCAGAGGCGCTGGAGAAATGGCCGGTGGATCTGTTCTCCAAGCTTCTTCCAAGAGTATATCAGATTATTCAGGAAATCGACCGCCGCTTCCTGCTTCAGGTAGAGGCTGCATATCCGGGTAATCAGGAGAAGGTTAAGAGCATGGCAATCGTCCGGGACGGACAGGTGAAGATGGCGCATCTTGCTATTGTCGCAGGTTATTCTGTAAATGGTGTTGCAAGGCTTCACACTGAGATTCTGAAAAAGCGTGAGCTGAGAGATTTCTACGAGATGATGCCGCAGAAATTTAATAACAAGACGAATGGTATTACACAGAGGCGTTTCCTGATGCATGGTAATCCGCTGCTTGCCGACTGGGTAACAAAGAAGCTTGGAACTGATCGATGGGCGACAGATTTGTCGTTAATTTCAGGTCTTAAGAAATATGCGGATGATGAGCAGGCACTGAAGGAGTTTATGGATATCAAGTATAAGAACAAAGAACGTCTTGCCGCTTACATTTTACGGCATAACGGTATTGAGGTTGATCCACGTTCTATGTTTGACGTGCAGGTAAAGAGGCTTCATGAGTATAAACGGCAGCTCTTGAATATTTTGCATGTTATGTATCTGTACAATAAGATTAAGGATAACCCGGAGATGGAATTTTATCCAAGAACCTTTATTTTTGGAGCTAAGGCATCTGCTGGATATATCCGTGCCAAGGAAATTATTAAGCTGATTAATTCGGTTGCCGAGGTGGTGAATAATGATCCGAAGGTGAATGGTAAACTGAAGATTGTATTTATTGAAGATTACCGTGTATCCAACGCAGAATTGATTTTCGCGGCAGCAGATGTGAGCGAGCAGATTTCGACCGCATCCAAGGAAGCGTCAGGAACCGGCAATATGAAGTTTATGCTGAACGGCGCGCCTACAATCGGAACTATGGACGGCGCGAATGTGGAAATTGTAGAAGAAGTGGGCGAAGAGAATGCGTTTATCTTTGGTCTGAGTTCGGATGAAGTTATGAATTACGAGAAGAATGGCGGATATAACCCGTACGATATTTATAATAATGATGAAGAAATCCGCCGTGTGGTAAACCAGCTTGTAGACGGTACCTATGCGAATGGCAATACTGAAAAGTATCGTGACCTGTATAACTGCCTGCTGAATAATAAAGGCAGCGACCGTCCGGATATGTATTTCATCCTGAAGGATTTCCGCGCTTATGCACAGGCTCAGGAAAAGGTTGAGGAAGCATACAGAGACAAAGAAGGATGGGCAAAGAAAGCGCTTCTCAATACGGCTTGCTGCGGTAAATTCTCTTCTGACAGGACAATCGAAGAATATGTATCTGATATCTGGCATCTTGACAAGATTCAGGTGAACATGGACTAATAACTGCGTATTGATAAATAGTGCGTGCATAAAAGGAAGAGCCCTCTCATACATTATCGTATGGGAGGGCTTTTTATGCTGCAGAAAATGAAACGAATGGGAAGCTATCTAATCATTATTGTTCTATTGCCGTATATAATTACCGTTTTTTTAAACGGACCGACGGTAACGACCTCTGCAAATGTGGATGAGGAGGTTATTACAGTAGAAAATGAAAGAAAAGAAATAGAGATGTCCATCGAGGAATACTGCATTGGAAGGCTCGCAAAAGAAATACCGGCTGATTATAAAAAGGAGGCGATTAAAGCCCAGGCGGTATTGGTGAGAACGACTGTGTATGGGCAGATTCTGGAGGCGGGCAGCAGTACGGTGCTTCCGGATGAATTTTGGACAACGGAAGAGATGCGGAAGGAATGGGGAGCGGGAAAATACAGCAGTAATTATGATAAGCTGAAATCTGCATGGGAAGAGACAGATGGACAAGTGTTGATGTATGGAGGGGCGCCGGCAAACGTGCCCTATTGCAGACTGACAAACGGAAGCACCAGAGACGGGGCGGAGGTGCTGGGGAGCGAAGAGTATCCGTATTTAAAAATTAAAGAGTGTCCGCTTGATATAGAAGCAAAGGAACAGATGCAGACAATTATTTTGGATGAAATGGCGGTTCAGGTTACCGCCGTGGATACGGCCGGGTATGTGCTTAGTGTGCAGGCCGGGGAAGAAACGGTAAACGGAGAAGAATTTCGCAAAACATATGGACTTGCCTCTAGCTGCTTTACCCTGCAGAATTATGACGGTAAGCTCCGTATTACCACAAGAGGAGTGGGACACGGACTTGGAATGAGCCAATATACGGCAAACAGGATGGCAAAAGATGGAAGCGGTTTTGAAGAAATTCTTGCATATTTTTTTGAGGGAACAGAGTTAAAAGAAGTTACTGATATTGTGAGAGACACTGAATAAAAGAACCGGCTTCTGGCAAAAATATAGCCAGAGGTGATGAATATGAATAAGAGACCAAAGCCTTCAAGAAAAAGAGGTGCGTCTGTTGGGATTGCAATTTGCTTTGCGGCGGCAGTTGCGATTGTGGGAACATATACACTGAAGAGTTACCAGAAATCTGACCGCTCAGAGACCAGCAGGTTGGAGGAAACCGACAGCACAGAAGATAAAGTGAAGGTGCAAACAAGATCAGCAAATACAGACAGGCTGGTGATTGATACAGAAGATGACGAGAAAGAAAAGGAAACCGAAGAAACAAAGGAAGAAACAGGAGAAGGCGCCGAAGAGGAGATAAAGGAAGTCCAGCCGGGCGTGGAGACGGCGGGCAGCAGCACAGCCCTTAGCTTTAGTGAGAACAGCCAGTTGCTGTGGCCGGTAAACGGGCAGATCCTTCTGAATTTCAGCATGGACAAGACCGTATATTTCTCTACGCTTGATCAGTATAAGTACAATCCGGCGCTGGTTATCTCCGGCGCAGAAGGAGATCAGGTTATTAGCGGCGCGGCCGGAATGGTAAAATCCATTGATGTAACATCGCAGACGGGCACCACAGTCAATTTGGATCTGGGAAACGGATATGAGCTGTTTGTAGGGCAGCTTAAGGAGGTTCCGGTAAATACCGGCGATTACGTGAATGCAAATACGGTTATTGGATATGTAAGCCAGCCGACAAAGTACTATTCCGTTGAGGGGTGCAATGTGTATTACGAAATGCGGAAAGACGGACAGCCGATTGATCCGCTGCAGTTTGTGGATGAGTAAGAAGAGAAGAAAAGCCGTATGAGCGGCCTGTTAGGCCGCAAATAGCAGCAAAGCCGGGGGATTTTCCCGGCTTTTTCTTCTGGCTTTGGTTGCGCGTAAGAAGCCAGGCGGTTATACTGAATGTAAGGCCGGGCGGAGCGTTGAAAATAGTAGCAAAGCCGGCTGGAATAATTAGGTGTGTATATGGTGAATGGGTTATGAATTATACATATATGGTAAGATGCAGGGATGGCAGTTTATATACAGGATGGACAACGGATATTGAGAAACGGGTAAAGGCGCATAATGAAGGGAAAGGCGCGAAATACACACACAGCCGAAGGCCGGTCAGGCTGGCGTATTATGAGGCTTTTGAAACGAAAGAGGAGGCTATGAAGAGGGAATATGCGATCAAGCATATGAATAAGGCGGCAAAGGAGAAACTGGTTAAAGAAAATAAAAATAGAACCAAAACGGAAATGGAATAAAAAATGGGAATAAAAAGATGCAAAGTATATCGGGGTTCCAACAGGGACTTTACATCTTAATTGGTTGACATTAGATCAGGCTGTAAAGCTTATAGTACAAATGCATACATGACTATGAAATGGCAGGCGCTTCCGCCCATCACAAACAGGTGGAATATCTCATGGCTTCCAAAATACCGATGCTTTGTATTAAATAATGAGAGCTTTAATGCATATATAATACCGCCTATGGTGTAGATGATGCCTCCGGCAAGAAGCCATCCAAAGGCAGCGGGAGACAAGGAATTTAGAAGCTGGGTAAATGCCAATACGCAGGTCCAGCCCATGCCGATGTATAAGACGGAAGATACCCACTTCGGACAGTTGATCCAGAATGCTTTGATGATGATTCCGGCAATTGCAAAGCTCCAGACGATGGCGAGCAGGATGATGCCAAGCCGGCCGCGCAGGACTATGAGACAGATCGGAGTGTAGCTTCCCGCGATCAAGACGGAGATCATCATGTGGTCGATTTTTTTCAAAACCGTATTGATCCGTTTGGAACGGTCAAAGGTATGATAGGTAGTGCTGGCAGCATATAATAAAATCAGGCTGGCAGCATAAATAATAATAGATATAATATAAATCCGTTCCGGCTCATGGGCCGCTTTGATCAAAAGCGGTATGGACGCAAAGACGGCCATCAGCATTCCGATGAAATGAGTAATGGCGCTTCCCGGGTCTTTTATGTGTTTTTTAATTGTATCTGCCATGGTATTCCCCTCCTATAAATAACTATATATCGACAAGTAGTTTTTAAAACTATATAATGATATGTTGATATTATACCCAAATGGGGAAAAAAGCAATACTTACTTAAAAATTTAAGAAAATTGATCCGTTTGTATGCAGTTTTATATTTGAATGGTGTAACCTTAACTACTCCGTATTAAATAGCCAAAAAAAGAGGAACGAGTGCTTGTCCACCCATTCCTCTTAAAAAACCTTATATTACGTGGTTTATATCTTAGCCGAAGTATCTCTTAAGCAGACCCTCGAACGCCTTGCCGTGTCGAGCCTCATCCCTGGCCATCTCGTGTACTGTGTCATGGATTGCGTCAAGGTTTGCAGCTTTAGCGCGTTTTGCAAGATCGAATTTGCCTGCGGTAGCGCCGTTCTCAGCGGCAACTCTCATCTCAAGGTTCTTCTTTGTGCTGTCTGTTACAACCTCGCCGAGAAGTTCTGCGAATTTAGCGGCATGCTCTGCTTCTTCGTAAGCAGCCTTTTCCCAGTATAAACCAATCTCCGGATAGCCTTCTCTGTGGGCAACTCTTGCCATTGCAAGATACATACCAACTTCTGAGCACTCGCCGTTAAAATTAGCTCTTAAATCTTCGATGATGTCTTCGCTTACACCCTGAGCAACGCCTACAACATGCTCAGCAGCCCAGCTTAAGCCTTCGCCCTGCTCTGTAAACTTATCTGCGCCAACACCACACTGAGGACATTTCTCTGGCGCTGCCTCTCCTTCGTAAACGTAACCGCATACGGAACATACAAATTTTTTCATAATCGTAATCTCCTTTTCTTAATTAAGTATTTTATTTAAATCAGTATTTTCTACTGATATAAATCAATGGGGCTGTATAATGCTATTTCTTGCTTTGGCAATGGCCGCATACTCCATAAAAGATAGCGGAATGGGAATGGATTGTTCCCGAGAAACATGCCCTTGCTTCTTCGTTGATCGATTCGGAAACATTCATATCTAAATCGAATAATCTGCCGCATTCTGTACATAATGCATGATAGTGGGGAGAAGTTGTTCCGTCAAACCGGACTGCTCCATCAGGAGTTGTAATCTTGACTGCATCCCCCATGTCGGTAAGGAGGTTAAGATTGCGGTAGACGGTTCCCAAGCTGATGCGGGGAAAACATTCCTTGACATGCATATATACAGTATCCGCGGTAGGGTGCTCATCCGTCTCAGAAAGATAGCTTTTGATTATTTCCCGCTGTCTGCTGTATTTTAAAGCCGTCATAATTATTTCTCCTCAAATAATATTGATAATGATTACTATAATTGATATTAAACAATAATACTAGATTTGTCAAGAAGAAAATTTTTTCGTACGTTTTGGTGAATGTAACGTGTTACTATTCGCGTAGTACTTTACTAACGTACGACGTGGGTAGAAACTATTATTTTCAAAATTTAACAAAATTGTAATATTTTTTAACAAGATTTGACAGAAGGAGTTAAGAAAAAGATAATAAAAAGAAGGTAAAATTAAGGATTATAAGCTTGACACAAGGAATATGCACTGATATAATGATATCGTAATATTTGTAACAATTCTGTAACAAATGGCTTAGAGCAATTTAGCCGAAAGAAGAAAAAATTTTCAAATGTACAAAAGATGAGAAGACATAGACGAATGATAGGAGGTTGTTTATGAATTCGAGTCTTAAGAGAGGATTGTTTCTGGTTACTGCAATTGGAACATTTTCAGTTTCCGGGGAGAAAGCGGAGGCAGCAGATGGGCTTGAAAATACAGACAGAATTGAAGCTGCCTTTCCGGGTGTGGGAATTGAACAGGTGCTAAACGACTGCTATGCGGCAGATACAGATATTGCCGTGGAGGAATATTTGGTACCTACCGAAAAGGGAGAGTATTTAGATATGGCATTCACAAATGTGAGTGCAGATACATTTCTTTTTGTCAGAAGTGAGCCGACAAGAGAAAGTGAATGGGTCGGAAAGCTGTATCCGGGCTCGGCATCGGAAATTATCGGTCCGGTTGGGGAATGGACAAAGGTGCGGTCCGGGTCAGTGACCGGCTACGTTTATACGGAATATATTATTACAGGCAACGAGGCTGAAGAGAAGGCGGAAGTACTTGCGGCGGACACAGAGGCGGAAGACGTCAGGGAAGTCGTAGAGAATGCGGAATCAAGGGAAGAGGAGGAAGCCCGTCTGGCCGAGGAGGCAAGAATTGCGGCTGAAGAAGCGGCAAGAATTGCAGAAGAGCAGGCCGCAAATGCTGCGACTCTGGGACAGGCTGTCGTAGACTACGCCTGCCAATTTATTGGAAATCCCTATGTATGGGGAGGTACAAGCCTTACAAACGGGGCGGACTGTTCGGGATTTGTCCAGTCGGTATATGCGCATTTCGGGATTAGTCTTCCAAGGACCACATGGGACCAGGAATATTCCGGTACGGGCATCAGTTATGGGGAAGCTCAGCCGGGCGACTTGATCCTTTATGAAGGTCATGTAGGAATTTATATGGGGGACGGACAGATTGTAAATGCAATTAATGCTTCTAAGGGTATTGGAATTATTCCCGCAACCTGTATGAATATTAAAACAGTTAGGCGTGTGATTTAAAATCGTCTGATAATAAAATGCAGAAAAATCCCGCATTATTTTGTAAAAAAATGCCGGGATTTTTTTATGTTATGAATAAGAATTATTATGTCATTATACAAAAAATCGAATCTTTATATAAAATACACAAAATTGTAAAATGCTGGGATATTTTGTCAAAAGGCTTTGCAAAAGTTATCAACATTAAAAGCCGTGAAAAGAGTGGAAAAAAGGTAGGTTTTTGTAACTTATCAACATTATCAACATAAAAACTGGTGATTTTGGTTGATTACTCGCAGAAATCAAAAGAACGAATGTTTTGTAAACAAATCACAAAATTTGTTTTTTGTCGAAAAAAATGGAAATGTATCTTGCATTTTGAATCGTCAAATTTCGGGAAGAAAAAGCTTTTAAATGTTTACACAATGGAGAAAAATGGATATAATAAGGATTACCAGTGTAGGGAGGAGGCGATCATATGGCACAGATTAATAAGGAAACCACAATAGGCGAGTTATTAATGACCAGTGGAGATAAGATTGAGGATGTTGCAAAAGCTCTTATGGAGATTGGGATGCATTGCATCGGATGTCCATCTTCTCAGGGCGAATCCATCGCAGAGGCTGCTATGGTACATGGTATCGATGCGGATTTGCTGACAGAGAAGCTGAATGCAATTTTAAATGCATAGGAACGCGTATAGTTACGCATAAAAAGACTGCCCTGCCGGCAGTCTTTTTATGCGTAAAAGCAAAAGGATTAGATCTGTGAAAGCTGCTGCATTGCATCAGCGGATAAAATTAACTCACAGTGTTCTTCCAGATATGCAAGCGACGCTCCTGAGGAATGTTCTAAAGAGCCATACTCGGACAGCATATTACAGATTCGGCTGAAATCGTTAATTGTATGATCAGACTGGGTGAGAGCCAGAACATACATATCGGAGTTGTGGTCTTTATATAAAGTGTTTGAGCCGTGGTACATGCTGCCAAGAAGTTCGGCGGCAGAAATCACACCGTCCATAGAAGCGAAGGAAAACAGCCTTAAGTCAGTTCTTTTCGCAGGCGCTTCTTCTTCCGGCGCCGGTTCCTTTGGAATAGCGGCAATACTTTCCTTCACTTTGCCTAAAAGATTCAGGATGTCTTCTGCACCTTCCAGCTTCAGGGAAGCAGCGTCCCGTCTGTTGTCCCAGTCTCCGTTTGCCGTAGGGGCAAATCTGGAAAATCTGGTATCCAGTTCTTCTGGGTCTTCTACTTTAGTAATTATCAGCACAATAGAATCTGCGGACGCAGGAATTGCCTCAATCATAAGAGGAATGTCCTCTGCCTCAAAGCCGCACTCGTAGGCTGCCTGCTGCATCATATCATGGAAAAGTGATTTTGCTTTTTCTGTGCCGTATGCCAGTTCGCTGAGTTTTAACTGGCGGTCGGCTAAATCAGCCCGCGTAAGTGTACAGCGTATCTGATTGTCATTGATCTTCTCAATTTTCATATTTATCACTTCCTTTTAGACAGTATAGCATAGTCGCTTGTCATTGTTCAATAAAATAAATAAAAAACTGCTTGCGTTAACATAAGAACTGATATATAATGGCTGTACAGAAAATAGTATTCCCACGCAGGAGTATTTTCAACATATCAGATTATTCAACATTTTCAAATCAGATTAATTCAAAGATTTTCAACAGGTTTCCAGTGGATTTTTTTGAAATATTTTTATGAATCAATGCAGGCATATTTTCTGTCCGGGCAATATATCACATGCACTTTCCGGGTCTTTATATTTTATGCGCTGCGTCGGGAAGCCGTGCATTGAGAAGGAGGAGCCCATGAAGTCGGAGACGAAGGAATATCAGGAACTGTTCAATGAACTGAACCGGTATGAAAGAAAGGGAGTATATTTGGAGATGGAGGGGAATCCGGCCAGTCCGACTCAGATTGTGAAGGCGCATATGCTGAGGGAGGATCTTGGATATATGAGGGATTATGTTTTAAATGATAAGGGGGATCTAAAAGAGCTGTATTTTTACCATATTAATCTGCAGGAGAAGTAAATGCCCTCTGAATAATTTAAAAATTTGTCGAAATGTAATGACGGTCAACACTTTTATTGATATAATGGAAAAGCGATATTACAGTCCGGTGAAACCAAACTGTAATGAGGCAATAGGAGGTAGACTATGGAAGAAAGACGGATTAGGGACCAGAGGCGCAGAAGACCTCGCGGAAGAAGGCAGTCTAGACGCAGACGCAAGAGAAATCTGATGCTGAAGATTATTTTGTTCTTTATATTATTAATAGGGATTGTTGCAGCACTATTGTTGTGGAAGCGTTACGGTGGAACAAAGGAACGGGCTGATCTGAATGAATATTATGGGATTGAAAATGAGAATCAGCTTGCGGTTATCGTGGATAATCAGGTGCTGGAACCGAGAGGGAGGCTCTGGGACGGTAAAGTATACGTAGAATACGGTATTGTAAGGGATTATATCAATGAGAGATTTTATTGGGATCCGAATGAGAATGTTCTGCTCTATGCGCTGCCCAACGATATCATATCAGTAGGAGTGGGAAGTCAGGAGTATTCGGTTTCCAAGCAGAAGAACAGTGAAGACTATGTTATTTTAAAAGCAGAAGGAAGTACAGCGTATATTGCCTTAGACTTTGTGAAACAGTATACCGGCATAGACTTTGAGATGTATGACGATCCGGGCCGGGTGATGGTAAGTACGGAGACCGGCGATGTGAAAGTGGCGCAGGTAAAGCGTAAGACGCAGGTGAGATATCAGGGCGGAGTAAAGAGCCCGGTGCTGACCGAGGTGGAGAAGAAAGAGAAGGTCCGCGTGATTGAAGACGAAGGGGACTGGAAGAAGGTCCGCACAGAAGATGGTTTTATCGGATATGTTGGGAAACGGCATCTGAAGGACGAGACTACGGAGAAGGTGTCCAGAGATTTTACAGAGCCTGAGTTTACGAGCATTACGAGAGATCACGTTATTAACATGGCTTGGTGTAATGTGACCAATTATGAGGCAAACAGCGGGATTTTGGAGATGATAGCTCAGACGAAAGGGCTGAATACGATCTCTCCTACTTGGTTCCATGTTTCGGACACGGCAGGGAATATTGAATCTATTGCAGGTTCAGACTATGTAAATTACGCGCATCAGGCGGGGATTGAAGTATGGGCTGCGATCCGTGATTTTGACGGAGGAATCAATTCCTTCGAGGAATCTTATGAACTGCTCAGCCATACATCGAGCCGTGACAACCTGATTAATCAGTTGATTGCAGCGGCGCTTTCCAGCGGGATTGACGGAATTAATGTGGATTTTGAGAAGATTTCTACAGAGTGCGGGGAGCATTATATTCAGTTTATCCGCGAGCTGTCTGTCAAGTGCAGACAGAATGGACTGGTATTGTCTGTAGATAACTATGTGCCTCAGGCTTATAATGAGCAGTACCATAGGAAAGAACAAGGGATATTTGCCGATTATGTTGTAATCATGGGATATGACGAGCATTACGGCGGGTCGCCGGAGGCGGGTTCCGTAGCTTCTTATGATTTTGTGCAGAATGGCATCGCGAAGACGGTGGAAGAAGTTCCGGCGAATAAGGTAATTAATGCGGTTCCATTTTTTACCAGAGTGTGGAAAGAGACGCCAAAGACAGAAGAAGAGTTAGCAGCTCAAGCGGGAACGGAAGAGGCGGAATATCCTATGAATGTTGAGAGTACTGCATATAGTATGTCAGAGGCTCAGTATGTGGTATCTCAGGCGGGCGCTGAAGTGACTTGGGATGATACGGCGAAGCAGAATTACGCTTCCTGGGAAGCAGACGGAGGTACCTATAAAGTATGGCTTGAGGATGCCGAGTCCCTGCAGCCAAGGCTTCAATTGATGAAGGACTATGGACTGGCGGGAACCGCAGCATGGCGGCTTGGACAAGAGACATCCGATATCTGGGATGTAATCCTCCAGTATACAAACTAAATGAAAAGGGTTTGTGCAAGAATAGATATCTTTCGGCGGGCATATATTTAACTGATATATGCTGCCGGAGGATATTTTTTGCGTCAGAAAATAGAGTTAGCCGCGGCAATTTTGGCGCTTGCCGGACTTGTCTTTGTGAGCAGGACGGTCAGTAAATATGTGAATAGCGATCAGGTGAAGGAACAGAAAATGACGATAGTTCTGGACGCCGGCCACGGGGGTTCTGATCCCGGAAAAATCGGAGTGAACGATGTGGAGGAGAAGACGGTAAATCTTGCGATCGCCGAAATGGTACAGGAGCTGCTGAAAAAAGAGAAGATTGACGTGGTGATGACAAGAAAAGAGGATACTATGCTTGGTGGAGGGAACGGCTCTGCGACGAAGGTAGGAGATATGAAAGCCAGAGTAGCGCTGATTAATAAAACTGCTCCGGCGCTTGCGGTAAGTATTCATCAAAACAGTTATCATCAGGAAGGGGTTAAAGGGGCTCAGGTTTTTTATTACAGTCATTCAGAGGAAGGGAAAAAGGCAGCGGGGCTGATGCAGGAGGCTCTGCTTAGTCTAAATACGGAAAACAATCGTAAAGCAAAGGCAAATGATACATATTATCTGCTGAAGAGAACGGAAGCGCCTACAATTATTGTGGAGTGTGGGTTTTTAAGCAATTGGGAGGAGGCGGAGCTTCTAAAGAGCGAGGAGTATCAGAAAAAGACGGCAGAGGCAATTGTGGAAGGGATTAAAGCCTATGTAGAATAATGGCGGAAAAAATGATATACTTACCAGAAGAAAGAGATTCGGATGGAGGTACAGTATGAGAACAAAAAGAGAGGATTATATTAGCTGGGATGAATATTTTATGGGGGTAGCAATGCTTTCGGCCGCCCGGTCGAAAGACCCCAATACACAGGTCGGATGCTGTATTGTAAGTCAGGACAACAAGATTCTGTCAATGGGTTACAATGGATTTCCGATGGGGTGTTCGGATGATCTGTTTCCTTGGATTCGAGAAGATGAAGACGAGCTGAAGACCAAATATTTTTATACGGTACACAGCGAGTTGAACGCAATTTTGAATTACAGAGGAGGGAGCCTTGAAGGAGCGAAGCTGTATGTGTCTTTATTCCCCTGTAATGAATGCGCAAAAGCAATCATTCAGAGTGGGATTAAGGAGGTCATTTATGACAGCAATAAGTATGATGGTACGCCCCGGGTACAGGCATCTATGCGGATGTTTGACGCGGCGGGAGTGAACTACCATCAGTACCAGAGAACCGGAAGGAGGATTGAGATTCAGTTGTAACGGGGGTTATGCGGGTATAATTGAGATACGGCGGGAATAGATATGTAAAAAGGACAAAGGAGAGTGGAGGTATATGCAGGAAGGAAGACCGGGAATTATTGTTAATTTTCTGATTCGGGCGCTTGTGGGGATGGCTTTGGTTTTCTTTGTAAATGAATTTATTTCTTCTCGCGGGATAGAAGTCGGGGTAGGAATGAACGCCGTAACTTTTTTGACATCTGGAACCCTTGGAATTCCTGGGGTTGCACTACTTTATGGAATAGTTTTTTATCAAATTTTGTAAAAAATACACAAAGTTTACATAGTTCTAAAAAAGGTATGGACATTTGTACGATGTGGAGATATAATACATCGTACAAGTTGCCATAACTTGTATCTGATAAGTTGAATCTAGTTGAAAATCTGAGCATGTTTCGTAATTCAAGCCGTTTCGGTTGAGAATTCAAAACAGAAAAACAGAAAAACCAGTGTAATACTAGGAAGAAAGGAGGGAAGCTCTGCAGAAAAATTTGGTTATGTAAATTGAAAAAGACAGGAGGTTATACGTGGGCAGTAAGAATTTGGTTATCTGCGACCGGGAGACAGAGTATGCGTCCCGGCTGGCGGATTACCTTGGCGGAAAGAAGGAACTAGCCCTTCAAGTAAAACTGTGCAGCAGTCCGGAACAGTTGGAGGCAATCTGCAGGGAGACGCCGGTGGATATTCTTCTGGCGGATGACGGGATTATGTTTACAGAAGGGGAGCTGGCTGGGATTCCAAAGGTTATGCGGCTGTCGGCGTCGGCCGTATCTGCGGAGGCAGAAGGGGCGGTACGCAAGATTTTCCGTTATCAGTCGGGAAACGATATCTATACTCATTTGATCGAAGCTTTGGCGGAAGGAGGAATGGGGGAACTTTGGAATATCAGGAAAAAGGAAAGGGGAAAGCTGATAGGAGTATATTCGCCGGTTCACAGATCCGGACAGACGGCATTTGCACTTGAGAAGGGGATAGAGCTGGCGAAGACACTGAATGTTCTATACATAAATCTGGAGACTTACGCAGGAATCGGAGGTTATTTTCCGGAGGAGGAAAAGAGGAATCTATCTATGCTGCTTTATTATGCTAAGCAGGAGACCGGGAATCCGGGTTTATTGATTACAACATTGGTGAAGCAGATGAAGGGACTGGATTATATTCCGCCGGTAATATTTCCAGAAGATATCCGGATTGTAACAGCATCGGAGTGGATGTGGCTGTTTGGGGAGATTTTGAACCATAGTATCTACGACGCGGTGATTTTGGATCTGGGGGATTGTGTTCAGGGACTGTTCGACATCCTGAAGGCCTGCGATACGGTTTATATGCCGGCTGTGGATGACCGTCTTGCTGTCTCGAAGCTTTATCAGTATGAAGAGGCGCTTTGCCGTCAGGGATACGGTGAAGTTTGGGAAAGGGTGATTCGCTGTGATATCAGAAGAACAGCTAAAGGAAAAGGTCCTCGGACAGATGGATCTGTCAAGGGAGGTAGAAGATGAAGAACTGCAGGAGTTGATTTTTGGGGTTCTTGAAGAGGAGAGCCGGGGAGAATATATTTCACTGGAGACAAGGTCAAGGCTTGGGAAGGAATTATTTAATGCATTCCGCAAGCTGGATCTTCTTCAGGAGCTGATAGAGGATGAGGAGATTACAGAGGTAATGATCAATGGGGTGCAGAATATTTTCGTAGAGAAGAAGGGAAGGCTCTATCTGACGGACAGGCATTTTCTGTCCAGAGAGAAGCTGGAAGATGTAATCCAGCAGATTGTAGCGGGAACGAATAGGCTGGTCAATGAGGCTTCGCCTATTGTGGATACCAGACTGCCGGACGGCTCCCGCGTTAATGTGGTGCTTTATCCGGTGGCGTTAAACGGTCCGATTGTTACCATCCGGAAATTCCCGAAGGAGCAGATGACTATGGGGCGTCTGGTTGCGCTGGGCGCTCTGAGCGAGGAGCTTGCGGAGGTTTTAAAGAAGCTGGTAACGGCGGGATATAACATTTTTATCAGCGGAGGCACCGGTTCGGGAAAGACTACGATGCTGAATGCGCTGTCTCAGTATATTCCGAAGGACGAGCGTATCATAACGATTGAGGATAATGCAGAACTGCAGATTCTCGATGTGCCGAATCTGGTTAGGCTGGAAGCCCGCAACGCCAATGTGGAAGGAGTGGGAGAGATTACGATACGTGACTTGATTCGGTCGGCTCTGCGTATGCGTCCGAACAGGGTAATTGTGGGAGAGGTAAGGGGGCCGGAGACCATTGATATGCTGCAGGCTATGTCCACGGGGCATAAGGGGAGTCTTAGTACCGGTCATTCAGACAGCCCAAAGGATATGCTGCGCCGTCTGGAGACGATGGTGCTGATGGGAATGGATATTCCGCTGGCGGCGATTCAGCGGCAGATTGCATCGGCGATTGATATTATTATCCATATCGGCAGATTGTGGGATAAGAGCAGGAAGGTGCTGGAAGTAGTCGAGGTGCTGGATTACAACGGAGAGGAAATTGATACTAAGGTGCTGTACCGGTTTGACGAGACCGAACGAAGAGGAGAGCGAGTAATTGGCGAGTGGAAGAAAATCCGGAATATTACAAATACGGCAAAATTACTTTCGGCAGGATATACGACGGACTGAGTATGCGCTGGCGGCAGGACGGATAATTGGCCTTCTTGCGGTAGTTTCCTATTTGTTTTATGAATCGGCGGCTGCGTTTGTCCTTCTTCTGCCCTTTGGGATATGGTATTATCTCCGGTGGGAAACAGAATGTATCGCAAAAAAGCAAAGAGAGTTTCAAGAGCAGTTCCGGGAAGCAATTCAATCTCTTTCGTCGTCCATGCGCGTGGGATATTCGGTAGAGAATGCCATGAAGGAGACGAAGCGGGATTTAAGCCTTCTATATAAGGAGGACGCGGCAATTCAGCGGGAATTTACCTATATGGTGCGGCAGATTTACCTTCAGGTTCCAATGGAACAGATTATGGAGGAATGGTCCGGACGGGTAGAGCAGGAGGATGTAAGGAATTTTGTCAATGTGTTTGTGATGGCAAGGAAAAGCGGCGGCAATATGCTTGGAATTATAAAAAGTACAACGGACCAGATCAGGGATAAGCTGGAGGTCCGGGCAGAAATTGAAACGATGCTTGCAGCCAGAAAATATGAATTTAAGGTGATGTCAGCGATTCCATTTGGGATGATTGCTTATATGAAGATAAGTTTTCCTGAATTTATGGAAATTCTCTATGGGAATCCGCTGGGAATTGGGGTAATGAGCGTATGTTTAGGAATATATTTCGGCGCGTATATGCTTGGGGAAAGAATTGTAAATATCGAGGTATAATGGCGGTTATCCTTGTGGCGGCCGCAGCGCTGGCCGCGGCTTTGCTGGTATCCGATCAGGAAGAGTCGGCCAGACCGGTAACTGAGATTCGCAGAAACGACTATGGAAAGGGCAGCGTCACGCGGACGCTGAAGATAATCATAGACGGAAAAGAGCAGAAGGCTCCTATGGAAGTTGAAGTCGAGGAAAAACGGTATACCCAAGAGCAGATAGAAGAGGTCTTTCAGAAGGCAGTTCAGAAGCTTGAACCGTTGATCTTGGGCGGGAATCGGAGTCTTGATGAAGTGCGGACAGACCTGAATCTTGTAACAGAGATACCGGGGGAACCAATAGAAGTTTCGTGGGAGCTTAACCGTTATGATCTGATCAATATATATGGGGAGCTGAATGAGAAAGGAACCGCAGAAAAACCGGAAGGAGCGCTGGTGAACCTAAAGGCGTATCTTACCTACACAGAGGACGAGAGTATGCAGGCGCTGGAGGAGATGAGCGTCAGGGTATATCCTCCGAAGCTGTCCGGAGAGGAAAGCCGCAGGGCGCGGGTGCTCCAAGCAATCGAGGAGGAGGAAGAACAAAGCAGAGAGAAGGATGTGCTAAAGCTTCCGAATGAAATAGAGGGCAGGAAAATTATACTTCGCAATCCGGATAATCCCAGAGGATGGTATGTGCTGGCGCTTGGGCCTGTTATCTGCCTGCTGCTTGCGGGCCTGCAGAGACAGAATGAGCAGAAGGAGAGAGAAGATAGAGAAAGGCAGATGATGCTGGACTATCCGGAGATTATGAATAAACTGACGCTCCTGCTTGGAGCGGGAATGACGGTGAAAAAGGCATGGGAAAAGATTGTTCAGGATTATGAGCGGCAGAAAGAGGGCGCGGGACTGCGTTATGCTTATGAGGAGATGGCGGTGGCATACCGGGAAATGCAGAGCGGAGTTACAGAGGCTGAAAGTTATGAGCGGTTCGGGAGACGGTGCGGACTAAAGGCATACAGAAAGCTTGCAAGTCTTCTTGATCAGAACCTGCGCAAAGGAACAAAAGGTCTCGCAGCGCTTTTGGGCGCGGAGTCTCTTCAGGCATTCGAAGAGAGAAAAGCGGCTGCAAAGCGGCGTGGGGAAGAGGCTGGGACCAAACTGCTTCTGCCAATGTTCTTTATGCTGGCAATGGTGCTTGTAATTGTGATTATTCCGGCATTTTTATCAATACAGATGTAGGGCCGGGGAAATAAAAATCAGAAAAGGAGATAAAATATGGCAATGTTTATGTGGAAAATGAAAGCGGCGGGGCAGAGGATCAAAGAACTGCTTAAGAATGAACAAGGAATTGGAGTGGTAGAGGTGATTCTAATCCTAGTGGTTCTGATCGGACTGGTAATCATCTTCAAGTCTCAGCTTACCAGTCTTGTAAATACTATATTTGAGAAGATAACCAGTGAAAGCGCGGGAATCTGAGCGCGGGGAGGTCACTGCATTTCTGGCGCTGATTTTTGTGCTTCTGACTGCTTTTGCCGGAAGTATCATGGAGAGCGCCTCCCTGCAGTCTGCAAAAAGTTATCGAAGAGCCGATATGAACCGGGCAATGGAGTCGGTATTTGCGGAATATCAGAGAGAGCTTCTGGAAGAATTTGAAGTCTTTGCGCTGGATGGAGGATATGAGAGCGGGAGCTACAGTGAGCAGAGAGTATTTGACCGTCTGTCCTATTATGGCGCATCCGGTATGGAACAGCGCATGGAGAGGATTCAGCTTCTGACGGATGCGAATGGACAGGCTTTTTTAGAGCAGATTGCGCATTTTATAGATAATAAGTATGGACTGGGTTCCCTGAATCATCTGCTGGGAAGTATGGGACAATGGGAAGGACAGGAGGAAGCAGCAGATCGGTATCAGCAGACAGAAGAATCTCTTTACGAGGAGCTGGGCGGTATGCTGAATGAAAACGATCTTACGCTTCCGGCGGAGGATAATCCCCTTCCTAATATTCAGCAGCTTGCGGCGGCGCCTCTTGCGGAGCTGGTTATGCCAAAGGAGCGGCAGGTATCGGATAAGTCGGTTGAGAAGGGCGGGTTAGTCTCCCATAGAAATTTGAGAAGCGGATTCGGAGACTTTTCAGATGTGGCAGATGAGGTGGAATTATCTCAGATAGCGTTTGGAGAATATGTTCTGACACATTTTTCTTCAGCGACAGACAGCGGGCAGGAGGGTAACATAGGAGCGCTTGATTATGAGATAGAATATATTTTGTCAGGAAAAGACAGTGATCGCGAGAATTTGGAATCCGTGCTGAAGAAACTGCTGGCGTTTCGAGTTGTTCCCAATTATATATATCTTCAAGGAGATGGGGCGAAACGAGCGGAAGCTCAGGCATTAGCGGTTACGCTGTGTACGGTTATGGCGTTTCCGGCTGCTGCGGAGGCTCTGACTCAGGTTTTGCTGCTTGCGTGGGCATTCGGGGAAAGCATAATGGATTTGCGCTCTCTGATGAGAGGATATGGAGTTCCGCTTACGAAGAATGGAGAGAGCTGGCAGTTGTCCCTGTCCGGATTAATGAGTCTTGGCTCGCAGGAATCAGGACAAGAGGGAGCAGATACTCAGGGAGGCATGAAGTATGAAGAATATCTGAGAGTGCTGTTGTTTTTAAACTATAAGCAGGAAATGCCTTTTCGGGTATTAGATCTGGTTGAGCTTTGTCTCAGGCAGGAGAAAGGATTAACATGGTTTCGGGCGGATGACTGCATCAGCAGGATGGAGGTTGCCTCTAATGTCAGCCTGCGCAGAGGAATTACATATAGGTTCCATACCTATTATGGATATCGGTAATGTGAGAAGAGTTGTATGAAAAATGGAAAGGCAGAGGGATGTTCTTTTGGAGAATCGTCAAATATTACCAAAGCTACAATATTATGTTGAAAGGAGATGTTCTTATATGCCAAAAAGGCAGGACCCTGTATATTCAATATCCTCAAATTCCCAAAAATCCGGGCAAAGGTTTCTGTGCTCCAAAAGAGCATCCCTCTGCCTTTCCAGAAGAAAAAATGCAGCGGCGAAAGGTGTAATTACAGTAGAAGCCGCACTTGCGGTACCGCTTTTTTTTCTGGCGGCGCTTGCGCTGTTCTATATGCTTGAGGTAATGTCCATTCGGACTGCTATCCGCAGCGGGATGCAGTATGCCGCTAAAATGGCGGCGGAAGATATTTATGTTTATCCGAAGGTTACGCCGGGAAGCCTAGAGGCGGATATCGTATCTGCCGTTGGAGGAGAGCGTTTGGAGAGAAGTATTGTGGTGGGCGGAAGCGGCGGGATTCACTGCGAGAAATCGAGAATGTCTGCAATAACGGGGATTTTGGAACTTAAGGCTGCTTATCAGGTTAGGCTGCCCATTCCGGTTTTTGCGGCGGCTCCGGTGAATATGACGGAATCCATGAGGATGAAGGGATGGAATGGTTATGTTCGTTCCGGCTTCGGACAGGAGGATGAAGAAACGGTATATATTACAGAAACAGGCATGGTTTATCATCAGGATTATCACTGTAATTATCTGGAGCTGTCAATCCGGATGGTTCCTTATAGCCAGGTGGATGGCCTGCGTAATGAAAGCCATGGGAAATATCATGCCTGTGAAGGCTGTGTACATGGCGGTGCGGCGGATGGGGTCTATATAACGGATTACGGGGACAGATACCATAATTCGCTGAGCTGCAGCGGGTTAAAGCGAACCATTTATGCAGTTCCGCTATCGGAAGCAGTAGGGAAAGGAGCGTGTTCTAAATGCTGCAGGTAAATGATTATGCTGCGGAAAATGGATTGCTGATCATCAGCAGGATTGTATGCATGGGTATGCTTGCCGGACTGTCAGCGACAGATTTAAAAAGCAGGAGGATATCAGGATCAATTCTGATGATTGGAAGTATTCTAGCGGCGGGGTATGCACTATTTGCAGGCGGAGGACATATCGGGCTGGCGATAGAGGGACTTCTGACCGGCCTGATATTTGTATTAGTGAGTAAAGTGACGAGGGAGCAGCTTGGATATGGAGATAGCTGGCTGCTGTGTATACTGGGAACCTATCTTGGTATTTGGAAGCTTTTGGAATTGATGGCTATAGCGTGGATAGCGGTTGCTTTGGCAGCAGTTGCGGTACTTGCGTTACATAAATGCCGAAGAGGAGCGGCGCTTCCGATGGTACCCTTTATTACAGCGGGATATATAGTTATGTGGGTTGGAGAGCTCTTTCAATAAGAGATAAGAAGAGACAAAAAAGAGAGGCGGAGGATGAGAAAAAGAAAAGCGGAAGGTATAGAATTTTCAGGAATGATCACGGTAGAGATGGCGTATATTGCTCCGGCGATATTGTCGGTGCTTTTCTTAAGCGTTATGGGAATATTCTATTATCATGATAAGGAGGTTATTTCTTCCTGCGCTTATGAGGCGGCAGTTGCGGGAAGCACAAAGGCAAGGGAGAAGGATGGAGTGACGGCAGAGAGGGTGAACGCTATATTTGATGAGAGGGTGCGAGGAAAGTGCATCTTGTTTGGACAGGTGCATGGAAGCGCACAGGTGGATGAAGAACGGATTGTAGTCAAGGCCTTTGCAGCTAAGGGAAAGATGCGTGTGGCAGTCTCTGAGACGGCGGGTATTACCGAGCCGGAGGAAAAGATACGAAGGTATCGGAGGCTGCTGCATTGATATTTTAGAAAGGGATATAGGAGTGGAATTTCAGACAAAACTAAAAAAGGAATTGAACCAGACAAGGCTTAGAATCAGCTTTTCTGGATTATATACAGAGGATTATCAGATTCGGATGCTTCGGGAGAACCATGTTAAAGGGCTGCTTTCAATCAGCGCTGTAGGGGAGGGAGAGAGTACTGTTTATGAATATGATATTACAGGATTAATATCTATGAGGCAGTATTATAAGCAGAAAAAGATTACGTGGGAAGACATGAACGGATTTTTGAGGCAGATGCAGGAAGTGATAGAAGCTGCAGAGAGCTATCTTTTGAACTCGAACAGGCTTCTGATGAACCCGGAATATATATTTTGCGAAGAGGGAGAGTACCGGTTTTGCTATTTCCCACAAGGGGACGAGGACATTCGGACGTCTTTTCACCGGCTGATGGATGATTTTGTCCAGTGGACAGATTATCAGGACATTCCCAGTGTAAAAACAGCTTTTTTTCTACATAAAGAAACCATGAAAGAAAACTATAGTCTCAAGAGGATCATGCTGGAACTGGAGAAAATGAAAGAAGAGGAAGACATAAGCGCTGGGGAGCCGAAGGAGAATCGGATAAAAGAAATGAGAAGCGGAAAGCGGGAGGACGAGGAGAAAATTTTGAGTGAAAAAGAGCGGCAGGAGACGGAGGAAGAAAGCGCCCGCGGAGAACGGCTGTGGCAGCAGAGAGCATTTGAATATGACAGCGAGGAACACGACTGGATAACCAGACAGGAAATGGGCAGTAAGATTCTAAAGGAAACAGATAATTTGTGGAGTCCGGTGAAAAGGCTGCTGCATCGGCATAAACGTCCGAAGTGGGGAGACTGGGACGGGATATATATTGACGAGGAGGATTTTTAGTCCGTGAAAAAAATGTAATAGTTTAGCCATCGCCTGCATTATGGGCTCATTCAGGCAAGCATGATTCACCCATAATTTTGGCGATGGCTAAACTGTTACAAAAAAATTTATTATCTTATCGACGTTTGTGGCAAATAATGGTATAATAGACACAGAATATGATGCAAAAGGAGTGGGCCATGTACCAGAAGAAAGCGCCGTGTACGATTGTACTGGCTGCTGTGAATATAATTGTATTCCTGATTCTATCCTTTCAGGGAATGACAGAGGATGCCGGATTCATGCTGGAGCATGGCGCCATGTATACACCGGATATTATTTATGCAGGCAAATACTATGAGTTGTTTACCTGCATGTTTCTTCATTTTGGCTTTGATCATCTGATGAACAATATGCTGGCTTTGGTGCTGATGGGCTGGCAGTTGGAGTATGAGCTTGGAACAGTGAAATATCTGCTGCTCTATATGTTCAGCGGTCTGGCTGGGAATCTTTTGTCTCTTGCAACAGAGCTGCATATGGAGGAGTATGCTGTTTCCGCCGGGGCGTCCGGAGCGATATTTGGCATTATCGGCGCGTTATTTTATATTGCGCTCCGCAATCATGGAAGGGTAGGCAGTATGTCGGACAGAGGTATCCTGTTTTTGATTGGAGTAACTTTGTATCATGGCCTGACCAGCAGCGGGGTGGATAATTCAGCACATATCGGAGGCGCGCTTGCCGGATTGATCTTAGCGGTTATTCTGTATCGCCGGAACAGGGGGATGCCGGATCAGAAGATACAGGGAGAAGGATGGTAAATACAGTGCCTATATCCGGGGAGGATTTCGCCTGCAGAGTTCCGCCATGGGCTTCGACGATTCTTTTGCTTAAAGGGAGGCCGAGACCCGTGCCGCCGGATTTGAAGGTGGTGAAAGGAGTAAAGATCTCATCAAAGTGTTTGGCGGGAATACCACAGCCGTTATCATGAATCTGAATCTGCAGACTAGAAGAGACGGCCAAAGCAGCAGAAATATCAGGCTTTTCGGAGGATGTATGGTTTATTATTTCCGCATCCAGACGAACAGAACCCGGAGCGTCGGAGGGAATGGCTTCAAAAGCATTTTTTAATAAATTGAGAAGAACTTCTTTTAATTTTGGACCATCTGCTTGAATATATGGAAGTTCTGGCGCGATCCGAGAGGTAAATTCTATGTTTGAGGCTTCGAAAGAAGCGGCAAAAGACAGGACGAGCTGCTTTAAGAAACCGCTGGTATTCAGCGGCTGTTTATGTAATGAGAAACCGTTATTGTAATCAGATAGATCTGCAAGAAGCTGCATCATATATAAAACATCTTGATGCATGGCATCCCAATGCCGAAAAGTGTGTACTTCAGGGTGGTTAGATTCGATAAGCTGCAAAGAGCTATACACCAGAGTCAGCGGATTGCGTATTTCATGAGTGATGGTACTGATTGACTCTCTGTGGGAGGAGAGAAGTTTGTTGATAGTGCCTGCGAGTTCATGGTTTTCCGCCATAATTTGTCTGAGTTTGTCGAGGTCTGTAGATGTATACATAATTTACACCGCCTTTCTGGAGTATCAGTGTAACACCGGCGGTCGGAATATGCAAGAGATGATTTTGTAAAATAAAGCAGTAATTTTATATTTAGAAGGAAGGTTGATGTTATGAGAGATGACGATTGTATCTTTTGTAAAATTGCAAATGGAGATATCCCATCTGCAACATTGTATGAAGATGAGGAATTTCGGGTGATTCTGGATCTTGGTCCGGCGTCGAAGGGCCATGCGCTGATTTTGCCAAAAGAGCATTATCCGAACCTGTATGAATTACCAGATGAATTGGCGGGAAAGGCTATTTTGCTTGCAAAGAAGATGGCAGTGAAGATGACGAAGGCTCTGGATTGTGATGGATTTAATATAGTGCAGAATAATGGCGAACCCGCAGGGCAGACAGTTTTCCATTTTCATATGCATCTGATTCCTAGGTATAAGAATGATCGGGCGGGCTTTGGATGGAATGTGGGTGAGCTGAGCGAGGCCGACCGAGAGGATATTCTGTCCAGGGTAAGGGCGATTGATTAGCATAAACAAAGGAAAAAGCGAAAGATAAAGGAAAGTAGTTGTGGGAATGGAGTCAGAAAGAAGAAAAGACTTCGATGCTGTATACAAAAAATATCGGAATCAGATATTTCAGACAGCGCTAATGAATATCCGTAACCCAGATGATGCAGAAGATATTGCGCAGGAAGCGCTTATGAGGTATTACATACATCGCGCTCATAGCGAGGTGGAGAATCCGAAAAGCTGGCTGTTAGTTACTGCGAAGAACTTGGCATACAATCATGTGAAGCGCACAAGGCGCGAAAGACTTCTGCATGAGGATGAAGATATAGAGAGTATGCTTGGAAGAGAGCCTGATCCGGAAGATATTTTCTTTGAAAATATGTGGAAAAAGGAAGTGCTTGAGTATACGGATAAAATTCTTGCCGCAGTGCTGGAGCGTAATAAAAAGTGGTATGATGTACTGATCTATGCACATGGAATGGAGATACCAAGGCAGGAGCTTGCGGATAGTATGGATACGACAGTGGATGCGTTGGCGAGTATGCTGCAGAGAGCGAGGAATTGGATAAGGGAAAATTATAGGGATGAATTTGACCACATTACCAGAGCATAGAAAAAGGTGTCAAAACGACACCTTTTTATACTAGACAAGAGGGTATAATTATTGTACTGCTAATGTTCAATAAGGTATAATTATATAATGACCTTCTTATGAGTGTACGGCGGACTCGATTAAATCAATGATAGTGTCAATGGAATCCTGTTGATTTGAATTCATCATTGCCGTTTCATATTGAGTCCGGTTCTTATAGAGGCTGCGAATAGCGGACAGAAGTCCTGTGTCGGTAATTTGTTCTTCCTCTAGAACTGCGCTGAAGCCCTGACGTTCAAAAGAACGGGCATTCAGAAGCTGGTCGCCGCGGCTTGCATTTGCAGACAGCGGGATTAAAAGACTCGGCTTGTGCAGAGCCAAGAGCTCACAAATGGCATTAGCGCCTGCACGGGAGATAACAATATCAGAAAGGGCGAATAGATCCTTTAATTCATCCTTAATATATTCATATTGTACATAGCCGTTCAGATTGTTCAGGGATGGATCAAGTTTTCCCTTGCCGCATAGATGGACTATGTTAAAATCCTTCAAAAGTGATGGAAGGATTCTGCGGATAGCTTCGTTAACAGCTTGAGCGCCGAGGCTTCCGCCAACAATCAAAATTACGGGCTTGCTGTCATCAAGGCCGGTGAAGTTTAATGCATGCTGCTTGTCGCCGGATAATAACTCTTGGCGAATGGGTGAGCCGGTGAGCACAGCCTTATCCGCCGGAAGGAGTTCTATAGTTTCCGGAAAGTTGCAGCAGACCTTTGTTGCGGAAGGAATGGATAATTTATTTGCAAGGCCGGGGGTCATATCCGATTCATGGATAATAGTCGGCACTTTGCACTTCTTTCCGGCGAGAACGACCGGAACAGATACAAATCCGCCCTTGGAGAAAATAACGTTCGGCCTAAGCAATTTGATTAGCTTGTGAGCTTCGCCAAAGCCCTTCACTACCCGGAAAGGATCTGTGAAATTCTGTAGACTGAAATACCTCCTTAATTTACCGGAAGAAATTCCATGATAAGGAATGCCGAACTGTTCAATCAGTTCTTTTTCGATTCCATTATAAGAACCGATATAATGGATATCGTATTCTAGTTCTTTGAGACGCGGCAGTAAAGCAATATTCGGGGTTACATGACCCGCTGTGCCGCCGCCGGTTAAGATAATACGTTTCATAGTGTGCCTCCAATCCATCGTCATAGGATAATTGTAAACGAGGGGAGAGCGCTGGTCAAGTGGAAAGAGGAAGATATGAGAGACCAATTCGATAATTATGAAAAGAGAATAGTGGAAAAGCTGGATCGGGAAGCGGAGGAGATAGAGCGCAGGATCGAAGAGAACCCTCAGGCGGCGGAAGCAAAAGCGAACGAGAGCCTTGACAGAAAGGTCTATGCTGGAGTGGCTGCTTATGAAGAAGCGGTTGCGGGAAAGAATGAAGTATTGCATCGGGAGGCGGAATTGGAGGATATTCTCGACAAGCTTTCGCCGAACGATGCGGAAGCGCTGCGCCTTGGATGGGAGGTGCAAAGGCGTCTCAGAGGAGAAGAGGGCGAAGAGGAGCCGAAGAAGACGGAAAGAAAACATGCTGGAGTATGGAAACGTCTTGCGGCGGCTGTGGTGGTATTGGTGTTGGTTGCTGGATTCGGGGTCAATAGTTTGGGCGGACCAACGAGAATCGTGGAGATGATGGGATTTAAAATTGGTGAAAGAGAAATATCACAGGGAAATAGTTCTGTGGACGAGGCAAAGATATCAGATGAAGAGAAAGAACTAAAGGCTTATCAACGGATTAAGGATGAGTTGGGGATAGAACCAGTAAGAATTAGAGCAATTTCTAAAGATATGAAATATAAGTATTGTGAAATAGATTTGGAAATTCGCTTGGCGCAAATGTTATATGTATGTGGAGATAGAAATGTTTCATATTTTATAAGTGATTCATATACAGAAGAATTCTGGAGTTCAGATATTGAAGATAAAAAAATTGATGAATATATATACGAGATGAAAAATGCAGATATTGTAATTAGGGTAATAGAATATGAATTACCGCAAAGTGGAGAAAAGAGATATTCTGCAAAATTTGAGTATCGAAAGATATATTACCAATTAACAGGAACTATGGAAAAGGAAAAATTTGAAAATATTTTAAATAATTTATATTTTTATTAAAAAAAGCGATGGATTTTTGAAGTTCAGTTGTCTATATATATGAGGGAGGGAGGAAAGTATAAAGAAGACTATGAGGAAATGGGTAGTATCTGGTGTCTGTGTACTGGTGTTGATGTTCAGTCTCATGATGAGTACAGGGTTGGATACGAAAGCGTCTGATAATCGGCCGATGTTGGATGGCTCTTATCTGACTAACGAGACGGAGTCCACCGGAACAGCTACCAGCATTACGCGGGGGGAGAACCTTCAGATAGGTTATTCTAAGATCCGGAAAGTAGGATCGGGAGTAATTTATGCAGGTGGAACTACCATTGCAGAGCATACCTGTGAATCGGTGAAAGTTGCCGTGATTGTGGAGCGTGCCAAGTGGGAGGACGACGAATGGGAATTCGTAGAGACCTGGGATAAAGAAAATACCAATGCGGATCTTGTAAGCACCAGCAAGAAGCTGGAAGTAGAGGGCGGCTGGTATTACCGAGTGAAATGCTATCATTCTGCTGACGGAGATGTGAGTGATTCCCTTACGAATGGCCTTTATGTTGGAGATCCCAGTGATATCACCCCGCCCGTGGAATCTGGTAATTCTTTATAATTTCCTAAAGGGCTACTGACAAAAGGGGCAGCAACTATTAAGATGAATATAAAAGAACCCTCATGCCGGGCTCAAGCAGTTCTTGAGTCTGCTTTAGGACTCTTGGTTTATTAGAAGGAATGAATTTGAATTTTGCTGCCTGTATGTTTCTCTTGCAGTTCGGAAATGGATTATCCAAAATTTTTCCAGTAGGGTAAAGAGAACTCGATAGCCATTACTCGCGGAAAAAAAGAGACTGCTTGCATAGAGTCTCTTTTTTTCTGCATAATAATGAGAATTGACATAATTTTACTCTGCCAGTGCAAGCTTCAATGCTTTTGCAAGCTGATCCGGACAGGATGTGGGTTTAAATCCGCAACGGATGCCTTCCAGTCTGGCAATGGCTTCCTCTGCTTTCATGCCCCGTACCAGAGAGGCGACGCCTTGGGTATTGCCGGAGCAGCCGCCTACAAATTCTACAGATTTGATAATGTCGCCATCTAATTCTAACTGGATAGCCTGCGAGCAGGTTCCCTGTGTCTTGTATACCATGTTAGTATCCTCCTTTGTTGATTTACAGGAATTATAGCAAAAAGAAAAAGAAAATACTAGGGAATCGTTTGATTGTCTGGTAGAAAATGTTATATCCGTTTAGCTGAAGTATGAAACCAGATGAGGATAAAACTCAAAAATATATTCAACTTTACGTGCCGAAAGAAGACATCTTTACCAAAATGGCTTTTTCGGGATGTCCACAGAGGTAACGAGCATCGGATTCTGGCAGCCAAAATCCTGTTATATCTTTTGCCTAATGGCATTATAGCACAGAAACCCGTTTCAATATGCCTGTCATAAAAAATTATTCTTATCTGGTATCCAATATTTGTAGAGATAATTAATATTGGTAACTCAGATAGGGGTGGAATTTAAATTTTCAAATGACCAATACTAGAGAATCGCTCTATTGTTTAGGAGAAAATGTTGTATCTGCTTAAATGAGAGGGTATAATTGTATAAATTGAGGCGCGTTATATCCGGAGGCGGTTTATGGAAAATTTGAAATATGTTATAGAAGATGGTACGATAGTTAAAGTGTTAGGAGTGCAGAATTTTACGAATGAAGAATCTGCAGGCAGTTGAAACGGAAAAGAGATACAAATATGATATCCGTTTGCTGAATATGTTTGCTACATCCGGTCTGATAATGCTATCCAAGTAGGACAGTGAATAATGATTTTTCTTGCATAAGCAGCTATATCGTGGCATAATACGGGTAAGAAAATCTTACATGAAAGGAGTATAATTAAATGAATACACAGATAGTAACTGTTTCTTCAAAAGGGCAGATTTCCCTTCCGGTCAGCATTCGTGAACACTTGTCGATTGATACCGGGGATAAGTTGGTTGCATATACTTCGGGAGATGTTATCATGCTCAAAACATTAAAACTTCCCTCCGCAGAAGAATTTGAGGCATCGTTAGATGAGGCGCAGAAGTGGGCAGCGACTGTTGGCTATACCGAAAATGACGTTAATGATATCATTAAATCTTCTAGAAGGAAAAAAAGAAAATGAGAATTGTTGTAGATACAAATGTTTTAATCTCAGGTGTGTTCTTTGGTGGATTTCCCAGAAAAATTCTCAGCTCTATTGTTAACGGAAAAATAACAGCTTGTGCTACGTCTGAAATCATTAATGAATACGAAGAAATTGTACAGGAGATGATTAACCGAAAGCAAGGACACATCAATAGGACAATTCTTATTCCATTAATTAAAACGATGGAAATAATTAAGCCGTCCTCCCATATTGAAATATGTCGCGATTCAGATGATGATAAATTTTTGGAATGCGCAATAGATTCCCATGCTTTGTATATTAATGTCTATAGAGACAGCAGCGAGCATCGGATTGTTTCAGCCACAATCTGGCTTCGCATGTGAAAAAGGGTACGTTTATTGAGGTTCTTGTGATTTCTCAAAATGGAGAGAACAAAGAGCTCGATATTATACCAAAGTATCGGAGCGGAGGACCCGAAACATCAATGGAATATTATGACAGAGTATTGAAGGCAAAAGATAAGGACTATTTTTTTTAACATAAGGAGGAAGAAAAAATGATTGGAATTATCGGGGCAATGGATGAAGAGGTCGCAGCTTTGAAAGAGGCTATGGAGACTGAGGAAATGGTGGAACGTGCGGGAATGACTTTTGTGAAGGGCATGCTCTGTGGCAAAGATGTTACGGTGGTGCGCAGCGGCATTGGGAAGGTGAATGCCGGAATCTGCGCGCAGGTATTGGTGTCGGAGTTTCATGCGGATGTGCTGATTAATACAGGCATAGCGGGTTCTTTGGATGCGAGAATAGATATTGGAGATATGGTTATTTCTACCGATGCGCTTTACCATGATATGGATGCGACTTCATTCGGTTATCCGTTAGGAGAAGTGCCGCGGATGGGACTTCTCGCATTTCCGGCGGACGAGAGGCTGGTTCGGCTGGCGGCAGAGGCAAATGCAGAAGCAAATCCGGACATCCATACGTTTACCGGAAGAGTGGTAAGCGGCGACCAGTTTGTGGCATCGGATGAAGTAAAGGGCAGGATATTAGAGAACTTCGGCGGCTTGTGTACAGAGATGGAAGGGGCTGCAATTGCCCATGCTGCTTATCTGAACAAAGTTTCGTGCGTCATTATTCGCGCTATTTCCGACAAGGCGGACGGAAGTGCATCGCAGGACTATCCGACCTTTGAGAAGAAGGCAATCGAGCACAGCGTAAGGCTTGTAAAGAATCTGGCGGCAAGAATTTAACCGGCGCTGATGAAGGACATGCGCGACAGCATTTGACAGCGAGGTGCGGATTCGTCAGAGAATAGCATAATTCGGAAATTTATATGCGAAATATGGAAAACGATTTTTCTACCCTCTTTTTCTGATTCGGTTATAATCGAATCAAAGAAGGAGGGTAAGATTATGTTGGAAGTGAATATGGACAGGCGATTTCTGCTTGTCCTGATAGGTGTTTTTGCGGTTATTGGAGTAGTCAGTAAATGTGTGGTCAGCATCTCGCTTAAGAGTCTTACAAGGGCGGCGGGAAATATGGGAAAGAGTTCACATTCACTGATGCGGCTGGTGCGGGCAAAGTATGAGCATACCTGCATGGTCAGCGACCGGGTTCAGAATGTGGAGGTATTTGTGGAGAAATACATATATGAGTACCGAATCATGAGAATCCGTCTCCATAGCTGGAGAAGGCTGGAGCGTGCGGCGGCATGGGGGTGTCTGACGGCAGGAATTGTGGGAGCCGGCATCGAGTATGCGTTTATGGGAATGACTGATTTTGTACTGCAGAGTGCGGGCGGAGGAGCGGCAATCGGAATTTTGCTGTTTTTGATGCGGATAGCCATGGACGAGGAATATTATCTGAATGTGATTCGGACATATATGGTGGATTATTTGGATAATTTCTGCGCGCGTAAATTTGAGAAAAACAGGGAGCTGAACAATCCTGAAAGACCAAGACCAAGAGAGGAAGTTCCTTCGCCAGCGGATACGCCGGAGATTTTGCCGCCGGTAATGCCGGAACCATATCAGCAGCCGGAGCCTTACCGCGCTCCGGAGGCGGGAACCGCGCCGGAAGGACTTCGTATGGCGGAGCGCAGGGAATATGCCATAGACAGCCGTGGGGAGAGGGCGATTGATAATCGCACGGAGAGGGCGTCTTACAGCCGGTCAGAGCAGATGATGGACGATCGTATAGAGCGGCAGGCGGAAGTTTTGTCTGGCGTGCCGAACGATGGCCAGAGTGGAAGTGTGATGAAAGAACAGCCGACAGAGGATCAGGTGGAAAGAATTTCTGAAAAACTAATGGAAAATATTGTAGAAACGGCGGTGGCGGATACGAAGTGGGCGGAGGCCGCCGGAAAGGAAACGAAATATACGGGAGGAAAAGGGAAGAAGACCGCCAGAGGAAAGAAGAAGGAACAGCAGCTTGCGGAGCGTCTAGCAGAGCGGGCGGTAGAAAAAAGTATGGAAGCGGCAGCGGAGAGGGCGGCTGAGAAGCTGGCGGCAGATTCCGCTGGGAAAGGAGCAGAGCAAGACGAGGACAAGCCGATGGGAGCGATTTCAAAGGAAGTACTGATCCGGGAAATTCTGGAGGAGTTTTTAGCTTGATAAAACTGTTGTGAACTGGTAAGATATAAATAGAGCAGTTGAATTTTAAAGGATTTGAGATGATAATTTATGAATGGATTGTACGACCGGCTAACAGAATATAGCATGTCCGATTATTATGGATTTCATATGCCGGGACACAAGAGACAGGCGCCGGCAGGCGTTGGACTTCCCTATGAGATTGATATTACAGAGATCGAGGGATTTGATGATTTGCATCACGCGGATGGGATTTTGCTGGAGGCGCAGCAATTTGCAGCGAAGGTGTATGGCGCTGAGGAGACAAGGTATCTGGTGAATGGAAGTACAGCAGGTATTTTGAGCGCAGTGCTTGGAAGTACCGACAAGGGAGACCGGATACTTGTCGCAAGGCATTGCCATAAGTCGGTCTACCATGCGATATATTTGAATGAGCTGAGGCCGGTATATTTATATCCGGAGTTTAGTTCAAGTCTTCATATGAATATGGATATTTCTGTAAGCGCAGTGAGAACTGCGCTTATGGAGTATTCGGATATCCGAGCGGTTGTGATCGTATCTCCTACTTTTGACGGGGTGATATCCGACATTAAGGGAATTGCTGAGGTAGTCCATGAACGTGGGATTCCTTTGATTGTAGATGAAGCCCACGGAGCGCATTTGGGATTCCATCCCTATTTTGATTCAAATGCGCTTGCGAAGGGAGCGGATATTGTAATTCACAGCATCCATAAGACATTGCCGTCGCTGACTCAGACGGCGCTTCTGCATGTTAAGGGAGAGGTTGCGGATCGGCGGAGGATATTCCGATATTTGGATATGATGCAGTCTTCTAGTCCGTCATATGTCTTGATGGCCAGCATTGATAAATGTGTGCATATGCTTGATGAAGAGGGCCCCGGAATGTTTGAAGATTATGTTCGGCAGCTTTCCGGACTTAGGAAGAGTCTTGCCAGTTTGAAATGTTTGAGACTGCTTGAAACGGAGCGGTATGACTGGTCAAAGCTTGTGATTTCTGTAAATGGTCTGGGTATGACGGGAAGGGAACTGTACAAGATGCTTCTTGAACGGTATCACCTGCAGATGGAGATGGCGGCCGGAACCTATGTGATTGCTATGACTTCGGTAAATGACAGCAAGGAAGGGTTCGAACGGCTGCGGGAGGCGTTGTCTGAGATTGATGCAGAACTGGCGGAAAAGAAGTGCCGTGCCAAGGACGGGGAGGAAGCCGGAATGGAAAAGGCTGATACCGGAATGGCCGGGAATCCGGTTAATCGTCAGGTTATGAGCTGTGCGGAGGCGCTTAGGATTAGTGATGGGAAATTCAAAACAAAGATGCTTCCATGGGAGGAATCGGAAGGAAGGATTTCGGCAGAGTACGCGTATTTGTATCCGCCGGGAAGCCCCTTGATTGTACCGGGCGAGCAGATATCACAGGAGGCAGCGAAGCTTTTGGGAGAGTATCGAAAGGCCGGATTTTCTATAGAAGGCTTGGAGAAGGACGGGCAGATTAAGGTACTTAGAGCGGGATAAGGACTTTGCAGATGGGTAAGATATATTATATGATGGGAAAAAGTTCATCCGGGAAGGATACGCTGTATCGGGAGATACTTAAGCGTTGTCCGAAGCTTGGGAAAGTTGTCCCGTATACTACAAGACCCATGAGGGAAGGCGAAAGAAGCGGCGTCCAATATTATTTTGTGAAAGAAGAGGAGCTTGCGGGATTTGAAGCGGAAGGAAAGGTGATTGAGCTTCGGTCATATCATACCGTACACGGTATCTGGAAGTATTTCACTGTGGATGACGGACAGATTGATTTGCACAGTCACAGCTATCTGATGATTGGAACGCTGGAGTCTTATGAGCAGATGCAGAGATTTTACGGAGCAGAATATTTGGTTCCTGTATATATAGAGGTAGATGACGGAGAGCGGCTGGCGCGGGCGCTTAAAAGGGAGCGCAGCCAGGCGGAGCCGAAGTACAAGGAGATGTGCAGACGGTTTTTGGCGGATGAGGAGGATTTCTGCGAGGAGAACCTGATGCGTCTGGGGATAGATAAAAGGTATGAGAATACGGATATGGAGACATGTCTTAAAAAGATAACAGAGGAGATGTACGATGGGCAGCTTTAAAGATGTGATAGGACATAAAAATATTATTGGATATATCAAGAATGCGGTGACGGAGGACAAAGTGTCCCATGCGTATATCCTGAATGGCGCCAGAGGATCCGGGAAGAAGATGCTGGCGGCTTTGTTCGCGGAAACCTTGCTCTGCGAGGCAGGGGGAGCAGAGCCTTGTAATAAATGTCATTCCTGCAGGCAGGTAGACAGCGGCAATCATCCGGATTTGATTTCTGTGACGCCTACGTCTCTGGAAAGTATTGGAGTAGATGTGATCCGTACAAAGGTAAATAGTGATATCCTGATTAAGCCATATCAGGGACCGTATAAAATCTATATAATTGACCATGCGGATCTTATGACGGAAGAGGCGCAGAACGCGCTTTTGAAAACGGTTGAGGAACCGCCGGAGTATGCGGTGATCTTCTTGCTGACAGAGAATGGGGAGAAGCTGCTTCCGACGATTACGTCCAGATGTGTCATGTTAAAGTTGCGCAATATCAAGGATACGCTGATTAAGAAATATCTGATGGAAAAGCTGGAGGTGCCGGATTATAAAGCTGATATGTGTACTGCCTTTGCACAGGGGAATATCGGACGCGCGATCTTACTGGCCAAATCTGAACGATTCAATGAGATCCGGGAAGAGTCGGTAAATCTGCTTAAGAATATCCGGGATATGGAGCTGAATGAACTGATTGAGGCGATCAGACATATCCATGCATATAAGCTTGAGGTAGAAGATTATTTTGATATTATTATGATCTGGTACCGGGATGTGCTGATGTATAAGGCAACCAAGGAAGTGGATGGAATCGTGTTTAAGGAGCTGCTTCCGGAAATTCAGGAAAGAGCGAAGAAGAGCTCTTACGAGGGAATTGAGCTGGTTATTGACAGCTTGGATAAGGCTAAGGCAAGGCTGAGGGCAAATGTTAATTTTGTTCTTGTGATGGAGCTGCTATTTCTTACGATAAAGGAGAATTAATATATGACGAAGGTAATTGGAGTGAGGTTCCGTACTGCGGGGAAAGTGTATTTCTTTGCGCCGGGGAAGCTTTGTATCGACGCAGGGGATAAAGTAATCGTGGAGACGGCAAGAGGCGTTGAGATCGGCGCCGTTGTGACCGGCATGCGGGAGGTAGAGGATGAGAAAATCACCCAGCCGCTTAAGCCGGTTATCCGGATTGCTACGCAGGAGGATAAACGCAAGGAGGCTAAGAATAAAGAGAAGGAGAAGGAAGCTTTTGCAATCTGTCTTGAGAAAATACGTAAGCATAAGCTGGAAATGAAGTTGATAGATGCAGAGTATACCTTTGACAATAATAAGGTATTGTTTTATTTTACCGCGGATGGAAGAATTGATTTCCGGGAACTGGTAAAGGATTTGGCGGGAGTATTTCGTACAAGGATTGAACTGCGTCAGATCGGCGTCCGGGATGAAACGAAGATACGCGGCGGACTCGGCATATGCGGAAGGGCGTTGTGCTGCCATACGTATTTGACAGAATTTGCGCCGGTATCTATCCGGATGGCAAAGGAGCAGAATTTATCTTTGAATCCGACTAAGATATCAGGAGTATGCGGAAGGCTTATGTGCTGCCTGACAAATGAAGAGGAGACGTATGAGGAATTGAACAGCCGCCTGCCGTCGATGGGAGATTATGTGACAACGCCTGAGAAGCTGCGCGGAGCGGTGCATTCGGTAAATGTACTTCGGCAGCAGGTAAAAGTTATTGTTGATCTGGACAATGACGAAAAGGAAATACGGGAATACAAGGTTGGTGAGCTTCGCTTTAAACCAAGAAGGAAGAAGAAGGATGTAAAGCTGTCTAATGAACAGTTAAAGCAGCTCAAAGCGCTGGAAGAAAAGAACGCGGCTTCAAAATTAGATGATGAATAGTAAAATGAGAAATAAAATAATGTCAAAAGAAATAAAAATAAGAGGGTCTCTTGTGAATGAAGGGGAACGGCTGGATGATCTTCAAACCGGTGGGTATTATTTGATTCAGAATCCGAATCAGTTCTGTTTTGGAATAGATGCAGTTCTGTTATCTTCCTTTGCCAAGGTAAAAAGAGGAGAGAAAGCTCTGGATTTGGGGACTGGAACAGGGATTATTCCAATTCTTCTGGAGGCAAAGAATGAAGGCTCGTTTTATGCGGGCTTGGAAATTCAAGAGGCAAGCGCAGATATGGCGAGACGCAGCGTACAATATAATCGTCTGGAAGGAAAGGTCGATATAACAACAGGAGATATAAAGGAGGCAGCAAGTATATATGGCGCGGCCTCTTTTGATGTTATAACAGTAAATCCGCCCTACATGATCAGCGAGCATGGAGTAAAGAATGTAAACGATGCAAAGTATATTGCAAGGCATGAAGTATGCTGTACTCTTCAGGATGTGCTGGAGCAAAGCGAGAAGCTTTTGAAAGAGAAAGGGCGTTTTTATATGGTGCACAGACCATTTCGTCTGCCGGAGATCCTGAAGGGGATGTGCGAGCATAGAATAGAGCCAAAACGGATGCGGCTGGTGCATTCTTATGTGGATAAGGAGCCGACGATGGTGCTGGTAGAGGGTCTGAGGAGCGGGCGGCCACGAATTCAGGTGGAACCGCCGCTTATTGTATATGAGAAAAACGGACAATATACTGAGGAAGTCCTGCGTATGTATGGGGAAATGAAAAAGTTTCGCTAATTCCAGTGCATATTTAAGTATTTTTGAGCGGTGTCTGTATCTAAAGAATATTGTGTAGCCAGTTGCTCTAGGGTATTTTGTCTGGAAATATTCACGCTGCGGCAGGTTCTGATTAGGAGTCTGATACCGTTCTCCCGTTCTTCGCCAGCGCCCAAAAGACGTCCTTCGGTTAAGCCTTCGATCAAGCCGATAGATTTGCCTTCGGCTAAGCCAATAGATTTGCCTTCGGCCAAGCCAATAGATTTGCCTTCGGTCAAGCCAATAGATTTGCCTTCGGCCAAGCCAATAGACTTGCCTTCTACTAAGCCGATAGCCTTGCCATCGGAGAATCCTAGGTTGAATCCGTCTTCGCGCATAACTTCCCGGTATTTTTCTTCGTCAAATTCAAATATACTCACGTTTAACACCTCCGCTCGATTTTTCTGTAAGAACTCTGCGAGTATTCCTTCTGAGATACACTCATTAATAGCACGCTCGACCGCTTCTCCTGTGGGGAGCAGCTTGCGGTACTTTCGGGTCTTATCTACGAAGATGGAGTATCCTTTGAGGGGCTCGCATTTGTCCTTGATAGATGTGTTATAGCCTTCGTTAATATTGAGTACCGATACCTTCAATTCCAGATCCGGAATCGGATATGCAGCGCAGTTCGAGTGGGAACCGATGGATTCGCCGTCGCCTTGCGTTTCTGCGACGCTTCTTCAAATATACTCACGTTTAACACCTCCGCTCGATTTTTCTTTGAGTACCGATACCTTCAATTCTAGAGCCGGAATCGGATATTCAGTGCAGTCTGGGCGGGAATCTTCGGATTCGCCGTCATCTTGCGTTTCTGCAATGTTTCTAGTTTCATATAGATCGGATAACTTTTACTTATTCAACGGCTAATGTTCAATAAGGTATACTCGAACCGTTTCGGCAGGCGGGCTGTTCCATTGTAAAATACGATGAATCTTGGTTCTGGAACTAACTGCCGGGAAGAGCTGTACAGCTTCTCTGGGGGAACTGATCCGGAATACAGGCTGGATACGTAAAACAAGTCACGTAATGGGATGTCCGGATTATCCGTTGACTGGTGTTCGTAAAGCATCATATTATCATACAGAAGAAAAGAAAGGTCATTTTTCATGGTGATATAAATGGCGTTCTCTAGAGTCGTAACGGTCAAGGAATCATAATATATACTATTTTTGCTACTATTATAACTACTATGATACGTACAGTCAAGCTCACCTATGCAAATAAAATGTTTTGTTTGTGATAATTGGATGTTTGGCTGGAAATCTGCTTAAAAATCTAAGTTTCTGCGTGTTGATTAAAAAGAAATCAATGCAAGATCTGTTTTCGAAAACACTTATAGGATAACATAAGAGCAAAAATTTGTAAAGTTGTTATGCTGTAAAAATAACGCCTCCTAAAGCTGAATGCTTTAGGAAGCATTCGAATTTTTTCCTAATTTTCTTCATATTTGACATTGTTTTGACCCACTTTTTGACCCCGAATAGAGAGCGTTTCAAGACGGTTCATTTGTTGCCTTTTAAGTTCCATAGACGGGTGTACATATCGCTGCAAGGTAATATTTACGTTGGCATGTCCGAGAATCTCGCTGAGAGATTTCAGATCAAAGCCGGTTTCGATGCATCTAGTTGCGAAGGTATGACGCAAAGCATGGAAATTATAGTCGTCGATACCGACTTTTTTTAGGACTTTTTTGTATTTGTCCAGACAGGTCCTTGGCTCTATCCAAGTAGTCGTTCCTGTGATTACATAAATTTCGGGGCTTTGCCTGAGGCTTTTTAGGTGCTCTGCAATAAATTCAGGAAGTGGAATAGTGCGTATCGAATTGGCTGTTTTAGGTTTCTCTAGTAATAGCTTGGTTTTCGGGGAATATTCTGGTTTGGAATCCGTTTCTTGTATGCGTAGCAGCGTCCGTTCGATGTGGACTTCTCCGTGTTTCAGGTGAATATCTTTCCATTTCAGAGAGCAGATTTCACCGATGCGGAGCCCTCCGTATAGAGCAAGCAGTATTCCCAATGTAAAGGGGCTCTGGTCCTGAAAGGCATATTCTTCCAGTAATAACTGTTCTTGTTTACTGAGAACTCGGATTGCTGGCTGAGTGTGCTTGGGAAAAAATAATTTCCCGGTAATATTTACCGGATATTTACGATCCTTAGCGAAGTCCAGAATTTGTACAATCACGGAGCGGATATCGGATACGGTTTTGGGAGACAAACCGTCTTTTGGAATTTCGTTGCAAGGTTCCTTGGTTTCGGAAATGGGTGTACCGTTTCCCTGAAGTTTAGTTTGTAGAAAATTATTAATCTCTTCGGTGGCAATGGAAGAAAAGTTCCTTGCGCCAAGTTCCGGAAGCAGATGTCTTTGAACCAGATGTACATAATGTGCATAGCTGGATTCTTTGATTTCTTTTTGCTTGAAATCCAGCCATTCTGTACATACCTGTTCAAAAGACACCTGTAATCTGGTCTGATAATCCTGAACCTGTACGGTGCCCGCAAGCAGTCTGTCTTCCAGCCATGCGTTTTTCTTTGCCTTTACTTCACTGTAAGTTTTTCCATAGACAGAATAATATTTTGCTTTCTGTTTGGAATCATAACCCGCAATTATGCGGGCTTCCCAGCGCCCATCCTTTCGTTTTCTAATGTTTTCTCCTCGTCTTCCCATGATGTGTTTCCTCCTTATAATCATAATATTTATGGCCTTACCCTTAATTATGACCACAAAAGGAGAAAATAAGCGCGATTTTCTACATAGTTTACTTATAAAAAAGATAAAATATGCCGATATATGATATAGTTTTATCGACAATATATATTCAAATATTGTATTTAATGCTGAAATATACCCGAATCCAGATGAAGAAAAGATAGTTTTTGCACCTCCTAAAGCATTCAGCTATAAGGTGAAGATGGCATATTTTGAATAACGCAATACATATATATGGAGATAGAACTGCAAGGGGGGAATCATGCGAGGTGCGCATGAATATCCAGAATAGCGTTTTCAAAAAGTATAGGGATTGCTAGGGGGACTTGTTTGGAAGCGGAGGGATGAATAGATGGAGCGATTAGAAACACTCTATGTTCGGATGTTTGGCAATTTTCAAATGTATTACAGAGATAAACCGCTGACTGGAGAAAGACGAAGAGATACCCATTTCACCAGCTTGATGCAGATCCTTCTACATAATGTGCAGACGGGTGTCAGCAGGGATTATCTTGAGGATGTGCTTCTTGGCGATCGGGATATAGAGAATAGACATCAAGCATTGCAGACGGTTATCTATAAGGCAAAACAAAAGCTTAAGAGGATGGGACTTCCAGAAGCAAATTATATATTTCTTGAGAAAGGAATTTATTTCTGGACGCCTGAAGTTCCGGTAGAAGAGGATGCGGCTGTATTTGACGGGCTCTGCGAAAAGGCTGACAAAGCGGAGACGGAAGAGGAGAAATTTGAGCTTTACAGGAAAGCTATCTATACCTATAAAGGAGAATTTCTCTCTACCTATGCCGGAGTTATGTGGGCGGGCGCGGAAGCAAGGCGCTACAGCGAGAAGTTTAGCGAGTGTGTTCAGCGGGCGGTTTCTATATTAAGAAAGAGACAGGACTGGCTGGGTATTGAGAAACTGGGAAAATATGCGGCTTCTACAGTGCCTTTCGCTGATTGGGAGAGCCTGATTATGGAGGCGCTGATGGAGAGCGGCCGTTACGAGGAGGCGCAGAGACTGTATGCAGATACGGTGGATAGTTATCTCAGGGAGCGGGGAATCAGTCCTTCTGGAAAAATCATGAAAACGATGGACAAGCTGGGCAGGCAGATGAGGCATTCCTATGAAATTCTAGATCAGATACAGGAAAAGCTCAGAGAGAGCAAAGACGGTGCGCCGGGCGGATATCAGTGTACCTATCCGGTATTCCGAGGCATTTATCATGTGGTAAACCGGATGATGGAACGGGGAGGACAAAGCGTATATCTAATGCTGTGTACTCTGGTGGACGGTAAAGGAAATCCCATGAAAGAAGGAAAAAGGCTTGACGAGCTGTCGGAGCGTCTTAGCATGGCTATCCAAAATTCGGTAAGGCATGGGGATATTATTAACCAGTATGGAAAGGGACAGTTTCTTATCTTGCTGGTAAATACTACGCGGGAAAACTGCGGGATTGTGGAGAAGCGGATTAACCATAAATTTGCAGCGGAAGGGCAGCGGACAGGAGTACAGTATCATGTTAACAGTGTGATCTGCGAAGCATAGAAAATCGTGAAGTGATAAGTTGGTATTGCCTTGACATAAAAGCGGTATAGCCGTTTGGTGTTATACCGCTTTTGTCATGATATGGGAAATCATAGTCCCTATTTTATAAAATTCTTCGGAAGATGCTTTTTATATACAAAAGATAAAAAAACAAGCATTTTTTCTGAAACGGATAGCGGAGGGGATAGTACCGGACTGTTAAGATGATGATGTAAGCTGCAGAAGAGTGCAGAAAGGACGCGATATAGATGGAGGAGAATGGACGTTATATCGGTACTCCTAACGGGATGGTCCTATGCGTTGATAAGAACAGCGACGGAATTGTAGAAGGCTTTCTATATCACGGCTATCATAAAGAAGGGTTTCCCGTTAAGGGGTATGAGCAGATTATAAGGATTGCAGAGAGACTCTTCAACGCGCTGGAGTTTCCATTTATGGGAACGGGCGACAGAGATATATATGGCCGCACACATAGCCGCCAGAAAAAGGAAAGGATGGCAAGAGTTTTGGAAGACGAAAAATTATTAGAGAAACATGGCGATATGGGAACCTTTGTCATTCGGGTTCAACACAGGCAGCACAGCAGCTGGCAAGGGAGAGTCACATATCTGGAAGAAAATAAGAGTGTGTATTTTCGGTCTGTATTGGAATTGATAAAGATTATAGACGGTGCACTTGACGAAGCCGAGCGCACAGCCGGGACAGAGGATAGTAAGGAATAGGAAAGGTGCGGTATGGCAGATAAGGAATTAAGAAAATTAAAGAGGAGAGAGCTTTTGAGGATGCTCCTTGTGCAGTGCGAAGAGACGGAACGGCTCCAGAAGGAGCTGAATGAGCTGACAAGAGAACATGATGTTATGTCCGAGAGTTATGAACGGCTGAAGGGGAAGCTGAATGTAAAAGACGAGCGGCTGAACCAGAAGGATGCACAGATAGCGTCTCTTAAGAGTACTATAGAAGAGATGAAGCTGGATCGGATGATAGAGCTGACGGAGGCGGGCAATATCGCTGAGGCGGCCTTGAGGCTGAACGGGATCTTTGAGATGGCCCAGCAGGCGGCCGACCAATATCTGATGAATGTGAAGCGGTATGCGGAGAGCGAGCCGAAGATAGCCTTAATTCAGGAGGAGGAAGATGTGGAGGAAAGTGAGAAGCGGATTCCTTTCGAATTCGGATGGAGGGCCGGGATCCGAAGGAGAACGGGGGTTCCCAGAACCAGACAAATGACGGCGCTGGGATATGGGAAGATCGATGCTGATACAGGGCATGAACCCGACGCGGGAAGAGAGATAAGTTATCTGATGGCTTCAGGTGAAAGCCATGGATAACGAGGAGCAGAATAAACCAGAGGTGGAGATACCGCCGATAGAGCTTCTGAGAATGGAGCTTGCGAGGGTGGAAACTCGGAGAAACTTCCGGAGGATGCTTCTGAATATTGCGGGAGTGCTGACTGTGGCGGCGGCGGTTGCCGCGCTGATGGCAACGAGGATATTTGTCCTGATACAGGTAAACGGCTCCAGTATGTCGCCGACCTATGAGGCGGGGGAGGTTCTGTTTCTCCGTCAGACGAAAGAAATAGAAGCCGGAGACGTGATTGGATTTTACTACGGAGGCAATATATTCCTAAAGCGTGTGATCGGAACGCCGGGAGATAAGATAGATATAGATCAAAAAGGAAATGTATATGTCAATGACGAACTGCTCGAAGAAGCTTATCTAGCAAAAAAAGATCTGGGGAAATGTGAATTGGAATTTCCTTATGAGGTGCCGGATGGTATGTATTTCGTACTAGGGGATAACAGGGCGGTATCGCTTGACAGCCGTATCAAGTCAATAGGATGTGTACAGAGCGATCAGATCGTAGGCAGGGTAGTCATTAGGGTATGGCCTCTGGCACGGGTAGAAATTATGCACTAAGAAGGTGAGAAGATGCAGGAACTTGTGAGAGAATATTTGAATGAGTTAGGGAAAAAACAGAAGAAGCGCAGACACTTTAGTGTTATTACGGTTGTGTTTGCACTTGCGGTTGTAGGCAGCGTCATCTGGGGACTGGCAAGGGCCGGGATTGCTATGACGGGAGAGCCGAAATGCGGGATCGCTGAACATACGCATACAGAGGCCTGCTACAGCAACACATTGAACTGTGGGCAGGAAGAAGGCGGCGGGCATCGGCATTCGGATGAATGCTACCAAGAGACATCCACTCTGGTCTGCGGACAGGAGGAAAGCGAGGAGCATGCCCATATGGCTGAATGCTATCAGACGGAATCCGTTCTGGTTTGCGGACAGGAAGAATCTGAGGGGCATACCCATACAAACGCCTGCTATACGCAGCAGTTGTCCTGTGGACAGGAAGAACATACCCATACAGATGAATGCTACATTGATAAATCGGCGGACGTGGAAGATTCTTCGAAATGGACGGTGGACTATGAGAATGTAGAGTGGAAGGACGCATGGGGCGAGGATCTGGTGAAAGCGGCAGAGCTGCAGCTTGGCTATAAGGAAAGCGTAGAAAATTACGTGGTGGCGGAAGACGGAAGCCATAAAGGCTATACCCGCTACGGACAGTTTATCGGCGACCCATATACAGATTGGGACGCATCCTTTGTTAACTTCTGCATGTACTACGCGGGACTGACAAACTCCAACATGTTCCCGAATGAGAAGGAAACTTCCAAGTGGTATGAAAAAATTGTACAGGAAGACGAGGGAAAGAAAATAGTTTACCTCGTATCGCCGGAAGGTTACGAGCCGGAAGCGGGCGATATCATCTTCCTTAAGAATGAAAATAAGGAAACAGACCTACAGATGGGAATCGTTTCTTCCTATGATAAAGAAAAGAATGAGATAAAAGTTATTGAAGGAAACAGCGATAACCAAGTTAAGGAAAATACATACGATATCAAAGACGAACACATTTCAGAATATCTTAAGATAAGCGAGATGGAAGCGGCGTTTAAGGAAACGGAAGAACAGCCGGATGCGACGACAGAAGGAACGGAGAATAATGAGCCGGAAACAGAGGTTCCAGAAGAAGCAACGATTGAGCTGACTACAGAAGTAGATGGAACGATCATTACCCTTTATGGTCCGGAAAGCTCTTTCGAGACCGGAAAAAATTATAGTGTTCAGGCAGAGAAGGTAGAGGACGAAGAGGTACTCGCAACGGTTGAGGAAGCAGTTGAAAAAGTAGCGGAAGAAAAAGAAAAGAAAGTAGAAAGTTTTCAGCCATACGATATCAAGCTGTTTGCGGATGGAGAAGAAGTGCAGCCATTAGGACCGATAGCGGTCAAATTCTCTGGCAAGGAGGTTGTGGATTCTGTAGAAGATGAGAAAACGGAAGTCAATGTTATTCATGTAGATGAGAATACAGGCAAGACAATAGACATGGAAGCTACTGCAACAGATGAAAAGGAAGTGGTAATTGAGACAGAGCATTTTTCCGTATATGTGTATGTAAATCTTACAGAGTCGGATTTGTTTGGTAAAATTAATGTTAAGGTAGAACATTGGGGAGAGGATATTACTACAATTGGACAAATAGAAGACGAAAATACTGGAGAAATGCGTACAAGGAGGGCAGATGCCTCGGCTGGAATTGATGAAGTATATACATGGAAAGCAAAACATATAAATACGAGATCGGATTTGAAAACGGAAATTTATACAACAGATGTAATTTCGATTCCTAATGAGTATTATGCGGATATTGTTCAGTTAAGTAAAATTTGCAATATAAAAGAGAAAGACGTTAATTATACGGCAACAAAGGTTTGGATTAGTAATAATGAGGAGAATGAAGGAAAGGAAACATGGACAGATTATAAAAGTTATGACTTATCCAGTAATGCGGAAATAAAGGATTTGCAAGAAGGTTCTCTTATTCGTTTTTGGTATACGCCGAAAGAAACAAAGAATGATACATTTAAGACAGAGGCGAATTTTTATGATTATGACATTACTGATGGGAAATACTGGGACAAAACAGGTGTAAACGGGAGTTCAAGGAGAACTGACACGTATAAGTATATAAAAACGGATGAACAGGGAATTAATGATCCGGACAATTTTACAAATAGTGGTACAGCTAAGCTTGGAGTTGGTCAGAATAGTTCGGGTAATGCGAGCGATTGGGCTGGAATTCATTATAATAGAGGGGCGATTACTTGGGCTCCGTATAATACGTGGACAGACGCAAGATTTTATGGTAATCGTTTAAATAATGATAATCAAAAAAGACTGAATGGAGGTAATGGGAAGTATAATAATCAAGCGACAGACTATAGAATTGTAGAAGGCATTGTAAAAGACACTTTAGATGAGAACGGGAATTTACAGTACAATGTTAGTGTGCCTAAAACTCTGTTTAAAGCAGGTACAGGATCAACAGAATATAAATATGACCTTAGTTTTCAACAAATAGGCGATACGTATACGTTACAGCATGTAAATGATAAAAGCGGAAATACACTTACAAAAGACTTGACTGAATTTGGCGTTTATTCTAACGTTCCGGCAAACTTGTTTTGGCCGCTGGATAAGGTGAATGGGAAGGCGGACAGGGATCCGAATATAGGAGCGACAGGGAATGAATATTATTATTTGAAGAAAAATGGTAATGGGTGGAATTGCAGCAGTCAGAATAACTATAATACGTCTAACGCTCAGAATGACGATATGGTGGCGCATAATTGGCATTTCGGAATGACTTATCAAGTTGACTTTACTGTAGGAGATTATACTGGGCCAATGGAATTTTATTTCCGCGGTGATGATGACTTCTGGTTGTTTATTGACGATAAACTAGCAATTGATATCGGTGGAATACATCAGTCTGTAGGAGAATCCATTGATCTGCGGGCGTGGATGGAAGCGAATCATCTTTTGGGTACAGATGTGGAAGGAAAACCGATAGATAAGAATACAACACATACCATGAAGGTGTTCTATATGGAACGAGGTGGATATGGTTCTACTTGTTTTATCCAGTTTACATTGCCGCAGTCTGTTCCGGTTGATTTACCGGCAATGAAAGAGACAGAATATTCATTGGAGAAAACTTGGAATGACGGCAATAATCCGTTCCGGCCTGAAAAAGTTGAAATCACTTTGGTGCAAGAATATGAGACTGGCGAAAAGGATGCGGATGGCAACCCAATAAAAGTAAGCAGGCCGACAAGTGAAAAAATAGTGCTGCCTGACGACAGTCCGGATGGAAAGAGTTGGACTTATAAATGGACGGGATTGCCGGAGGTTAATGGGTCAACTCAAGGAAAATATAACTATTCCTATACGGCGAAAGAAATAGGGGGACAGCTTCCGCCAGGATACGAGAGCGAGATTGATCCAAATAATCCAAGTAAAATGATTAATAAATTGGAACCAGTCAGCGTACGGGTCGCAAAGGAATGGGTGAATGATGACGGAGATTTGATCAAATACCGTCCTGATGAAGTGATTTTGCGGTTATATGCGAAAAAAGGCGAGAATGGTAATTGGGAAGCCTACCAAGATACAAAGGGAAACTATAAGGATGTTACATTGAAGCCTAATGAAGAGGGAGTATGGGAGCCGCAAGAAATTACAAATCTTCCGAAATATTGTAATTATGTGCTGCATGAGGGAGGAATTGACGGAAATAGGTATTATACATGTGATCCAGTTTTCTATAGTGTAAGAGAAATGTGTAAGGTAATGGAAAACGGCAAAGAAGTTCTAAAAGAGATTGACGAAGGAACTCAACTTGCGGGGAAAGAAAACGCGAAGTATAAAGTAAGTTACTCTATGGGAGCTCCGGCGGTTGATTCTGAAGGAAATCAGGCGGTTGATGCCGATGGAGGGCCGGTTACATTAACAGTAACCAATACATTACTTACTAAGTTCAAAATGGTTAAAAAAGGCAGCGATATGCAAACCGATAATCTAGAGGGAGCTAAATTCCTATTGTCGCCTAAGCCAGAGGAAACCGACGATCCAGTGTTACAGCCTAGTTCAAATGATGGCGAGAGACAAATTAATAAACTTCCGACATATGACGGGATATCTACAGAGAACGGCATAGTATGGACGAAACAGGGAGAATCTTCGCCAAGTGAAAAAATAGAACCGGGCGTATATGTAATGAAAGAAACAGAAGCGCCGACAGGATATAGACTGAGCGGGGTAGAGTGGATTGTAACTATTACAGAGATAGAAAATGAGAAGGGCTCTACGATCAAAGCAGTTGTTACTTTGAATGATGAGAACAAAACTCCGGTAAAACCAATACAGGTTGATAGTGATACGAATGGAGAGCTGATTTTTGTATATGGATTTAAGAATGAAGTAGTATATGCTCTTCCATCTACCGGTGGAAATGGAATTCACCTGTATATGTTCAGTGGAGCGCTGCTAATGGCGGCGGGGGCACTGCTAACATATAGAAAAAAACGTAAGGAGGTGCTGGAAAGTTAGGATATGAACATAACTTTTTGGCGGTCCTTGCACCGCCTGTACATAGGCGTATAGCTTATGTTAGGGAAAGCATTGTATAACACATGTAACTCTAAAGTAAAGCAAAAAAGAAATCAGAAAAGGAGAAAGAGAATGAAAAAGTTTAAAAGACTATTTGCAGTGATTTTATCATTGGCAATGGTACTGGGTATGTCGTTGACCTCTTTTGCGGCAGATCCAGCGAAGATTACGGTCAGTCTGCCAAAAGGAGCGGAGGACGCTACAGTGACTTATGTGCAGATTGTAAAACCAGACCCAGCAAGCGCGAGCGGATGGGCATTTGTGGAGGGCTATGAAAACCTTGGCATTACTATTGATGAGCTGTTGGCGGCAGGCAAAACAGAGACATCAGAGAATAAAGCAAACGATAATAAGAATGCAGCGGCTGGCACAATCAATACTACAGAGAAATTGGGTGCAGCACTGGATAAAGTTGATATGTCTAATGCCACACCGGCGAAATCTGATGGAACAATTGATGTAACTGAGGCTGGATTATATGTTATCCGTGCGGAAAAAACAGGCTGGACATTTACCAGAATGTTAGCATATGTGGCTTATCAGGAAGGCAGCCAGCAGCTTGTGGCAGATACGAAAGTTTCAGCAAAAGGCGCAAAGGACGGAGTGACCAAAGAGCTGAATGATCCGATACTGGATGCTGACGGAACGGATACAGGAAGCGATAAGGGCGAGTCCGTTGCAACGACCGACACCGTTAAGTACAAAGTAACGCAGAGATATCCATATTATGATGCAGATCAAAAGAACAAAAAGTTTATAATCACTGATACGCTGACACGTGGAGAGTTCGCAGAAGATGTTGCTGAGAAGCTTCAAGTAGTTATCAAAAGCGGAAACGCAAATGGAAGTGATAAAACGCTTGTAGCTGGTACAGATTATAAAATAACAAGAAATAGTGATACAAAGATTACACTTGACTTGGGTACTTTTGAGGATAGTAATTATTATAATTCCGCTTATGCTGGAAAACAGGTAGAGATCACCTATGACGTTAAAGTTACAGAGGTTACATGGGAGTGGCCTTTGGAAAATGATGTTGAATCCACAACTTCAAAGGATACTCCGGCGGGAGGATCAGACGTTGAACTTGGCGATCCAGAAGATAACACATCAAAATTTAAGATTATCAGCCCAAGTGTAAAGGCAGATATTCAGAAATTAGGCGAAAATAAGGATAAACTTGCTGGAGCGGAATTTACATTATATGTAAAACCAGAAGATGCAGCAGAAGTAACCCATGTATATTCAGTTGACGCAGCAACTGGGAAGGGAAAAATCGAGAAACTTGAAAACAGCGCAGTTCCATCTGGCCAAGTAGGTTTGAAGGTTGTAGAGACTAAGGAAACTGAAGGCGCTGACGGAATCGCATTATTTGACAGTTTGGATGCCCAGAAAGAGTATTACGTAGTAGAGACAAAGGCTCCGGAAGGATACAGTCTGAATACGGAAGCTTATAAGCTGAATATGCCAGAAATTACTGAGACGATAGAGACAGACAAAACAATAGATGGTGTGAAATATGATACGGTAACCACATATACTGTAGATTCTGATAAGGTTACAATTGATGGAAGAACAGAAGGCGATCGGACTATCACAGATACGAAGCTTGCATCGCTCCCATCAACTGGTGGTATCGGTACTACGATCTTCACCATCGGCGGATGCTTGATCATGGTTGTTGCAGCAGCATTATTCTTCGCAAGCCGCAGAAAATCTGCGAAATAGTGAAACATCAGCCAGTATGGTTATCTAACATAAGGGACGGTTCAGCGCAGGCTGAATAGTTATACAATACTTAAATTTATAAGGCTCCGGGGCATTTATTGTCCCGGAGCAGCAAAGAAAAAAATAAATGCAACGGCAAGGAGAGTTCGGATGAAAAAGAAAACGAGTAAAATTTTCATAGTTGTGCTATTTTTAGCCGGATTGTCCTTACTGCTGTATCCATTTATAGCAAACCAGTGGAATAATTACAGGCAGAAACAGTTGATTTCCCATTATGATCAGGTTGTAGCTGAAAAGGAAGCGGAGGGCGCGCTGGATTATAATGCGGAGTGGCAGAAAGCGCAAAGCTATAATCAGGCGTTGCTTCCAAGTATTCTTCCGGATGCATTTGCAGTGGCGGAAGCTTCAGATGAGGACGACGCATATATGTCCAGCTTGAACATTGCGGGGGATGGGATTATGGGAACAGTAGAGATCCCAAAGATCAAGATTACACTCCCCATTTTCCACGGTACGGATGACGAGGTATTGCAAAAGGCGGCAGGACATCTGGAGGGAAGTTCTCTTCCAGTGGGCGGAGAGAATACCCATGCGGTTATCACCGCGCATAGGGGACTGCCAAGCGCCGTGTTGTTTACAGATTTGGATAAGATGCAGAAAGGGGATCATTTTCTGCTCCATATACTGAATGATACTCTTTGTTATGAGGTGGATCGGATAACGACGATCGAGCCGGAGGAGACGGAAGCGTTGTCCGTGATAGAGGGGATGGACATAGTAACACTGGTTACCTGTACGCCGTATGGGGTGAACAGCCACCGCCTGCTGGTACGGGGACACAGAGTGCCTTATGATCCAAAAGCGCTTGAGGATGAAGGAGTGCCATTGAACAATATGAGTCTCCACACGAATTATATACTTTGGATCGTAGTCGGTCTATTAGTAACCGGGTTGTTTAGTTTCTTCTTATATAAGAGGGAGCAGAAGCTTAGGAAGGCAAAGACTGCCGAGAAGGCGGTTATGGAAGCAGAGACAGGCGGAGGGCAGGCAGGATCCATGGACGAACCGGAGGCTGATATAGATGAAGAGGAAAAGCAGAAGGAGTAGATAGAGATGATGAGAAAAATATCCACATTCCTATTCGGACTGCTGTTTCTAGTAGGTTTTGGGATTCTCGCTTATCCAACAATCGCAAACCAGTGGAATACCTACCGCCAGTCAAAGCTTATTTCTAACTATGAGAATGTAGTTGAGGAGATGACAGAGGAGGATTTCGAGCTGGAGTGGGAGGCGGCAAGGAATTATAATCAGACGTTTGCAGGCAACAGCATTCGTACGGATATATTTGGAACAGAGCATTCAGAGGATATTACGGATACCGAATACTGGAAGGTGCTGAATGTGGCTGGGGACGGCGTTATGGGATACATTACCATACCTAAAATAAATGTTAAACTGTCCATTTACCATGGAACTGATGAGGATGTACTCCAGACCGGAGTGGGGCATCTGAACGGGACCAAGCTTCCCATCGGCGGCGAGAGCAGCCACAGCGTAATGTCGGCCCACAGGGGACTTCCCAGTGCGAAGCTGTTTACGGATATAGACCAGTTGAAGGAGAAGGACAGATTCTACCTGCATATCCTGAATGAGGATATGGCGTATGAGGTGGACCGGGTGCTCCCGATGGTTGAGAAGGATGATTACGATGCACTGGAGGAAGCGCTGAAGGTGGAAGAGGGGCAGGATTATGTGACACTGTTTACCTGTACGCCTTACGGCGTGAACAGCCACCGCCTTCTGGTACGGGGGCACAGAGTTCCCTATGACGGGGAGCTGGAGTCAACGCCGGTGGAATCCATGGTGCAGGCGATTCAGAACTATTATATGTTATATCTGCTGCTCGGACTTGGCATAACGGCGCTGGCGATATTCGTAATGCGCCGGATGATGAAGAAAAAGAGCCTGCGGCAGGCGGCGGCAGCGCCGACGGCAGGAACAGAGCAGGAAGCGAAGACGGAAGCAGAAAACCGTGAGGAGGGAGAAAGTTGAAGATAAGCAGGAAAGCAAAAACCGGATGTGCACTAGTCTTGGCGGCGCTTATGGCGCTGACGGGGCTGTCCATGCAACAGACGTATGCGGCGAAAGCAGTTGACTTGGAGAAGAAAGACTGCAGTATCAAGATTTCTGTATCAATCGGCAGAAATGGAGATAAGAATGGTAATGATGAATATTTGGAAGACTTTAACGCAATGAGTATTCCGGTAGACCTTTACCGGGTTGCAAGCGTGGATGTGACGGGTCAGAATTATGAGACATATGCGCCGTTTAAATCCGTGGATTTGAGCGGGATTAACAGTGAGACAAAAGCATCCGAATGGCTGGATATGGCGGCGGAAGCAGCGAAAACAGAGAATCTTGAAGCGGCAAAAGGGGCTTCAAGTGGAGGAGAGCAGCTTTATTGGAACGAGACCATTCAGTCAGGGGAAGCAACTTTTACGGAACTTACGCCGGGAATGTATCTGGTGGTACCAGAGACAACATTTAATCTGGATTATACGGTGAAGTATTCCTTTACCCCGTATCTGACGGCGCTTCCAAGCAGTACTTATACGACGGGCTATGATGAAAATGGGAATCCGACGCAGACAGGAAGCGACGAATGGATATATAATACGGAGATCGGCTTGAAACCAGAGGCAGAGCCGCTGTTCGGCAGGCTGGAGATCACGAAGGAATTGGAGAATTTCAACGAGACGCTGGGACGGACTACATTTACATTCTTGGTTGAGGGAAGAGATCCGGCGACCGATGAATTGTTATACAGCGATGTGATAAGTACGACGCATGAAGAACTGGCGTCTGAGACTGTGACGCTGGAGCATATTCCGGCTGGAATTACAGTAACGGTAACTGAGATTTATACCGGGGCCAGCTACGAGGTAGTCGGAGATGTGGCGAAGGACGTACTGATCTGGTCGGATGAGGCAGTCGGCAAGGAAGTAGACGGAGTGACGATAGAGACTCCGGCGGTAACCTTTCAGAATAGATATAACGGCGGAAACCGCGGCGGTTATGGAGTAAACAATCAGTTTGAAAGAGAAAACGGAGTCTGGGAATGGAAGTCAGGACCAGAATTTTAGAAAGGGGCTGTGACAGGTATGAAAAGAATACAGAGATATAAGAAAACGATTGCAATGTCAGCCGCAGCCCTGAGCCTGCTGGTGGGGCTGACCCTTGAGAGTTCGATGGCATATTTTACGACCTATGTGTCGGCCGGAGGCAGTCATGTTGTAAATCTGGACGCCAGAACGGAGATCCACGAGAGTGTAAGTAATCTGACCAAACATCTTACGCTGGAGAATATATCTACTAAGGGTGACTGCTTTGTCCGGGTCAAGGTATTCCATGGAGCGCAGGTGAAGGTTGACATTTATGACGCAGAGGGCGGTAACAACTGGTATAAGGGAAACGAGACGGATGCGTATGGATCTTACTGGTATTATCGGCCGGTACTCCCGATCGGAGGGACGACAACGGGGCTGGATATCAAGATTGATGTGACTGATTTATTAAAGGATCCGAATTTTATGAAACCGGAGGATCCGAATGCGGAATGGATCAAGGATAAGTTCAATGTGGTTGTAGTTCAGGAGTGCACCCCGGTAATCTACGGTGAGAATGGGGAAGCAACGGCGGACTGGAATACCATTTACACAGATTTTGTGGAAGTAGAAGGCGGAGAGGAGGCTGGTAACTAATGAAGAAGAGAAGAAGAGCCTCCAATAACAAGAAAGTCACTTATTTGTTGCTCGCGTTGGCAGTGATACTGCTTCTTGGAAGCGCGGTAGGAAGCACAAGGGCGGCGCTGACCTACCAGAGCCAGAACTATGAGGCGGAGATTATTGTATCCCAGATCGGAGTGACGCTTCTGGAGAACGGCGAAGAAGTAAGCCGCCGTGATTATAACCAGACGGAATGGGAAGAGGAGACCAATGTTAAGGAAAGCCCGAAGAAGGGCGCGCTGCTCACAAAAATGATCCCGGAGGGCAAGAAGCTGGTTCTGAATAAGGATTACAAGGAAGAACTTGCAGTAACCAACAGCGGAACCATTGACGAATACGTCCGGGTACGCATTTACAGGTCATGGAAGGATAAGGACGGCAAAAAGGAAACGACCCTGTCGCCGGATCTGATCCGCCTGAATTTGGTAAATACCGACAAATGGATCGAAAGAGAGAATCATTCTAAGGAATGTATCGAGCTGTATTACAAGGGAATCCTTCCGTCAGGAAAAACCAGCGAGTTATTTGCAGATAAGATCCGCATCGACGGTTCCATTGCAGAGGCCGTGGAGGTAAGAGAAGAGGTAAAAGACGGTAAGAAAACCGGAGTTATTACCATGGTATATAAATATGACGGCGTACAGTTCTTTGTGGATGTAGACGTGGATGCGGTGCAGACCCATAACGCTAAGGACGCTATCATGAGTTCATGGGGCGTGGACGCTTCTAACGTAGACGGGAAAGGAAATAGTATTCTGTAAGGAGGAATGGGAGAATGAAGAAAAAATTATTGATGTTATGCTTTGCCATGCTTCTGGTTCTCGCTTCTTCTATGACAGTACTGGCGGAAGACAAACAGGGGGAAGCCGGATGGGAGGTAGTCTTCGACGGAAAGAAGATGACCAGTAATTTCTCAAACGGCAAGATCGACGACCAGATCGCAGACCTGCAGCCGGGAGATTCCGTGGAGATTACCATTACGCTGCGGAACACCTATGATGGGCAGGCGGACTGGTATATAAAGAATGAAGTTGGAAAATCGCTGGAGACCGCTTCTTCGGCTACCGGAGCGGCATACGATTACCAGTTGACCTATACCAATAAAGCGGGCGAGACTACCACGTTATTTTCCAGCGACTACTTCGGCGGAAGCGGAAGGTACAGCGGGGAGGGTCTCCTTGCGGCGGCAAGGTCCCTGAACAATTTTGTTTCCCTTGACCGGCTTGGAAAGGGAGACACCGGCGTTGTAAAGCTGAAGGTAAGGCTGGAGGGCGAGACCGGAGTCAACGCTTATCAGAATACCTCTGCAAGACTGGATATGCAGTTTGCAACGGAGCTGGTAGATGCTGGGACGACGCGCCGTCCGGTAAGGACCGGAGATCAGTCAAGGATCCTGCTGTTTGTCATATTGACGCTGGTATCCGGGCTGCTGCTTCTGACAGTTGCAGTTATGAGGCTTCGCCGGGATCATGAGGAAGCCTTAGAGACAGTCGGCGATACCGGAAGTAGGACAGTGAGAAGGAGGCGGAGATAATATGAAGTATTTGAAAAAGATACGGATAAGCCTTCTGGCTTTGTCGGTGATGGTAATGACACTTGGCCAGACTGCATTTGCGGCGGACGATGGATATAGCTATACGGTGAAGCTTCTGGCGGGAAATCAGGGAACCTTGACCGGAAATGGGATTGAACTAGAGAAAGCACCTAATGCAAAGATATCGAATATTACCGATTCTAATGGTGTGATTATCGGAGTTGAGATCAGCGGCCTGCCCTATGAAAGCCGTGTAAATATTACCGCGGCTGAAGCGGCTGCCGAGAAAGACGGCAGATACTATGTGAGGGGCGTGAAAAGAGCCGGAAGAGATAACTCGGAGGAAGAACCCTCCTTTACGGTTGACTGTGATAAGGATTATGTGATATCTTATGGTGTTAGAGGGGATACCGTAAAGTATGTGGTAAATTACGTGGATGCGGCGGGCAACGTACTGCTGCAAGGCGGAACTTATTACGGCAATGCGGGAGAGCGCCAGTATGTATCCGCCCGTTATGTAGACGGTTATATGCCGGATGCATACAACAAGGTTATGACCCTGAAAGATAATGAAGCTGAGAATGTATTCAATTTTGTATATACGCCGGTGACAACGCCGGTTGAGGAGACAGGAACGGCGACGGCGACACCAGCGGCTGGGATGGCAGCGCCCGCGGCTGGAGCAGCGGCACCTGCAGCGCCTGCGGCACCCGCGGAAGCCGGAGCGGCGACAGCTACGCCGGAAGGCGGTGAGGTAGTGCCGGTGGAAGAAGAAGAAACACCTCTGGCAGGGCAGGATTTGGTAGACTTGGATGAGGAAGATACTCCGCTGGCCAATAAGGATTTGGACGGTGCGGAGCGTCCGGGAACCCGGATGGGTTATCTGCCCGTCTATGCGGGAATCGGAGCGGCTGCGGCAGCGGCGCTGATCCTTGCAGCGGTTTACTTGAAAAAACGCCGCAAAGCCACAGTAAAGCCGGAGGATCTGCCGGAGATACTGGAAGATATCACGGATATCGGGAAAGATAAATAAGCGTTATGGGAAGGCGGAAGAGAAATAACGAGAAAAGAAAGTCAGGAGGAAGGGCCGGAAGCGTATGCTGCACGGCGGGAACAGCGCTGATCGTGATTGTGATCCTGCTGTGCGCTATGCTGGTAGTGCCGGGGGTATTCGGCTTCCATATGTACAATGTTATCAGCGGAAGCATGGAGCCGGCGCTGAAGGTCGGAAGCCTGATCTACGTAAAAGAAGGAAGCCCGGAGGAGGTAAAGGATAAAGACATTATCGCCTACTACGGTTCCGGCGAGGACAGCGGGATCATTACCCACCGGGTTGTGAGGAACAATGTCACGGCCGGAAGCTTCCGGACAAAGGGAGATGCCAACGACGCGGAAGACCCGATGCTGATCCCTTATGAGAATTACATTGGCAGCGTGGCATTTAAGCTTCCCTATATGGGGAAGGTGCTTACGATCATGACTTCCCTGTACGGGAAGATAGCGGCGGCATGCGCCGTCGGGCTGGGAGTGGTGCTGAATATGCTGGGCTCCCGGCGGAACGAGGAATCCGGGGAGGAGTAAGCGCCCCGGATTTTGCTGAGAGATTTACAAGAAAAGGAGATGGACAACATGAAATATCCAAAAGTGCTGCAGATACTGGCGCTTGCATCAGCGATTACAATAGCGGCGCCCTGCGTGGTGATTCCGTCGCATGCGTCAGAGACGGGGTTGACACCGCAGGAATATGAAGCGCAGTACAGCTATGTGCTGCCTTCGGGATACCATTATGTCCTGAGTAACGGGCAGTATGTTATATTAGATGAAAACGGAGCGCCGCAGCTTGAGGCGGATGCCCCGGCGGCGCCTGCAGAACCAGAGACGCCTGTAACGCCGGAGACACCGGCGGAGCCTGCAGTACCGGTACAGCCGGAAACGCCAGCAGAGCCGGAGACGCCTGTGGAACCGGAAACCCCGGAAGGACCGGAGACACCTGTGGAGCCGGGAACACCGGACGGACCGGAAACCCCAGAGACCCCGGAAAATCCGGACACCCCGGAGAATCCGGAGACGCCTGTGGAACCGGAAACGCCTACGGAGCCAGAGACACCTGCAGAACCGGAGACACCAGAAGTACCGGAAACCCCGGAACTCCCCTCAGGAGATGAGGCTATAAATAACGGCGGAGGAGAAGAGGCGGTGCAGCCGGAGATTCCCGGCATGCAGATAGAACAGGCGCCCGCTGCAAGCCAGACGGAAACGTCCGCCGGAGCAGGAAACAAAGAGGACAGGGAGGCGGAATCAGAGCCGTTTTTCCTGACGTCGGCACAGTTCAAAGCAGTCCATGACCGGATTCAGTACAATGTGGACGTACCGATCGAGGGACTCCCATCATTTATCACACAGGAAATGGTAGTAGGGGCGCTGAAAGCGCAGGATGAAACCGGGTATCCGGCTTCGGTGACGATCGCCCAGATTATTCAGGAATCCGGATATGGCAAGTACGGCCCCGGAGGAAAAGACGGGAAAGGGCTTTCCTATCTGGCATTTGAATACTGCAACCTGTTTGGCATTAAAGGCGTGGGAACGGCGGGCAGCGTGTCTATGAAGACTAGTGAGATGGAAGAGGACGGCAGTATGTACTCTACATATGCGGGATTCCGCGCATACCATACCTATACCGAGTGTATCGAGGATCGGAGCGAGCTTCTGGAGGAAGTATATTCGGATTTAACCAAGGATGTGAAGGACGCTAATACATTTGCCATGAAGATCGGGAAAAGATGGGCCACTGACCTTGGCTACGGCAAGCACTTGATCAATACTATGCGCCGATATGATTTGTACCGGTTAGACGATATGACGCTCAATGAATTCAGCGATCTGATCGGCGAATTTGCAAACCCATGCCCTGGGTCTACGATAACCAGCTTATTTGGGCGCCGGACTGCTCCGATCGCCGGGGCGACGACCTACCACAGAGGACTGGATCTTGGCACGGGCGCATACAATATACCGACCTATGCGGCAAAGGCGGGAACCGTTATTTTCGCCGGGGAAGCGGGAGCCTGCGGCAATCTGGTAACGATTGACCACGGCGACGGGCTGGTGACCAAGTATATGCACCACGCGGAAATTTATGTGAAAGAGGGGGATACGGTAGAGAAGGGACAGCAGATCGGCTTGTCCGGAACTACCGGAAATTCTACCGGCAACCATCTGCATTTCCAAGTGGAGGAAGAGGGGAAAGCTGTTGATCCGCTGAGGTATCTCCAGTATGATGAGGATGATCAGGAAATCATAAAGAAGCGTGATTTGGCGCCGTTAGAGCTGGAGCGGCAGAAGGAGCAAGAAAAACAGCGCATGATGGCGGCGGCGGAAAAATATGGAATAAAGCTGCCAGGATGGTATCAGGCGAGATATAAATTCTGATAGATGCTAGTTTTTGAATAAAAGCATATTGAATAACTTTTCTGCATATGCTATAATGCCATTAGGCAAAAGAGATGCAAAAGTTCCATGTGAACAAAGAATGGAATCCCCGAATCGTGTTGCACCACAATCCGGGGATTCTTTTTTTCTTTTTATAGCGGCAAAGCACCCGCCAGGCTATCTGTTGCTCTTGTCGTCACCGTCTAACCATTTGATGATGTAGTGGCAAGCCACACCAGCCATAACGGCGATAAAAAAGGATGCAAATAACTCCATGTGAACACCTCCCCCCTGTTGCGGGTCTCGGTGAGCAAAACACATATTATAACATAGCGCAGCTTATAGCTGCAATCAAACATTTCAAGCCAATTCCAAACAAAAGGATCATCCTATCGCTGATGCATGTGCTATAATGCACTTACGGTATCTGTGTACCAATCATTAATCGGGAACTAAATTCCCCAGTAGCATTCACACGAAAGGATGACCTACTATATTAGAACAATTTAAAGATAAAATCAATGGTACATTTTCATTTTTTGATAGAACCCGGAGCTGGCAGCTTCTTAACAGCCTACCTGAAATAAAAGCATTGAAAAGCCTGCCTTTCTGACAGGCCGAATACTTGTACTCAAATTTAACTTTTGATGTTTTTTATTGTTGTTCTGTTAATTGAATATCATATTAGGTATAAAGCATATCATATATTACAATTATATTACTACATTTATAAATTTATAGTATAATAAAAAAGCTAGTGCAAGATGGCATAGATGCGTTGAAACTAATATGTTGTTATGATATAATATTGCCAGATAACAAAGGGAGAAGATTGACAATGGATTTAAGTTATGGTATGATGAAGCACACTGTAAAATAATTTTATGTCAATAGTGAGGTGATAAGTATGACCGAGGCTAATATTGTTATGGATAATTTTATGAAAAAATTAGATGCGGATAAGTATGAAAAAGACAATCAGCCAAATAACGGACCGAAGATTGATTCGGATTTTATTGATGAGCAGTTAACGTCATACTCAAAGCTTCTAAAATCGGGAATCCTTGAAGCGGCCTTAGATAAATAGAGGTGGTATATGTTAAGTGCGAAACAAAAGCAGCGAAAATTCTGCAGAGAATTTAATATATCTGATGAGCGGTTTAGAGATTCCAGATTAACATGGGAAGAATTAGAAGAGATTGCAAGGGATTTTGAATCAAAACGGAATGAACATCAGAACACTGTAAAGCGGTATGCAGAAGAGATACAAATGTGTTCTGATGTTCATTCTTTGAGTTATAGGGTAAAAGAAACCAGCCATCTTGTAGAGAAGATTATAAGGAAGAATCCAGAGTATTTAAAGAAAGGTGATTCATTATCTAAGGAAAATTACGAAAAAAATATTACGGACTTAATGGGAATCCGTATATTACTTCTATTTAAGTCGGATTGGAGTCTTGTACATGATTATTTAATGGAAAAATACAAAGATGTATTTGTAGAGCCTCCGTTTGTTCATATCCGTAAAGGTGATAATGACAATTTGTATAGAGGGAAAATCCTAATAAAGGATAACAGGCAGAAAACTATCGAGAGACAAAGCCGATGTCAGATTTATTAAAGCGGATTTTAGAATACAAATAGCAGGAGTATATAATGGATAAAGAAGAAGTAAAGAAACTTAAAGAAGAATTAAATGAATCTTTTTCAGATGATTATATTAGAAATGCAGGCATATTGATTCACAAACTAGCCGAGGAATTTTATCGTGAAAATAAATTAGAGGGAAGCGTATATTTTAATGATAATATATTTGAGTATTGTTTGATTGATATTTTGGTAGATATAGCAAGGTTAAAACACTTTCATGATATCAGTAAGGTTAATTATATTAAATTTATAGCATATACGGCATCATGGTGTTTGAAACGCAAGCCATTTCAGTTAATTGAGGGGTGTGATAGTAAATATTTATATGTGAATGAAAAATTTGCGTTGTCATTGCTGCTTCAGGCGATGGGATATTATGACGATAATGCCGATTATTATGAGAAAGACCAAGAAGAATTAATTGATTCAATTAGACAAATATTTTATCATTTGAAATACAGAAATACGAATCCACAGACGTTAGAGCTGTTTTTAATAGGGACGGAAACAGGAGCGAAAGTACATATTCAGGATTAGAAACTTTTTGTAAAACAAGTTGACCTGTTGTATGATTTATTATATAATTTCTAGTATAGGAAACCATGAAGATTTAGGAAGCGGAAGCGTTGCAATCCATAGTGACAGAGAGGCCGAATACGAAGAACCGGAGAATGGAATAGCAGAATGTATCGAACAGATATGGATTGGAGCAGAGAGTAAATATCAGCCCAGGAATCTTAAGGTTTCTGGGATTTTTTATTTGCAGCACAAATCTATAGGAAAAGGAATGGTCATTTATGAACCATCGAATAAGAGAAAGATTTTTGAAGAATAGGACGGGAAAGGGGAATAGGGGAAAACCAAACATACAATTGAACTATAAGCATAGAAAGAGCCGACAGTTTGCGGCTCTATTGTGCGTTATCCTGACAGTAATGAATCTGCCGGGGATAACGGAGGTATTGGCGAAGGAAGCGGACGGGCGCTGCGAACACCACACTGTACACACGGAGGAGTGCGGTTATGACGCGGAAGCGGGCGTTCCCTGTACATATGACTGCGATATCTGTGCGGACGGGACAGGTAATGACGCTGCGCAGCCGGGGACGGATGGGACCCCGGAAGAGCCGGGAATATCAGGAGGAGATACAGGTGCTGCTGATTCAGGATTGACACAGGGAGATGCCAGTGCGGATACGGCTGCGGGGAATACAGAGGCGCCGGCCGACGCAGATAATATGCAGGATATGGATGCTCTGTCAGACGGAGCCGCGCCTTATGCGGCTGCAAAAGTGATTACAAGCTGGAAGTGGGCGGATGAGAACCAGATATTTACATGGAATGGAAGGCAGTGGGAAGGGACGCTGCATATAGACGTGGGTAAACAAATATCTGACGTGAAAAATATATTAACAAATACATTGCCCACGCAGATTAAGGCTGTATTGGAGGACGGCTCACAGGCGGATGTGCCGATTGCTTGGGATTATGGAACAGAGCTTGGACAGGATACGGATCAGACCGGAGGCGGTTCTGGTTCGGAATGGAGCAGGACTATTCATCCCACAGCGATACTTGGAGCGGGATATAAACTTTCGTCGGGTTCGTCTGTACGGAACATGAATGTGAGCCTTGGACTTACTGCGCCAAGAAAATTTTTAAGTAATTGGGATTATGTGGCGCGTACTGGAACGACGATTACGTCAAATGCGAACAAAACAGAGTGGTTTATGGATGTTTATGCATTTGGCCTTACAGCCGAAAAAGTTCAGGAAGCGTTAAAGAAAGTTCTTCCGGAAGAAATATATGCTTCAGGATGGAGCCTGCAGAACGGCGATGCAAATGGACAAGGCGGTTTTCGATATGACGAGACCAGCGGGGGTAGGTGGGGATGGCTCAAGATAGACTGGCTTCTAGACCGATTAGACGGTGAGACGTTTCAGGATGGACAAACATTTACAGTAGCGGCGAAATACGATAAGTATTGGGGTGTGAATGGGAATGATAATGGAGAATTGATCCGCTCGCATTTAAAAATGACGATCAATCTTCATGACCTGAACCTTAGCGGGAATATAGAGAAGGAAAGGGTTGCGGATCCGGAAGCGACTACCGTGAATCTGTTTGATTACTGGGTAGAAGATTACGGCAAGGATCCGAAGGAACCTCAGGGAGATATACTGGGAAAAAGCGACTGGCATATTCATGAGGACGACGCTGGGAATCTCTTTTCAACCGCGGCGGCATACAGCACGAAGGACGATTGGAATAAGGGAATTAATAAGGGGCATCTTCTGCTTTTTGGCGACGGGCTTATCCATGCCGGGCTCTGGAATAAAGGAGCCGGGGAAAGAACGCGTTATGGAAGGAAGTACGCCGGCATGGAAGGGATTGTAAAGCCGGTATTGGAGGACGGGTATCCGGTTATTAATACGGAGGATGCAAAAAAGACTTTCACAGATTATATGCTGGTCAAGGACTGGCAGCTTGCCGGAGACCATGATGATACTGCCGGACAGCAGTATGCGGGGAAGGATCATCAGAATTTAAGCAATACGGTAATCGGGACATGGGGAAAGGATATTGATAAAGATAAGGAGTCCTTGGATTATCTGTTCGACCCGGCGGTGCGCCACAGTTATAAGACGACCTATCAAAATGTTACCGGGTTATTCCAATTGGATGAAAATGGGTATTATTATTACAATATGCGCCAGAATTTCGCCGAATTTCGGAAGAAGAAAAAGGGTGACAGCGACGGGAATTTTGTTCTCTATAAGGCTGGCGCAACGACGAGGACGGACGGACAAAACAGTATCGGCAATTTCTTCCCGTTTAATACAGGGGAGGAAGTATTTACCGGCATTGATGGAAACGGGAAATTGACCAGCGCGGTAGAATGCGATAGGAATACAATGAATCACCATCTGGGCATGACGATTGATATTGATTTCCGTCAGCCTGTAGACGGCCAGATTAACAAGGGAGTCGATGGGAAACAGTCTATGACCTTCGGCTTTTCCGGGGATGACGACGTATGGGTGTTTATTGACGATGTACTTGTGCTGGATCTGGGCGGCGTGCACAGTGAGATTTACGGAACCATAGACTTTGCTACGGGCGACGTCTGTATAGGGCGGGCTTTTGATTCAAATGGAATACCGGAGGATCCGAAGAATCCGGCTAATCTGGTAACGCAGACAACATTAAAGAAGCTGTATGAGAATGTGGGGAAGGATGGAGAGATTGATTGGAATGGCAGTACCTTCGCCAGCAACAGCGATCATAAGCTCCGTATGTTCTATCTGGAGCGGGGCAATTATGATTCTAGTATCGCGCTGCGGTTTAACCTTCAGCCGCGGCTGTACCAGCAGATTAAGAAGGTGGACAATAGCGGGAAACCGATAGCCGGTGTGGAATTTGATTTGTATGCGGCGGAGAAAATTGGGAATGATGATACCGCGTCGTCGTTTAAGGCTGTCGGGAGGCCGCTTACAAGCATGAAGACGGATAAGGACGGTATTGCGCTATTTACGGAAAAGGATGAGGACGGCGAGATAAAGCCCTTTAATTTCTCGGACCGGGCGGCCATGGGCCAGTTCTATTATATCCTAAGAGAGAGAGCGGCTCCGCCGGGATACCGGATGCTTCCCACGGATATTGTGATGACGTATGACAGGGATATGACGCTTGTTTTGGTGGTAAATCTCTGGGAAACCGGCGCGTATGCAAGTTTTACCGAGAAGATTGAAGGAAACAGCCACATTACATACGGGAAGGTGGATCCGGCTGCCGGCGTTATTGACGAAGACACTACGATGGTTGACAGAGCGGTTCAGGAGAATGGACTGGTAGTTGCCGTGCCAATGCTCAAGCAGCGTAAGACAGGAAAGTGGTCTGCACTGTATGGCAGTAACATTACAGGCCAGCACATGGTAAGTCCGGGATCGGACGTAATATCATGGCGGAAGGCTGTGTTGAACGCCATGCTGCATCAATGCTCGGATAACAGCGAAGGCGCGATTTACTGGTTTATGGAGTGGAGCAGCAAAGACAACAGGCTGGAGGGGAACTTAACGGATCTTCCGGGCTGGGCGGATCGTTATCAGCTCGCCAATGCCAATGGAGATATGAAGGTGGTGTATGCCGTCGTAGACCCGAAGGTGTTTGAGGATCTGGGCATTTCGGGGGACGATGCGGCGGGCCGTTACGAGGCTCTTGGCGAATATACCAGAACCAGAATACAGAATGGGGAAAGTATTGAGGATGTAGTGGACTCTATTTACGATGTAGACGGTGCGCTGCACAGAGGATTTAGTTTCCTGAATGTGGATCAGTTTGTCCGAAATTTCTACTCTTCCGTATACATTCCGAATGAGCAGAGAGAGCTTCGGGTATGGAAGGTTGATCAGGATGGGAAAGGTGTGAATGGCGCCGTATTTGGTTTGTTTGAGAACCGGAGCTGCAGCGGCGCTCCGATTGCAACAGGAACAACGGCAACTGTAGACGGACGCGATGGCGAGTTGGTTTTTGCCCCTTACGACAGCGGCCAGCCGGGACATGCCAAGATGGAATGGGAAAATTCCAGCAATACAAGGTATTACCTAAAAGAGATTGCGGCTCCTGCGGGACACCATATCAACAATACTGTGACGCCGATCGTGGTAGGCGTTTATTCCATTTATGCCGATGCCGGCGCAGACGACGACGGTGTGACGGTTATGGCGGGCGTCGGTAAGCTGGCGCAGACTCTGAAGAAATTTGCTGAGGATGAGACGGTAGATATTACCTTAAGGGATATTACGGCGTTTGCGCAAGGGCAGCAAAGCGGCAGGTTTAACTTGTCGGGATGGAACGACATGCTGTTAGATGGAACGCCGGTTGTGCGAAGCATGAATCTCCATTATGGAATGAATACTACCATGCACTATGGCCTCCATGATATAGATGGAGGAAAAAATCTTTTGCCGTTGTTTGTTACGGATAGTGGATTTGTCCGCGTCAGGATACAGCAGAATATGTCCGCATTGCAAGGAGGAAGCTATGACAGCCCTTCAGATATAAATATGGAGGATCTGGGAAATACGGATCTGACCAGTCTGTTTAGCCTGCTGAATATTGTGGTAATTACGGACCGGACAGAGGCCGATACAAGGACCGGAAGCCTGACGATCAGCAAGATGGTCAGAGGCGACGGATTAGCGGATGAAGATTATACGCATCTGTATGATTTTACAGTGGAGCTGACGGACGCTTCCGGGCAGCCGCTTGCCGGGGAGTATTATTTCTACGGCACCGATAAGTCGGGATATGTACGGAGCGGGGAGACGATTCCGCTTCACCACGATGAGAAGGTTGTTATTCTTGGACTGCCGGAAGGGACGAAATACCGGGTAAAGGAAACGCAGGCAAATGCGGATTGGTATGTATCCCCGGAAGACGGAGAACGGGAAGGGACGATACTAAGCGGCGGAGCGGCCGTTGCAGCGTTTATTAATTCGGATGAAGAATTGGACATGGGTACGCTGACCGTTCTGAAAATGGTAACCGGAATGGGAAATACTCAGAGGAAGTTTACATTTACCGTAACGCTTCTTGATGAAGACGGTAAAGAGCTTACCGGAGAGTATCCATATCTGGGTTCTGTGAGCGGAAGATTTGCGAGCGGCGATAAGGTGGAGCTAAAGCACCATGAGAGTATTACTATTACAGAGCTGCCCGCGGGAACCCGGTATAAGGTGACGGAGGAAGAGGCGAATGAGAACGGCTATGTTACCAGCGTGGAGGGGGAAACCGGAACGCTCGTCCATGACGGGGAAGCATGGGCTGTGTATACTAATTACAGGGAGACTCCGGAGCCTCCGGAACAGTCTGGGACAGATCCCAAAACGACGCAGACGAACGGCAGGAAGCCGGCCTCCGGCAGAAGCCGGAATGTTCCCGGGGCAGATGGAACCGGGGACAGGAGCCAGACCTTTGTATGGCTGATTATGCTGTGCAGTTCGCTGGCGGTAATAGCAGCGGAGGTATATCGCTGGAAAGGAAAGAGAAGAAGGGTCTGATGGGACGGTAAGAATACTTCCGAGTCTGGAGTCTGGAAAGGAATATGATGGCGGCGCAGCGTAAGCTGCGCCGTTGTTTGGGTGCATAATAATTAAGTAGTATAGAGATAATGTTTTAAAAAGGCGGGATAATAATAAAATTTGAAAACATGCGGGCTTGGTTTTAATGTGAAAGTGCGCTATAATACTTGAAAAAATGAGATAGGGAGTTTCGTATAAATGGGAAGCAAAAGAGAAAAGAAGCATTTGATAAAAAGATTTTGGCCTTACCAGAAGAAATATATAAAAACGGTTATTTTGGATTTGTTTTGTGCGGCTTTGACCTGTCTGTGCGATTTGATACTGCCTTTGATTCTGCGCACGATCACAGATCTGGCAATGAATGACTTGGCGGCGCTTACGGTTTCGCTGGTGCTGAAGCTTGGGGCGCTGTACCTGGTTCTGCGGTTGATTGATGCGGCTGCGCAGTATTTTATGGCGGATATGGGACATGTGATGGGCGTATATATTGAAACGGATATGAGGCAGGATGCCTTTGATCACCTGCAGAGGCTGGGGTATACTTATTATTCAAATACAAAGATTGGGCAGATTATGGGAAGGATTACCAACGATCTGTTTGATGTTACGGAATTTTCGCATCATTGTCCCGAAGAATTTTTTATTGCGGGGCTGAAATTTGCAGTTAGTTTTTCGATTTTATGTACCTATAGTGTACCGCTTACGCTGATTATATTTTTATGTGTGCCGCTTATGGCTGTTTCATCCATTTATCTGAATAGGAAACTCCAAGGAGTATTTCGCAGGCAGCGCATCCAGATTGGCGAGCTGAACGCACAGATTGAAGATAGTCTTTTGGGAGAGAGGGTTGTTAAGGCGTTTGGCGTCGAGGAACAAGAGAAACGAAAATTTGCCAGAGGAAACGATGATTTTAAGTCGATCAAGAAACATACTTATAAATATATGGCGCTGTTTCAATGTTCTACTAGATTGTTTGACGGCTTGATGTATCTTGTGGTAATTTTGGGCGGCGGACTTTTTGTTATTTATGGTAAAATAACGCCGGGGGATCTGGTGGCTTATGTGCTCTATGTTTCAACCCTGATAGCGACAATACGCAGGATTGTGGAATTTGCAGAGCAGTTTCAGAGAGGCATGACTGGTATTGAGCGCTTTTTTGAAATTATGGATGCAGAGGTTGAAATTGAAGATGAACCGAATGCGGTGCCGCTTCGGGCGGAATCTGGCTGTATTGAATTGAAGGATGTATGTTTTGAGTATCCGGATGATCACAATGCGGTACTAAAGAACCTGAATCTTCGGATTGATGCGGGAGAACGGGTGGCATTGGTAGGTCCTTCGGGCGGAGGAAAGACTACGCTTTGCAATTTGATTCCAAGATTTTACGATGTGACTTCCGGTGAAATTAAGATCGACGGGCAGAATATCCGGAGTGTGACGCTGAAAAGCCTGCGGGATGCAATTGGGATTGTGCAGCAGGATGTATACTTGTTTAGCGGAAGCGTGGCAGAAAATATTGCCTATGGCAAGCCAGATGCAGAATTGGAAGAAATCAGGCGGGCAGCGGCATTAGCCGGAGCCGATGAATTTATTCAGGAATTGAAGGATGGATACGGCACCTATGTGGGAGAGCGGGGCGTAAAGCTGTCCGGAGGGCAGAAGCAGAGGATATCTATCGCCAGAGTATTTTTAAAGAACCCTCCGATATTGATTTTGGATGAGGCGACCAGCGCATTGGATAATGAGAGTGAAATGCTGGTAGGGCAGAGCTTAGAGAAGCTGGCCAAGGGACGGACGACACTGACAATTGCGCACAGGCTGACAACAATTAAAGATTATGACCGGATTTTGGTACTGGAGGGAGACGGAATAGCAGAATCAGGCAATCATGAGGAGCTTCTGGCGCAGAAAGGGATATATTACCATCTATGGAATAAAAGCTTTGAATAATAATTATAATGCTCATAAAATTCAAATGTGAAAAAAATAAATTACATAAATCATAGAAATGCATTGATTTTTTCATCTGAATCTGATAATATTACAGGGAGAAGACAGTGGAGAGAATTGGGACTGGGGATTCTGTTTTTGTTAGGGCGTATTATTAGAACGGGAGAAAATAATGCTGAATAAAGAAGATTTGAAAGCAATTGAACAATTGATGCGAAAAGTTGTTGAAGAGAATAACGGAGTACTGAGGTTAGAGATGTCAGACATGAAGACGGAACTGAGGTCAGAGATGTCAGAGATGAAGACGGAGCTGAGGTCAGAGATGTCAGAGATGAAGACGGAGCTGAGGTCGGAGATGTCAGATATGAAGACAGAACTGAGATCAGAGTTTAGATGTGAAATGTCAGAGATGAAGACGGAACTGAGATCAGAATTTAGATATGAAATGTCAGAATTGAAAAGAGATATAGAGAAGACGATAGAAGTAAAGCTAGAAGAGAGCGAAGAATTTTTGCTTGATGAGATGGAGCGGTATTATAACATGACAAAGAAGGACCTTTTGAATCTGGAAGAGAAGGTTGACAGAATTGACCGGTATTATAGTATCAGGAGGCTGGAGGATGAGGAACGCGATTTGAAACTTCAACTGCATCAGGAAGCAATAGACGATATCAAAGAAAGACTTGCTATGTAACGGATAACAGCTCGTCCAAGTTGGCGGATATGTAACTTGGCGGGCTGCTATTTTTATCATAACTGTGAGTTTTTGCATAAAAGAGTCTATTTTCAATCCGTTATGTGGATAATTTTTTATAATAGAAGAATAAGTTAATTGATTTTTTCAATGCAATGTGCTAAAATGTTAACACGAAATTCTGTATAGGAGAGTCGTACATGATACGAATAGAAAAAGAAAGCACAGAGAGGATGGTTCGGAATTGAAAAAATATATAATTAAGCGTTTAACGCTCGGCATTGCAAGTATATTTATTGTTGCAACGCTGACATTTTTTCTTATGAATCTGGTTCCAGGCGGGCCGTTTGTTGCAGAGAAGTCCATTAGTAAAGCGGCTCAGGAGGCGCTGGAAGCAAAATATGGGTTAGACAAGCCGTTATTGGAACGGTATGCTACGTATATGTCAGATTTTGTCAAAGGAGATATGGGATACAGTCTTCGTCAGAGAGGGCGTACAGTATCTGATATTATATTTTCAAAATTTCCTGTGTCTGCAAAGCTTGCAGGCATTGCTGTTGTGATAGCGCTGCTGCTGGGAATACCGTTAGGGTGTATATCAGCATACAACAGAGGAAAGATTCCTGATAATTTCATTATAGTTTTGGCAACCTGCGGAATTGCCATACCAAGCTTCATAAGCAGTGTGCTGCTCCTATATACATTTGGGAGCAAGTTGAATATTCTTCCTACAGTCGGGCTTAATACACTGTCTTCTTACATTATGCCGGTAACAGCTCTGGCAATTTATCCAACAGCATATATTACGCGCTTGATGCGTTCGAGCCTTCTGGATGTTATGGGACAGGATTACATACGTACTTCGAAGGCTAAGGGAGTGTCCAGTTTTAAAACGTTGTTTAAGCATGCGCTCCGTAATGCGATCCTTCCGGTTGTTACTTACGTAGGGCCGATGCTTGCGGGGCTGATGACAGGTTCTTTCGTTGTTGAAAAGATTTTTACGATTCCAGGGCTTGGAAGAGAATTTGTGTCTTCTATAACGAATCGTGATTATACGATGATCATGGGGACAACGATTGTGCTGGCAACCTTGATTATTGCAGCGAATGTGATCGTAGATATTCTCTACAAGATCATTGACCCACGGATTAAATTAAAATAGAGAGCAGGTGCGAGAAGTACGATGAGTAATAAATTTCCAAGCCTCCAGTTGAAGGAAGAGGATTTCCTCCCAGCTTCAGCCGAGGAGAAAGAAAGTCTTGTTATAATGCGCAAAAGCGTTAATTTCTGGGCGGACGGTATGCGCCGCCTGCGCAAAAATAAAATTGCGATGGTCAGTTTGTTTTTCATTATTCTGATTATTATATTTGCATATATTCTGCCGGCAGTATGGCCATACAGCTATGAGCAGCAGATTAAATACAGCGAGAATTTAGCTCCGTTTGAATATGGAAAGACAGAGCAGGAACTGATAGACAGCGGCGAGAGCGTGTTTCCCCATATCTGTGGTACGGATAAATTGGGGCGTGATTTTGCGGTCCGCCTTATGATGGGAACCCGTATCAGCTTAAGCGTCGGCCTTGTGTGCGCGGCCCTTGTCCTTCTTGTAGGAGCCACGTATGGCGCGATTGCAGGTTTTGCAGGCGGATGGACAGATAACATTATGATGCGTATCACGGATATTTTGTATACCATACCGGACATTCTTTTGATTATCATACTTTCCATGGCGATAAAGCCTGCTCTTGAAGATTTGGCGGCCAGACCGGGATTTGGATGGATGCAGAAGATGGGGCCGAACCTGATCGCGATCTTTTTGGTGTTTGTGCTGCTGTACTGGGTCGGCATGGCCCGGATTACCCGTTCGCAGGTCTTGATTCTAAAGGAGTCGGAGTATGTAACGGCGGCCCGCGCCCTGGGCGCGTCCGGCGGCAGGATCGTGAAGAAGCATCTTCTTACGAACTGTATCGGTACATTGATCGTAACAACTACGCTGCAGATTCCTTCTGCAATTTTTACAGAGAGTTACTTAAGCTTCCTTGGACTGGGGGTTGCGGCTCCTATGCCGTCTTTAGGGTCTCTTGCGACAGATGCCGTAAAGGGTATGAATACATATCCGCATCTTTTGATCCTTCCGGCGGTAATGATCAGCGTGAGCATATTGGTATTTAACCTGTTTGGAGACGGATTAAGAGATGCGTTTGATCCGAAACTGAAGAATTAAAGGAGGCGCGAGTGTTTTGAAGGAAAAGTTATTAGAAATCAAAGATGAATACCTCTCCTTTTTTACTCCAGCCGGTGAAGTAAAGGCTTTGAACGGAGTTTCTTTCTCCATGGAGGAAGGGGAAGTTCTGGGAATTGTGGGGGAATCCGGTTCAGGTAAATCTGTTACCGCCTACTCTCTTATGGGTCTTACCGCTTATCCGGGAAGGCTTGTGGGGGGGACGATTCGGTTTAATGGACATCAGATAGAGACAATGACTGAGAATGAATTTCGGAAAATGAGAGGAAATGAAGTTTCTATTATTTTCCAGGATCCTATGACAAGCCTGAATCCAGTATATACGATCGGGAACCAGATCAGAGAGGTTATACTTTTACATACAGATAAGACGAAAAAAGAAGCTCAGGAACGTGCAAAGGAGCTTTTGGAGCTTGTGGGGATCAATGAGCCTGAAAAGCGCTTGAAGCAGTATCCGCATGAATTGTCCGGCGGTATGCGCCAGCGTGTTATGATTGCGATTGCTCTTGCCTGCGAGCCAAAGCTTTTGATTGCGGATGAGCCTACGACGGCGCTTGACGTTACGATACAGGCGCAGATTTTGGAGCTGATGCAGGAGCTTAGAGAAAAGCTTGGCATGAGCATTATCATGATTACCCATGATTTGGGCGTGGTTGCAAGCATGTGCGAGAAGATTGCGGTCATGTATGCAGGGCACATTATTGAATATGGAACGGCGGATGAGATTTTCTATTCTCCAAAGCATGAGTATACGAAGGGGCTGATCAAGTCTATTCCCAAGCTTGACACCGAAGAGGATGAACGTCTGGTCCCGATCGAGGGCCAGCCGGTGGATCTTTTGAATCCCCCAAAGGGATGTCCGTTTGCGCCTAGGTGCACTAGCTGCATGAAGATCTGCCTCGACCAGATGCCGCCGAAGACAGATCTGAGCGATACGCATTACAGTCATTGCTGGCTGCTTCAGAAAGAACAATTTGAGGAAGGAGGCAGAGACTGTGAGTAAACAAGAGAAAGAGATTTTGATGGAAATACAGCATCTGCAGCAGTATTTCCCGGCGGGAGGCTACGGAAAGAATAAGAGGGTTGTGAAAGCGGTTGACGACGTGTCCTTTGCAATCCGCAAAGGAGAGACGCTGGGGCTTGTAGGAGAGTCGGGCTGCGGCAAAACAACAGTGGGCCGTACGATGCTCCGCCTGTATGAGCCTACGGACGGACGTATTATATATGATGGGAAGATCATATTTGACAGCGGAAAGCATCCGCTGCAGAATCCTGACGGCACGCCGAAGCTGGATGGAAACGGCAATGTCGTTTACGGCACGAAGACTGCGGAGGATATGATGCCGTATCGGCGAAGGATGCAGATTGTTTTTCAGGATCCTTATGCAAGTCTTGACCCCCGTATGACAATTGGCGATATTGTCGGAGAACCGATTGATATCCATAAGCTTGCGGCCAGCAAAGAGGAGCGGCGCGAGCGTATCCTTACTCTTTTGGAACGTGTGGGACTGAACAGTGAACATGCCAACCGGTATCCTCATGAATTTTCGGGAGGACAGAGGCAGCGTGTGGGGATTGCCCGCGCACTGGCGGTAGATCCGGAGTTCATTGTCTGCGACGAGCCGGTGTCGGCGCTGGATGTATCGATACAGGCGCAGGTGGTTAATATGTTTGAGGATCTCCAGAAGGAGATGGGGCTGACGTATCTGTTTATCGCCCATGATTTGAGCATTGTGAAGCATATTTCCGACCGTATCGGCGTTATGTATCTTGGAAAGCTGGTAGAGCTTGCGGACAGCTATGAGCTGATCACGAAGAGCGCTCATCCCTATACGCGCAGTTTGATTTCTGCAATTCCGATTGCAGATCCAAAGACTGCAAGGGCATCGAAGCGTATTCCTCTCCAGGGCGACGTACCGAGTCCTTTGAATCCGCCCAGCGGCTGCCGGTTCCGGACAAGATGTCCGTATGCGACTGAGCAGTGCGCTGAAGAATGTCCGGAATTTAAGGAGATCAGCCCGGGACACTGGACGGCCTGCCATAATCTGGACAAGCTGAATTAAGAGTGGTATCCCATATGCAAAGGCATATTTTGGATATAAAACAGTTTCACTATAACGGACATTAGCAGTCCGTTAAGTACAAGAAAATGAAAAATGGAGGAAAGTATTTATGAAAGCAAAAAGAATAGCGGCAATGCTGCTGACGGTTTGTATGACGCTTTCTCTCGCTGCCTGCGGCGGCAAAGGCTCCGGCTCTGATGATGCTGGATCTTCCGACGGCGCTTCCGGCGGTGGCGAAGGGATGACCGTACAGATCGGACCAAACCCTGAGACGCTGGATCCGGCGTTGAACAGCGCCATGGACGGTGCGAACATGCTGGTTACCTTGTTCGAGCCTCTTCTCATCATCGACGAGAACAATGAGGTACAGCCGGGACAGGCTGAGTCTTATGAGGTAAGCGACGACGGCCTTGTATGGACATTTACCATGCGCGAGGGCTTGAAGTGGAGCGATGGATCCGACCTTACGGCAAAGGATTTCGAGTATACCTTTAAGCGTCTTTGCGACACGAACCTTGCAGCGCCATATGGAGAGACAGTTGTGGGTATGATCGACGGTTATCAGGATGCGATTGGTAATCCGGATGACGACGGCAATATGACGACAGAGCCGGATATTGAGAAGCTGAATGTTGTTGCAAGCGAGGATGGAAAGACTCTTACTATTACATTGGGTTACCCATGTTCTTACTTTGACAAGCTGGCTGCATTTGCTACCATGAGTCCTGTTCAGCAGGCAACTGTTGAAGAGAACGGCGATTCTTGGTCTATTGCGCCTGAGACTTATGTATGCAACGGGCCATATATGATCAAAGAGTGGATTCCAAGCGAGCGTATCGTATGTGAGAAAAATCCGAATTATAAGGGTGGATGGGACTCTTCCCGTATTGTAACAGATTCTCTGACATTCCTTCTGCTTGAGGATGCCAGTGCATGTTACGCAGCTTATACCAGCGGTGAGGCCCAGATGATCAAGACTGTTCCGACAGAGGAGATCCCGAGCTTTACATCAGCAGAGGACGGCGGCGACTATTATGTTGATCCGACGCTTGGCACATATTATCTGAGTATGCAGACACAGAAGGAGCCATTCAATGACATAAATGTACGTAAGGCGCTGAATCTTGCTATTGACCGTGAGTACATTGCAAACGTGATTATGCAGGGAACTTACAGCCCGGCATACAACTTTGTAGGTGATGGCGTTGTAGATGCAGATCCGGAAAATATGTTCTATGATGTGTCTGTTAAGGAGAACGGCGGAAAGCCATATATCAGCGAAGATTATGAGGCAAATCTGGAGGAAGCTAAGAAGGCTCTTGCAGACGCAGGCTATCCGAATGGAGAAGGTTTCCCGACGATCACATACTCTACGAATGATCAAGGATATCACGTAGCGGTAGCGGAATATCTTCAGAGCTGCTACAAGGATATTGGAATTACCATGAATATCGACAAGGTTGAGTGGGCATCCTTCACTCCGCAGCGTCGTGCCGGTGATTATGAGATGGCTCGTAATGGATGGATCATGGATTACAATGATGCTTCTAACATGATTGAGCTTCTGTATTCTACAAACGGAAACAATGATGGTAAGTATAATAACAAGGAATTTGATGCGGCGATAGACGCATCTAGATGTGCGGACATAGACGAGCATTATGCGGCGCTTCATGAGGCTGAAAAGATCATGATGGAGGATTACGCAGTTGTTCCTGTTGCCTGCTATAATGACTATTGGCTGCAGTCGCCATCCCTGAAGGGAACATGGCACAGCCCATACGGATACTGGTTCTTCCAGTATGGATATATTGAGGAGTAATTGTATCAGTTCTGCTGAAAGCTGACTGTTACGAGTAATCCAGAGAATTTCCTGAAAATATTGAGAATTTATGCGCTCGGTGCTATAATAGCATCGAGCGTTATTCTTTGTGAAAATGCATCTGATTCTAATTTAATTATTTTACCCGGAGAAGGTATAAAGGAAGGTGCTGACCGTGCGGCGGCAACCAGAGGAGAGCCTGATACCTCCGGTCTGTTTGTATTTTTCCAAGGGATCTGCGCTTATATTTCCCCATAAAAAAGGGCTGAAAGACAGGGGACACATCCGGCTGTTGCATCTGCCGGTGCGCCGTTTTATCAGCAGAAAAGGAGAAAAATATGACAACAATGGCAGCAGAGAAAACAAACACAAAGGGAGGCACCCGCTATATGGTGGAGCTTGCCCTGATGACCGCGATCATCTTTATCATGGCGTTTACGCCGCTGGGGTATCTGAGGACGCCGGGTATTTCCATTACGTTCCTTACGGTGCCCGTGGCAGTAGGGGCGATGATCCTTGGACCGGCAGGCGGGGCGGCCTGCGGTCTTGCCTTTGGTATTACCAGTTTGATGCAGTGCTTCGGGATGAGTCCTATGGGAGCAATGCTTCTTAGCATTAATCCTTTCGGAACGGCGGTTACCTGTATCGTGCCAAGGGTTTTGGAGGGTTTCCTGTGCGGGCTGGTCTTTAAGGGTGTAAGAAGTAAGAAGAAAAATCTTGCTTATTTTATCGGAGGGTTGACCTGTCCGGTATTGAATACAGTTTTGTATATGTCTTCCCTTGTGTTGTTTTTCTACAATACAGAGTATATACAGGGATTTGTGGAGACGCTGGGAGTATCGAACCCATTGACCTTTGTAGCTGCGTTTGTGGGTGCGCAGGGGGCCATTGAGGCGGCGGTATGCACAGTAGTGTCTGCGGCGGTTGCCCGGGCGCTTGCAGCAGCACTTAAATCTGTTTAGAGGTTCAAAATTATGCGTTTGGTTTCTGGCTGCCGTCTGCGGCGTGTGTTTAGACAGAAATCAGGCGCATAAAATAATTTGGTTTGTGTTTTTTAAAGAGGTGGATTATGGAAAGAAACGAGATTGTAACTGAAATTAATATGTCAGAGATAGCGGGCCTGCGCATTGGAAATGCGCAGAATGATGAGGCTAAGACGGGGGTTACGGTGCTTTTATTTGAAGATGGAGCAAGGGGTGGAGTGGATGTAAGCGGAGGAGGTCCTGCATCTAGAGAGACAAGGCTTCTTGAGCCGCTGACGGCGGATAACCCGATCAATGCCATCGTATTGTCCGGAGGTTCGGCTTATGGGCTTGCAGCGGCAGACGGCGTAATGCGTTATCTTGAAGAGCGGGGGATTGGCTATGATACCGGCTTTGCAAAAGTACCGCTGGTGTGTCAGTCCTGTATCTATGATCTGGGAGTCGGACGTGCTGACATACGGCCGGACGCGGATATGGGATATGCGGCCTGTGAGGATGCAGAAAAGAATTGCCCAGAGTGCGGCAGCGTCGGAGCTGGGTGCGGCGCTACGGTAGGGAAACTATATGGAATGGGGCGGGCATCGAAATCCGGGCTGGGAATCCATGCAGTACAGGCGGGTAATCTTCGGATGGCGGCAGTTGTAGCGGTGAATGCACTGGGTGATATTTTTGACCCGGATAACGGAGAGAAGCTTGCGGGACTGCGAACAGAAGATGGCAGCGGTTTTGCGGATACCAGACAGGAGCTATATAAAATCAGCAGGCAGACAGATTTGTTTGCCGGAAATACCACCATTGGAGCTGTGATTACGAATGGTAAGTTTTCAAAAGCAGAAATGAGTAAAATCGCATCTATGGCGAGAAATGGTTATGCAAGATGTATCAATCCAGTGGGAACCATGGCGGACGGAGATACGATTTATGCGGCGTCCATAGGAGAAACTGCCGCGGATATCAACGTTGCGGGAACGCTGGCGGCGGAAGTGATGGCAAAGGCTATCAAAAAAGCTGTAAAAGCTATAAAAAATATAGAGTGATTCTGATAAAAAATTGTCAAAAATAGTGATTGCAATTATAGAAAAAAGTAGTATACTAAATTTGGTTTTATAATTATACATTTAATAGGAAGGAATGGAGGCAGCATATGCAGCACATGGATGCGATAATTAAGAGGCTGGAAGATGTGGAACTGACTGCAGAGCAGATTGTGGACCGTGCTGAAGCCAGTAAGAACGATATCGGTCAGCGTATACAGGCACAGAGAGATGCATTTGATGAGAAGCTGACAGCCGAGACAGAAGAGAGGCTTGCCAAGATTAAGGCGGAAGCTGAACAGAAGCTGAATCGGATTCTTGAGGATGAAAAGAAGCAGCAGCATTCGATTATTGACAATCTTGAGAAGGAATATGAAGAGAATCATGAGGCGTATGCGCAGGAGATTCTGGAGAATATTATAGCTGTATAGAACATTTGAGGTGGTAACATGGGAAACGTAATGTCATACAGCGGTATTGTGACAAAGGTTCGCGCTATGCAGGCAAAGCTTCTTACGGACCGTGACTTTGAAACTATTGCAGGGTTAAGAAGCGTACCGGAGGTAGTAGAATACCTGAAGGGAAAGCCGGCGTATGCAGAAGCGCTGAGCCGAATGGATGAGACGCTGTATCACAGAGGAAATGTAGAAAAGGTCCTTGGTCAGTCCCTTTATGCAGATTATTCCAGAATATATCGCTTTGCAGGTATGAAACAGAAACAGTTTATTAAGGGATTCTGGAAACAATATGAGATCGCGCTGATCAATTATTGCCTGCGTATTGTATTTAACCATTATGATACGCCGTTCGATCTAGATTATAAGAAAGAATATTTTGACCGCTATTCAGACATTTCAATTGATAAGCTGGTTACATCGGAGAATATTGGGGAGCTGGTTGAGAACCTGAAAGGGACGGAATACTATGAGCCGCTGTGGCGGTTCAGGGACGCGGAGGAAGCGACCCTGTATGATTACAATATGGCATTGGATCAGTATTATTTCCGGAATGCATGGCGCAGGCAGCGGAAAGTATTGAGCAAGGAAGAGCGGGAATTATATACAAGGGACTGCGGAGTGAAGATTGATCTTTTAAATCTGCAGTGGATTTACCGGGCGAAAAAGTATTACCATATGCTTCCCCCGGACATTTATCAGATGATGATACCGATTCAGTACCGTCTGCGTGAGGACGAATTTAAAGCGCTGGTTGAAGCGCCGTCGATCGAGCAGTTTATCCAGCTTGTTTCAAATACGTATTACAAGAAATATTTTGACGCGTCTTGGCAGCAGTATTCTATTGAACAGGTTTATAAGGACTGCCTGCACAAGCTGTACGTATCCGACCGGAGAAAAAATCCCTATTCCATCGCAACAGTGAATACTTACCTGTTTTTGAAGGAAGAGGAGATAGATAAATTGATTACAGCCCTTGAGTGTATCCGTTACGGATTGTCACAAAAGGAAACGCTGGAGTACTTAGGAGGTGTGAGTCAATGATTGTAAAGATGAAATTTCTGCAGATCAGCGGGCCGGAGACGGATATTGACCGTATGTGCAATCAGTATCTTTCCAAGCATGAGATGCAGCTTGAGAGTGCGATTGCCGAGCTTAAGACAACGGATAACCTGCTTCCCTTCGTGGAGGTGAATCCGTATCGCGGGTCCCTTGCAAGAGCAGAGCAGTTCTGCGGACTCCTTGAAGGAAATAAGCCTGCGCCGGATAAGACGATGGATAAGGATGCGGTTATGTCCATGCTCTGGGAGATTCAGCATGAATATCTGGAGATGCAGGAGAAGAGGGAGCTTTTAAAGAAGCAGTCCGATGAGACAAGGGAAAGCGCGAATGCATTAGAGCCATTCCGTACCATGAACGTGGATCTGGGGAAGGTGTCGGATTATCGTTTTCTGAAGGTGCGGTTTGGACGTCTGGGTCTGGAGCAGTACAGGAGATTGGATAAGTATCTGTTTCAGGATTTGAAGGCGGTATTTATAGAAGGTTCTCGTAATGAGAACTATGTGTATGGCGGTTATATTACCGCAAACAGTGATAAAGGCGAGGTAGATTCGATATTTAACTCCCTTAGGTTTGAGAGGATTTCCCTTGGCGGGAACTTTACGGGAACGCCAGAGCAGGCCTATCAAGAAATTAAGAAGAAACAGGATTACATGAGGCAGCAGATTGAAGAGCTTGACAAAAAGATGGCGGAGCTTATGAACTCTCACGCCGCACAGCTATTGGGGGCGAAAGAACAGCTAAGGGAGCTGGCGGATTACTTTGACATCCGCAAGAAGGCTGCAAAGCTTGGAGGCGATGAGGAGAAAGGCGGACGCTATATCCTCTGCGGCTGGATGGGTGAAGAGGATGTGGCTAAGTTTTTGAAGGAGACAAAGGATGATCCGAACGTTATGGTTATGGTAGAGGAAAACCGGGAGAAATTCTTTGGCGAGCCTCCGACAAAGCTGAAGAATCCCCGATTCTTTAAGCCCTTTGAAATGTTTATTGAGATGTATGGGCTTCCGTCGGCTAATGAGATGGATCCGACTATATTCGTGGCCTTGACCTATACCTTTATTTTTGGAGCTATGTTTGGAGATCTGGGACAGGGAGCGGTTTTGTTTGCTGTGGGCGGACTGCTGTATTTGACAAAGAAGATCAAGCTGGCGGGAATTATTTCGATTGCAGGACTATTTTCCATGGTGTTTGGGGTGATGTTCGGAAGCGTGTTTGGATTTGAAGATGTGATTCCCGCGTTGTGGCTGAGGCCCGTGGAAGCAATGACTAGACTGCCCTTTGTCGGTCAGCTTAATACCGTATTTATCATAGCGATTGCATTTGGAATGGCGTTGAATATTCTGGTAATGATTTTCCAGATTATTAACGCGGCAAAGACGCATGATTTGGAAAACCTTTTGTTTTCCCATAATGGGCTTGCAGGATTGGTATTCTATGGATTTATTGTGCTGACGATTGTTCTGTATATGACTGGACACAAGACGCCGGGTAATTTCCTGCTGGCAGTTTTCTTAGGCATTCCGATTTTGCTGTTCTTGTTTAAGGAGCCGTTAGGAAATCTGGTAGAGAAGAGACATAAGAAGATGGAAGTCAGCAAAGGAATGTTTCTGGTACAGGGATTTTTTGAACTGTTTGAGACGATGCTGAGTTATTTTTCTAATACGCTTTCCTATGTGCGTATCGGGGCTTTTGCAGTCAGCCATGCGGCAATTATGGAGGTTGTGCTGATGCTCTCAGGAGCGGAGAGCGGGCATGCGAATTTGTTCGGTGTAATTTTGGGAAATTTTATTGTGATAGGATTTGAAGGATTGATTGTAGGTATTCAGGTACTGCGTTTGGAATACTATGAATTGTTCAGCAGATTTTACAAAGGAAATGGGCGTCAGTTTAAACCATTTAACAGTACCGCGGCTAAATAGTAATTACTTGAATTTAATACAAAACAAGCTAAATTTAAGAAGCAGAGATAAGGAGGACTTTTATCATGACAGTAACAGTGAAATTATTACTTATTGCAGCTCTGATGCTTAGCATCGTGATTCCGTTTGGAACATTTCTTCTGGGGGAAAAATCTAAGAAGCGTTATAAGAGGGCGGTTGGAGTCAATGCATTCTTTTTTTTCAGTTCATTTGTAATTGCAGGTATTATGATGTTTTCCGGAGTTCCGGTACAGGCTGCCGGCGCGGCGGAAGCTGTTTCTAACAGCGCCACCGGATTCGGATATCTGGCCGCTGCACTTTCTACCGGTTTGTCATGTGTGGGCGGCGGTATCGCCGTTGCAAGCGCGGCAAGCGCGGCGCTTGGCGCAATCAGCGAGGATTCCAGCGCTTTGGGTAAGTCGCTGATCTTCGTAGGTCTGGCAGAGGGTGTATGTTTGTACGGACTGATTATTTCTTTCATGATTCTGGGCAGGCTTTAAGATGAAGATGTATTTGATCAGTGATAATGTCGATACGCTGATAGGAATGCGGCTGGCTGGCGTGGACGGCATTGTGGTTCATGAAAAGGATGAGCTGCGGACGGCTATTGAGACAGCCATGGAGGATAAGACGGTGGGCATCATACTTCTGACGGAGAAGTTTGGAAGGGAATTTCCGGAACTTTTGGATGAAATTAAGCTGGAAAGGACGATGCCGCTCTTGATTGAGATTCCTGACAGGCACGGAACCGGACGTAAGAAAGACTTTATCACATCGTATGTAAATGAAGCAATTGGACTGAAACTTTAGACTGTAAAGAAGAAGGTGAGAGGCTTGACGATAGAAGAAAGAATTGCGCATATACAGGAAGCGGCCATGCAGGAGGCGAGACTGAAAGCGGATGCGATTACAAAGCAGCATGAAAAGATGCTGGCAAATATTTTCAACCAGCATCGGGACGAGGCGGTCCGTCAGTCGGAAGTGCGCATCCGGGGAGAGCTGATTAATGCAAGGCAGCAGCAGAACATGGCGGCGTCCAAAGCGCAGATTGAGCTGAAGCGGGAATATGGCAAGCGCCAGAAAGAGCTCAAGAAGGAGCTGTTTGAAGAGGTTGAGCGCATGCTTCAGGAATATATGAAGACGGATGCGTATGAAAAGGCGCTGGTGAAGTATATTGAGAAGGCGCTGCGCTTTGCAAATGGGGAGGAGCTTACGATTTATATTAATCCGACGGATGCGGATAAGAAAGATTATTTGGAGGAGCATACAGGCATGAAGCTTACAGTCAGCAAGGAAGATTTTGTAGGCGGCGTCCGTGCGGTTGTCCATGGGCGCAATGTACTGATTGACCATGCATACAAGGGCGCGCTTGAGAATGAATATCAGAAGTTCTTGTTCAGGGGAGGTGTGGGCATTGGATAATATAAATACAGGCATCATTTATGGCATTAACGGGCCCGTTATCTATCTGAAGGGAAAAAGCAGCTTTAAGATGTCGGAAATGGTGTATGTAGGTGAAGAGAAACTGGTTGGCGAGGTTATTTCTCTGGATAAAGATCAGACGACGATTCAGGTATATGAGGAGACCTCAGGCCTGAGGCCGGGAGAGAAGGTGGAGTCTTCCGGCGCGCCAGTGTCCGTAACGCTGGCTCCGGGGATTTTGAACAATATTTTTGATGGGATCGAGCGTCCTCTCGAACGGATCGCGGATACGGGCGGAGCCTTTATTACCAGAGGCGTCGCTGTGGATTCCCTGGATACAGAAAAACTGTGGCAGGCCCATCTTACGGTAGCTGTAGGCGATGTGGTGCATGGTGGAACCATTATCGCGGAGGTTCCTGAAACTAGGGCAATCGTGCATAAATGCATGGTACCGCCGGATGTGGAGACGGCTGAAGTATTGGAGGTTGTTTCTGACGGAGAATACACGATTCAGGATGTTCTGGTTAAGATAAGGCTCTCTGACGGAAATATACGAGAGCTAACTATGACTCAGAAATGGCCGATCCGTGTGGCAAGGCCGGTGAGCCAGAGGTATCCTGCAAGTATTCCGCTGGTAACCGGACAGCGTATTCTAGATACGATGTTTCCGATTGCCAAAGGGGGAACTGCTGCGATTCCGGGAGGCTTTGGAACAGGAAAGACGATGACCCAGCATCAGATCGCAAAGTGGTCGGATGCGGATATTATTATATACATTGGCTGCGGCGAGCGCGGTAATGAGATGACACAGGTATTGGAAGAGTTTGGCGAGCTGATTGACCCGAAATCGGGGAATCCTTTGATGGACCGTACGACGCTGATTGCTAATACCTCTAATATGCCGGTTGCTGCCCGTGAGGCATCGATCTATACGGGACTGACATTGGCAGAGTATTACCGTGATATGGGATATGATGTGGCGATTATGGCGGACTCTACGTCCCGCTGGGCGGAGGCTCTTAGGGAGCTTTCCGGGCGTTTGGAGGAGATGCCGGCGGAGGAAGGCTTCCCGGCATATCTGGCTTCCAGACTGTCGGCATTTTATGAGCGGGCGGGGATGATGCAGACCTTAAACGGAGCTTCCGGTTCCGTATCCATTATCGGTGCGGTATCTCCTCAGGGAGGAGATTTCTCTGAGCCGGTAACACAGAATACCAAGCGCTTTGTGCGGTGTTTCTGGGGACTGGATAAATCCCTTGCTTATGCAAGACACTTTCCGGCGATTCACTGGCTGACCAGTTACAGTGAATATACGATGGAACTGAGCAGTTGGTATGCGGATCATGTGTCGCCGAAGTTTGTAGATTACAGGAACCGTATGATGGGACTTCTGAGTCAGGAAAATAATCTGATGGAAATTGTGAAATTGATCGGCGCGGATGTGCTTCCGGACGATCAGAAGCTGGTGCTTGAGATCGCTAAAGTAATCCGTCTGGGCTTCCTGCAGCAGAATGCATTTCATAAGGATGATACCTGCGTATCCATGGAGAAACAGTTCCGGATGATGGATGTCATTTTGTATCTGTATCGGAAGAGCCGGAAGCTGGTGGCTATGGGGCATCCCATGTCGCTATTGAAGGCAGAGGGCATTTTTGAAAAGGTGATTGCTATTAAATATGATGTGCCCAATGATAATCTGCAGCTTTTGGATGTATATAAACAGGATATTGATGATTTTTATGAGCGCGTATTAGAAAAGAACGCATAGAAGGGGGGAGAGGCTATGGCAATAGAATATCTTGGCTTGAGCAATATTAACGGTCCTCTCGTTGTCCTTGAAGGACTTCAGGATGCGTTTTTTGACGAGATTGTTGAATTTGTAATTGATGGAAACCAGAGAAAGATGGGCCGTATTGTGGAATTAAACGATGACAAGGCGGTCATACAGGTATTTGAAGGAACAGAGAATATGTCTCTGACTAATACCCATACGAAGCTGTCCGGACATCCCATGGAGGTGGCGGTATCTCCCGATATGCTGGGAAGAACCTTTAACGGCGTGGGCGAGCCGATCGACGGGCTGGGATCCTTATTTTCTACGGATAAGAGGGATATCAACGGCCTGCCGCTGAATCCGATCCGCAGGGAATATCCAAGGAACTATATTCGTACCGGAATCTCGGCAATCGACGGGCTGACGACGTTGATCCGCGGGCAGAAGCTTCCTATTTTCTCAGGAAACGGACTTCCCCACGATCAGCTTGCGGCGCAGATCGTAAAGCAGGCATCTCTGGGGGATGATTCCGAGGAGGAATTTGCAATTGTATTTGCGGCTATGGGCGTGAAGCATGACGTGGCGGATTTCTTCCGCAAGACCTTTGAGGAGAGCGGCGTGTCCGACCATGTATGCATGTTCCTGAATCTGGCGAACGACCCGGTGGTAGAGCGTCTGATCACGCCGAAGGTGGCCCTTACGGTGGCGGAATATCTGGCCTTTGAGTGTGATAAGCATATTCTGGTTATCCTGACGGATATGACCTCCTTCGCGGAGGCCATGCGTGAGGTATCCTCATCCCGCGGGGAGATTCCTTCTAGAAAGGGGTATCCGGGATACCTGTACAGTGAGCTTGCGACGATTTATGAGCGCGCGGGAATCGTGCAGGGAGCGAAGGGGTCTGTGACTCAGCTTCCGATTCTGACCATGCCCAATGACGATATTACTCATCCGATTCCCGACCTTACCGGTTATATTACGGAAGGACAGGTGGTGCTGGACCGGAATCTTTATGGTCAGGGAATTTATCCGCCGATCAGCGTGTTGCCGTCACTGTCCCGTCTGATGAAGGACGGCATTGGAGAAGGATATACGAGAGATGATCATCAGGATCTGGCGAACCAGTTATTTTCTTCTTATGCAAAGGTAGGCGAGGCAAGGAATCTGGCTTCGGTTATCGGCGAGGATGAGCTGTCTGATCTGGATAAGAAGTATCTGGAGTTTGGACGGGAATTTGAGAAGCGTTACGTGGGACAGGGAATGGCAGAGAATCGGACGATACAGGATACTTTGGATCTGGGATGGGAACTTCTTCAGATTCTGCCGAGAGAAGAATTAGACCGTATTGATACGAAGATTTTAGAGAAATACAGAAAGGAGCCTTCAGATGGATCCACGGGAATTTCCGACGAAAGGTAATTTGATGCTGGCGAAAAATTCGCTGGCGCTTGCCCGTCAAGGCTTCGATCTGATGGATAAGAAGCGAAATGTTCTTCTGAAAGAACTGATGACCCTGATTGACGAGGCGAAGGATATACAGGAGCAGATTGATTCTACATTTACCAAAGCATACGCATGTCTGCAGCGGGCAAATATTGAGCATGGCATCAGTAAAGTGCAGGAGCTGGCATATACGGTTCCGATTGAAGATTCGATTCGTATTCAGACCAGAAGTATTATGGGAACGGAGATTCCGCTGGTAAGGTACGACGAGAAGCAGAATAATCTGACTTATTCTTTCAGCAGTACGAGAGAATCTATTGATATGGCCAGGGAGGCATTCCGTGAAGTGAAGGATCTTACGATTAAACTTTCGGAGGTGGAGAATTCCGCATACCGGCTGGCCGGCAATATCAAGAAGACCCAGAAACGGGCAAATGCATTGAAAAATATTACCATTCCTATGTATACGGAGCTGGTGCGTAATATCAATAATGCGCTGGAAGAGAAGGAACGGGAAGAATTTACGAGGCTGAAGGTGATTAAGAGCATGAAGAGTGCTTCGTAAGGATTTGAAAGTTTAAAGTGCCTGAAAATTGTGGAGAGCAATTTTCAGGCATTTTGTCTGCTGTTTTCTTGACGAACAGGCATTCATTTGTTAGAATAAGGGAGTGGGAAAAATATAGGTTTATCTAGCAACTTTTTTCTTTACGAAGAAAGCTGTTAGGGACAAGCTGTATGGGGAGAGTATATCTTATTGAACATTAGTAGTTCAATAAGCATATCGTATTGAACATTAGCAGTTCAATAAGTATGAATTTTAGGCAGAAGGGAGCTTCTGTCTATATGACGTTGCAAAAGGGCGGCGTCAGGTAATTAATAAGGAGGAGTCTAGTATGCCAGATCTAACATTCGGAGAACAAGTCAAGATCGTCTTAAGCCGGAAAGGCATGACCATCAAAGAGCTCGCAGAGATAATTGAAAAGAGAACCGGAAAGAAGATGTCCCGCCAGAATCTTACCCAGAGACTGGGGCGTGATAATTTTCAGGAGCAGGATATGCGTATGATTGCGGAGATTTTGGAGTGTCCGTTCCGTTTGAGTATCCTTTTAGAAGGAGAAGATCCGGCGGAGGCGGAGCGGGGGGACAAGTCTAATGAACAGTCTAAACCGCAGGCGAAGCCGCAGCCAGCGACAAAGGAAAGTATACGGATTGCTAAGGCAAAGGCGCGGAAAGAAAAGAAAGCGAGAGAAGCGGAGCGCTTGGCCGAGGCAATAGAGAAGGTTCCGTCGGAAATGCGCAGAGAACCCGTTGAGAAGGAAATGACCCTGGGGGATTATCTGGACATTCATGAGGAGCTGGTACGGCAGGAAACAGAAAGACTTCCGAAGGTTTCAGAGAACGACCCTGTTTTGGAGGCGGAGGCTTTAGAAGCGGATACTTTGGGAACTGAAAGTATACATACTTCCGGGGAATCTGCAGAAAAGGATTCACAGGAAGAGAAAGAAGATTTGACCGGGACGGAGCAGGAAGAAGTCTGGGCGGAAGGAATAGATCCGGAAGAAACTGACGGGGAAGAGAAAGCGGAGAGCGGACAGACGGAAGAGGAAGTGACGGAGTCCATAGAAGATGCGGGAGAGGAAGCGCCGAAGGTGGATGTAGAGGAGCTGCTCCGTGAAATGGAAGAATTGGAAAGGGAGCGCAAGCTCTTGGAACAGCAGGTAAAGGAAGAAAAAGCAGCCAGAGAGGCCAGAGCCAGAGCGCAGGAAGAAGCGGCTCATGAGGAGAAGAGAGTTACCGGCTGGAGAGCGATGTTCCAGCGGAAGACGAAGAAAGAAAGACAGGAAGAACTTCAGGAAGAAGCGAAGATTGTAGAACAAGTAATACTCAGGGAACCTACGATGGAAGAGTTGGAGGACGACTATATTGAGTATGGCGAACCGGAGCAGGAGGCAGAAGAAATAGAGCTTCAGGAGGAGTTGGAAGAACAGAAAGCGCCGGAAGAATTGATTGAGGAATTGATGGAAGAGGAAGAGGACGCGGAAGATCTGACGATAGGAGAACTGAATCCTTTTACAGGGCATGAATATGAGACTAACAGCGTACGGATGCATCCCAAACGGATTGGTTACGTGCAGTTGTATGACCGCAGGGATCATGGGTGGACGGATATGACAGAATGGGCGTTTCTCGGATATCAGGAACGTAAGAAAGCCTTGCTTGGAAAGGATTATGATCCGCCGATTTATCTGGATTAGGAAGGCGTGAAGGAATTGAACTGGGAACAATTACTATCGGCCAGAAGGTACCGGGCCGGGGCGGCAGGCAGGAAGACTGGGAAGGCAGCGGATCTGCGGAGCGAATTTGAGAAGGATTATCATAGGATTATCGGGAGCGCTTCTTTCCGGCGTCTGCAGGATAAGACGCAGGTCTTTCCGTTAGATAAAAGTGATTTTATTCGTACAAGACTGACACATTCGCTGGAGGTTTCTTCTTTTGCCAAGTCTCTGGGACAGAATATAGGTGAAAATATATTATCGTACAGGAAGGATGCGGGATTTACGGTGCAGATGAAGGAAGATATCTGCAATATCCTTCAATGCGCGGGTCTGATTCATGATATTGGGAATCCGCCCTTCGGACATTTTGGTGAAGAAGCTATTCGGGAATGGTTTAGGGAGAACCTGCATGGGCTTATATTTCACGGACAGCCAATAGACGAAGCGCTTACGCCGCAGATGAGGGAGGATCTGTATCATTTTGAAGGGAACGCGCAGGCATTTCGTCTGGTAACGAAGCTTCATTATTTGGTGGACGAAAGAGGCATGGATTTGACTTATGCGCTTCTTAGCACGATTGTCAAATATCCGGTATCGTCTCTGGAAATAAATCCTAAAAGCGGTAATATAAAGGATAAGAAGCTGGGATATTATTATGCAGATGAAAAAATATTTTGTGAGGTTGCGGCTGCTGTCGGCGCGGAAGGATGCCGTCACCCGCTTGCGTTTGTTCTGGAGGCGGCGGATGATATCGCTTATAAGACGGCGGATATTGAAGACGCGTTTGTGAAAGGCTTTTTGTCTTATCAGAAATTAATGGAAGAGCTTCAGGAACTGGAAGCGACCTATGCGCAGATTAGAAATCCGTTCAGCCCATCTGTAAGACTTCAGGAAATGTATGACAGAGGAAGGAATATCCACGCAGAGAATCCGGAGGAGTATGCAATTAAAAATTGGATTGTCCGGGTACAGGGATTTTTGATTAACTGTGCAACTTTTGGATTTACTTCTCATTATCAGGAAATTATGGAGGGAACTTACCGGTACGATTTGTTTCATGGTACATTTGCGGAGAAACTGATGGAGCTTCTGGGAGACTTAGCATACAGGGAAGTATTTACGTCAGAGACTATTTATCGAATGGAGGTCTCTGAAAGCGTTATGATAAATTATCTGATGGATCGGTTTATCGGAGCTGTGATTGGTTACGATGACCGGAGTCAGGAACTGGGCACGATTGACAGGCGTCTGGTATCTTTTATTTCCAGCAATTATAAAAATGCTTACCATTATCATGCGAGAGGCAGGGATGATGTGGAGAGGTTATATCTGCGTCTGCTTCTTGCGACGGATTATATCTGCGGCATGACGGACAGTTATGCGAGAAGGCTGTTTCAGGAATTGACATCAAGTATATCTTATTGAACGTTAGAAGTTCAATAAGGTTATCTTAGCGGATTAGGAATGTTTGAACTTCGCAGTGAATAAACTGTTTTGAATACATCAGAATTGGAAGTGGCGGTGTGGAACAGTTTATCAGGTATTTATATGAATATCAGCAAGGGAGGCCCAGCAGGAATGTGGGGTTTGTGAAGGTAGAACGGGAAGAAGAGCAGACGACGGTGCATATACATGGAAAAGGTCTTCAGCTAGGAAGGGAGACGGAACTTCGGCTGTACATTTTTTATATGGATGCAGAGACGCCGGTTGGCATTTTTCAGGGAATGATTACAAACATCAACCCTGCGGTAAACTATAGGCTGACCTTTGATATGGAGGATGCCGGAGCGCCGGAAAATTATCCCAAGATACAGGGAATTATTATGGAATCAAAAGGGAAGCGCAAATTTGCGGCTGTATGGAGCGACCTTCCGGTGGATGTAGAGCTTATGCGCGAGTGGGAGGAACCGGAAAGTATTCCGCTAACGATGACAGAAGCTCTCCGGCAAAAGGCTGTCCATGATTCGGTGGAAGAGAGCGGCGAGACGGCCACAGAGCGGCAGGAGCAGGAGGATGAAACGTACTCTGAACGGAAACTGCCAGAGGGCAGAGCCGTGGAACCGGAGCCTGCGGCTTTACTTGAAGAGGAGGTGGATGAATATATCACGCCTTCCGAAAGACAGTGTAAAAAAATATGCCGGCAGGAGATTGCCATGCTTCCCCGATGCGAATGGCGTTTGGCCAACAATAGTTTTTTGCTTCATGGATGCTATAATTACCATCATTTGATGCTGATACAGGAAGGCGATGAATTGTGGCTTGGGATACCGGGGATTTATCACAGCAGGGAAGCGAAAGCGGCAGAGGCTTTTGGATTTCCCAGATTCATTACTTCAGGCGAGCTGGATACAGAACTTAGCGCGGATGAAAAGGAAGAGGGAGAAGAATTTGGGTATTGGTGCCGTAGAGTTAGAAGAATGAATAATTTTTCTCTGTAGTGAAAAAGGAGGAAGGCATCTGCATGGTGAATGAAGATGTAAAATTTATGAGAGAGGCCCTCAGGCAGGCAAAGAAAGCGTATGCGTTAGAGGAAACGCCAATCGGCTGTGTGATTGTACAGGGAGGAAAGATTATCAGCCGAGGGTATAACCGCAGGAATACGGATAAGAACCCTCTGGCCCATGCAGAACTTACGGCGATTCGGAAGGCCAGTAGGAAGATAGGGGACTGGCGGCTTGAGGGGTGTACGATGTATGTGACGCTGGAGCCTTGCCAGATGTGCGCCGGTGCGATTGTGCAGTCCCGCATAGACCGGGTGGTTGTAGGCTGCATGAACCCGAAAGCCGGATGCGCGGGATCTATTCTGAATCTGTTGAATGTGGCGGCATTTAATCATCAGGCGGAACTTGAGACCGGAGTGCTTGAGGAGGAATGCAGCGAACTTATGAGACAATTTTTTAGGGAACTCAGGGAACGGAAGAAAGAAGAAAAAAAGAGCCTTGTACCATAACTGGAGTCAGATATGGGCAAGGCTCATAAATTTCCACCTGTGCGGATAAATTTTTATTTTGTGCATTGCGCTTCGAACTAAACCAATGAACGTTACCTTGACAGTTAACTCAGCCCAGGCACCCTCACGGCACCCGGAAGGTTCTGCTTAGTGCTGCTTCGTTCCCGACCTGACACGGTTCACGGATTTCCGTCGCGTGAGACCCAGGCATCAACGCCACTTATCAAGGGCAGCTTCACCAGCAAACGCCCTCTGCGCAATATCACCCCTGCTATAGCGGATTGCAGGTTCAAGGTACCGCTACCACCCCGGCTGCACGAAACATATTGTAGCCTGTTTCTATGGAAAAGTCAAGGATATTATAAAAGGCGCAAAAAAGCTTCATAGAAAAGTTTTTCTTTCTTTTCTTTGTCGTTCCTAGGGATTCCCACTCGGTCAAGAGCCTTTTGGACTGCGGTTTTTGCTGAATCCACAGTGCTGCCTAATATATCCTGTCCTTTGCCGTTCACCATATTTTCGATAGACATGGCAAACAGAGCAGTAATCTGGGTAAACTTACCTTCCGAATCCATTCCGTAGCCGTTTGTGCCGCTTTCTGCTTCTGCCTTTATCCAGGCGTTTCTTACATTATCCGGTACAGACGGTCCTAGGACGTCTAATCCGTTAAATGATCTGCTTGGCATATTTGTCTGCGTGGATGCCGCGTTTCGGTTATATCTAGGGACGCCGTTTAATGCGGGGCCTCTGCGAATGCCATTTATCACTATATTGTCCTCCTTTCGCATAACGCTTCAGCTTGTTTTTGTTGTTTTGATTTTTCCTGCCGGATAATTCGCTGAATACTTTTCTTTGCAAGAAAATATTCGTCTGCGAGAATTTGTACGGATTTTCCTTCTGTAAATTCTTTGTAAATCCGGGCGTTTCTTCTAGCAAGAGATGCCTTGGTTGCGGTCTGCTCTCCCCATGGCTTCTTTTCTTCCGCCTTTTTTGGGATATAGAGCATAGCGCCGTCTACATACTGCTGTAATTGTTCGATTAATTCCTGCGGTAAAATATCTGCCGCACGTATATAATCCATGAATTCACCTATATAGAGATTGCAGGTTCTGCTTCGGTTAATCTGTCGTTCATAACCGATGTTATTCTCTTATGTATATTTATCAAAAAGAGTCCATGACAAAAAACAGTCTTCTGCAATCCGCTCTTCCTTTCTCTTTTATACAACTGCTATGCTATTGCGTTTAAAAATGGGCGTTCAACTCCTTTCATAAAAATTCTATGGAGACACATAATTTCCAAGCTCATCTCCTTTCTTGTCTGTGTATTCCATAAGCAATATATCATTATTTTATCACACAGATCATGAAAGCAAAGCACATGTTTTTATAAAATTAAAGATGTGCCTTGTTTACCTTGAGGAACTGTTGTAGAATGTAGCTATTATGAAGATTTTACTTGTTGCCGTTAATGCAAAGTATATACATTCCAATCCGGCTGTGTATAGTCTGAGGGCTTATGCGCAGTCTTTTCTTGATGCGCGGGAGAAAAAACGGGAGATTTTGACTGCGGAGTATACGATTAATCAGCAGATAGGCGCGATTCTTCGGGATATTTACCAGAAGGCTCCGGATATGCTGTGTTTTTCCTGTTATATCTGGAACATTTCGTGCATAGAGAAGATTGTAAGGGATATTCATAAGGTATTGCCGCGGACCGCAATTTGGCTTGGGGGACCGGAGGTATCCTATGACGCCAAGGCGGTATTGGAGCGCCTGTGGGAGGTTACCGGGGTTATGAAAGGAGAGGGGGAAGAGACCTTCGCTCATTTGGCGGCAGGAGAGCATCTGAGAGGGATTCTTGGAATTACCTACCGGGATGCGAACGGCGGGATTGTTGAAAATCCTTGGCGCGAGGCGGTGGATTTAAATAAAGTTCCGTTTATCTATCAGGATATGACAGATTTTGAACATAGAATTGTATATTATGAAAGCAGCAGGGGATGCCCGTTTTGCTGCAGCTATTGCTTGTCTTCACTGGAGAAGAAGCTGCGGTTTCGGAATCTGGAGCTTGTAAAGCGGGAACTGTCTTTTTTTATCGAACATGAAGTGCCACAGGTGAAGTTTGTTGACAGAACCTTTAACTGTAACCATAAGCATGCAATGGCTATCTGGCGGTATATAATGAAGAAGGACAGAGGAATTACGAATTTTCATTTTGAAATTGCCGCGGATTTGTTGAATGAGGAAGAGCTGGAATTGATTGGCCGTATGCGTCCGGGCTTGATTCAACTAGAAATCGGTGTGCAGACCGTGAATCCAGAGACGTTACATGAAATCCGCAGAACAATGTGTTTTGAGAAGACAGCGGAAAATGTGCGGAGAATCCAGAAAAAAGGGAATGTGCATCAGCATTTGGATTTAATCGCGGGGCTGCCCTTTGAGAATTTAGACAGCTTTCGCAGAAGCTTTAATGAGGTGTATGATTTAAGGCCTCAGCAGCTACAGCTTGGTTTTTTAAAAGTGCTGAAGGGTTCTTTTATGGAGGAGAATCAGAAGAGCTATGGATTGGCGTATCAGAGCAGACCTCCTTATGAGGTGTTGTATACCAAATGGCTTTCTTATGGCGACGTGCTGAAGCTGAAGGGTATAGAGGAAATGGTGGAGGTTTATTATAACAGCGGCCAGTTTACAAAAACGATGCCGGTGCTAAAAGAGGGATTTACAGATGCATTTACTTTGTATATGAGGCTGGCAGAATATTATGAGGGTTCAGGATTGAACCTGGTGAACCATGCAAGGGCGGCAAGATATGAGATTTTGCTGGGATTTGCAAAGGAAACTTCCCGGGAAAAGGCAGAGTTGATTAGAGAGTTGTTGATTTATGATTACTATCTTCGGGAAAATGCGAAGAGCCGTCCTGAATTTGCGGGAGAGTATCGGATAGACAAAGAGACTCTGCGGGCATTTTATGAAAAAGAGTGCCGGGATCATATCTATCTACAGGGATATGAACAATATGACAAAAACCAGATGAGGAAGATGACGCATCTGGAATATTTTCAGAAGCTGGGGGAAACGGTGCTTTTTGACTATAGCAGAAGGAATCCTTTGAATCAGCAGGCTCGTACGGTTATTGTTGCAAACGTGCGGTAAAAAAGGTATACTGATGTTACTGTTCATGACTCAGGAATGCGCTGAACTGCGCATTCCGTGAGAACGTGATTCAAGTGTGAGGGGCGATTTTTGCGTGGCAAAATTTTGAATATCGCCCCGAATTGTTGCTATGAACGGACTCCCGGGCCGTGAATAGTAACTACTTATTGAACTACGAATGCTCAATCAGGTATGATAAAAAAGGTACGATATTAGGAAAAGTGAGGGAATGATATGGATTTTCATAATAAAAGAACGAAAAGAATCATGGCAATTGTGATTATTGTTATTGTAGTAGCGATGATTGCAACAGCAATACTGCCTGCGATGACGATATAAAATAAGGAGTGAAGGAATGGCAGCGAGAAAAAGAAGCAGGGGCCGCCGCAGACAGGCTGATAACTATCGTAAAAAGAAGCTGAAAATGGCTGCTCTGCTGACGGTGGCAGGCCTTGTTATCGTGTTTGGCGGGGTGTATCTGGCGCTTCGCAGTTATGTGGGAAAGACCGATAAGGATGCTATCTGTAATAATATTTTTATTGGAACAATGGATGTATCCGGAATGACGCAGGCTGAAGCGGCGTCGGCGCTTAGGGAACAGGCTGAAGCGGACGCGGGTATTATGGTGACATTAAAGCTCCGGGAGCATAATATAGAAACGTCTCTTGGGGAATTTGGCTATCATAGTCCGGACATTGATAAGCTGGTGAAGAAGGCTGTTGATTATGGTAAAAAAGGCAGCATGTGGAAACGTTACCGGCAGATGAAAAAATTAGAGGATGAGGCTCATATACTGAAAGAGAACTATACAATAGAGGAAAAGAAGGTTGCCGTGCTGCTTGAAGAGAAGGCGGGCGCTCTTCTCCAAGGGCCGGAGGATGCATATATTACCAGAACGGAAGACGGCATGCTTAATATCGTGGATGAAAAAGAAGGGGAGACTATTGATACAAAGGGCATGCTTGAGAATATTACTGGTTATTTGAACGGGGAATGGAAACATGAGGCCTTCAGTATGGAGCTTGCTGTTATCAGGGAGAAACCGGAAATCATAAGGGCAGATTTGGAACAGATTACCGATGAACTGGGCTCTTATTCGACTGATGCCGGAGGCGGACAGCGCTGGACGAATTTAAAGACTGGCGTTGGTAAGCTGAATGGTATTATTATGAAGCCGGGGGAGGAATTATCGGTCTATGATACTACAGCGCCTTACGATGAAGAGCATGGTTATGTAGAGGGGACGGCTTATGAGAACGGACAGGTGGTTCCGTCTTATGGCGGAGGAATCTGTCAGGTTTCTACAACTCTTTACAATGCGGCGATTTATGCCGAGCTGGAGATTGTGGAAAGGTATCCTCATTCCATGGCGGTAGATTATGTGGAACCGTCAAGAGATGCGGCGATTGCAGGCGGAGTTATGGATTTTCGGTTTAAGAATCCCTATCCGACACCCATATATATTTTTGGGGAGATTGATTCAGCAAATCAGCTCCGGGTGGTGATTTACGGTAAGGAGACCAGGCCGGAAAACCGTAGTATAGAATTTGAGAGCGAGACGTTAAGTACGGAAAATTATTCAGTAACATATAAGGCGGCTCCTAATCGTAGCTTTGGCGACATAGAATACACCGGAAGTCCTCATACGGGAAGAGAAGCAAGATTGTGGAAGGTGATTTATGAAAATGGCGCGGAGGTCAGCCGGGATATTTTTAATACCAGTACATATGCGAAATCAGACCAAATAGTGGAGGTGGGAACTGCCGGGGGAAGTGCGGAGGCAGTAAGCGCACTGGAAACTGCGATTGCAAGTCAGGATTTGGATGCGATTAACAGCGCGATTGAGGCCGGATATGGAAGCGATGACGGTGAGAGCAGCGACAGCCAGGAAGGAGAACTCGACGCGGAGACAGATGGAGAAACGGAGACGACACAATGATTCAGCGGGAACTAGACAAAGACGGAAACAAAGCCTCTGATCATAGAGAGAGATCGGCATTTTTCTGTACGGGGACCTATTATGGAAGTATGAGAGATATTGGCGCTTATGCACTTATGATACAGGCGAATGAGCTGGCATCATGGGGAATCTATGCAGCGTCGGCAGAGGCGCAGATTACCATTCCGGCAGATATGGATAAATCCAGAATTAATTCTATTAGAAATCATTTGAAGGGGGCGGTAAAAAGGCTTTCCGAGGAAGGCTTTCTTATAGAAGAGCTGAAGATACAGGGGGGAATCCAGACAGCGGTAAAGGTGCCGGCAGTAAGGGTTACAGTAGCAGGAAGCGAGAGGACAAAACGTCTGCAGAGCGCTTGCCTGACCGCGCGAGCCGGTCAGGATATTCTGCTTGCAGGATGGGTTGGTATCGAAGGAATGCTTCGGATTGTCGGAGAAAGGGAGCGGGAACTGAGAGAGAGATTTACCCCATCCTTTATCCGGCAGATCAAGGCTTTCGACAGAGAGATAACAGGGTTTCGGAAGATAGCGGCAGCAAAAGAAGCGGGGATATCTTTTATCCGGCAGATTACAGAAGGCGGGATTTTTGCGGCTCTTTGGAGGCTGTCTCAGGAGACAGGGCTTGGAATGGAGCTGGACATGAAGAAGTTTGCCGTCAGGCAGGAAACCGTAGAGGTGTGCGAATATTTCCGCTTGAATCCGTACCAGCTTACCTCCGGAGGGAGTTTTCTGATGCTGGCGGAGCACGGCGGGGCGGCCGCAGAGGCACTTCGCCAGAAAGGAATCGCGGCGGCGGTGATCGGACAGCTTAACGGCGGCAATGATAAGGTAATCCGCAACGGAGAAGAGATGCGGTATATCGACCGCCCGGCGCCGGATGAGCTGATGAAGGTTTTTGATCGGTCTGTGGATGTTATATAAGTGAATAAAGGAGAGAAAGAGTTATGGAAGTTACGAGACAGCAGATATTAAATTATATGGAAAGAAACTGTAAAGTTGACGCTGCGGAGCTGGCGGTTCTTTTGGGAACAGACGAGGCTACGGTGAAACGTGAGATTGCGTATATGGAAAAGGAGAAGATTATCTGCGGATATCATACGATGATCGACTGGGACAAGGCCGGGGTTGAGAAGGTGAATGCGCTGATCGAGGTAAGGGTGACACCCCAGAGGGGAATGGGATTTGAGAAGATTGCAGAGAGGATTTATAACTACCCGGAGGTTTCTTCGATTTCTCTTATTTCAGGTGCGTATGATTTTCTGGTGACGATTGAGGGGAAATCCTTGATGGAGGTATCTAGGTTTGTATCGGAGAAGCTCTCGCCGATCGACGAGGTAGTGGGGACCGCTACGCATTTTATTTTGAAGAAATATAAGGATCATGGAACGATTCTGGCACAGAAAGAGAAAGCGGAAAGGATGCTGGTGACACTTTAAATGAGAAATCCATTATCAAAACAGATTACAGAAATACAGCCCTCTGGGATCCGTAAGTTTTTCGATATTGTAAGCGAGATGAAGGACGCCATTTCCCTTGGCGTGGGGGAACCGGATTTTGATACGCCATGGAGGGTAAGAGAGGAAGGGATCTATTCTCTGGAGAGAGGGAGGACCTTTTATACATCGAATGCAGGTCTTCAGGAGTTAAAGGATGAGATCTGCAGGTATCTGGAACGAAAGATCGGGGTTACGTACGATGCGAAGGAGGAAGTGGTGGTTACCGTCGGCGGAAGCGAGGCCATCGATATCGGTTTCCGGGCGATGCTGGACCCGGGCGACGAGGTGCTTATCCCGCAGCCGTCCTATGTATCCTATCTGCCGTGCGCCGCTCTTGCAGGAGGGACGCCGGTGGTGATTCCGCTTCAGAATAAAAATGAATTTAAGCTTACCAGAGAGGAGCTGGAGGCGGCGATTACGTCGCGGACTAAGATACTGGTGCTGCCCTTCCCGAACAATCCTACGGGGGCGATCATGACAAGGGAAGAGTTAGAGCCGATTGCCGAGGCGGTGATAGAGCATGACCTGTACGTGATGTCCGATGAGATCTACTCTGAGCTTACCTATAAGGATGAGCATGCATCCATAGCGTCCCTGCCGGGAATGCGGGAGCGGACACTGGTGATCAATGGGTTTTCCAAAGGATTTGCCATGACCGGCTGGAGGCTGGGCTATGTGTGCGGGCCGAAGCTGATTGTGGAACAAATGTTAAAGATCCATCAGTATGCGATTATGTGCGCGCCTACCAACAGCCAGTATGCGGCGGTGGAAGCGCTGCGTAACTGCGGGGATGAAGTAGAAAAGATGCGGGAAGCATATAATCAGAGAAGACGGTATCTGGTCAGCGAGTTTGCGCGGATGGGACTGGAATGTTTTGAGCCTTACGGGGCGTTTTATATATTCCCCAGCATCAAAGAATTTGGCATGACGTCCGAAGAATTTGCAGAGAAATTTTTGGAGGAGGAGAAGGTGGCAGTTGTGCCGGGAACTGCATTCGGAGAATGCGGAGAAGGTTTCCTTAGAATATCCTATGCTTATTCGCTGGAGGATCTGAAGGTGGCGCTGGAGCGGTTTGAACGGTTTGTGGGGAAACTGCGGAAGAATTTGTAGTATTGGGAAAGGATCTCTTCGGAGGTCCTTTTTGTATTACAGAAATATTGCAAATTCTAGTTACATATAGTATAGTACACATAAATAGAATGTTGTGATTAAAATAGATGTCATAAAACAGAACTGTTTTACAATCATGAGAAAAAGAAAGGAAGAAAGATAATGAAGGATGAGAAGAACAGCGGTATGGTACAGAATGAGGAGAATAGCAGACGGAAGGAATCCGGCAGGTATACGATGAGGGAGGATGCGGAAAGTTCCATGGTGAAAGAAACGATGCCGGCCTATGGGAACTGGAAAAGGCAGGGGGAGTACACGCTCGAAGATTATTATGCGCTGCCGGATGATATAAGGGTAGAACTGATCGACGGCGTGATCTACGACATGTCGTCGCCGAGAACTGTGCATCAGGATATTGCATTTATTATCCATCTGGCGCTTTATGACTATATGCGGAAGAAAAAGAAGCCCTGCAAGGTCTTTGAAGCGGCGGTGGACGTGCAGTTATGCTGTGACGATAAGACGATGGTTCAGCCGGATGTGCTGGTGGTCTGCGATAAGGAGAAGATTAAGGGGTTCGGAATCTACGGAGCGCCGGACTTTGTCCTTGAGATTCTTTCCAGATCGACCAGAAAGAAAGATATGGGAATCAAGCTGGAAAAATATATAGAAGCAGGAGTGCGGGAATACTGGATCATTGATCCGTATAAGGAGATCCTGATCACTTATAATTTTGAAGACGAAGACTTTGTGCCCTGCGTTTATCCTCTGGAGGGAAGCGTACCGGTGGCGATTACAGGCGGAGATCTGCTGATCGATTTGGAACCGGTGGCGGAATCCATCCGGGAATTGGGGAGCCTGTAACTCATAGGAAATGGAAACTTTCCGGTGTATTTTGTCCGTTGTACTGTCCGTTGTAAGAGGATATAGTTCCTGTAGATACAGGAAATGTCCGATATAATGATACGAAAGGGCGAAATGATCCGGGAACTGGAAGGGCAGCAGCCAACCATAAGGAAGGAGAGGTGAATTATGCTTAATATTGTATTGTACGAGCCGGAGATCCCCGCCAACACCGGCAACATCGGCCGTACCTGCGCGGCCACGGATACGAGGCTCCATCTGATCGAGCCTTTAGGCTTCCGGCTGGACGAAAAGAGCCTTAAGAGAGCCGGGATGGATTACTGGGAAGAGCTGGACGTAACGACCTATATTGATTATCAGGATTTTATGGAGAGGAATCCGGGCGCGAAGATTTACATGGCTACCACGAAAGCGCCGAAACTCTATACGCAGGTTCGGTATGAGCCGGACTGTTTTCTGATGTTCGGAAAGGAGAGCGGAGGAATACCGGAGGAGATACTGGTAAAACAGAAAGAAGAATGTATCCGGATTCCCATGGTAGGAGATGCGCGTTCCTTAAATCTTGGAAATTCGGCCGCGATCGTCCTGTATGAGGCGCTGAGGCAGAATGGATTTGCGGGGATGAATCTGGAGGGGCGCCTGCACAGGCTGGAGTGGGAGTAGCTGCTTAATGTGCAAAAAGTTGGAAAAAACTAAGAAATTTTACAAAAAAATGAAAGGATTTGATAAAATAAATGGATTTTTACCCCAAGGCGAAGTATAATAAGATGGAGTGTTTTTTACTTTGTAAAAAAAGAGAGGTGGTGAATAGATGGTAGAGGAGACTATTCGTACAATCAAAGAAGCGGAGCGGAAAGCCGATGAACTGGTGAAGCAGGCGGAGGAACAATGCTCTGAGATTTTGGAGAGGGCGTCTGCGGAAGCTGCAGAGGTGAAGGAGCAGGCCGCAAAGCAGGCAAAAGCGAAGGCGGAAGCTAAGCTTGCGGCAGCAAAAGCGGAAGGTGACGAATCTGTTAAGAAAGCATTGCAGGATGTGGATAAGCAGATTGCCTCTCTTAAGACGGATGCGGGACAAAAGGCAGCGGATGCCATATCGGCTGTTATTGCAGATATTGCATAGTCCGGCATATAGCAATGAGTAAAGGAGGGATGCGGTTATGGCAGTACTGCAGATGCAAAGAGTGAGTATCTGCGCGCTTAAGAAAGACCGTAAAGCCATCTTGGAGAAGCTTCAGTCTATGGGGATCATGGAGATCAGCCAATTGATCGAGGATGATGAAGATTTTGAACGGATGGACACAATGAATGTCAGACAAGGGTTTGAGAGGAACGCCCAGACAGCGGATCATGCGCTGGACGTACTGAATCAGTATGCTCCGGAGAAGAAATCGCTGTTTGCAGGTCTGGAAGGAAAGAAGCTTGTGGGACAGGATCAGTTCCAGAAGACTGTTTCCAAGAAAAAGGAAATTATGAGGGAAGCCAAAGCCTTACTGGACTTCAGCAAGGAGATCGCAGAGTGCAAAGCGGGTATATTGAAGCTGGAGAATCAGATCGAAAGCTTACGGCCATGGATGGCTCTGGATGTATCTATGAATTTTTGCGGAACGTCAAAGACCGCTATGCTGTTAGGTACTATGGCGCCGGGAACTGCGCAGGAGACAGTATATCAGCTTATCGCGGAGCATGCTCCGCAGGCGGAGGCGGCGGATGTGGAAATGATTGCTTCCGATAAGGACGCAGCGTATCTTGCCGTGTTCTGTATGAAGAACGATGAGCGTGCGGTGGAGGATTCGCTGAGGGCCGGAGGTTTTGCAAGACCGACACAGACGACGGATAAGATTCCGCAGCAGGCGAAGGCTGACTACGAGGCAGAGAAGAAGAAGCTGGAGTCTAGAATCGCAGAGGTCACGAAGGTGATTGAAGGGAAGGAAGGAATCCGGGAAGAACTGAAGGTGGTTTCAGATTATTTCCGTATCCGTGCAGAAAAGTACGAGATACTCGGAACCCTGCCCCAGTCACAGAGGACTTTTATTATCAGCGGTTATGTGGCAAAGAAATATGTCCCTTCCGTAGAGAAGGCGATCGGCGGCAGGTATGACTGTATCGTGGATGTGGAAGAGCTGAAGGAAGACGAGGATCCTCCGGTAATCTTGAGCAACAACGGTTTCTCAGCCAGTGTGGAAGGCGTGCTGGAGTCCTATGCGCTGCCCCACAAGGGAGAATTTGATCCGACAACGATCATGTCGTTCTTCTATGTATTTTTCTTCGGTATGATGCTGTCTGACGCGGCATATGGGGCAATTTTAGCGATTGCATGTTTTGTGGTATTGAAGAAGTTTCCGCGGATGGGCGCGGGAATGAAAAAGATGATGAAGATGTTTATGTACTGCGGTATTTCCACATTGATTTGGGGAATCCTATTCGGCGGATATTTTGGAAATGTAGTGGATATCGTGTCGGCGACGTTCTTTGGAAAGACGGTTACCGTACCGGCGCTGTGGTTTGCGCCGTTAAACGACCCGATGAAGCTTCTGATTTATTCGCTGGCATTTGGGCTTGTCCATTTGTTTGTGGGGCTGGGGATCAAGGGCTATATGCTGATCAAGGACGGAAATATGCTGGACTTTTTCTGCGATGTAGTTTTGTGGTATGCTTTTCTCATCGGCCTGATTCTGATGCTGATTCCGACGGATATTTTCGCATCAATTATGGGATCGAAGGTAGTATTTCCGGACGCTCTGAATATGCTGGCGAAGGGACTGGCCATTGTGGGAGCTTTGGGACTGGTACTTATGTCAGGACGCGCGAATAAGAATCCTGCGTTAAGGCTGGCGCTGGGAGCATATGATCTTTATAATATCACAGGATGGCTCAGCGACGTATTATCCTACTCACGTCTGCTGGCGCTGGGACTTGCTACCGGAGTTATCGCCTCGGTAATTAACCAGATGGCGAGCATGGCAGGAAACGGAATCGTGGGAGCGATCGTATTTATTCTTATATTTATTGTGGGACATACGCTGAACCTTGCGATCAATCTGCTGGGAGCTTATGTACACACCAACCGTCTCCAGTTCGTAGAGTTCTTTGGTAAATTCTACGAGGGCGGCGGCAGGGCATTCCATCCATTTGAGTCGGATACTGTGTATGTGACGGTTCAGGATGGAACGGAAGGTAATTAATTGGCGGACGCCATTTATGAGATGAATATCCGGATGGAAATAAGGAGGCTGCTGTATGAGAGCAGACAACGGTATCATAGGACATCCGGAAGGATAAGTTTAAGAAATGATGATTAAAGGAGGAACATTATAATGGAAGGTATCAGTATTTGGAGTAATTTAGGTCTTGTATATGCACTGCTTGGCGCAGCGGTAGCGGTATTTCTTGCAGGCGCAGGCTCCGCCATCGGCGTAGGTATTGCAGGACAGGCAGCAGCAGGCGTTGTTACAGAGGATCCAAGCAAGTTCGGTCAGGTACTGGTTATGCAGCTTCTTCCCGGTACACAGGGTCTGTACGGACTGCTGATCGGCTTCATTACACTTTCTAAGGTTGGCATTATCGGCGGCGGCGCAGCGCAGCTTGACCCGCAGACAGGACTTCTGATCCTTGCTGCATGTCTGCCGATCGGTATCGTAGGTTTGATTTCCGGTAAATATCAGGGAATGACTTCCGCTGCATCTATCGGCATTATTGCAAAGAGACCGGATCAGTTCGGTAAGGCGATGCTGTTCCCTGCAATGGTTGAGACCTATGCGATCCTTGCACTTCTGATTTCTTTCCTTGCTGTAAGCGGCGTACAGGTTTAATGGCTGAACAGATAGGAGAAATCAGGGAAAAGGAGAGCGAAGAATGACTGGATTAGAGAAAATGAAAAGTCAGATTCTGGACGAAGCGAAGGCTTTGGCTGACAGTAAGATAGCAGAAGCGAACCGCAAGGCAGAAGAGATTCTTGAGGAGGCAAAAGCAGATGCCGAAAAGTCCGCCGCAAACATTTCCCAAAGATCAGACAAGGATGTTGCGAACTATAGGGAGCGAATTCTGTCTTCCATCGACCTGCAGAAGAGGACAAAGCTTCTGGCTGCGAAGCAGGAAGTGATCGCAGAGGTGCTGGATCAGTCTTATGAGAGGCTGAAGACGATGGAAACAGGGGAATATTTTGCAATGCTTTTGAAGCTGGCGGAAAAATATATCCTTCCTCAGGATGGAATCATGTATTTCTCCCAGACGGATCTAGGAAGGATGCCGGAGAGTTTTAAGAGCGATGCGAAGAAGCTTGCGGAAGCGAAAGGCGGGAAACTTGATATTTCGGGAGAAGGAAGGAATATCGAGAACGGTTTTGTTCTTGCTTATGGCGGAATCGAAGAGAATTGCACATTGAAGGCAATATTTGATGCGAAGAGAGATGAGTTTGCGGATAAGATTCATCATATTCTATTTTAGCGCGTAAGAAAGGAAAATGTAGCATGAGTGAACAATATACTTACGCGGTTGCGCGCATACGGGCGCTGGAGGTCTCGCTGTTTTCAAAGTCCGGCATTGACCAGCTTATGGCGTGCCAGACCTATGATCAGTGTCTGCAGCTCTTGGCTGAAAAGGGCTGGGGCGATACGGAGACCGGTTTGAATGCGGAGGCTATGCTGTCCAGAGAAGAGGAGAAGATTTGGGAGATTGTGAAGGAACTGCACATACCGATGGAGACATTTAACGTGCTGTCGTACCCCAAGCTGTTCCATAATCTGAAAGCTGCAATCAAGGAAGTGTGTACGGAGGAGATGGAGCGCCATATCTTTTATGACGATGTAAGCATTCCGGGCGACGAGATGCTTGCAATCGTGAAGGAGAAGGAGTTCGACCGGCTTCCGAAGGAGATGCAGGAGGCGGCGGGCGAAGCCTATGAGTCTCTTCTTCATACCAGAGACGGACAGATGTGCGATGTGATCATTGATAGAGCCGCTTTGGAGGCGATCAAGAAGGCCGGAAGAGAAGCAAAGGACGCGATCATCCGGGATTACGCAGAATCTACCGTAGCCGTGGCAGATATCAAGATTGCTGTGCGTTCGGCAAAAACCGCGAAGTCTTTGGATTTTATGAATCGGGCAATGGCAGAATGTGACAGCTTAAGCGTGAGTCAGCTTGCGAAGGCAGCTCTCGGAGGCATGGATGCGGTCCGGGAATACCTGCAGGGGACGGAATATACAGAAGGGGCTGACGCTCTGGCAGAGTCTCCTTCTGCATTTGAGCGCTGGTGTGACAATCGAATCATTCAGACCATCAGTCCACAGAAATATAAGGCATTTGGCATAGGGCCGGTGGTGGCCTATGTAATTGCCAGACAAAATGAAATAAAAACGGTGAGAATCATCCTGTCAGGAAAGCAGAACGGCCTGTCAGATGAGTCGATCCGGGAAAGGGTAAGGGAAATGTATGTATAAGGTTGCAGTAATGGGCGATTATGACAGTATTTACGGTTTTGCCACTCTGGGCTTGGATACATTTCCGGTAAAAGACCCTTCAGAGGCGGCCAGAATACTGCATCAAATTGCAGATGGGAAGTATGGGATTATTTATATCACAGAAGCCTTGGCGGCACAGTTAAAACATGAGATTTCAAGATATCAGGAGCAGATCAGTCCTGCGATTATTCAGATCCCTGGAGTTTCAGGCAACACGGGAGCGGGAGTCGCAGGAGTAAAGAAGTCTGTGGAAACAGCGGTAGGTTCTGATATATTGTTTGGTGAATAGTGGGGTGATTAATCAAAATGAGTAGTATTGGTACAATAAAAAAAGTAGCAGGACCGTTGGTTATCGCATCCGGTATGCGTGATGCCAATATGTCCGACGTTGTACGTGTTAGTAAGCGGCGTTTGATTGGAGAGATTATCGAGATGCACGGCGACGAGGCATCCATTCAGGTATATGAGGAGACGTCGGGCCTTGGACCCGGCGAACCAGTGGAGTCTACCGGCGCGCCTATGTCCGTTGAGCTGGGACCCGGCCTTATTACCAGCATTTATGATGGTATCCAGCGTCCGCTTGACGATATTATGAAGATTTCAGGAAATAACTTACAGCGTGGTGTGGAGGTTGCTTCCCTGAAGAGAGATAAGAAGTGGGAATTTGTCCCTGTAGCTAAGGCCGGAGACGCGGTGGAGGCCGGAGACGTGCTGGGAACCGTACAGGAGACGGCTGTTGTTCAGCAGAAGATTATGGTTCCTTACGGAGTTAAGGGTACGGTAAAAGAGGTGAAGTCCGGTGAGTTTACCGTAGAAGAAGTGGTAGCCGTGATTGCGACAGAGGAAGGCGACAAGGAACTTACCATGATGCAGAAATGGCCGGTTCGTAAGGGACGTCCCTATGTGAAGAAGCTGCCTCTTGACGCGCCGCTTGTTACGGGCCAGCGTGTTGTCGATACGTTCTTCCCGATTGCAAAGGGCGGCGTTGCCGCTGTTCCGGGACCATTCGGAAGCGGTAAGACCGTGATCCAGCATCAGCTTGCGAAGTGGGCTGAGGCAGATATCGTGGTATATATCGGATGCGGCGAGCGCGGCAATGAGATGACCGACGTTCTGAACGAGTTCCCGGAGTTGAAGGACCCGAAGACGGGGCGTTCTTTGATGGAGAGAACCGTCCTGATCGCAAATACGTCGGACATGCCGTTTGCAGCCCGTGAGGCGTCTATTTATACAGGTATTACGATCGCGGAGTATTTCCGTGATATGGGTTATTCGGTAGCGCTGATGGCAGATTCCACATCCCGCTGGGCAGAGGCGCTGCGTGAGATGTCCGGACGTCTGGAGGAGATGCCGGGCGAGGAGGGTTACCCGGCATATCTGGGTTCCCGTCTGGCAGAGTTCTACGAGAGAGCGGGACGAGTACAGTCTCTGGGACAGGATAAGAGGGAAGGCGCCCTGTCTGTAATCGGCGCCGTATCGCCTCCGGGCGGTGATACCTCTGAGCCGGTATCTCAGGCGACGCTTCGTATTGTTAAGGTGTTCTGGGGACTGGATGCTGCCCTTGCATATAAGAGACATTTCCCGGCAATTAACTGGCTGACCAGTTACTCGCTGTATCTGGATAATATGCAGAACTGGTTTAATGAGACGGTTGCAGAGGACTGGATGGAAGACCGTCAGAAGATGATGAGCCTTCTAACAGAGGAAGCAGCGCTGGAGGAGATTGTACAGATGGTAGGTATGGATGCGTTATCACCCATTGACCGTCTGAAGATGGAGGCGGCAAGGTCTATCCGTGAGGACTTCCTGCATCAGAACTCCTTCCATGAAGTAGATACCTACACGCCGCTCAGAAAGCAGTATCTGATGATGAAGCTGGTAGTTGCGTTCTACGAGCTTGCGTCCGAGGCGCTGGGTAAGGGCGCGTCTATGAAGGTGCTCCTTGGAATGGATGTAAGAGAGAGAATCGGCCGTTACAAATATACGACGGTTGATGCGATTGAGACAGAATATGAAAAGATTATGAATGAGCTCCACGAAGAGATCGCGGGAGCATTCGGGAAGGAGGACTTCTAAATTATGCCAAAGGAATATAGAACCATACAGGAAGTTGCCGGACCGCTGATGATGGTAAAAGGTGTAGAGGGAGTCGCATTCGACGAACTTGGCGAGATTGAACTTGCAAACGGCGAGACCCGCCGGTGCAAGGTTTTGGAAGTAGACGGCGACAATGTAGTAGTACAGCTCTATGAGAATGCTGCCGGTATCAATTTAAGTAACAGTAAGGTCCGTTTCTTAGGACGCAGTATGGAACTTGGCGTATCCGGCGATATGCTGGGACGAGTATTCGACGGTCTGGGACGTCCGATTGACGACGGACCGGAGATCCTGCCGGATGAGAGAAGGGACATTAACGGTCTGCCGATGAACCCGGCGGCCAGAGTATACCCGGAGGAGTTTATCCAGACCGGCGTGTCTGCGATCGACGGACTGAATACATTGGTCCGCGGACAGAAGCTTCCTATTTTCTCCTGTTCCGGTCTTCCTCATTCGCAGCTTGCGGCGCAGATTGCAAGGCAGGCGAAGGTTCGGGGAACGGACGAGAAATTCGCCGTTGTATTTGCAGCGATGGGTATTACCTTCGAGGAATCCAACTATTTTATCGAGTCCTTTAAGGAAACCGGAGCGATTGACAGAACCGTGCTGTTTATCAACTTGGCGAACGACCCGGCGGTAGAGCGTATTTCTACGCCTCGTATGGCGCTGACCGCAGCAGAGTACCTTGCGTTTGAGAAAGAGATGCACGTACTGGTTATCCTGACGGATATTACCAACTATGCGGACGCGCTCCGTGAGATTTCCGCAGCGAAGAAGGAAGTTCCGGGACGCCGCGGCTATCCGGGCTATATGTATACCGACCTTGCGACCATGTATGAGAGAGCCGGCCGCCAGAGAGGCAGGAACGGAAGTATCACCATGATCCCGATCCTGACCATGCCGGAGGATGATAAGACCCATCCGATTCCTGACCTTACCGGATATATTACCGAGGGACAGGTAATCTTGAGCCGTGAGCTCTACCGTAAGGGCTTACAGCCGCCGATCGACGTACTGCCGTCTCTGTCTCGTCTGAAGGATAAGGGTATCGGCGAAGGCAAGACAAGAGCGGATCATGCAAACACCATGAACCAGTTATTTGCAGCTTACTCCCGTGGTAAGGATGCGAAAGAATTGATGACCATCTTGGGCGAGGCGGCTCTGACAGAGATCGACTTAAAATATGCAGAATTTGCTGATGCTTTTGAGAAAGAATATGTTTCTCAAGGTTATAATAACGACCGCGGTATCGAAGAAACTCTGGAAATCGGCTGGAAATTACTGTCCATGCTGCCAAGAGCAGAGCTGAAACGTATCGACGACAAGTTCCTTGATCAATATTATGGTAAACAGTAAGCCGTGCGCGGATGTTCAGAAACAGTTATGCAGGCTTGCCTGCAGATAACTGTTTCCGGACAGACGCATAGGGCGTCAGCCCACAGCGAGAAGGAGCGAAGCGGAAACGAGCTGGGCACGGCGGAAGGAATTTCGCAGCATAGGGCGTCAGCCCACAGCGAGAAGGAGCGAAGCGGAAACGAGCTGGGCACGGCGGAAGGAATTTCGCAGCATAGGGCGTCAGCCCGCAGCGAAAGGAAACCATAGATATGAAGAAAAAGGAGGTTAGATAAATGGCATCAAAGCAGATTACTCCTACCCGTATGGAACTTACCAAGACGAAGAAAAAGCTTGTGACGGCCAGAAGGGGGCATAAACTCTTGAAGGATAAGCGTGACGAGCTGATGCGTCAGTTCCTTGAGCTGGTTAAGGAGAATATGGAGCTGCGTAAGAAGGTAGAAGCCGGAATCCTCTCTGCTAATAAAAATTTTGTCATTGCAAAGGCCGGAATGGATGAAGCCACTCTGAATACGGCATTGATGGCGCCGAAACAGGAGGTTAATCTGGAAGTAGGACATAAGAATGTTATGAGCGTTGACATTCCTGTTTTCAATACGACTACAAGGACAGCGGATGACAATGATATTTATTCTTATGGGTTTGCTTTTACTTCCAGCGATCTGGACGGTGCAGTGAAGTCGCTTGCCGACATTTTGCCGGATATGTTGAAGCTTGCGGAGGTCGAGAAAGCCTGTCAGCTTATGGCGGCTGAGATCGAAAAGACCAGACGGCGTGTAAACGCGCTGGAGCATGTGACTATTCCGGATGCGCAGGAGACGATCAAATATATCACCATGAAGCTGGACGAGAATGAGCGGAGCTCGCAGATCCGTCTGATGAAGGTGAAGGATATGATGCTGGAGGAGGCGCATCACTACAGCGAGAGGGAAGCGTAGAAGTTTTTTTGTTTTGTCACTTGCAATGCATAGTGGTTAAAAATAAGAAGATTAGAGGAAATTCAGGAGTTGCTTATTTGGCAGCTCCTATTTTTGATGTACCAGTCAAAAGTTACATTAATTATTGTTGAAGTCAACATAAACATATGATATTATATGATTACCAATCAAAATGATTTTGTTATCAAAAGTCGTCGGATATAGAACTGTAATTGTTCAATCTATTGTTCATTCAATTTCGTGTATTCTTAAATTTCTTCGAATATACCAATTGTAATTTAGGATGAAAAATATTATAATGGAGGTAACCTATATGGTACAAAGCGGAAAATTAAATATGGATGTGGAGAAGTCTTACTATTTGAATCAAAAGCATAAAGACTGCTTGTTCAGAATTGCATTCAGGGAAAAAGAGCAGCTTTTAGAGCTTTACAATGCAATAAATAATTCTGATTATAAAGGTGCGTCTGAACTTACAATTTATACTATGGAAGATGTAGTGTTTATGGGAATTAAAAATGATATATCTTTTTTGATTGGAGAAATGCTAAATCTTTACGAGCACCAAAGTACAAAGAATCCGAATATGCTAATTCGGGGGCCTATGTATTTTGCGAGAAATTATGAAAGTTATATTGCAAGAAATAATTTGGATCTTTTTAGCAGTAAGTAACAGTTTAGCCTTCGGCCTCACTGTTACAGAATTTGCCCATTTAAGTCGCCTACGGCGAGGGGCAAATTCCCGCTTGGAACGATTTACGTGTTCTCACGGACTTTGCAGCAAGTGCAAAATCCTGGGCTGAACTGTTACACAGCAAGCTTGAAATACTTCCGTTTCCGCAATATTATGTGCTGTATAACGGAGAGAAAGATGAAGAGGATCAGCGGATTATGGAACTTAAGGATGCCTTTCCAACATGGAAAGGCATAGAGCCTTGTTTGAATTGTACTGCGACATTGCTGAACATTAATTATGGACATAATGCGGCGGTTATGAAACGGAGTAAAACTTTAAGAGATTATTCGGTTTATATACAGAGGATCCGTGATCATAAGGCAAGTGGCATGGACATATCGCAAGCGGTAGATAAGGCGACAGAAGAGTGTATCATGGAGGGGATTCTTCGGGACGTTCTTTTGAAAAACAGCGCGGAGGTAAAGAATATGGTATTGGGAATATGGGGAACAGAAAACCATATAAGAAAACAGCAGGAAGAACAAGAGAGGATTGAGAAAGAAAATGAAAAGTTAAGGGAGAGAACAATTGAATTAAAGCAGGAAACCGCTGAGCTAAAGCGAGAAAAGGCTGAACTAAAGCGGGAAAAGGCTGAACTAAAGCGGGAAAAGGCTGAACTTGTGGAAAGAAAAGAAGCAGAGGAAATCCTGATAAAGAAACTGCTTGATGAGGGAAGGATAGAAGAATTAAAGAAAGTATTGGCAGATGGAATGTACCGACAGAAAATACTGGAGAAATATCAGTTGCTTTCATAGAACAAGGAATAGCTATCACAAATTGACAGGGGTTTTGTTTGGAAAGAGACTGTCCTGAAAATATGTCTTACGAAACTCTAAAATGGACAGCCCCTATGATTTGCGTTTCATATTTGATTATTTTGGCTTATCGCTTTAGCTGTGGGACATAGCTTCGGCAATTTTCTATATTACCCTTTACAAATGCGTCTTTTTTCAGTGGTATGAGTTGTTCTCCCGTAAGCTGAAAGACGAAGAAACGTTCGGATTCAAAAGTTCCGCGGATATCATTTTTACGGAGGTCAACTCCGGCAGCGCCGTCTTTGTAAGAGCGGATGCGGTTTCCCTCAATAGTAATTACGTATTCGTAGCCTTTTCCATGATATGTTTCATGGAATTGCTTTATAGCAGCGCTTTTCTTTTTATTAATGCTGATAAATGAGGCGATTATAGCGGCAAGACAGCCGATACCGACTACAGCAAATAACACTGCAAGGGTCATCTTATGAGTTGCAGCTTCACGCCATGTAAAGAACGCGCAAATTAGAGTGATAATAATAAGTGAAATATAGTTTCGATATGCATGCATAGCCCATGCATCCTCCACTTCCTGTATTAGTGCGTCCGTATATTGATATTGGCTGATGATAACTGTTTCTTTCTTTTTTCTTCTGGTTTCCACATTTTCAGAATTGTTTGTATTTGCCATTTGAAAATCTCCTTTTTGATATAAAATTATTATACATGAGAAACAGGTAATTGGCAATCACGCGCATTTACAATTTGCATATAATAATTCTAGATATATGTATATCGGGAGGAATTACTATGGAAAATAAATTGCCATATTACATGGCATATCCAATGCCGTTGGTATATGATGACGAGAGACAGGAGAGGAGAGATTTTGAATATATGAAAAGCATGTATCCGGATGCTGCTAAGAAGCTTCTGCCATATATTGAGGATGAATGCGACCGCATGGAATTTGAGGGAAGCATGATATATGATGAATATCCGGACCAACTGCAGCTCATGCTGATAGGAAGACGTCTGTTGGACAAAGCAAAAAAAGAAAATATGTTTTTGGAGCAAGAACGCGAAGGGGGAAAAAGAAGAGACCAGAATGGGAACTGGCTTCAGGATTTAATTCAGGTGATGCTTTATCAGGAAATATATAAAAGACGTTGTGATTACAGAAAATGCCGGAGGAAATATTATTCAGGGATAGAATTCCATAACAATGAGGCCAGAGGTTGAACTGTTATAGAATTCAGATAGTTTTCTGATATGCAGGCTTGTAAGAGCAGCAGCTTTTATGCTATACTTATTCGCGCATAATACGAATGAGGAGTGTGCGGATGAATAATATTATTTTGATTGGAATGCCTGCGGCGGGAAAAAGCACGATTGGAGTAGTAGCGGCAAAACGGCTTGGATATGAATTTATAGATACAGATTTACTGATTCAAAAAAAAGAGAAGCGTTTATTAAAAGATATTATTGATGAAAAGGGAATTGATGGGTTTCTTGCCATTGAAGACCAGGTTAATTCGGCGGTGGAGGCTGAAAACGCAGTAATTGCGCCAGGTGGGAGCGTAGTATATTGTGAGAATGCGATGAGCCATTATAAGGAAATCGGAACAGTAGTATATTTGCAGACATCTTTTCAAACAATAAGTGATAGGATTGGGGATCCCAAAAAAAGAGGAGTCGTTTTGCAGGATGGGCAGACTCTTCTGGGTCTTTATAAGGAGCGCCGGGTACTTTTTGAAAAATATGCCGATGTGACTATCTGCGAAGACGGAAAGACATTGGAAGATACGATTGAGGATGTCGTTGAAAAATTCAAGCGTTAAGGTTTTTCATGAAAGCTGATTGCTCTGTCCTGATGGTTCGCTCTTCGTCTGCTACAACGTGAAATGTTACGGAATTTTTACGGGTTTGTAAAAAATATTTTACAAACGGGAAAGATTATTGTATACTATAATGTGCGACAGGTTGTGAGGGCAGATTTATTCTGAACATAACCTAATGCAGGGGCGAGGGTATAAATAAAGATTATTGAGGTGCAGCTATGGAACAGTATATTATCAAAGGCGGAAACCCGCTGGTTGGGGAAGTAGAGATTGGCGGTGCAAAGAATGCAGCGCTGGCTATTCTTTCGGCAGCTATTATGACTGATGATACAGTCTTGATTGACAATCTGCCGGATGTGAATGATATTAATGTGTTATTGGATGCGATTATGGGCATTGGAGCAAATGTCCATCGTGTGGATCGCCATACCGTGAGAATTAATGGTAAGGGCGTGTCTAATTTTAAGATTGAATATGAATATATGAAGAAGATTCGGGCATCGTATTATCTGCTTGGCGCATTGCTTGGTAAGTATAAAAGGGCAGAGGTTGCTCTTCCGGGAGGATGTAATATCGGAAGCCGCCCTATCGACCAGCATCTGAAGGGATTTCGTGCCCTTGGCGCGGATGTGGAAATCGAGCATGGCAAGATTATCGCAGAAGCGGATCGGCTGGTTGGAAAGCATATTTATTTTGATGTGGTAAGCGTCGGAGCTACCATTAATGTGATGATGGCGGCCACTATGGCCGAGGGACTGACGATTTTGGAAAATGTTGCTAAGGAACCTCATGTGGTAGACGTAGCGAATTTTCTGAACAGCATGGGAGCTAATATCCGAGGCGCGGGTACAGATGTGATTAAGATCCGCGGGGTACAGCGGTTCCACAGGACGGAGTATTCAGTGATTCCGGATCAGATTGAAGCAGGAACTTTTATGTTTGCCGCGGCGGCTACCAGAGGCGATGTGACGGTGTGCAATGTGATTCCAAAACATTTGGAGGCAACTGTTGCAAAGCTGATTGAGATTGGCTGTGAGGTGGAAGAATTTGACGATGCGGTAAGAGTAGTTTCAAAGGGAAATTTAAGCAGCACACATGTCAAAACTTTGCCTTATCCAGGATTTCCGACGGATATGCAGCCACAGATCGGAGTGACTCTGGCTCTGTGCAAAGGGACAAGTATGGTAACAGAAAGCATTTTTGAAAATCGTTTCAAATATTTGGATGAGCTTGCAAGAATGGGCGCTAATATCAAGATTGAAGGCAATTCAGCGACCATTGAAGGTGTGAAACGTTTTTCCGGAGCACGGATCAGTGCGCCGGATCTGCGTGCAGGCGCCGCGCTCTGTATAGCGGGGCTTGCGGCGGATGGAATTACGATTGTAGACGATATTGTTTATATTCAGCGAGGCTATGAGAGATTTGAAGAGAAGCTCAGGAGTCTGGGAGCTGTGATGGAGCGGGTATCAAGTGAAAAAGATATTCGAAAATTTACTTTAAAAGTAAGCTGATTTGAGTTATACTGTATATTAGTAATTGAATAATGTGAACTTACTCTTATTCAGAGCGGTGGAGATACAAAGGATCTGTGAAGCCGCGGCAACCCCGTTATACGGAAGGTGCCAGCCTGAGCGAGGAATCGAACAATGAGAGGATTGGTTTTTATTAATGTGATAAACAGTCCGCTTCATGTGGGCTGTTTTTATATACGCAGTCAGTGGAAATAATGGATGCTGTTCACAGCGTCATGTCTGCGCTTAGAATCCCGCAGCCGGGATTCTGTTTTACATCAAAATATTATATACCTGAAAGGAGAAACAAAATGGAAAAGAGATTATTTACATCCGAGTCTGTAACAGAGGGACATCCGGATAAAATGTGCGACCAGATATCTGATGCAATTCTGGATGCGTTAATGGAGCAGGATCCGATGAGCCGTGTGGCCTGTGAGACTTGTACGACAACGGGACTTGTAATGGTAATGGGAGAGATTACTACAAATGCATATGTGGATATTCAAAAAATTGTCCGTGAAACGGTGGAAGAAATTGGATATACCCGTGCAAAATATGGATTTGACGCAAATACCTGCGGAGTCATGGTTGTATTGGACGAGCAGTCTTCCGATATTGCAATGGGAGTGGACAAAGCGCTTGAGGCGAAGGCCAATCAGATGTCAGAGGAAGACATTGCTGCAATCGGCGCTGGAGACCAGGGTATGATGTTTGGCTATGCTTCCGACGAGACAGAGGAATATATGCCATATCCGATCGCACTTGCGCAGAAGATGGCTATGAAGCTTGCGGAGGTAAGAAAGAACGGAACCCTTCCTTATCTGAGACCGGACGGCAAGACTCAGGTTACGGTCGAATATGATGAAAACGGAACTCCGGTCCGCTTAGACGCAGTAGTGCTTTCTACCCAGCATGATCCGGATGTAACGCAGGAACAGATTCATGAAGATATTAAGAAATATGTATTTGACACGACCATTCCGGAAGGAATGACCGATGAGAATACGAAGTTCTTTATCAATCCTACCGGACGGTTCGTAATTGGCGGACCTCATGGGGACAGCGGCCTGACAGGACGCAAGATTATCGTAGATACTTACGGCGGCATGGCGCGGCATGGCGGCGGCGCTTTTTCCGGCAAGGACTGCACCAAGGTTGACCGTTCAGCAGCGTATGCGGCACGTTATGTTGCAAAAAATATTGTAGCGGCGGGGCTGGCGAAGAAATGTGAGATTCAGCTCTCGTACGCCATTGGCGTGGCATATCCGACATCCATTATGATTGATACCTTTGGAACCGGAAAGCTGTCCGATGAGAGGCTTGTTGAAATTGTCCGTGAGAACTTTGATCTGCGTCCGGCGGGGATTATTCAGATGCTGAATTTGAGAAGGCCGATTTATAAGCAGACTGCAGCATATGGACACTTTGGCCGTACAGACATTGATCTGCCTTGGGAGAAGCTGGATAAAGCAGAGACGTTAAAAAAATATCTCTAATATAACATGCGCTAGTTTAGAAAAATTTTAGAAATGTTTATGGGTGCTTTGGTGAGAAGCGCCCTTTTTCGTGATAAAATGGTAACAATGAAATTTGTAGAATGACGCTGCGGAGGTGGCAGGGTGAAATTAAAAACTCGTTTGATTGTTGCGTTTATAACCGTCGCGATTCTTCCAGTTATTCTGGCGGCGCTTTTTATTTTGCTGGTTGGGAAATATCAGCTTAGCGCAATAGAAAAGACATATGAAATCAGCGGCACTTCTGTGGAGACTTTGTCGAATCCTATGCGGATGCTGGGACAGCTTACCGTACAGCCGTATAGAGACCTCAGCAAGGTGGCGGAATCTACTCCGCGGCAGTTGGAGGATGCAACCTTTTTAGAAAAGTTTAATGATAATCTACGGAAAAAGAAATCGTATCTTCTGGTGCGCAGAGGAGATACGATTGTCTATATGGGTACAGATTTGGACAGCGCGACGTTTGTGATTGACCAGCTTCCAGGATATGAGGAGAATAGGACCACATCAGAAAACGGCGTATATCTTGGCGGAGAAGCGCAGGCGCTGGTAAAACAGGTAGACTTTAAGTATGGCGCTGATGATCATGGCAGTGCATTTATTATAACAGATGTAAGCAACATGATGCCGGAGATTCAGGAGCTTGCGGTGGATACAGTGATCATTATCATGCTGGTTCTGTTTGTTACAGCAGCATGTTTGATTTTCTGGATATATCGGGCAGTGATGAGTCCCCTTGGGAGGATGCAGAAGGCGGCAAATAATATTAAGAATGGCAATTTGGATTTTGAGATGCCGAAAGAAGCGGATAATGAATTTGGGCAGCTTTTTGCCGACTTTGAAGGAATGCGGAAACGCCTAAAGGATAATGCGGAGGAGAAGCTCCGTTTTGATAAAGAAAATAAGGAGCTGATCAGCAATATTTCTCATGATTTGAAAACTCCCGTGACAACGATTAAGGGATATGCGGAAGGAATTATGGACGGGGTGGCGGATACGCCGGAGAAGCTGGATAAATATGTACGGACGATCTATAATAAAGCAAATGAAATGGATACGCTGATTAATGAGCTGACATTGTACTCTAAGATAGATACGAACCGTATTCCATATAATTTTAATACGATTTTGGTAAATGCGTATTTCGATGATTGTGCGGAAGAACTATCCATGGAGCTGGAGGCCAAAAATATAGAATTTGGATATTTCAATTATGTGGAGGGAAAAGTAAAGGTAATCGCTGACGCAGAGCAGATTAAACGTGTGATTCATAATATTGTTAATAATTCTTTAAAATATATGGATAAAGCAAAGGGAATCATTAATCTGCGCGTGAAGGATGTAGGCGATTTTGTTCAGGTGGAGCTTGAGGACAATGGAAGAGGGATTGCCGCAAAGGATCTGACGAATATTTTTGATCGTTTTTATCGGACGGATGCATCCAGAAATTCATCAAAGGGCGGAAGCGGCATAGGTTTATCGATTGTAAAGAAGATTGTAGAAGAGCATGGCGGCAAAATTTGGGCGACCAGCAGGGAAGGCACGGGAACGACGATGTACTTTGTTTTAAGAAAATATCAGGAGGTACCGGTACATGAGTAAGATATTGATTGTGGAAGACGAAGTTGCAATTGCAGATCTTGAGAAGGATTATCTGGAATTATCAGGATTTGACGTAGAAGTGGCAAATGATGGGTTGATCGGTCTGCAGAAGGCGCTGGAGGAGGATTATAATCTAGTGATTCTGGATTTGATGCTGCCTGGTATTGATGGATTTGAGATCTGCAGGAAAATTCGGGACGATAAGAATACGCCGATTATTATGGTATCCGCTAAGAAGGATGATATAGACAAAATCAGAGGATTGGGGCTTGGCGCCGACGATTATATGACGAAGCCTTTCAGCCCCAGCGAACTGGTAGCCAGGGTAAAAGCGCATCTGGCAAGATATGAGCGGTTGATAGGAAGTGCGGCTGAGGTAAACAAGGTGGTGGAAATCCGCGGACTGAAGATAGATACTACGGCGAGGCGCGTATGGGTCAATGGAGAGGAACGGGCATTTACTACCAAAGAATTTGATTTGCTGACATTTCTGGCAAGCCATCCGAATCATGTATATACTAAGGACGAACTGTTCAGCGAGATATGGGATATGGAATCAATCGGGGATATAGCGACGGTAACAGTACACATAAAGAAAATCCGCGAGAAGATTGAAATGGATACCTCCAATCCGCAGTATATAGAGACGATATGGGGAGTTGGATATCGTTTTAAGATGTAGTAGAGAAGGAAAGAGAGTCCGATATGATTACGAGTACATCGAATGCAAAGATAAAGAGACTTGTGAGTTTGAGAAAAAAGCGCAGAGCGAGGGACGAAGAAGGGGTGTTCCTGACAGAGGGACTGCGTATGCTTCAGGAAGTTCCGGAGGGAGAGCTTTTGGAATTGTATGTGACGGATCGGTTTTATGAAAAGGAACGAACGCTTGTAGAAGCAAAGAGCAGCAAAAGCCAGTGCAGGTTTGAGCTGCTTTCGGAAACTGTAATGGAGTACGTTTCTGATACGCAGCATCCTCAGGGTGCGTTGTGTGTGGCACGGCAGAGAAAAGAGATGGGATTGGATGGAATCTTGGACGGGAATAAGACTGGGAAGGGTACTGTATGCCCAATGCTTCTCGTTTTGGATAACCTGCAGGATCCGGGAAATCTCGGAACGATATTCCGCACCGGCGAAGCGGCAGGAGCGACGGGGATCCTTCTGAGCAGAGATTGTGTGGATGTGTACAATCCGAAGGTGATACGTTCAACTATGGGATCGATATTCCGTATGCCATTCTGGTATGCAGAGGATTTGACAGGAGCGATTCGGGAGATGAAGGCGAAGGGAATCTGTACTTATGCGGCTCATCTGGAAGGAAGCTGTATTTATGATGAGCCGGATTACAGAAAACCCTCCGCATTTTTTATTGGAAATGAAGGAAACGGACTGAGAGACGAGGCGGCAGGACTTGCGGACTGTTTATTAAAAATTCCGATGGCTGGCGAAGTAGAGTCGCTGAATGCGGCTATTGCCGCTGCGGTGCTGATGTTTGAGGCGGGCAGACAGCGCAGGCATTGACATTTGCGGAGGGAAAACCTATAATGAAAAGAAACCGATTGGGGTGAAGACGTATGTATACGATGGGATGGTTAATACTATTTATCATACTGCTGGTAATTGAAATCTTCACGATGGGCCTTACGACTATCTGGTTTGCGGGGGGAGCGCTGATCGCGCTTTTAGCGGCGTTTATCGGATTCGGCCTGCCGGTGCAGATTGTGGTATTTATTGCGGTATCAGCGGTTCTGCTTGTTATGACAAGGCCGGTTGCAGTGAAGTATTTTAATACAGAGCGGCAGAAGACCAATGCCGAAAGCTTGATTGGCCAGCAGGCGGTGGTGCTGAAAGATGTGGATACGCTTCATGCGGCGGGGCTTGTGGAAGTAAACGGGCAGGAATGGTCTGCAAAGACGGATGAGCCGGATGGGTTTATTCCAAAGGACAGCGTTGTGTCAATCGAAGGTATTCAAGGAGTGAAGCTGATCGTAAAGGCAAAGGAGGTTTAAGAAAGATTATGTTGAGAGTAACTATTAGTATTTTGGCACTGATTGTTTTTTTAATTCTTATAGGAATGGTAATATCCTGTATCAGGATTGTAAGACAGGCGCAGGCATTGGTTATTGAACGGCTTGGGGCTTATCAGGCAACTTGGGGGACAGGGCTTCATGTGAAACTGCCGATCGTGGACAGAGTAGCGAGAAGGGTGGATTTGAAGGAGCAGGTTGTAGATTTTGCGCCGCAGCCGGTGATTACGAAGGATAACGTTACCATGCGGATTGATACGGTTGTATTTTATCAGATTACAGATCCGAAGATGTTCTGTTACGGTGTTGCGAATCCGATTATGGCGATCGAGAACCTGACGGCAACTACGCTTCGTAATATTATCGGTGATCTGGAGTTAGACCAGACATTGACATCTAGAGAGACGATTAATACGAAGATGCGGGCATCCCTAGACGTGGCAACCGACCCGTGGGGAATCAAAGTAAACAGGGTTGAGCTTAAGAATATTATACCGCCGGCAGCGATTCAAGACGCTATGGAGAAACAGATGAAAGCAGAACGTGAGAGACGTGAAGCAATCCTTCGCGCAGAAGGCGAGAAGAAATCTACGATTCTTGTAGCGGAAGGTAAGAAAGAATCGGCAATTCTGGACGCAGAAGCGGAGAAACAGGCTGCAATCCTGCGGGCTGAAGCCCAGAGAGAGAAGATGATCAAAGAAGCGGAAGGCCAGGCAGAGGCGATCCTTAAGGTACAGCAGGCAAATGCGGATGGTATCCGTTTCCTGAAGGAAGCCGGCGCAGACGAGGCAGTACTTACGATGAAGAGCCTTGAGGCATTTGCGAAGGCGGCTGACGGCAAGGCGACCAAGATTATTATTCCGTCTGAGATTCAGGGAATTGCAGGACTTACAAAGGCTCTGGCTGAGATTGGAACAAAGGATATACCTGCTTAAACAGCGGGAAACAAAAGCGAAAGAGAGAAGAGGGAAAGACATGGATTTGAAAGGACGCAGTTTTTTGAAGCTGCTTGATTTTACACAGGAAGAGATTTTGTATCTGGTAGATTTGGCGATTGAATTGAAAGAGAAGAGGAAGCAGGGGATCAAGGGCGAGAGTTTAAAGGGCAAGAATATTGCTTTGATTTTTGAGAAGCCCTCTACAAGAACCCGCTGTGCATTTACGATTGGCGCGCAGGACGAGGGAGGAATCGCCACGTATCTTGCAGGCAGTGAGCTTCAGCTTGGAGAGAAAGAAAGTATTGAAGATACGGCGCGGGTATTGGGACGTATGTTTGATGGAATTGAATTCCGGGGATTTGACCATGATTTTGTAGAGGCTTTGGCGGAATACAGCGGAGTTCCTGTCTGGAACGGGCTGACGGACCAGTGGCATCCGACGCAGCTTCTGGCTACGCTGATGACGATGAAGGAGCATTTTGGCTATCTGAAGGGGTTGAAGCTGGTTTATCTTGGCGACGGGCGTAACAATGTGGCAAACAGTCTTTTAGTCGGCTGCGCCAAGGTAGGCGTAGATATTGCCATTTCAGCTCCGAAGAAGCTATGGCCGGGGAAAGAACTGACGGAAACCTGCGAGGAACTTGCAAGGGAGTCCGGCTCCACTGTGACTATTTCAGATTCTCTGGACGTGGTAGAGGGTGCGGATATCCTGTATACGGATGTGTGGTATTCTATGGGTGAGGAAAAGAAGGAGCAGGAGCGTATCCGGCTGGCAGTTCCTTATCAGATAAATACGGAATTGATGAAGCGTACCGGTAAATCTACTACCATATTCTCTCACTGTCTGCCAGCCAATAAGGGTAAGGAAGTAACAGAGGAAGTATTCGAGAGCGAGGCTTCCAAGGTATTTGACGAGGCGGAAAACCGCCTGCATACCATTAAGGCAATTATGGTGGCGACATTAGGAGAACGATAGGCGCTGCAGTAACCTTATATACCGGAGGGCGGCCATGAAAGCAAAGATTTTATCCATGCTTCGGGGGACGGACGGATACATTTCCGGACAACAGCTTTGTGAGAAATTTCAGGTTTCGAGAACGGCAGTCTGGAAAGTGATGGAACAACTGAAAGCTGAGGGATATCAGATAGAGGCGGTGCGCAACAGAGGGTATCATTTGGAGAAAGCTCCGGATGTGATAACAAAGACAGAGCTTGAGAGCCTGCTGGATACAGCATGGGCCGGGCGAAATATTATTTATTTTTTGGAAACAGATTCTACGAATACGCAGGCAAAACGTTTGGGAGATGAAGGAGCAGCTCACGGAACTTTGGCGGTAGCAGAGAAGCAGACCGGCGGAAAGGGCCGAAGAGGACGCAGATGGGAATCTCCGGCCGGAAGCAGCATTTATATGAGTATTCTGCTTAGGCCGGATATTTTACCGAATCAGGCGCCAATGCTTACACTGGTGATGGCGCTGAGTGTCGCGAAAGCCATTCAGGTTTGCGTAGGAGAAGAAGCGCTGATTAAGTGGCCCAATGATATTGTGATAAACGGCAGGAAGGTCTGTGGTATTCTGACGGAGATGAGTACAGAAATCCAGTGGATCAACCATGTGGTCATTGGAACTGGAATTAATGTTAATACGGAGAATTTTCCGGCAGAGATTGCCGAAACGGCAACTTCGCTTTATTTGGAAAGCGGGAAGCGCCAGAAAAGATCTCTCCTGACTGCAGAGATTCTGAGGCAGTTTGAACGGTATTACAGCCTGTTTCTGGATGCAGGGGACCTGTCCGGTATACAGGAGGAGTATAATAGCCTTCTTGTGAATTTTGGCAGAGAGGTGAGGGTCTTAGAGCCTGGACATGAATATAATGGAGTGGCGGGCGGCATCAATGAGACCGGAGAGCTACTGATTCATACGAAGGATGGGCAGATTAGGCAGGTCTATGCCGGAGAAGTATCGGTAAGAGGAATATATGGATATGTATGAGGACAGAATTGTACTTTGCGCGGCAAATTCTTATGAAGAGAAATATTATCTGAATCCGGATTTTGAAGAGCTGCCGGAGGATGTGAAGGATGAACTGAAGATTATGTGTGTATTATATGTGCACGATGTAGGGGGGATTCTGACTCTTTTATACGACGAGGAAGGTAAATTGCAGTTTGAAGTGATGGCAGAGGAATTTGATCCGATGTTTGACGATATCGGAAGCCGGCTGCTGATTAAAAAACTGCAGACAGAGAAGGCCGGGCTTCTAGAGGCGCTGCAGATGTATTTTAAAGTGTTTTTTTTGGGAGAGGACCCGGATTTATAGAAAGCGGAAAGTTTTCTATGAATGGGAATGAGTGAGAGGGATATTGCTATGTTACTTGCAATTGATATAGGGAATACAAATATTACGCTGGGGGTTTTTCGAGAAAAAGAGCTTCTGGGGAAGTTTCGTATGACTACAAAACAGCCCAGAACTTCGGACGAATATGGAATATCTTTGAGGGAGCTTCTGCGGAATCAGGATATGGACCCGGGCGAGGTGGATGCGGTAATTATCGCATCGGTTGTGTCGGATATTATGCATTCCTTCGGAAGCGCTATTATCAAATATTTTGGATGTAAGCCTATCGTGGTTTCGGCGGGGATTAAGACAGGGATCCGCGTGGCTACAGAGAATCCGCGGCAGACCGGACCGGATAGGATTGTGGATGCAGTAGCGGCTTATAAACTGTATGGCGGACCGGTGATAGTAGTTGATTTCGGGACGGCTACAACATATGATCTGGTGGAGCCGGATGGAACCTTTGGAATTGGAGTGATCGCACCGGGAATTCGTACTGCTGCAAGGGCGTTGTGGGGAGGAGCCGCCATGCTCCCGGAAATTGAGATTAGAAAACCGGATACTGTATTGGCGAGAGAAACGATTTCTAGTATGCAGGCAGGACTTGTTTATGGACATATTGGGCAGACGGAATATATTATAAAGAAATTAAAGAATGAATCCGGGTATAATGACGCCAAAGTAGTTGCGACCGGAGGACTTGGTACGATTATAGCTGATGAGACGGATTCTATTGACTTTTATGATCCAAATTTGACGTTAAAGGGTTTGCAGTTTATTTATGAAAAAAATAAAAAACTGCGCTAGAGAATGGAAGTGATACGGCGCGGCAGGGAAGAGGAATAGAATGCAGATAGGGAATGTGACAATAAAAGTTCCATACATTCTCGCACCAATGGCAGGAGTTACAGACCTGCCTTTTCGTCTGCTTTGTAAAGAGCAGGGAGCGGGACTTCTGTGTATGGAAATGATTAGTGCTAAGGCGCTGCAATATAATAACAAAAACACGCGGGCATTGTTATCCATCCATCCGGAGGAATATCCGGTATCTCTGCAGTTGTTCGGTTCCGAACCGAAAATCATTGCGGAACAGGCGAAGCGGATAGAGGAGCTGGAATTTCAAATATTAGATATTAATATGGGGTGTCCGGTTCCAAAGGTGGTAAAAAATGGAGAGGGATCTGCGCTCATGAAAAACCCCAAGCTTGTATATAATATTGTGGCCGAGACGGTAAAAGCTATCCAGAAACCAGTAACGGTTAAGATACGGAAAGGATTTGATGAAGCCAGCGCCAACGCAGTGGAAATTGCAAAAATTATTGAAGAGGCGGGAGGGGCGGCTGTTGCGGTGCATGGGCGGACCAGAGAACAGTATTATTCCGGGAAAGCAGATTGGGAAATTATTCGGCGGGTGAAAGAGGCGGTTCAGATTCCGGTGATTGGAAATGGGGATGTTTTTTCAGTAGAATCCGCAGAGAGAATGCAGAAAGAGACCGGATGCGACGGCGTTATGATTGGCCGCGGGGCCATGGGGAATCCATGGATATTTCGGGAGCTTGCAGCATATAAAGAAACAGGGGAGAAACCGGCCCAGCCGGATATAGCTGAAGTAAAGGAGATGATTCTTCGTCATGCTTTGCTTCAGATTGAATTTAAGGGTGAGTATCAGGGAATGCGGGAAATGAGAAAGCATGCGGCTTGGTATACGAAAGGGATGAAGGGAGCGGCAAAACTACGGGATAAGATCAACCAGACGGAATCTTATGAACAGCTTAAGGAACTTTTGGATGTCTTGTGAAGCATCATAATTTTCGTTATAGAAGTAACGAAATCTTTTTCTTAAAACATTGACAGAAACAGGCTGGTTAGGTATAATTATGAAATTGCGAAAGTATAAGTAAGGAGCGGTGTAAAAGACATGGAAGAGAAGAAAAGAATTCTTACGTATGCAGGTTTGAAAGCACTGGAGGATGAACTGGAAAATCTGAAGGTAGTAAGGCGTAAAGAGGTTGCCGGCAAGATCAAAGAGGCGAGAGAGCAGGGGGATTTATCAGAGAATGCCGAGTATGATGCTGCCAAGGACGAACAGCGCGATATTGAGGCTAGAATTGAAGAATTGGAGAAGATTCTAAAAAACGCCGAGGTTGTTGTAGAGGATGAAGTAGACTCTGATAAGATTAATATTGGATGCACTGTGACGGTGTATGATGAAGAGTATGAAGAGGAAATAGAGTTTAAGATTGTCGGTTCTACAGAGGCGAACAGTCTTCAGGGTAAGATTTCTAATGAGTCTCCTGTAGGCAGAGCTTTGCTGGGACGGGAAATCGGAGACGAGGTTGTAGTGGAAACACAGGCGGGAGAGATCACATATAAGGTGTTGAAAATCGAACGCTCTACCATATAAAAAGAAAGGCGGGTAGTAGTAACAGTGGCACAGCAGAAAAATGGACAGGAACCGGATATTAACCAGTTAAGAAAGGTGCGCCGGGAAAAGCTGGCAGACCTTCAGGCAAACGGAAAAGACCCATTTCAGGTCATGAGCTATGATGTGAGCTGCCATACGGCAGACATTAAGGAGCATTATGATGCGATGGAAGGAAAACAGGTATCTATCGCAGGCCGCATCATGCAGAAACGAGTGATGGGAAAGGCTTCCTTCTGCAACGTGCTGGATCAGTCCGGCAATATTCAGTCCTATGTGGCGAGAGACAGCATCGGGGAGGAATCCTACAAGGATTTTAAGAAAATGGATATCGGTGATATCGTGGGGATCGAAGGCGAAGTATTTAAGACAAAGACCGGGGAAATATCTGTTCATGCAACGGCTGTGAAACTTTTATCCAAGAGCCTGCAGATACTGCCGGAGAAGTTCCACGGGCTGACCAACACGGACATCCGTTACCGTCAGAGATATGTGGATTTGATTATGAATCCGGAGGCAAGGGATACCTTTATCAAGCGTTCCCATATTATAAGCGCGATCAGAAGATATCTGGATGGACAGGGATTCTTAGAGGTAGAGACACCGATGCTGGTGAGCAATGCGGGGGGCGCGGCAGCAAGGCCGTTTGAGACGCATTTTAATGCGCTGGGAGAGGACTTCAAGCTGAGAATTTCTCTGGAGCTGTATTTAAAGCGGCTAATTGTAGGCGGTTTGGAACGGGTGTATGAGATTGGACGCGTATTCCGCAACGAGGGACTTGATACCAGACATAATCCGGAATTCACCCTGATGGAGCTGTATCAGGCATATACTGATTATAACGGGATGATGGATTTGACGGAGAACTTGTACCGCCATGTGGCAAAAGAGGTCTTAGGCACAACAACTATTGTATACAATGGGGTGGAGATGGATCTTGGCAAGCCGTTTGAGCGGATTACAATGGTAGATGCGGTTAAGAAATATGCAGGCGTTGACTGGAATGAGGTAGAGACTTTGGATCAGGCAAGGGCGCTGGCGAAAGAGCATCATGTGGAGTTTGAGGATAGACATAAGAAGGGCGATATCTTAAGCCTGTTCTTTGAGGAATTTGCAGAGGAACATCTGATTCAGCCTACCTTTGTGATGGATCACCCAATTGAGATGTCTCCGCTGACGAAGAAGAAGCCGGAGAATCCAGACTATGTGGAACGGTTTGAGTTCTTTATGAATGGCTGGGAGATGGCGAACGCTTACTCTGAGCTGAATGACCCTATCGATCAGAGAGAACGGTTTAAAGCACAGGAGGAGCTGCTGGCGCAAGGAGATGAAGAGGCGAATACAACGGATGAGGATTTCCTGAACGCACTGGAGATTGGTATGCCGCCTACAGGCGGGATTGGGTTCGGGATTGACCGGATGTGTATGCTGCTGACAAACGCGGCGGCTATACGAGACGTGCTGTTGTTCCCGACAATGAAGTCACTCGATAAGTAGACATCCGAAAAACCCAGTGTTTATAAGGGGTTGAGGGATTTCTGAAAAGCTTCAAAATACACATTTACATCAAACTTACATCATTTGATGCAGAAAGTTGTGCAGAGGTCAAAAAATCGCACATTTCGTATAGATATGCGGATTCTAACAAAACATTATACAGATGTCTTTTAAGGCTTCGAGAGAAACTAAACTCTTGGAGCCTTTTTCGTTGCCGTATATTCATAGAGAACTGTCAATGTAGAGCGTGGGGATGATACTCACAGTGAAGAATGGGTGGAAGGCAACCCGCGTTTGCTTTTTTGCACCTGCCAGATTCTTTCATCTTCTTTCTGCATGGTTTATAATGGCGGTAAAGGAGTGGATTTTATGAATATGAAAATTATATCAAGATACTTACAATTCTTGAGGAAAAGCCGCTGCTACACACAAGACGATTTGGCGAAAAGGTTAAATGTTTCAAGGCAGGCGGTTTCAAAATGGGAAACAGGAACAACTGTCCCTGATTTAGAGATTCTGCTGAAGCTTTCTAAGCTGTACGACATTACAATAAACGATATACTGGAGCCTAAGATATTGCCACAGAGGATAGATGATTTTGAGCAAATATCCGTAGTACCCGAAAAAGAGCTAAAAGAAACATTAAATCAGTTTGATACAACTTCTCTTGCAATAGCCTTAATGGGGGCGTCCCCAGAGGTAAATATTTTTTTCGAAAAAATCTTACCTGATATAGATTTTGAGACGGTGAGAAATCATATTGGCAGGGTTAGGGTTGAAAGTGTTGAGGATATGCAGAATCAAATTATTTCTATGATAAATTTACATGCTATTGATAATGAAATATGAGTTTTGATGTAAACGGTAGATAATGAGTACCTATACAAAACTGGAGCAAACCTGTATGATAGA
>CAJUTH010000002.1 GCA_910589275.1 uncultured Dorea sp.
ATCTACGCGTTCTCACGGACTTTGCAGCAGAGTGCAAAGTCCTGGGCTGAACTGTTACAGAATTTTGTCTGTGTTTTATATGAGCTTGCCCTGACCGGGGAACTAAGGTATACTGAAGTGAATAGCGAAGAGCATTTTCATGAAAATGGACGGGCATTTTATGGAAATGGAAGGAAAAGGAATGGACGGCATCATGAAGGGACATAGGAAAAACAACAGAAAAGCGCTGTTTCTGATGGCGGCAGCCGCGGCGGTTTTGACATTTCTGGCAGCATTGGGCTTCTTGCAATCGGCGGATCTGCGGGTGTCGGACCTGCTGTATCAGAGCCGCGCGGCTTCCGATGGGGAGATTGTGCTGGTGGGAATTGATCAGCGTGCGCTGGAGGAGATCGGCCCTTATGACAAATGGGGGCGGAATATCATAGCGCAGGCCATTGAGGCGCTGAATGAATCGGAGGACTGCCGCCCGGCGGTGATTGGTCTGGATATTCTGTATGCCGGAGAGACGGGGGAAGAGCCGGACAGAGAGCTTTCGGAGGCGGCCGGGAAATATGGAAATGTGGTGGCGGCCTGTGCGACTGAATTTGGGGATGTGCTGGCGGATTCAGGGGATGGAGATTATGTTCTCGATAAGGGAGCGGTAACCGCCTTTGAGGAGCCTTACGACGCGTTAAAGGCAGCGGCGGAGCAGGGGCATATTAACGCGATGCTGGATACGGACGGAATCCTGCGCCATCATATGCTGGAGCTGGAGCTGCCGGATGGGAGGAAGGTTCCCTCCCTTGCGCTGGCGGCGGCAGAGAAGTACCGGGTGTATCACGGCATGGAGGCGGGAAAAAAGCCGCCTGTGGATGGGGAAAATTTCTGGTACGTGCCTTTTTGCGGCAGGCCGGGCGATCTGTATGGAGAAATTTCCGTGGCGGATCTTTTGTCCGGGGATATTTCAGCGGATTATTTTGCAGGGAAGATCGTGTTGATCGGGCCCTATGCAGCCGGACTTCGGGACGGGTATATCACAGCGGCGGACCATGCCAAACTTATGTACGGGGTGGAATATCAGGCGAACGTGGTTCAGGCGCTGTTATGGGAAGACTATAAGAAGGAGGCCGGAGAGGGGATTCAGCTTGCATGCTTATTTCTTGTGCTGTTGGCAGCGGCGGCCGGTTTCTGGAAGCGGCGCGTACGGACTGCTACGGCGTTGTGGGTGATTCTTTGCGGCGGCTATCTGGGGCTGTGCCGCATAGCTTACGGTATGGGCTGGATTTTACATGTGCTTTGGATCCCGGTGGGGGTGACGATTCTGTATGGCGGAACTCTTGCGGTCAACTATATTACGGAAGCGGTGGAAAAACGGCATGTAACCAGCACCTTTAAGCGGTATGTTGCGCCGGAAATCGTAAATGAGATATTAAAGGAAGGAACCGACAGCTTAGGGCTGGGCGGGAAGCTTGGCAATATAGCAGTATTGTTTGTAGATGTGAGAGGATTTACGCCGATGTCGGAGCTTTTGGAGCCGACGCAGGTGGTGGAGATATTGAACCGTTATCTTTCGCTGATTTCTGAGTGTATTTTAAAGAACGGCGGTACGCTGGACAAGTTCGTGGGAGATGCGGCTATGGCTTTCTGGGGCGCGCCGCTCCCACAGCAGGATTATGTGATGCATGCGGTGCGGGCGGCGGCGGATATGGTAAGCGGTTCGCAGAATCTATCGGAGGAGCTGATGGAACAATACGGCAGGACGGTGGATTTTGGGATTGGTATTCATGTGGGGGAAGCGGTAGTGGGAAATATCGGTTCCCCGGAACGGATGGATTATACGGCGATCGGCGATACGGTAAATACTGCCGCCCGCCTAGAGGCCAACGCGCCCGCCGGGACCATCTACATATCCCGGGCGGCGGCTGATGCGCTGGAAGGCAGAATCCGCGTAAGGTCTCTGGGTGATACGGTTAAGCTGAAAGGGAAAAAGGAAGGCTTCGAGGTTCTGGTTATGGAGGATATTCTGGAACCGCGGTAATAGGAGGCGTTTGCTGATGGAACATATATGGAAGGTAACGGTATGGGGCGTCCGGGGGTCTTTTCCCATGGCGGATGCACGGTTTCTTAGATATGGAGGAAATACCTCCTGCATTTCGGCGGAGCATGGGGGACATACGGTGGTATTTGACGCGGGAAGCGGACTGGTCTCCCTCGGAAATGACCTGCTGAAAAGAGGGAGAAAGAGCGTGGCTCTTCTTCTCGGCCATCTGCATATCGATCATGTGATGGGGTTGTTCCGGTTCCCGCTTCTCTATGACAGGGAGGCCGAAATCCACATATATGGGGCAGGAGGGTCCCCTGGCGGCCTGAAAGAAAGTCTGGAAATGCTGGCGGGGCCGCCATGGTGGCCGGTGAGGCTGTCTGAGTGCCCGGCACAGATCTATATCCATGAGGTTTCAGGAAAAGACTTTACCCTGTCACAAGGAGAAGAAGCGGGGCAGATCCGGGTTTCTTCCATGTCAGGCAACCATCCGGGAGGCAGCCTGATCTACCGGGTGGAAGCGGAGGACGTAGGGGTCGTCTATGTCCCTGATTGTGAAATGGATCCGGTGGTGGAACGCAGGCTGGAGAGATTCGCGGGAGAGTGCGCCCTTATGATATGGGATGCGAATTTTACGGAAAGAGACCATGAGAGGCACAAAGGCTGGGGGCATTCCTCATGGGAGGAAGGAGCGGCGTTTGGCCGGAGGGCGGGGATTTCCCGGATGCTGATGACCCATTATTCGCCGGAATATACGGATGAATTTTTAAAAAATGAGGAAGACCGGGCAAAGCTGGAATATGAAAGATGTGAGTTTGCAAAGGAAGGAATGGTAATACGGATATGAAACAGGAGGAAATGAAGAAGATTCTGGAGATCGGCGTGTCGCTGTCCTATGAGCGGGATTATAACCGGCTTTTGGAGCGGATCCTGCAGTGCGCGATGGAACTGACCTTCTGCGACGCCGGGACGCTGTATCTGTGCGACGGGGAGGCGCTGCGTTTTAAGATCATGCGCAACGATACGTTAAAGACTTACTCCGGAGGAGATGGAAACTGGCCGGAGCTTCCGCCGGTTCCGCTGCAGAGGGAAAATGTCTGCGCACTGGCGCTCTTAGAAAACAGGACAATTAGTATCCGGGATGTGAAACACTGTGAGGAGTATGATTTTTCCGGCCCGCGCCGGTACGACGCGATGACCGGTTACGATACAAGGTCTATGCTGGTGGTTCCGATGCAGAACAGAGAAGGCGAGAAAATCGGAGTCCTGCAGTTGATTAATGCACAGGATGAGGAGAAGAATGTCTGTGAATTTAATCAGAATGCGGTGCTGGCGATTGAGTCTGTGGCGTCCCAGGCGGCGATTACCATTCAGAACGTGCGGTATATCCGGGATATCCGGGAATTATTCCAGTCCTTTGTGCGGGTGATGTCCGCCGCAATCGACGAGAGAACGCCGTACAATGCGAACCATGCCCGTAATATGGCAGAATGCGGAGGCCGTTTTGCGGATTATCTGGGAACCTGTAAAGGGCAGAAGCGGTTTTCAATGGAGCAGAAAGAAGAGCTGATCATGACCATCCTTCTGCATGATATCGGAAAGCTGGTGACGCCGCTGGAGGTTATGAACAAAGCCAAGCGGCTGCTTCCGGAGCAGTACAGCGCATTCAGGCACCGCATGGAAGTGCTGCGGCTTAGGGCAGACATCGACCGGCTTGCCGGACGGATTACCGCCGGAGAGAAAGAGACAGCGGTCAGCCAGATTCAGGAGGCGGTCCGGCTGGTGGACGAGGCAAATGAGGCCGGGTTTGCGGGAGACGAGCTGTTAGAGAAGCTTGCGCTGCTCCGTAATCGAACTTATACCGGGGAGGATGGGGAAATTCATCCATGGCTTGAGGAAGAAGAATACGCCATGCTGTCCATCCGGAGAGGTACGCTCTCAGGAGAGGAACGGGAAATCATGGAAGAACACGTATCTGTAACCGACAAGCTCCTGTCCCAGATCCGCTTTCCGGCGGATCTGATGCATGTGCGGGAATGGGCGGCGGCCCATCACGAATACCTGAACGGAACCGGATACCCCAACCACAGGCGGGGGGACGAGATCCCCTACGAAGTGCGTATGATCACAATCCTTGATATCTTTGATTCACTGATAGCCGACGACAGACCCTACAAGCGCGCAATGCCGGTAGAGCGGGCGCTGTCCGTACTGGATAGCATGGCAAACAAAGAAGGCAAGCTGGATCCGGAACTGACAGAACTATTCATCCAGAGCCGATGCTGGAATCCGGAAAATTAAGCGATTCAGATATTGACATGGGGATGCAAGTATGCTATTTTATTAAAAGACTGCCGAAGACAGCAGGTGCTTCACTGAAGCGTAAGGATACAGACGCCTGCCGAGGAAGAATAGATTTGATACGGATGTATGAATTTACGAACCTCTATGTCTTCTGATATGGAGGTTTTACTATATCTATCGGCGGTGTATAAACCAAAATCTATAAGGAGGTGCACCATTCGTGGCAAAAGTTGAATTGAAACAACCTATCGTACAGGCTATTGTAAACGATGTGGAAGGCGCTCAGTCTATCGTGCTGGTCGACTACCGCGGACTGACGGTTGCTCAGGATACGGCTCTTCGTAAAGAGTTAAGAGAAGCCGGAGTTGTCTACAAGGTTTGTAAGAACACAATGATGAAGAGAGCTTTTGAAGGCACAGATTTTGCTCAGTTAGACGAGTATCTGGAAGGCCCGAACGCTATCGCGATTTCCAAAGACGACGCGACGGCTCCGGCAAGAATCCTTGCGAAGTTCGCAAAGGATGCGAAGGCTCTTGAATTAAAAGCAGGCGTGGTTGAAGGCACGAAGTATGACGCGGCGGCTCTGGCAGAGCTGGCGAAGATTCCTTCAAGAGAAGAGCTTATTTCCAGATTGCTTGGAAGTATGCAGTCGCCGATCACCAATCTTGCCCGCGTTCTCAATCAGATCGCGGAGAAGGGCGGAGCAGAAAACTGCTCGCCGGCAGAGTCTGGAGAGGCTGCAGCAGCAGATGCGGCGGCTCCGGCAGAAGCTCCTGCAGAGGCATAGGGCGCCCGCAGGGAGAAAGAAATTGTTAAACGAACAAAATATAAAATGGAGGAAAATAAAATGGCAAAATTGACAACGGCTGAATTTATTGATGCTATCAAAGAGTTATCAGTATTAGAGTTAAATGATTTAGTAAAAGCATGCGAAGAAGAGTTTGGTGTTTCTGCAGCGGCAGGCGTAGTAGTTGCAGCAGCAGGCGGAGATGCTCCGGCAGCAGAAGAGAAGGATGAGTTCGATGTAGAGTTAGTATCTGCAGGATCATCTAAGGTTAAGGTAATCAAGGTGGTCCGTGAGATCACAGGTCTTGGACTGAAAGAGGCGAAGGCTCTTGTAGACGGCGCACCGAAGGTTGTTAAGGAAGCTGTATCCAAGGCAGAGGCTGAGGAGATCAAGGCTAAACTGGAAGGCGAAGGCGCAGAGGTTAACCTGAAATAATCCAATCCATCCGATAGATTAATGGAAACAAAGAATACCGTCAGGACAAAGATGCCTAGGCGGTATTTTTTTTGTCAATTTATCTCGAAAAATCTTTCGGAAACTATAGTAATTCTGTCAGATTCTTGGTAAAATCTGATTGGAGTGTGTTTTTTGACGAATGTGTGGGTGGATGAAAATGGACATATTTGATGGAATTTCCCTGTTGGGCGGACTTGCTATGTTCCTGTATGGAATGCGCCTGATGGGAGACGGACTAAAAGCGGGATCTTCGGGAACTCTCAAAAAAGCCATGGAGAAGGCAACGAATACTCCGGTGAAGGCATTTCTGCTGGGGCTTTTAATGACGGCGGTGATTCAGTCGTCAACGGCGACGATTGTAATTACTTCGGGCCTTGTGGGCGCCGGGATTATTTCTCTGAGACAGTCGCTGGGCGTTGTGATTGGCGCAAATGTAGGCACGACGGTTACCGGGCAGATCATCCGGCTTCTGGATCTGAATTCTTCGGGAACGTCCATCCTGCAGTTTTTCAATCCGTCTACGCTGGCGCCTCTGGCCATGATCATTGGCATCATCGTTGTCATGGGCGTGAAATTCAAGGATTCGGATAATATCGGCCAGATTATCATAGGATTCGGTGTTCTTTTTTCTGGGCTTCTGAATATGACGGACGCAGTGAGCGTCCTGACAGAAAGCGGACTTGTAGAAAAGCTTTTTGCGGGACTTGGAAATAATCCTTTGATCGGTTATGCGGTTGGGGCCGGAGTGGCGTTCGTCCTCCAGAGTTCCTCTGCGACGATCGGTATCCTGCAGGCATTTTCCACCTCCGGACAGTTAACCTTCAGCGCGATCTATGCCGTGTTGGTGGGAATTTATCTGGGAGACTGCGTGACCACGGCGATTGTGTGCAATATCGGGGCGAAGCCGGATGCAAAGCGTGTGGGGATGGTCAATATATTGTTTAATCTTTGCAAGTCGGCGCTGATCTTGGCTGCCGTGACGGTGATACACAGGATGGGATTTTTGGACGGAATGTGGAACAGCACTATTTATTCGGGAGGGATCGCAAATACCAATACGGTGTTTAATCTGGCCTGTGCAGTCCTGCTGCTTCCGTTTGTGGGTCTTTTTGAGAGGTTCAGTTTCAGGCTTGTAAAGGAAGAGCCTGCCCCGTCCGGAAAATACGACGAGATGCTGGATGCGCTGAACCCGATATTTATTGATACGCCTGCTTTGGCCTTTGGACGCTGTTATGAATTGCTGCTGGAAATGTGCCGGCTGGCAAGGAGGAATATTAATAAGGCCTTTGAGCTGTTTACGGACTATGACGAAATTGTCGTCAGGAAGATCGAAGAGGATGAGGATTACATAGATATCATGGCGGACCGCATCAGCAATTATCTGGTGCAGATATCCGCGAAGATTACCATGCCGTATCATGTAGAGATCATGAATTACTATTTTTCAGCGATTACGGAGTTTGAACGGCTGGGGGACCATGCGGTGAATATTGTGAACATCGCGAAGGAAATGAAGGAAAATGACAATGCATTTTCAAGGGACGCCCTGACAGAACTGTCTGTGCTCAAGGAACTGCTTGACCGGATTCAGGATTATACAGCGGAGGCGTTCCGCAAACAGAACCAGACTGCGGCGCATCATATTGAGCCGCTGGAGGAAGTTGTGGACGACATGGTGAATGCTCTCAAGGAGAATCACTTGGAGAGGCTTCGCAGCAGGGAGTGCGATGTCTTTAACGGGACGGAATTTTTCAATTTGTTATCCGAGGCGGAGCGGATTTCAGATGTGTGCTCGAATGTGGGGGTGGCGACGGTAGCCAGAGCAAATCCAGAGATCAAGCATCAGGTACACGACTATGTGTCTATGCTCCATTCCGGCAGGGATGAGGAGTTTAACCGCTGCTACAAGGAAGCGCATGAGATGTATTTTGATCTGTTGAAGAAAAAGGAACCGGGAATCCGAGTAAATTAATAAATGATTTGTAGAAAGAGCCTATAGTAATAGGTTCTTTTTATATGGTTACAGCTCATAGGGGTCTGACCCTTGTGGAGAGTAACTCTATATAGAAAAACCATATATAAAAACTTGGTAAAAATTTGAAAAATTTGGTTGACAATATGTGAAAGACCGTGATATAGTAAAAAATGCGCTACTGTGGGAAGTTGTGCTCACTGGATTGCGCCCAAAATTAGCGTGACAAGCTAATCTTTCGTTGAAACTGTAAGATTTTGGGCACTTTGCTGCCTGCCAAAAAATAAACGAGGAGAGTGTGTCAATGGAGAAGAACAGAATTCGCCTTATCAAAAGTGGAAAAAGTTCACGCATGAGCTATTCCAGACAAAAAGAAGTACTTCAGATGCCAAATTTAATCGAAGTCCAGAAGGATTCCTATCAGTGGTTTCTGGATGAAGGTCTGAATGAAGTGTTTGATGATATTTCTCCAATTACCGATTACAGCGGTCATCTGAGTCTGGAATTTGTGGATTATACGCTGTGTGAGAACGACGTGAAGTATACCATCGAAGAATGCAAAGAGCGCGATGCAACTTATGCGGCACCTTTGAAAGTGAAAGTAAGACTTCACAACAAAGAAACAGATGAAATCAATGAACATGAGATTTTTATGGGAGATCTGCCACTTATGACTGCGACTGGAACCTTTGTTATTAATGGCGCAGAGCGAGTTATTGTAAGCCAGCTCGTTCGTTCTCCCGGCATTTACTATGCCATTGCACATGATAAAGTGGGGAAGAGATTATTTTCATCCACAGTGATTCCAAACCGCGGCGCATGGCTGGAATATGAGACAGACTCCAACGACGTATTCTATGTCCGCGTAGACAGGACGAGAAAGGTACCGATTACAGTGCTGGTGCGCGCCCTTGGAATAGGAACTAACCCGGAGATTATTGAGCTTTTTGGTGAGGAGCCGAAGATTTTAGCAAGTTTTGAGAAGGATGCGGCTTCTAACTATCAGGAGGGTCTTCTCGAATTATATAAGAAGATCCGTCCGGGCGAGCCTCTGGCAGTAGACAGTGCGGAAAGTTTAATTACAAGTATGTTTTTTGATCCAAGACGCTATGATCTTGCAAAGGTTGGACGCTATAAGTTTAATAAGAAACTGGCGTTTAGGAACCGTATTACCGGACAGATTCTGGCGGAGGAGGCGGTGAGCCCTCTGACCGGAGAGGTGATCGCGCAGAAGGGAACAAAGATTACAAGAGAACTTGCAGACCAGATCCAGAATGCAGCCATTCCGGCGGTGTGGATTGAGCGGCCGGAGGAGGAGAGGGCGATCAAAGTCCTGTCCAATATGATGGTGGATCTGGATGCAATTGTAGATATTGACCCGAAGGAAGCCGGAGTGACGGAACAGGTATACTATCCGGTTCTTGCGGGGATTTTAGAGGAAACGGCGGGGGATATCGATGAACTGAAGGACGCGATCCGCAGGGATATCCACGATCTGATTCCGAAGCATATTACAAAAGAAGATATTTTAGCTTCTATTAATTATAATATTCACTTGGAGTACGGACTTGGCAATGACGATGACATTGACCATCTTGGCAACAGGCGTATCCGTTCCGTAGGCGAGCTTTTGCAGAACCAGTACCGTATCGGCCTGTCAAGGCTGGAGAGAGTGGTTCGCGAGCGTATGACGACACAAGATCTGGAGGGAATTTCCCCGCAGTCTTTGATTAATATTAAACCGGTAACGGCGGCGGTGAAGGAATTTTTCGGTTCTTCTCAGTTGTCACAGTTTATGGACCAGAATAACCCTCTTGGCGAGCTGACTCATAAGAGACGTCTGTCAGCGCTGGGTCCCGGCGGTTTGTCAAGAGACCGTGCCGGATTTGAGGTTCGGGACGTGCACTATTCCCACTACGGAAGAATGTGCCCGATCGAGACGCCTGAGGGACCGAATATCGGTTTGATCAACTCTCTTGCATGTTATGCAAGGATTAACCAGTATGGATTTATTGAGGCGCCTTACCGCAAGATCAGCCATGAGGACCCGAAGAATCCGAGAGTTACGGAAGAGGTTGTCTATATGACGGCTGACGAAGAGGATAATTATCATGTGGCGCAGGCGAACGAGCCGTTAGATGCAGACGGTCATTTCAAACGGAAGAATGTATCCGGACGTTACCGCGAGGAGACGCAGGAGTATGAGAGAAGTATGTTTGATTACATGGACGTATCTCCGAAGATGGTGTTCTCTGTCGCGACGGCGTTGATTCCATTCCTGGAAAATGACGATGCGAACCGTGCGCTGATGGGATCGAACATGCAGCGTCAGGCGGTGCCGCTTCTGATGACGGAAGCGCCTGTGGTAGGAACTGGTATGGAAGAGAAGGCGGCAGAGGACTCCGGCGTCTGCATTATTGCACAGGCGGGAGGCATAGTCGAGCGCTCTACTTCTACAGAGATTACGGTGCGTCAGGACGACAAGTCCCTGAAGAGATATAAATTGACCAAATTCCTCCGCAGCAACCAGAGCAACTGCTATAATCAGAGGCCGATTGTGTTCAAGGGCGACCGGGTTGAAGCGGGACAGGTGATCGCAGACGGCCCTTCTACCTCCAACGGCGAGATGGCGCTTGGAAAGAACCCGCTGATCGGATTTATGACCTGGGAGGGTTATAACTACGAGGATGCGGTACTCTTAAGCGAAAGACTGGTACAGGATGATGTATATACATCCGTGCATATAGAGGAATACGAAGCAGAGGCCAGAGACACGAAGCTTGGCCCGGAGGAGATCACAAGAGATATTCCGGGCGTAGGCGACGATGCCTTGAAAGATCTGGACGAGAGAGGCATTATCCGGATTGGAGCCGAGGTCCGTGCGGGAGATATTTTGGTAGGAAAGGTAACGCCAAAGGGCGAGACGGAACTTACCGCTGAGGAGAGACTGCTGCGCGCAATTTTCGGAGAGAAGGCAAGAGAGGTAAGGGATACCTCCTTAAAGGTGCCTCACGGCGAATATGGTATTGTAGTGGATGCCAAGGTGTTTACAAGAGAGAATGGCGACGAGCTGTCTCCGGGTGTAAATCAGGCTGTCCGTATCTATATCGCCCAGAAAAGAAAGATTTCCGTAGGAGATAAGATGGCGGGACGCCATGGAAATAAAGGTGTTGTTTCCCGTGTGCTTCCAGTGGAGGATATGCCGTTCCTTCCGAACGGACGTCCGCTGGATATTGTGCTGAATCCGCTGGGCGTGCCTTCGCGTATGAACATCGGACAGGTATTGGAGATTCATCTGTCCCTTGCCGCTAAGGCTCTTGGCTTTAATATTGCGACGCCGGTATTTGACGGCGCCGATGAGAACGATATTATGGATACGCTGGATTTGGCAAATGATTATGTGAATTTGGAGTGGGAGGAGTTCGAGAAGCGGCACAAGGAAGAACTGCTTCCTGAGGTTATGGATTACCTCTATGAGAACAGAGATCACCGGGAACTGTGGAAGGGGGTTCCGCTTTCGAGAGACGGAAAAGTCCGTCTCCGTGACGGGCGTACCGGAGAGTTTTTCGACAGCCCGGTAACCATTGGACACATGCATTATCTGAAGCTTCACCATTTGGTAGATGATAAGATCCATGCTCGTTCTACCGGCCCTTACTCACTGGTAACCCAGCAGCCGCTGGGCGGAAAAGCCCAGTTCGGCGGACAGCGTTTTGGCGAGATGGAGGTTTGGGCGCTGGAGGCTTATGGCGCTTCTTATACATTGCAGGAGATCCTGACTGTGAAGTCCGACGATGTGATTGGGCGAGTGAAGACCTATGAGGCGATTATTAAAGGGGAGAATATTCCGGAGCCTGGCATTCCGGAGTCCTTTAAGGTACTTTTGAAGGAGTTCCAGTCCCTTGGTCTGGACGTCCGCGTACTCCGCGATGATAATACGGAAGTTGAGATTATGGAGACGGTTGATATGGGCGAGACGGATTTCCATTCACTGATCGAGGGAGACAGAAGATATAACAGGGAGGATGACAATCTGGGCGAACATGGTTATACCGCACAGGAGTTTCAGGGAGAAGAACTTGTAGACATTGAAGAAGAACCAGAGGATGACGACGAGTTCGACGATGATTATGAAATTGAGTTTGACGAGATGTCAGACGACGAATAGGAAGGGGTGCCAGTATGCCAGCAAATAACAATGAACAAACATACCAGCCAATGACGTTTGATGCAATCAAAATCGGGTTGGCATCGCCTGAGAAAGTGTTAGAGTGGTCAAGAGGCGAGGTTACCAAACCGGAGACCATTAACTATAGGACGCTGAAGCCGGAAAAGGACGGACTGTTCTGCGAGCGGATTTTCGGGCCGAGCAAAGACTGGGAATGTCATTGCGGTAAATATAAAAAGATCCGTTACAAGGGCGTGGTCTGCGACCGCTGCGGCGTAGAGGTTACGAAGTCCAGCGTCCGCCGCGAACGTATGGGGCACATTGCACTGGCGGCGCCGGTTTCCCATATCTGGTATTTTAAGGGGATTCCAAGCCGCATGGGACTGATTCTGGATCTGTCTCCGCGAACACTGGAGAAGGTGCTGTATTTTGCTTCTTATATTGTGCTGGATCCAGGAGAGACGAATCTGATGTACAAACAGATTCTGTCTGAGGCAGAGTATCAGGAGGCAAGGGAGACATGGGGAAGCGCGTTCCGCGTGGGAATGGGCGCGGAGTCCATTCAGGAACTTTTGCAGGCCATTGATCTGGATAAGGAATGCGCGGAGCTGCAGAGCGGTCTAGAAGGCGCTACCGGCCAGAAACGGGCAAGAATTGTAAAACGCCTGGAGGTAGTGGAAGCGTTCCGTGAGTCCGGCAATAAGCCGGAGTGGATGATTATGACCAATATCCCGGTTATTCCGCCGGATCTGCGTCCGATGGTGCAGTTGGACGGCGGTCGTTTTGCCACTTCAGATTTAAATGATTTATATAGAAGGATTATTAATAGAAATAACCGGTTAAAGAGACTTCTGGAGCTGGGAGCGCCGGATATCATTGTAAGGAATGAAAAGAGGATGCTTCAGGAGGCTGTTGACGCGCTGATTGATAACGGCCGCCGGGGCCGTCCGGTAACCGGACCAGGCAACCGGGCTCTGAAGTCCTTATCTGATATGCTCAAAGGTAAATCCGGCCGTTTCCGTCAGAATTTGCTTGGCAAGCGTGTGGATTATTCCGGCCGTTCCGTTATCGTGGTGGGACCGGAGCTTAAGATTTATCAGTGCGGCCTGCCAAAGGAAATGGCGATCGAGCTGTTTAAGCCTTTTGTTATGAAAGAACTGGTTCAGAACGGCACAGCCCACAATATCAAAAATGCCAAGAAGATGGTTGAAAGGCTGCAGCCGGAGGTTTGGGATGTGCTGGAGGATGTGATCAAAGAGCATCCGGTTATGCTGAACCGCGCCCCTACGCTGCATAGGCTTGGAATCCAGGCATTTGAGCCGGTACTTGTAGAAGGTAAGGCGATCAAGCTCCATCCATTGGTATGTACCGCTTACAATGCGGACTTTGACGGCGACCAGATGGCGGTTCATCTTCCGCTTTCTGTGGAAGCGCAGGCGGAGTGCCGTTTCCTTCTGCTGTCTCCGAATAACCTGCTGAAGCCGTCGGACGGAGGTCCGGTTGCGGTTCCTTCTCAGGATATGGTGCTTGGCATCTACTACCTGACTCAGGAGAGACCGGGAGCGATGGGCGAAGGAAAGTCCTTTAAGAATGTAAATGAAGCGATTCTTGCATATGAGAACGACGCACTGACGCTGCATTCTAGGATTAAGGTGCGTATTTCGAAGACAATGCCGGACGGTACCGTAAAGAGCGGGATCGTGGAATCTACGCTGGGACGATTTATATTTAACGAGATTATCCCGCAGGATCTTGGTTTTGTGGACCGTGAGATGGAAGGCAATGAGCTGCTTCCTGAGGTTGATTTCCATGTAGGAAAGAAGCAGTTAAAGCAGATTCTTGAGAAAGTAATTAACACACACGGAGCAACGGCTACGGCAGAGGTTCTGGACGCAATCAAAGCTACGGGATATAAGTATTCTACGAGAGCGGCTATGACGGTATCGATTTCCGATATGACCGTACCGCCGCAGAAACCGGAGATGATTGCCCAGGCTCAGGATACAGTGGATAAGATTACCAGAAACTATAAGCGTGGTCTGATTACAGAGGAAGAGCGTTACAAAGAGGTTGTCGAGACATGGAAGGCTACGGACGAGGCTTTGACAGAGGCTCTGCTTTCTGGTCTGGATGCTTATAATAATATTTTTATGATGGCTGACTCCGGAGCCCGTGGTTCTGACAAGCAGATCAAGCAGCTTGCCGGAATGCGGGGATTGATGGCGGATACTACAGGACGTACCATTGAGCTGCCGATTAAGTCCAACTTCCGTGAAGGTCTGGACGTTTTGGAATACTTTATGTCTGCCCATGGAGCCCGTAAAGGTCTGTCCGATACAGCGCTTCGTACCGCCGATTCCGGATATCTGACCAGACGTCTGGTAGACGTTTCTCAGGAGCTGATTATCCATGAGGTGGACTGTCAGAGGGAAGGCAAAGAGATTCCCGGCATGTACGTAAAAGCCTTTGAGGATGGAAACGAAGAGATTGAGAGCCTCAAAGAGCGTATTACGGGCCGATATCTGTGTGAAGACATTGTTGATAAAGACGGTAATACGATTGTAAAGGCAAATCACATGGTTACACCGAGGCGTGCAGAGAAGATTATGAGATACGGCGTGGATGAGAAGGGCGAGACCTTGAAAAAGATCAAGATCCGCAACATCCTGACCTGTAAATCTCATAAGGGCGTATGCGCGAAATGTTACGGCGCTAATATGGCGACCGGCGAGCCGGTTCAGGTTGGCGAGGCTGTAGGTATTATCGCGGCACAGTCCATTGGCGAGCCCGGTACGCAGCTTACCATGCGTACCTTCCATACCGGAGGCGTTGCCGGCGACGATATTACGCAGGGTCTTCCCCGTGTGGAGGAGCTTTTTGAGGCAAGGAAGCCGAAAGGTCTTGCAATTATCACAGAATTTGGCGGTGTTGCAACGATCAACGATACAAAGAAAAAACGTGAGGTAATTGTTACCAATGATGAGACGGGAGAATCAAAGGCATATCTGATTCCTTACGGCTCTAGAATTAAGATTATGGATGGCGCAGTACTCGAAGCAGGCGACGAGCTTACCGAGGGAAGCGTCAATCCGCATGATATCTTGAAGATTAAGGGACTCCGTGCCGTTCAGGATTATATGCTCCAGGAGGTTCAGAGAGTATACCGTCTTCAGGGTGTTGATATTAATGATAAACACATTGAAGTCATTGTTCGGCAGATGTTGAAAAAGATTCGCATCGAGCAGGATGGAGATTCCGGTTTCCTTCCGGGAACAATGGTTGATATCTTAGAGTTTGAAGATAAGAACGAAGAATTGGAAGCGGCGGGACTGACGCCTGCAACCGGCGAGCAGATCATGCTTGGTATTACCAAGGCTTCTCTTGCAACCAATTCATTCTTGTCAGCCGCATCCTTCCAGGAGACGACGAAGGTATTGACAGAGGCAGCGATCAAAGGTAAGGTCGACCATCTGGCGGGACTGAAGGAAAACGTTATTATCGGAAAACCAATTCCGGCGGGTACAGGTATGAGGAAATACCGGGATGTCAAGCTGGATACAGAGCTTGAACTGGATGACGAGATTCTTGTGGACGATGAAGATGCCGAAGAGATTGAAATAATCGGAGGCGTAGATGCAGCAGTGGAATTGGAGACAGATGCATCGGAAGCATTAGAAGGTTCAGAAAATCCGGAATATGAGGAAGAACCTGAACTCGTAACTGTCGGAGAAATGGATGAGATACAATAGGAGTGTTTAAAAATGAGCAGAAAAAATGTTGAGCCGGAAAGAGTGAGAAAGGGTCCAATGACTGTCGAGGAGATCAAAGCCATGAGGGCGGCCGAAGGCATGATTGTCGATCTTGAGGATGAAGGGACAAATGTATATGTAATCAAAGCTTATCAGGAGAAGATGAGCGTTGCAGTAGGCAAGATGTATAAGCAGGCCAGAAGGGAAATGGGTCTGACCCAGCAGGAGGTTGCCGACGTTTCAGGGGTAAAACGACCGAACATCGCCCGTCTAGAAAGCGGGAAACACAGTCCTACGGTAGATATGCTGAACCGGATTGCCGACAGTATGGGTATGGACATGGAAATCCACTTGATTGAGAGGGAGCAGTAATGGAAAATAAAATCACAAGGGAGCGCGCTCATGAGATTTTGATGAAATACATGGAGGGCGAGAATTATATTCAGCATTCCTACGCCGTAGAAGCGATCATGAAGGGGCTTGCCAAAAGGCTTGCCCCGGATGAAGTAGAATATTGGGGATGCGTGGGTCTTCTTCATGATCTGGACGAAGAGCAGTGCGATTGGCAGCATGATATGAGCGTGCATGGCCCGACCTCTGTCGAGCTTCTAAAAAAAGAAGGAATCGATGACAAAGAGCTGGGAGACGCGATCAAAGCACACAATCCCAAATGTGGTATGAAGGCAAAGACGAAGCTTCAGTATTCTATCCTTGCGGCAGATCCTATGAGCGGATTTGTGAAAGCAGTTGCACAGATTTATCCTGATAAGAAGATTGCAAGCGTAAAGCACAAGTCTGTAATGAAGCGGTTCAATGAGCTTCGATTTGCATCCGGCGCTAATCGTGATTATATGGAAATGATTGAATTTACAGGATTAAGCTTAGATGACTTGATTGATGTTGCGTTGGAGGAGATGGGCGCAATTGCCGATGTGCTTGGATTATAGAAAAATAATCATGCTGTCGTTGACAGTGATGTGGATGGCAGTAATCTTTTGGTTTTCTTCTGCTCCGGCTGAAGAGTCGAGTAATATGAGCCTCTCAGCAGGACGGGCGGCGGCGAAGATTTTTATACCGGATTTTGAAGAATGGAGCCCCCGGAGGCAGGAGGCTTTTGCAGAACGGATTGATTATCCGGTACGCAAAACGGCGCATGCAGGTGAATTTGCAGCGCTGGGCATACTGATGCTTGGCACTGTCAGTTCATTTTCAAAGAGGCCATTTATACACAAAGGAATCATTGCTTGGATGCTGACGGCCTTTTATGCTGCAACAGATGAGTTTCATCAGCTTTTTGTGCCGGGAAGAAGCGGTCAGGTAAGCGACGTATTGCTGGACAGTGTGGGCGCGGCGGCCGGAATCTTTCTGTATATTATGATAAAATATCTGGCGAGGCATTTTGCTGCGAGATGAAAATAAAATCAAAGCTTTCTATTTGATATGAAATGTGTTATAATACTCTTTGTGAGAATGATGGGAGTATTTATTATATTATCATTCATGGAGTATAAATAATTTGAGCTGTGTAGAAACAAGATTTTTGCATGGCTCTTTTTTATTGTTTAAGGGGCGAATGCTGAACCGTTTACTTTTTTGAAAAACTCCTTGACATTTATCAAAAAACATACTAAAATAATCTGGCGTGCATAGAAATGCATTGTTTTTTGTGCGCGTACAGACACATTGATGTTGAACCAGTAACTTATTTTATTGTAGGAGGTGAAAAGAAATGCCAACATTTAACCAGTTAGTTAGAAAAGGACGCCAGACTTACGCTAAGAAATCTACAGCTCCGGCGCTCCAGAAAGGGTACAATTCTTTAAGAAAGAGAGCAACGGATACTTCTGCTCCTCAGAAGAGAGGCGTATGTACCGCGGTTAAGACAGCTACGCCAAAGAAGCCTAATTCAGCGCTTAGAAAGATTGCCAGAGTTCGTCTTTCTAACGGAATTGAGGTAACAAGCTATATCCCGGGCGAAGGTCATAACCTTCAGGAGCATAGTGTTGTACTGATCCGCGGCGGACGTGTTAAGGACCTGCCAGGTACCAGATACCATATTGTAAGAGGCACACTGGATACAGCAGGCGTGGCAAAGAGACGTCAGGCACGCTCCAAATACGGCGCAAAGAGACCAAAAGACGCTAAAAAGTAGGATCATAACGAATACGGGCGTTCGCGCAGTATACCTTATTGAACATTAGCAGTTCAATAAGTATAAGTTTTAGGATTGCTTTGTTCTTCGGAAAACAGATTGACGGAGAACATAATTATGAATGGAATATTCACAAACAGAACTATGATGAAGTAAGTTGCAGGGTTTTTGATATGCATCCGCAGGAAGACAATGCGTATCCTGCGGGGAGCGTCTCATTTTTAAGAGGTATGCCCTGTGCACTACACAGTATCATTAGAACGACACATGTGAGTACCGATGAATTAAATTTTTTGCAGGAGCGTCTGCTTTTGCAGGATCAGAATGTTTAAGGAGGGAAGAACCGTGCCACGTAAAGGACATACTCAAAAAAGAGATATTTTGGCGGATCCATTGTACAATAACAAAGTGGTTACCAAGCTTATCAACAATATTATGTTAGACGGTAAGAAGGGCGTAGCCCAGAAGATTGTATACGGAGCATTCGCAAGAGTTGAAGAAAAGAGCGGCAAGCCGGCTATCGAAGTGTTCGAGGAGGCTATGAACAATATTATGCCGGTGCTCGAAGTTAAGGCAAGGCGTATCGGCGGCGCTACCTATCAGGTGCCGATCGAGGTAAGGGCTGACAGAAGACAGGCTCTGGCGCTTCGCTGGCTCACCATGTTCTCACGCAAGAGAGGCGAGAAGACGATGGAAGAGAGACTTGCGAACGAGCTTTTGGACGCAATGAATAACACAGGTGCATCTGTGAAGAGAAAAGAAGATATGCACAAGATGGCAGAGGCAAACAAGGCGTTTGCACACTACCGTTTCTAATAGTAGGAGGCAATAATGGCTGGAAGAGAATATCCATTGGAGAGAACCAGAAATATCGGTATCATGGCGCATATTGATGCTGGTAAGACTACGCTGACAGAGCGTATTCTTTACTATACCGGTGTAAATTATAAGATTGGTGATACTCACGAGGGTACTGCTACTATGGACTGGATGGAACAGGAGCAGGAGAGAGGTATCACGATTACTTCAGCCGCTACTACATGTCACTGGACTCAGCAGGAAAACTGCAAGAACAAGCCAGGTGCTCTGGAGCATCGTATCAATATCATTGATACCCCGGGACACGTTGACTTTACAGTAGAGGTTGAGCGTTCACTTCGTGTACTCGACGGCGCTGTCGGTGTATTTTGCGCAAAGGGCGGAGTAGAGCCGCAGTCAGAGAACGTATGGCGTCAGGCAGACACGTATAATGTACCAAGAATGGCATTTATCAATAAGATGGATATCCTTGGTGCAGATTTCTATAATGCAGTTGATCAGATCAGAACAAGATTAGGCAAGAATGCGATCATTCTTCAACTGCCGATTGGAAAAGAAGATGATTTTCAGGGAATCATTGACCTGATGGAGATGAAGGCTTACATTTATAATGATGATAAGGGCGATGATATCTCTATCACAGATATTCCGGAGGATATGGCGGATGATGCTGAACTGTACCGGGGAGAACTGGTAGAGAAGATCTGTGAACTGGATGACGAGCTGATGATGATGTATCTGGAGGATGAGGTTCCGGAGATCGATCAGCTTAAGTCAGTGCTCCGCAAGGCTACTTGCGAATGTACGGCAGTTCCGGTATGCTGCGGAAGCGCTTACAGGAACAAAGGCGTTCAGAAGCTTTTGGATGCGATCTTAGAGTATATGCCTGCGCCGACAGATATTGAGGCGATTAAGGGCGTTGATATGGACGGCAATGAAACTGAGAGACATTCTTCCGATGAAGAACCGTTCTCAGCGCTGGCATTTAAGATTATGGCAGATCCGTTTGTTGGAAAGCTTGCATTTTTCCGGGTATATTCCGGAACAATGAACTCCGGTTCCTATGTATATAATTCAACAAAGGGCAAGAAGGAGCGTGTGGGACGTATCCTTCAGATGCATGCAAATAAACGTCAGGAATTAGATAAAGTATACTCCGGCGATATTGCGGCGGCGGTTGGATTTAAGCTCACGACTACGGGAGATACCATCTGTGACGAGCAGCATCCGGTAATCCTAGAGTCTATGGAGTTCCCAGAGCCGGTTATTGAGCTGGCGATAGAGCCGAAGACCAAGGCTTCCCAGGGCAAGCTTGGCGAGTCTCTTGCGAAGCTTGCAGAGGAGGATCCGACTTTCCGTGCGCATACGGATCAGGAGACAGGCCAGACGATTATCGCGGGTATGGGCGAACTCCATCTTGAAATCATCGTTGACAGGCTTCTCCGTGAGTTTAAGGTAGAGGCGAATGTAGGAGCGCCGCAGGTTGCATACAAGGAGGCATTTACCAAGTCTGTAGAGGTTGACAGTAAGTATGCGAAGCAGTCAGGCGGACGCGGACAATACGGACATTGTAAGGTTAAATTCGAGCCTATGGATGCCAACGGCGAGGAGCTGTTCAAGTTTGAGTCTACCGTAGTCGGCGGTGCGATTCCGAAGGAATACATCCCGGCAGTCGGAGAAGGTATTGAGGAAGCTATGAAGTCCGGTATTCTTGGAGGATTCCCGGTAGTCGGTGTTCACGCGAACGTATACGACGGATCTTACCATGAAGTAGACTCCAGCGAGATGGCATTCCACATCGCAGGTTCCCTTGCGTTCAAGGATGCAATGAAAAAGGCGGAGCCGGTACTCCTTGAGCCAATCATGAAGGTCGAGGTAACCATGCCGGAGGAATATATGGGAGACGTTATCGGCGATATTAACTCACGCCGCGGCCGCATCGAAGGAATGGACGATCTGGGCGGAGGAAAGATTGTGCGCGGATACGTACCGCTTTCCGAGATGTTTGGCTACTCTACGGATTTACGTTCTAGAACACAGGGACGCGGTAACTATTCGATGTTCTTTGAGAAATACGAACCGGTTCCGAAGTCCGTTCAGGAGAAGGTACTGTCAGGAAAAGATGGTAAATAGCAGGATTTTGCTGCCGAAACTGCCAAATGAGGCAGACAGGGGCATATAGGGCTTATTTTGTACGGAAAAAGTATGAAAAAGGCTTGAAAAACATGGCGTTATGAAATATAATCAGAAATAGCCGAGTAAACTTGAAAAAATAAAATTGCCTATTAAGGCGCTTGAATAAGGAGGATATTCAAAATGGCAAAAGCTAAATTTGAAAGAACAAAACCACATTGTAATATCGGTACCATTGGCCACGTTGACCATGGTAAGACAACGCTTACAGCAGCAATTACAAAGGTTTTGTCTGAAAGAGTAGAAGGTAATGCAGCAGTAGCTTTCGATAACATCGACAAGGCTCCAGAGGAGAGAGAGCGTGGAATCACAATCTCTACAGCACACGTTGAGTATGAGACAGCAAAGCGTCACTACGCACACGTTGACTGCCCAGGACATGCCGACTACGTTAAGAACATGATCACCGGCGCTGCTCAGATGGACGGCGCAATCCTTGTTGTAGCTGCAACTGACGGCGTTATGGCTCAGACAAGCGAGCATATCCTGCTTTCTCGTCAGGTAGGTGTTCCTTACATCGTTGTATTCATGAACAAATGCGATATGGTAGACGACGAGGAGCTGCTTGAATTAGTAGAGATGGAGATTCGTGAGAAGCTTGATGAGTACGAGTTCCCAGGTGATGACACACCGATCATCCAGGGTTCTGCTCTTAAGGCTCTTGAGGATCCGTCTTCTGAGTGGGGCGACAAGATTATGGAGCTCATGGATACAGTTGACGAGTATATCCCAGATCCACAGCGTGCTACAGATCAGCCATTCCTTATGCCGGTAGAGGACGTATTCACGATTACAGGCCGTGGTACTGTTGCTACAGGTAGAGTAGAGCGTGGAACTATCCACATCAACGAGGAAGTTGAGATCGTTGGTATTAAGGAAGAGAAGCAGAAGACAACCGTAACCGGTATCGAGATGTTCCGTAAGCTGCTTGACGAAGGCCAGGCTGGCGACAACATCGGTGCTCTTCTTCGTGGTATTAAGAGAGAGGATATTGAGAGAGGTCAGTGTCTGATTAAACCAGGCAGCGTAACATGCCATACCAAGTGTACTGGTCAGGTTTACGTACTGACAAAGGACGAGGGTGGACGTCATACTCCGTTCTTCAACAACTATCGTCCACAGTTCTATTTCAGAACAACAGACGTAACAGGTGTCTGCAATCTTCCAGACGGCGTAGAGATGTGTATGCCTGGCGATAACGTAGAGATGACAGTAGAACTGATTCATCCGGTAGCTATGGAGCAGGGTCTTCGTTTCGCTATCCGTGAGGGTGGACGTACAGTAGGTTCAGGAAGGGTTGCTACGATCATCGAGTAATCTGCGCGAAAGCAATGAGATAAGCGCATAAAAAGCGATAAAATAGGGACTTCAAGTTTACTTGGAAGTCCCTGTTTTATTGTCTTTGCGGGCATTTGGCGAATGCTCGCGACCGAGGAAATGCGAAGCATTTTTGAGGTGTGCTTATCGGTCTTTCCGAGAAATCGGGAAGGCCTTTTTGAAACTTTGCAACAGTGAAAATATGTAAAGGGGTGCCAAAATGGTGCCATAAAAAAGAACTCCGATGAAATTTGGTGTCATTTTTCATCGGAGTTTATGTTTATCAACCTTTTATTTCTTTTATCTGTTCTGCCCGCTCTTTGTCTTTGTGGTACTGCAACTTGAATTGTATAGTTTCTACTACTTCTTTTCTTGCTTCATCGTTTAGCTGATAAAATGAAGTCAATAGATTATCCACATCGGGCATATTGTTTTCCCAAACAGATATATAAGCGGATATAGTGAATTTTTTAGATATGTTTTTACCCGGCTTGCGTCAAGAGCGCCATTTAGTCCATTGGGGAGCGTGGGATATATTTCTTCTTCCGTAATAGCACTGGAAAACGGACTGGCGGCGCATATTTCATTCACGTCAATTTCTAATTCATTTGCCAACCGCAGGGCAAAGTCAAATCGGATATTGGAATCCTTTTGTATAATAGAGTATAGTGTTGTAGCACTGATATCTGTAGCCTTTGCAATCTGACGGACATTTGTGTTCTTATTGTCAAGTATTTTTTTCTGTTCTCTTGGTCGGCAGGGTTGAGGGAGGAGAAAATACAAGGGCTGTGGTGCAGATTAAAAACAACCTTGCGACGTTCGGACCCCCGAAAGCATTTGCACTGTCGGAGGATGGTTTTAGGTGGCTAGGAGATTATGAGATTACCGCTGATGAAGTGTTAGGCGGCATTGCGCCGAAAGCAAATAAAATGGAACAGGCAAAGCGGTTACTTGGGGAACTGGCAGAAACAAACAACGTCATGCAGAGCAATGACATTTTCAATCTAGCGGACGGGCAGGGCGTATCAAAACGGACACTGGAAAATGCAAAGAGGGAGCTTGGAGTACGGGTAAAGAAGATAAATAATTCTTGGTATTGGGAATTGGATAAGGTGGCATCAGATTAAAAGGAAGAACGCAACAATGCAGACGATAAAGATTTTGCGGAGATGAATATTGCAAGGTTGCAAAATATATAGACTTTGCATTGTTGCGGACTTGATGGAGATGTATTTTCGTATGGATGAAATAAGTAGATAAACAGCGAAGTTACGCGTAAGCGTGGCAATGCCCCCCGGCAGGGCGCAAAGGCACTTTTGATAGGGTGCAGCCTGTCAAAAGTGCTTTTACATTACTTTCGGGAAAGTAACAAAGCCTGCGCCGTATCCGGCGCTATAAAATTTAGCAGGAGGGATTTTTTTGGAAAGAACAATTAGCGGCATGATGGGGAAAGGCTCTGACAGTCATAATATAAGAGCTTTCAGCGCAAAACATGTTGACAAAGAGCGAAGAATTTGTAATGTGGAGTTTTGTCATGAAAATATTAAAAAGGTGTACCATGAATTATTTGACGATGCGTTGGAAAGATATAATGCGAAGCAGAAACGCAATGACAGAAAGGTAGATAATTATTATCAAAAAATAAAGTGCAGCAAACAGGAAAAGCTATTCCATGAAGTGATTTTGCAGATTGGAAATAAAAATGATATGAATGCAAGAAGTGAAAACGGTCAGTTGGCCAAAAAGATACTGATTGACTTTATGGAAGATTTTCAACAGAGAAACCCGTATCTATTGGAACAGGCAGAATTATCCGAGATTGTTAGCCGATAGATTCCGGCAGAGCAGGAAACAGATCGGATCAGGAAGGAAGGCGAAGCAATCCGGCAGGAAGTATCGGAAATTTCCGAGAGAAATGTTCTGCTAAGGCAGGAAACGGAAGGATTGATTAAGGGCAGGGAAAAGTTATCATTCGATAATGAAGAATTGGAGCAACAGCAGAAAAAAATACAGAAGGAAATCAATAAGATGGCGCAGTCTAAGGAAGTTATGGAGCGCAATATACACGCCTGTGATGAAGATGCCAAATGGCAGTTGCCGGAGCCGGGCATGTTGATGACTGCAAAATCCCATCGTGAGAAAAACGTAGTGCCGCTTGTAACAAAGCTGAAAGAAAGTGTAAAATGCCTTACAATAAAATGTGTCAGACTTACAGAAGAAAACAAGAAGCTGAAAGCAAAAACTACAAAGCAGGCAAAGGACGTAGAATTCTATAAGAGCAGGATGCGCCAACAATCTTCCGAATTGGAGCAGTTGCAGGAAAAGGCAGATGATTTTAAACATGTGAAACAGTATGCAGGAGCAGATAAAATTGGTGCGATTATAACAAATGCAAGAGAATGGGAAAAGCTTACGAATAAAGAGAAACAGCATAATAGAATATATGATATCAGCAGATAAGAAAGGGGTGATAGGATGGATAACAGAAATTGGGAAGGAATATATTCTTTAGATTATATTGCAAACTGTGAGTATAACATGGATAATGGCTATGTAGAGGTGTATTTTACAGATGGCAATATCCTGCGGGTAAACTGTGATGAGATAGAGGCCAATCTAAATACCACGGAACAGTCGCTTGCAAAGCAGCATAAGTTGCTGGATGATAAACCGATAGAATATATTGCAATGGCATTATCGGGAGAGTTGCAAGCATACTGCGATATAGAGGAGGACATGGTAAAAAGCGCATTTGGCAATATCGTTCAGGGTTATTTGAAACGAGGATATAGTAAAGCTATGGCAGAAGCGTTGGCAAGAGAATTTTTCAGGTATGAAAGTTGAGGGTGAGCATGACAGAGATGGAAAAGGGTGTAATGGTGCGGTTATGTGCGAAGATTCTGGCAGAAACAGACCTTTATGAATCGGACTTGGAAGTGCGGAGTTTGATAGACTGGGTATGCGTTTCGGGACAGATGAAGGAGAATAACAATAAAATCCGCAGCTTGACAGGGAAATATAAGAAAATAGAACCAGAGTGCCGGGAGGGTGTCAGAGAAAAATTGGAACGCATGAAAAAATTGTGTGAGGAACGAGATAGTTTGTACGAAAAGCAGAATGCGCTGAAAGGGCAAAGGGAGAAATTGGAGAAAGGTTTTGTAAGATAAGGGAAGAGGGTATGGCGGTCGTCATGCCCTTTTTAATGTAGGCTATTTTCCTTGATAATCGCATTTGACATGGCGCTAGCGCCATGTAGGAGAAGGCAAATAAAAAAGTGTATTGATATGGCAGTTTACAAGGTAAAGCAGGGCATCATATTTTTATAGTAAAAAGTGTGTTTATGTGGTAAGATACAAGGGAAAAGAGAAAACATATTATGTTCTTTGGATATAATGTAAGGAGAAGAGAATGTTAGACAGCGTTGTTGAACGTACAAATAAATATATTGACAGTATGCCTAAAAATGAGCGAAAAAAATATGGCCAATTTTTTACAAGTAAAGAAACCGCGCGTTTTATGGCTGAATTATATAATATTGCTGACAACAAGTCTAAAATTAGTATTTTAGATGCAGGGGCGGGATCAGGGATATTGTCATGCGCACTTATAGAACGTTTAGAGCGGATGGATGCTGTCCAGAAGATAGAATTGACTTGTTATGAGAATGATGACAATGTTTTGGAATTGTTAAGAGAAAATCTGCTTACTTGTCAGGAAAATTCTAAAAAAGATATTCAAATTAATATTATTACTGATAACTATATCACAAGCCAGTATTTGGAATTTAATCATCTGATCGGCGGCAATCCCGCTCCTAAGAAATATGATTTTGTGATTGGCAACCCTCCGTATATGAAGATACCGAAAGATGCGCCAGAAGCGACGGCTATGCCGGAAGTCTGTTATGGAGCGCCAAATTTATATTTTATTTTTGCGGCAATGGGGCTGTTTAATTTGAATGACGATGGGAAGATGGTGTATATTATTCCCCGTTCATGGACTTCCGGGGCATATTTCAAGCGTTTCAGACAGTATTTTTTGAAAGAGGGCAAGTTAGAGCATATCCACTTATTTGTAAGCAGAAATAAAGTGTTTGATAAGGAAGATGTTTTACAGGAAACGATGATTATAAAAGTAAAAAAGACGGCTAAAACTCCAGAGAATGTTACAATTACTTCCTCGCAGTCAAATAGAGATTTTGATAATCTGACTTCTTTAACAGCGCCATATGGCCTTGTCGTGTCGGGGAATGATTTTTTTGTTTATTTGGTAACGGATGAAAAAGAAGTGTCCGTATTGGAACGGTTGCAGAGATTCGATAAAACATTGCCGGATATTGGATTGAAGATGAAAACGGGGCTGACGGTTGATTTTCGTAATCGTGAGATACTTCGGGATGATGCGGAAGAAGGGGCGATTCCTCTTTTTTATTCGCAGCATATCAGACAAGGAGAAGTGCAGTTTCCAATTCAAAAAGAGCATGAGTATGTCGTGACGGATAAAAGAGGTTTAATGCAGGATAATCGGAATTATCTGTTTGTCAAGCGTTTTACCGCGAAAGAAGAACGCCGCAGACTGCAGTGCGGGGTATATTTATCGAAAAATTATCCGCAGTACAGGAAAATCAGCACCCAGAACAAGATTAATTTTGTAGATGGTTTAATAACGGAAATGTCAGAATGTCTTGTGTATGGATTATATGTGATTTTCAATTCGACTCTATATGATGAGTATTATAGAATTTTAAATGGATCGACACAGGTAAATTCGACTGAAATTAATGCGATGCCAGTACCGGATTTGGAAAGCATACAGGAAATGGGAAGAAAATTAATGAAGAGCGGAGACATGTCCGAAAATAACTGTAATGTGATATTGGAGGGAAGTTGTGGATAAAGTTGGTGAAGCAAGGGAGATACTGAAAATGCTTGGAATGCCGAAAGCGCAGCAGGCAGATATTTGCTGTTATGTTTTGTTGGCAATGGCGGGAGTAATGCAGGATACAGCGTGGAAAAATGCGGGAAATGATTGGATTCGCATTCATGACATGATTCAGTTTGCGAATACATATTACGGCGTGGACTATGCGGAAAACAGTAGAGAAACATTTCGCAAGCAGGCATTGCACCATTTCCGTAATGCCGCGCTTGTAGAGGATAATGGGAAAGCGACAAACAGCCCCAATTACAGATACAGGCTGACAGAAGAAACGCTGCAAATAGTAAGGGCATTTCAGACGTCAGAATGGCAGAGATCTATGGAGCGTTTTTTGAAGTATCATGAAAAGCTGGTGGACATTTACGCTTCAAAAAAGAAAATGACAATGATGCCAGTTCGCATTAATGGGGTTGATTTTCAGTTTTCTACTGGTAAGCATAATGAATTGCAAAAGGCGATTATTGAAGAATTTTCCCCGCGGTTTGCTCCTGATTCTGAGTGTTTGTATGTCGGCGATACGATAGAAAAAGATTTGGTGAAAAATGTTGAGAAGCTGACAGCGTTGGGATTTGAGATCACTTTGCATGATAAAATGCCGGATGTGGTTTTGTATAGGGAAGATAAGGATTGGATTTACTTTGTTGAATCAGTAACTTCTGTCGGGCCGATGGATTCTAAAAGAGTATTGGAGTTGACAGAAATGACAAAGAACGTAACGGCAGGGAAAGTCTTTGTAACGGCGTTTCTTGATTTTAAGACGTATAAGAGGTTTTCGGAAACGTTGGCATGGGAAACGGAAGTTTGGATTGCGGAGATGCCGGAGCATATGATACATTTAAATGGGGATAAGTTTTTGGGGCCTCGATAAAATATAGAAAGAGCGAATCTATAAGATACAGAGAGATGTATTAAGTAATATACAATTTTGAGGAGATAGATAAAAATGACATTTGATCCGATGGAATACATGAAGGGGATACAACAGTTGCTAGTTTCTGATAAAAAGCGTATCGGTTTTTTGTGCGGTGCAGGAACATCTCTCGCAAAGAAAAATCCATTTACAAGGAATGTGCCCGCAGTTAAAATAATGACAGAAAATGTTGTTAATGAATTGAAGAATAATTCGATGTATGCGGCTGCAATAAAGGAAATTGAAGAAGAAATATCAGAATCAAAATTTAACATAGAGTCTTTTTTGTCAAATGTGGAGGAGAAGAAAAATATTATTGGAAGGGGAAGACTCAATGGTCTAAATAAAGAACAATTTGTTGAACTGGCGAAAGAAATACAAAAATTGATACATAAAGAAGTGAGTATTCATGAATCTATAACAAAAGCAGATTACGGAAACATGGTTCATAATGACTTTGCAAAATGGATTGTTAAGGCAGAAAGGCAATATCCAGTGGAAATTTTTACCACGAATTATGACTTTTTATTTGAAATGGGATTGGAAAATAATGATGTAGCATATTTTGATGGATTTACGGGAAGCTATAGGCCTTTTTTTCTATCAGAATTAGTGGATGGATTCTATTATTTGCCCAGACAAACTAAACTGTGGAAAATTCATGGTTCTTTAGGATGGAAGATTGATGAGGATAAAAGAGTGGTGCGTGCTTATTCTGATGAAAAAGACATACTGATTTATCCCTCCATTTCTAAATATGAAAATTCAAAAAAATTGCCATATACAGCCTTAATGGATAGGCTTTGCAACTATTTGAAGCAATCAGATTCAGTTCTGTTTGTTTGTGGATATTCCTTTAGTGATGAACATATTAATGAAAGAATTTTATCTGGAATAAGAGGAGAAAGTACATCGCATATATATGTTTTATTTTATGATATATATTGGGATGGGAATAATAAAAAATATTCATTTACAGAAGAACACGAATTGGCACAAATAGCACTTAGCAATAATAGAATTTCTGTTTTAGCGTGTAGAAATGCTGTAATTGGTGGGCAATATGGCGAATGGAGGCTGAAAAGGGAACCAGATATAGATGACACTATAAATGTTAATTTATATTTTGATGAAGATGCGCCGCAAAAGGATGATGTGCCGTTAAAACAAGAACAAAAAGGAAATGAAGAATGGAGTGGAAAAGGAGAGTTTATTCTTCCAGATTTTGCGAAGTTTGTGAATTTCTTACAGTCTATGATTTATTAGTATGGAGTAAATTAATATGAGTTCAAAACAGACATTAATTGGTGAAATTGTCAGTGTTAATGGAAATATTATTAGTGTTCAATTGCTTAGTACGGTAAGATCAAATATGCTGATTATTGATGGTGTTGTGTACAGGATAGGTCAGATAGGTTCTTTTTTAAAAATACCATTAGGATATTCTAATTTGTTTGGTATTGTTACGCAAACAGGAGCGGCAGCAATGCCGGAGGGGTATCGTGAAATATTTGAAAAAGATCCTAGTGCAGTCCAAAATCAACAATGGCTTAGCATGGTTCTTGTTGGTGAGCAGCAAGGAAAAAAATTTTCAAGAGGAGTATCTCAATCTCCGACAACAGGGGATTCTGTTCATTTAGTAACAATTAGGGATTTAGATATAATATATGGTAACTATGATGAATATAGTTCTATAGACGTAGGAAATATAAGTATTTCTGAAAGCCTAAGAGCAAAAATTGATTTGAATAAATTGATTACCCGTCATTCATGTGTATTAGGATCGACTGGAAGTGGGAAATCTAATGCAGTGGGAATATTATTGGCAGCAATTGAAAAAAAGAAGTTTCCAAGTTCTCGCATATTGTTAATTGATCCGCATGGGGAATATAACAGTGTTTTTAAAGAAGATTCAGTAGTGTTTAAAATACATGCAGATAATAGGATGAAGCAAAAAGAACTGTATATACCATTTTGGGCATTGCCATATAATGAGTTATTATCAATATTTGGAGGAACATTAAATGATGCTAATAGAGAATATTTGCGAAATAAAATTGTAGAGGCCAAGATTGCAACAGTCAATAAAATGGAATTAGATATTGAGAGGGAATTTATAACAGCAGATTCGCCTATTCCATTTAATATTAAACAATTGTGGTTTAAATTAGATGATTTTGAAAGACAAACTTTTCGTGAAAGGGCAAAGCCAGAAACAAAGACAGACTTAAAAGTAGTAGGGAATGCAGAAGACCTCATTTCAAATGAATATGAGCCGGCAAGTGCAGGGGGAGGAGCACCGTTTTTAAATAATCAGGCAAAAGGAATACTTGGCTTTTTGGATAATATGCGTCTAAAAATAAAAGATTCACGATATAGTTTTTTATTTACACCGGGAAGTTATACTCCAAATATAGAAGGAACGACAGATAAATCTTTGGAGGAGTTATTGTTTCAATGGTTGGGAAATGCTGGGAAAATTACCATATTAGATTTTTCTGATATTCCTAGCGAAATTATGGTATCAACAGCAGGAACATTATTAAAAATTATTTATGATGCTTTGTTTTGGGGGCAAAATCTGAATATTGGTGGAAAAAATCAACCAATACTTGTTGTTTTAGAAGAAGCTCATAATTATTTAAAAGCAGGTGAAAATTCAATAGCATCTCGTACAGTCCAAAAGGTGGCTAAAGAGGGTAGGAAGTATGGTGTTGGATTGATGTTGGTTACGCAAAGACCGTCCGAATTAGATGAAACAGTTATGAGTCAATGCGGAACAATAATTGCGTTGCGAATGAATAATAATAAGGATAGAGGACATGTGCGTGGGGCGATACAAGACGAATTACAAACTATGATAGATTTATTACCTAATTTGCGTACAGGAGAGGCAATAATATCAGGAGAAGCGGTTAAGATCCCATCAAGAGTGCAATTTTATAAATTAGGTAATGCACCTAAAGGTTCAGATCCAGATGTGACTACATGTTGGAAATCAGAAGCAGATATAGATTTGTTATCCTATAGAAAATTAGTTTCTTTGTGGCAGAATCAAAAATTTAAGGAGGAATAGTTATGAATGAGTATGGTGTTGAAATGATTCAGGTTAGTTCGTCTAATGTGGGAAGTATAGGCTATGATGAACAACAACAGATATTGTATGTGCGATTTTTAAATGGTTCATTATACATATATAAAGGTGTAAATATGTATGAATTTGAAGGGTTGCGCGATTCACCTTCAATTGGCTCTTATTTACATCGTAATATAAAAAATGTGTATCCATATGAACGAATAGAGTAAAAATTTTGCAAAATAGAATAGAAGTGTATTATTTAATATGTGGTGCCAAAACGGTGCCAAGAAATCATGCAAATAAAGATACGCCACACAAAAACAACGAATTTACACGGATTTCGGTAATAAATAGTAAAGAAAATGTGCTGAAAAACGCTATTTAAATACCGTGAGGGTGGACGTATAGTAGGTTCTGGCAAGGTTGCTACAATCATTGAGTAATCAGTGAAAAACTAGATTTTATGGGGCTTTCCTAAGAATAGGGGAGCCCTTTTTGAAAATATGTCTGAACATTCTAAACAGATCTATTTGGAAGCAAAATTAAATGGTAATCTGCATTATGCCTTATGAACAGGTGAAAGTTTAGCACATTTATCAGACGTCTACAAGTTTCCATGTATGAAAAAGCAAAATGAACGAATTTATTTTACTTTCCTATTAGAAGTGAGTTATAATAAATTATGAAAATTGCTAATCAATAGGAGCATAAAGAAGATGGAGTCTCTTCAGGCAGTAGAGATGAGGCTGAACACTCTGACAAAGAGGAAAGAAAATATAGTATTTATTAAATTCAGGGGGGTTCCTAAGTTATTCGGCCTCCGGTAAAGGACAGGAACATATGAAGGAATGGAGAACACAGTTTCACAAAAATATATTATCTCAGGGCAAGGAGTATTATGAGCGGGGTCGGGTATTTGAACTGCAGGAGAAGGAGGGCGTCTACACAGCAACTGTAATCGAACGGAAGAATTATGCCGTGAGAATTATTGCAAGGGAAGATGGATCGTACAACATGAGCTGCAGGTGTCCGCTTGCAAAGGGCGGCGGAAACTGCAGGCATATGGCGGCGGTATTTTATGCAATTGAGGCCGGGGAAGAGGCTGGTGAAGCTGTGGCAGATGATGCGGTAAAGACCGGGGCGGAGACGGCGGCAATTGTTCCGGAGCCAGACGAAGAAATAATGCGTACGGACGCTTCGGAAAAAGAAGGAAAATACTTTATCTTGAATCATTCCGGGCTGCAGAAAGAGGTTCCGAGGGAACAGGAAGTGAAAAAGAGTCTGGATGTTCAGGAAAAATATCTTTATTTTGATTTTAACAGGATATGGAAGTCAGCAGAATTTTCTGGAAAGGCTGTCAAGAGAGGAAAGCAGCTTCTTGCGAGTAACAGTATAGAGCTGCAGGAGGCTACAGCCGGTTATCTGAGCGATAAGGACGATCAGGTTGTGGTGGCGGAGGGAACGGGGCTGGATGGCAAGTGGAAATTTCCCATCGAGGTGGTTTTCTCAAGAACGCAGATCCTGCATGTCGGATGTCGGTGCAGAGAATGCCAGAATAATTACTGGAGATATATGAATAAGGATTACTGTGCATATACCTATGCTATTATAAAGCTGGCAGAAGAACAGGTTCAGGAAACGTCTATTGGAAGTGCCACAGATAAGCCGGGAAACAGGCTGCTTCGGGCATTTAAGCAGGATCAGGTAAATCAGGTGATTTCCGGGGTAAAGGGGCAGGATGGTAAGCTCATGCTGGTTCCGCGTTTGGTTGAAAAGGAAGGGGAACTGCTCCTCTCATTTAAGATAGGAACAAATAAGCTGTATGTGATCAAGGACTTAACAGAGTTTTACCAAAAAGTGAAAACGTCTTCCACTGGGACTTACGGTACGAATACAGAGATTAATCATTCAATCGACCGTTTTACCGAAATGGGGAAACGATGGATTACTTTTATTGGAAATGTGGTTGCGGAAGAGGTAAAGTTTGAAGAGAGACTGATAGAAGCGAGGACATATTCGAAGAAAGCGCTTGCAAAAAGGAATGAGATAGAATTGTTTGGCTGGCGGCTGGACAGATTTTATGAAATAGAGGAAAAAGAAACGATCGCTTACGAGAAACGTCCTGAGAAGCTAAAAGCGGATTTGATATTTACAGAGGAAAATCCGAAAATTACGATGACGGTCCGCAAATATATTTTGGAAGATAACCATACATTCCATGGGGTTACGGCAGAGTGCAGCATTCCTTCTATTTTTTATGGGACCAAAACGGCATATTTTATCAAAGAGAATAAGTTCTGCAGGCTGACAGAAGAATTTGCAGAACGCATCCGCATTCTGGCAGAATACGCAGATGGTTCAGACGCGGTTTTCCATATTGGAAGAAAGGATCTGGCGGATTTTTATTATGTGGTTTTGGAAAAGCTTCAGGATGTGGTAAACATTGTCTACGAGGATGCGGAAGAAATAGAACGGTATCTGCCGTCGGAAGCGGAATTTGTATTTTATCTTGACGCGGAAGAGAGCATGGTTATGTGCAGACCGGCGGTTTGGTACGGAAGTAAGGAAATTATGCTCTTAGAAGATGATACGGACAGGAGTATTTCAAGGATTCGGGCAAAGGAACAGGAGGTTCTATTTCTTTTGCAGCAATGGTTTCCATATGTGGATGAAGAGAGAAAGGAGATGCACTGCGGAGAAAACGAGGAACTGGTTTACCAATTTCTGGCAGAGGGTGTTGCCGCTTTGCTAGAGCTGGGAGAAGTACGGTGTACTAGAAGGTTTTCGAAATTGAATGTGGCAAGGCGGATGAAAGTATCGGCGGGAGTGTCTATATCTTCCGGGCTTTTGAATCTGGATATATCGGCGGAAGATATTTCACAGGAGGAACTTCTTGGGATACTGAGAAGCTACCGCAGTAAAAAGAAATATTACCGTTTAAAAAACGGAGATTTTATGGGGCTGGAGGATGATACACTTAAGATGCTTGACGAAATGATAAGTGTTATGCATCTGTCGCCAAAGGAATTTATAAAGGGAAGAATACAGGTTCCGCTGTACCGAACATTATATCTGGATAAAATGTTGGAAGAGAATGAGAATATTTACAGTGAGCGGGACGAGCATTTCCGTAATCTGGTAAGGGATTATAAGGCGGTAAATGATTCTAATTTTGAGATGCCGGAGTCGCTGAAACCGGTAATGAGAAATTACCAAAAGAAGGGTTATCGCTGGCTCCGCACATTGGAAAAGTGTGGATTTGGCGGCATTTTGGCGGATGATATGGGACTTGGTAAAACATTGCAGGTGATTGCGGTTTTGATGGCGGCGTGTATAGAGGGGAAAGAGGGAACCTCTCTTGTCGTCGCGCCTGCGTCACTGGTATTTAACTGGGGAGAAGAATTTCAAAGGTTTGCGCCGGAATTGGAAGTCTGCTTGATTGCGGGAACGCGGGAAGAACGGAAACAGAAGATCGAACAGTATCAGGGATTCGATGTTCTTGTTACCTCCTATGATCTGCTAAAAAGAGATGCGCCTCTTTATGAAGGAAAGGAATTTCTCTATCAGATCATTGACGAGGCCCAATACATAAAAAATCATACCACTTCAGCGGCTAAGGCAGTGAAGATAATCCGGAGCCGGACAAAATATGCCCTCACCGGAACTCCGATTGAGAATAGGCTGAGCGAGTTGTGGAGTATTTTTGATTATCTGATGCCAGGATATTTATATGGATATGAGACCTTTAAGAAGGAATTTGAGGTACCGGTTGTGAAAAATGGCGATACTGCGGCTATGGAGCGTCTGCAGAAGATGGTAACGCCGTTTATTCTCCGACGCCTGAAGGAAAATGTTTTGAGGGATCTGCCGGACAAGCTGGAGAAAACGCAGTATGTCCGCCTGCAGAAGGATCAGCAGGAATTATACGATGCTCAGGTGGTGCATATGCGGCAGGAGCTGGCAAAGCAGGATGAAGATTCCTTCCAGAAAACGCGGATAAAAATTCTTGCTGAGATTACAAGACTGCGCCAAATCTGCTGTGATCCGCAGCTTTGCTTTGAGAATTACAAAGGAGGGTCCTCAAAACTTGAAGCATGTATGGATTTACTGAAGAGCGCGATTGAGGGAGGACATAAGATTCTCCTGTTTTCACAGTTTACTTCTATGCTGGAGATTATCCGGGAGAAATGTGTGGAGAATGGAATTTCCTTCTATACGATTACCGGGGAAACATCAAAAGAGAAGCGGCTGCAACTGGTGAAGAAATTTAACGCAGATCAAACGGAAGTATTTCTTATTTCCTTAAAGGCAGGCGGCGTCGGTTTAAATCTGACAGGAGCCGATGTGGTGATTCATTATGACCCTTGGTGGAATTTTGCAGTGCAGAATCAGGCGACGGACCGGGCGCATCGTATCGGACAGGAGAAGAAGGTTACTGTGTACAGGTTGATAGCGAAGGGAAGCATTGAGGAGAAAATTATACAGCTTCAGGAGACAAAAAAGGATTTGTCAGATCAGATCATTCAGGGAGACGGCAGCAGTCTTGCGGGGATGAGCAGGGAGGAATTTTTGGAATTGCTGGGATAGTGAGCCTAGAAAGAAAAATAAATATATTTAAAGGAATAATTATAACAATGAATCATGATAAAATTAAATTGTTACGGGAGTCCCCTTCGGATCTCGGACGGTGTGTGGCCGTATATTTTTTTGAAGGTTTTATTAAATAATTTCTGATTGGTAAATCCGTTTGCCTCCATAATTTCGGTTATGGGGGTATCTGTATCCCGGAGAGCCTGATAAATATGGGAGATCCGTACTTCATTTAGATACTGCAGAAAAGAAAGCCCCATATGCTTCTTGAAAAACCGGCAAAAATATTCTTTGCTGAAGCCGAGCAGTTCTGCTCCGTCATGGAGGGAAATGGGCTCGTGGAAGCGTTCGTTTACAAAGGAGATAATATCCCGGAGTCTCTGCCGGCTCATGATGTCAGAAGATGATACTGCCGGGGCAGAACTGACGGTGAAATACCGTATCAGGCGCGCTAATATCTGCAGGATAATTCCTTCCGATTCTAATAAGACAGCGGAAGAATCCTCAATATAAAGACGCGTTAATTGTTCCGCCATCTGACAGATAGAAAGATATTCCCTGAACTGCTGGTCGGTAATTTCATCCGGGATACAGCAGAACCGGTATGACTCAATATCCGGCATATAATGAAGCAGTAAGCGTCTGGATATATGGATACAGACCAGCATAAGCTGACTGCTGTAAGTGTCTGTGCTGTGGACCTGTCCGGAGTTAATGACCAGAAGCTGCCGGTGTCTCAGATGATACACTGTGCCTTCTATTGTGATGCAGGCGTCTCCGTTCAGAGGGAACAGGATCTCCATTTCTTCGTGCCAGTGGAGGGGATGGTAGCCTCCTGGAATGGTATGGTATGCAATCTGGATTCCCAGTTCGCTGATTTCATGGAAGATTTCGTAAAATGGGTCTGCCATTGCTTAGTTTCCTTTCTGCAAAGGTGCGGGATGTTGTGCGGGATTTTCGGTCATTAGTATCGGCTATAGACGCCCACCTCAGCGGCAGGCGTTAAAAGGAGTATAGTTGAGAACGTAGGAAAAGTCAATATTGACTTAGAATTAGTCAAGATATAGCCTATATTTCAAGATGAAAGAGTAGTATGATAACACATGTCAGGACAAAATAGTCCGGACGGAAAGGAGAAAAAGGAACAATGAAGAGAATCAAAGATGCAATTGCAGGCTATATGGAAAAGTATGGCGCAGAGATCGCGGCAGGATATTTAATGATGGGCGGAAACCTTAATGCAGAGGCGGTTCGCAGCTTGTGCAGAAGGGCATAGGTGACGTGCATGAAACCGCATGGATTACAAAAGAATAAAGAAAAGAAGAAGGATAACTTATGGAATGAACCGGAAGTTATCCTTTTTCTTTTGCGGACATGTAGATCTGGCAGTTCCCTCAAGGATAGAGAGTTGGTATAACTACACGTCTAATTCATAATATTCCATAGATCCTGCAGCCTGACTCGAAGTAAATTCTACCTTCAGCCCTTCCATAGAATCAAAAATTCTAGTGGTAAATACCTCGGTGCCGCCATTTACAAAAATTTCCAGACTGGAGGTGTCGGATAATATCTGCAGCTCCCACGCGGCCGTAAGGCGCACTCCCCGCACAGCTCGTCCGCCGCCGCATCCGCCCATATCAAGGCTTAAAACGCCGTCTTTATAGCGCAGAACGGCAGATTCCCTAAGAAGTAGTTCCCATTTCCCCGCATCTTGTTCCAGCCGGACTTTCAGCTCGAAGCAGGCAGAAGCATCGCGGCGGAAGCTGTTTTTAAAATCCCGGCAGTCACCGCTTCGCCGCATCTTTTGCAGCTCTGCTACCGGCCTCTGGCACAGCACCCCCTCATGGTTCACATACAGTTCTCTGGGAAGAGTCATGGCGTGTACCCAGCCGTGTTCCATGGTCTGTTCGCAGTCATAATCCGCGTTCGGCGTGGACATCCAGCCAAAGAGGATCCATCTGCCGGATACATCCTGAAATACTTGGGGCGCATAGAAGTCAAAGCCTCGGTCAAGCTGGCGAAACTCTCCCAGCTCATAGTCTGTTCCCTTAGAATCCCAGTCCAGTGGGAAATAGCCGCACTGATTCTCACTGGCAAAATTCAGCCCGTCGGAAGGAATTCCCTGAGGACATGCGATCAGGAATTGTCTGCCGTCCAGTTTTAGGTAATTCGGGCATTCCCACATATAGCCGAAGGGCTTATCCGATTCAAACCGCATCCGGTAGGTCCAGTCCCTTAGGTTCTCGCTCTCAAATACAATGGCGCTGCCGTGACCGCCTAAATCCCTTGCCCCCTGTATCATGTAACAGCGGCCGTTTTCTTCGAATACTTGCGGATCCCGCACATGGAGGGACAGGTCGGAAGGATAGTCCTTATTTGTCATGAGCAATTGCTTCTCGCTGAAGTGAAAGCCATCTTCTGAGGTGACAAGAACCGTATTCTGCTCCCTTCCTCCGGTGATATAGTCGTAGTCCGTCCGGTCCGTCCGACGTACATTGCCGGTGTAATACACATACATGAGTCCATCCTTCCGGAAAGTGGAGCCGCTGTAAGGGCCGTTTAAGTCCCAGTCGCTGTCCGGGTACAGAGCCGGCTCGTGGTATTCATAATGGATGAAATCCTTTGTGGTCACATGTCCCCAGAAGACGCTGCACAGATCCGGGTAAAAAGGGACAAACTGATGGTAAATGTGGTAGACTCCGTCCTTCTGGCACAGACCGTTGGGGTCGTTGAGCCACCCCATAGGCGGCTGAAGATGGTATTTCAGCCGCAGCGGGTCGCTGGAGGCAAGTTCAAGCTGCGAATGACTGTCCGCCCATTTTTTTCGGAAGCCTTCTTTTGTCATTGGTTTCTTCTTTAATGTCATACTTGCCATAGATTACACCTCTTATATCATTTCGCCCTGTTTTACATGGCGGATATTCAGTCCGCTCATATCCGGCTGGTTATCTACGTCGGTAAATACCATCGGAATAACCGTGTCATATCCCGCAGCCTTGATTTTATTCAGTTCAAAGGAAACAAGGAGCTGTCCGGCCTTGATAGCGTCGCCGCTTGCTACATGTGCAGTGAAATATTTACCCTGCAGATTAACGGTATCCAGTCCGATGTGGATCAGTATTTCCTGCCCTGCTTCGGATACGATGCAGATTGCGTGTTTGGTGTCAAATACGGAAGCGATAGTTCCATTTACCGGTGCGTGTACTTCGCCGGTTTCCGGCAGGATCGCAAAGCCTTCGCCTAAGATTTTCTGTGCAAATGTGGCGTCCTTTACCTCTGTGATAGGAAGCATCTGGCCGTCAGTGTAAGCATATAATTTCTCATCCGCGGCGGAAATAGAAGGAGCGCTGGTTTCAGAAGCTGCTATAGCTTCGCTGGTTCCTTCTGAGGCTGCGCTTCCTGCGGATGCGGCGTTTGCCGCGGATTTTGCCGCACTTTCTGCTGCCGGAGCCTTCTTCTGGAATGCGCCAAAGACAAAGGTTAGGATGAACCCGGATGCCAGCGCGATCAGGTGGGCGATCACATAGCAGACATAGCCATTGCCCGCCGGGTCTGCCAGCGCGATTCCCGGAACTACGGTAGTACCGAAGCCCAGCGCTGCAAGGTTGGTAAAGTATACTACTGCGCCGCCGATACATCCGCCGATCAGAGGGTATTTGAACCGCAGGTTAATACCGAATAAGGCGGGCTCTGTAATACCGAATAGAACGGAGATAAAGCTGGGGATACAGAGCTCTTTGGTTTTTGCGTCCCTGTAATTTCTGCTGAGATAGCCAAGTACCGCGCCGCCCTGCGCGATGATGGCAACCGACATCAGCGGATTCAGGATATTTCTTCCCGTGTCGGCGAGCAATTGGGCTTCAATGGCTCCGAATACATGGTGCAGGCCGGTGATAACAACAAGCTGCTGGAAACCGGAGAAAATAGCGTAGCCAAGGACGCCTAAATTCTCAGTCATCCATACCAGTCCGCCTGTAAGGCCGGAAGCAAGCCCCCTTCCCACAGGACCGATTACGGTAAAGAGAAGGATCGCACCTACCAGCGTGGTCAGAAGCGGAGATACCAAGAGGCGTACCACTTCAGGTACCTTTTTCTCAAAGAAGATATCCAGCTTGGCAGTTACCACGCCCATCAGAAGTGCTACGATGATACCGCCCTGAAAACCGACCAGATCTACGCCCAGTCCAAAAATGTGCAGGGTGGTTACTTCTACGGTGCCCTGAGCCGCGGCATAAGCGTCCGCCAGACTGTTAGATAACATGATACAGCCGATTACGATACCTAGAATCGGCCTGCCGCCAAATCTCTTGCAGGCGCTGTAGGCAACTGCCAAAGGCAGGAATCCGAAGATGGCGCCCGAAGAAATGTTGATCAGTTTTGTAATGCCGAAAAGGGTCTCGTTATTCTGGACAAGATCAATGTTAGCCAGTACGCCGGAAAGTCCGGTCAGCAGCGCGGCCGCTAAGATTCCGGGCATGATTTCGATAAATACGTCGGAAAGCGCTTTGATGATCCTCTGAAGGGGATTCATCTTTTTATTTGCTTCGGTTTTCAGGTCGCTTAAGCTCATGCTTTCCATGCCGGTATACTCTTTGAAGACTTCGTATACGTCGTTTACCAGACCTGCACCGAAGATAATCTGCAATTGGTCGCCTGCGACGAACACGCCTTTTGCCAGGTCCAGAGCCTCAATTGCTTTCAAATCTACCACATCATTATTTTCCAGTACGATACGAAGTCTTGTGGCGCAGTGTGCAACACCCTGAATGTTTTTCTTTCCTCCCACCAGTTCTGTCAGTTTTTCAGCGATGGAAAGATATCGTTGTTTTTTCTTTTCGTCCATAATTCCATCCTGTACAAATGTGTTAATATATGTGTTTTTACTCCCGTTACTGCTTCGATTTTTTTAGCGGTATTTTTTTATGTATATTTGTTATTATACCGCTAAAATACTTAATTTTCACTCCTTTCTGGCTTTTTGCTTGCCCTTCCTTGTAATATCTACTATACTAGTTTTATAGAAAAATAACATGGACAGATGTGGACGGAACATGTACCTTTGTGACATGTTGTAAAGGAGCGAAGAGATGAAGGATTTTATATTTTCCAATGATTTTTTCAGGAATTTGGATGCGTTTGTGTATACTTGCGGATATGAGACCTGCGAGCCGGGGCACAGCTACGGCCCGGCTGTCAGGAGTGGATATATGATTCATTATGTGCTAGGCGGCACGGGGCGGTTTCGAAAGGACGGGAAGACCTATTATTTGAAAGAAGGGGATGCATTTCTAATCTGCCCGGACGAGCTGATTTATTATGAGGCAGACAGGAAGAATCCGTGGATCTATACATGGATCGGTTTTCAGGGGGTAAAGATCCGAGAATATCTGGATCGGACGTCGCTTCTTTCCGGGCCGGTCTTTCACTATGGCCATGACGACCGCATCCGGCTCTGCCATGAGAAAATGTTTGAGGCCAACCAGCTAAAAACGAACCGGGATCTGATTATGAACAGCATTTTATATGAATATTTGTTTCTGCTAGCCAGCAAATTTCCCAAGGAACAGGTGGCCGCGGGGGAAAAGCAGGCGGTCTATGTGGAGGAAGCGCTGAAATATCTGGAAATGCAGTACGGCTCTGGGAGCATTACAATTCAGACGGTGGCGGATTATCTGGGGCTGGACCGTTCCTATCTTCACCGGCTGTTCAAGAAAGCGACAGGCGTTTCGCCGCAGGAGTATCTTCTGGATCTGCGTATCCGTAAATCCTGCAGTCTTCTGCGGCAGACGGATCTTCCTGTGGCGGTGATCGCCCTGTCGGTGGGATACGAAGATACGCTGTACTTCTCCCGGCTATTTAAGAAGAAAAAAGGCGTCAGCCCTTCGGATTACCGAAAGGGCTGTTAAGAGTAAGCGCTTCATGCTATGATAGATGAAAAGCTTTTAGGGACAGGCTTTTTAGTAATGAGATTCGGATGTAGAACAGGGAAGAGGGAAGGAGAGTGCGCGATGGAAGATGCGTATGTATTACAATTATCGAACCGGAAGTTTTCGGATTTATATTTATGTTTTTGCGGATACAGCAAGTGCGAACCGCTTCACAGCTTCGGCCCGGCAGTCCGGCCGGATTACCTGCTCCATTACATTTTAAATGGGAAGGGAAGGTATTATATCGAGGATGTTCAGTACTGCTTAGAGGCCGGGCAGGGATTTCTGATTGAACCGAATGCACTGACCTTCTATCAGGCGGATGCGGAGGAACCGTGGGAATATCTGTGGATTGGGTTTAATGGGACGAATGTGAAAGAATACTTAAGGGATATCGGGCTGAACAGCAGGCAGCTTATCTTCCGGAGCGGTGAGGGTGATAAGCTGAAGCATATTGTGATAGAAATGCTGAAGGATACCACCAGCAGCATCTCCGGCCAGTATAAAAGACAGAGCCTTCTATATTCCTTCTTTTCAGTGCTGACAGAAAACATTAATATCAGCCTTCCGTTAGAGCAGGATGGAGAGAATATCCATATTAAGCGGGCGGTAGAATATGTCCGCAACAATTATTTTAATGCTGTAAAGGTGACAGATATTGCAAAATATGTCTGTGTTGACCGGACTTACCTTTACGAGCTGTTTCGGAAACACCTGAATATATCTCCTCAGGACTATCTGACCAATTACCGGCTTACAAGAGCGGCGGAGCTTCTGACGAATACAGAGTATTCCCTTGGGGAGATCGCTCTGTCCTGTGGGTATCAGAATGCATATTCTTTTGGAAAGGCATTTAAGGCAAAGCGGGGGATTACCCCGGCCAAGTATCGGGAACAGAACCGGAAGGAGAAGAAGGAGTATCTGGAGGAACATAAAAATCAATTGGAACAGTTGTGATTATCCAACATTTGGACATTTTCGGCCGACAAATGGATATACACAGGAGCGGCCTTCTCATATAGAATAAAATCATAAGGAAGAAGGAACTGCGCAGCTTCCCTCCCTTGTATCAATCTAAATAAGTGAGGGAAAACAAATGAATGAAAACAATGGAATGCAGAACGTGCAGTACAAACACGTATCTGCAAGAGAAAAGTACTGCTTTGGCATCGGGGCTATTGGCAAAGACGCCATTGTGAATCTGGTAGGATCTTTTTTAATGCTGTATCTGACGGATACTTTGTATCTGGCGCCGGCTTTTGTAGGCGTACTGTTTTTTGTGGCCCGCATCTGGGATGCCATCAACGATCCGGTCATGGGCATGATCGTGGACAACACCAGAACAAAATACGGCAAATTCCGTATCTGGCTGATCGTAGGAACGCTGCTTAATTCTGTTGTATTTATCCTGTTGTTTACAAGCTGCGGCTTAAAGGGTACGGCGTTGTACGCGTATGTGTCTGTAATGTACATATTATACGGCATGACCTATACGATCATGGACGTACCGTACTGGTCATGGCTTCCGAACCTGACCAATGATCCCCATGAAAGAGAAAAGGTTTCCGTTATTCCGCGTTTCTTTGCGAGCCTTGCAGGATTTTCTGTGGCAACCTTCGGCCTTTATATTATCAATGGATTTAACCGTATGGCGGGAAATGACAATCTTTATGCGGAACAGGGCTATACCATGTTTGCCGCGGCGATCGCAGTTGTCTTTATTCTTACGATCGGTATTACGGTAACGAATGTTAAGGAAGAATCGACGCTTAAGGCTTCTGTTAAGAAGACGAGCCTGAAACAGGCGATTCAGGTAATTGTAAAGAATGATCAGCTTCTGGCATTTATCGGCCTTTTGCTTACCTTTAACCTGAGCACGCAGATCGCGAAGGGCTTTGCGGTGTATTACTTTAAGAATGTATGCGGAAACGAATACCTGTATTCTATCTTTGGGTTTGCGATCATTGCGGAAATGCTGGGGCTGGTATGTTTCCCGAAGGTGGCGGAAAAGCTCAGTAGGGAAAAGGTATATCAGATTGCCTGCGGACTGGTGGTGCTTGGACTTGGCGCCCTTGGAGTGATGGGATTTATTGCGCCCGGAAGCAGGGTTGTGGTAATTCTCTGCTGTGGCCTGATGTTCTTCGGCTCCGGCCTGTCTCTAGGCGTGACCACCTGCTGTATGGCGGACGTAATTGATTATGGAGAAGTGAAATTTGGTATGCGTAACGAGAGCGTGACCTGTTCCGCACAGACCTTTCTGATGAAGGCGGCTATGGCGGCGGCAGGAGGGCTGACAGGTATCGGCCTTCAGATTGTAGGCTATAATGCGAAAGCAGCCGCACAGAGCGCGGGCACGATTATGGGAATCCGGTTTTTGATGATCATTATGCCGGTAGTCCTTGCAATCATCAGTTATCTGATCTATCGGAAATTCTATACGCTGAAGGGCGCTAAGATGGAGGAAGTTACGCGTAAGGTAAATGAGATCCACGCGGCGCAGAAGGCGGCGGAGAAATATCAAATATAAATGTATGGTTTCGCATGATGGGTTATCATTCTGCGCGGGATGGCGGAAGACGCGGGGCTTTGCGAAGCATATCAGACAGGAGAGGTGAAATTATGAGCATATTGTTTTATGAGACTACGAAGACATTTCATTTATGGAATCAGAAAATCAGCTATATCATGACGGTTCTTCCAAACGGCCATATGGGGCAGCTTTATTTTGGAAAAAGGGTGAGCCAGAGGGAGGATTATTCCTATCTCTATGAGACGGCGTTCCGTCCTATGACGTCCTATGTATTTGAGGGAGACCGGTCTCTGTCCCTAGAGCATGTGCGGCAGGAGTACGGCGTGTATGGGACGACGGATTTCCGCCGCCCCGCCATTGAGATTTTACAGCCAAATGGAAGCCGGATCTGTGATTTCCAATATAAGGGGCATGAAATTATGAAAGGGAAACCCGGACTTGCCGGGCTTCCCGCCACTTATACAGAGAAGGACGAGGAGGCAGAGACGCTGTGCATTTTTCTGGAAGATAAGCTGACGGGGGTGACTGTAGAGTTACTATATACGATTTTTGACGGAGGAGGGATCTTAGCTAGAAGCGCAAAGATTACAAATAAGGGAGAGGAAAGCGTCCATCTTACGACGGCCATGAGCCTGTGCATGGATCTGCCGGACTGTAATTATGAGTGGCTGCAGTTTTCCGGTTCGTGGGCGAGAGAGCGCCACTTGAAGGTGCGGAGGCTGGAACAGGGAATACAGGCCGTGGACAGCCGCCGGGGCAATTCCTCTCATGAGCATAATCCGTTTATTGTGCTGAAGCGTCCGGAGACGAATGAACGTCAGGGCGAGGCTATTGGCTTCAGCTTGGTATACAGCGGTAATTTTCTTGCCCAAGCGGAGGTGGATACTCATGATACCACACGGGTTCTGATGGGGATACATCCCATGGGGTTTGACTGGAAACTGGAGGAAGGAGAGAGTTTCCAGACGCCGGAGGCGGTGATGGTTTATTCGGAACAGGGATTAAACGGCATGAGCCAGACCTTCCATAGGCTGTACCAGAAGCGGCTGGCCAGAGGTTATTGGAGAGACAGGGCAAGGCCGATCCTGAACAATAACTGGGAAGCGACTTATTTTGACTTTACCGAGGACCGTCTGGTTGAAATTGCCGCAAAGGCGAAAGAGTGCGGCGTGGAATTATTTGTGCTGGATGACGGATGGTTCGGGGAGAGAAATAACGACCATGCGGGGCTGGGAGACTGGGTAGCGAATCCGAAACGGCTTTCTAGAGGCATCACCGGGCTTGCAGAGCGCATCGAAGAATTGGGCATGAAATTCGGTCTTTGGTTTGAGCCGGAAATGGTAAATAAAGATTCGGATCTGTACCGGAAGCATCCGGACTGGATTCTGTCTACTCCGGGCAGGAGCGCGTCCCATGGGAGAAGCCAGTATGTGCTGGATTTTGCCCGGAAGGAGGTTGTGGACTGTATCTATGAGATGATGGCGAAGATTTTGAGCGAGGCGAAGGTCTCCTATATCAAGTGGGATATGAACCGGAGCATTACCGAGTGCTATTCCGCGGCGTTTCCGCCGGAGCGGCAGGGCGAGATATTCCACCGTTATATTCTGGGAGTCTATGATTTGTATGAGCGGCTGAATACGAATTTTCCACAGGTACTGTTTGAATCCTGCGCAAGCGGAGGCGGACGGTTTGATCCGGGAATCCTCTACTATGCGCCCCAAGGATGGGCAAGCGACGATTCGGATGCGGTGGAACGGCTGAAGATACAGTATGGGACGTCCTTCTGCTATCCCATCAGCAGCATTGGAAGCCATGTCTCGGTAACGCCGAACCATCAGGTATTTCGAAACACGCCCCTTCATACAAGGGCGAATGTGGCGTATTTTGGAACCTTTGGCTACGAACTGGATCTGAATAAGCTGACAGAGGAAGAACAGGAGAAGGTAAAGGCGCAGATTGCATTTATGAAAAGGTACAGGGAAGTGTTGCAGTTTGGTACATTTTACAGGCTTAAGAGTCCCTTTGAGGGCAATATTACCTGCTGGATGGCAGTGAGCGGGGATAAGACCGAGGCGGTTGTAGGGTGGTACCGCACCTTGAGCCATGTCAATATGCCTTATATGAGGGTAAGGCTTGAAGGGCTGGAGCCGGAACTTTGTTATGAGAATCAGGAGACGAAGGAGACATTCTTTGGAGATGAGCTAATGAATATTGGACTGGTTACCTCTGACGGCATGTGCGGGCAGATGGAGGAAAATACCGGCGAGTATGGGGATTTTGATTCCAGACTGTATGTGTTTCAGGCAGTTCGGAAGGAGTAAGGGAAAAAGTGGCCAAAGGGGGATGTTGGTACGATGGAAAGGGATAAAAAATTATTTGCGAAGCGCTGTGCGATGATGCTTGTGGGGATTCTTTTTATCGGTATCTGCGTAGGTTCTTTCCGGCTCAGCGCTTTTGGGGTAGATGCGTTTACCTGTATGAATTTAGGCATCAGTGGTTTTCTCCATATGACATTTGGGACATGGCAGCTTATTATGAACGCGGCGATTCTGGTAGTGGTGTTCTTTACGGTGCGCCACTGTATCGGAGCCGGAACGATTGTCAATATGGTAGGCGTGGGGTATATGGCGGATTTTATCTGCTGGGTGTTTCAGGATGTGCTGGCAGTAGATATGACGCTGCCGCTTAGAATTCTTGCGCTTCTGATCGGAAGCCTGTTTGCCGGGATGGGTGTTGCGTTTTATATGGCTGCGGATATGGGGATCGCGCCCTATGACAGCGTGGCGTTGATCATTGAAAAGAGTACGAAGGGAAAAATCAAATTCCAATATGCCAGAGTGCTGAGTGATATTACCGTAGTGATAGTAGGCGTGGTATTCTGCCTTCTGTCCGGCGGCGATCTGTGGCTGATCATTGGAATCGGGACGATCTGTAACGCGCTGTTTAACGGGCCTTTGATCCAGTTCTTTAAAGTCCATGTGGCGGAGCCGCTGATGGGGAAGTGATTTTTGGGCTGTTAAGACGCGGGTTCGGAGGACATGAAAAGAATAACACGGAAGGCATGAAAAGAATTGACATATCCGGTATATTTGATATAATATACTTAACAGGACAGCCGGAAGGTGAGCGTATATCACCTGACCCGGCGAATAATTAGATAAAACTTATAGAAATAGCTGTCCGATCATTGCCAGTGAATGGGACGGCTATTTCTTATGCGTATAATTCAGAATTGCTACGAGTAAAATGCATGCAGTCAATAGGATCATAAATTCCTCGTATGTACTCATAATAATCACCGCCTTCCGCAGAATTCGGATTAGGTGAGGGCACGTCCCCCGGCTGTCCGGGTAAATATATTATTTTTTTATTGATTTTATTTGATACATTGGTTATAATATATTTAACAAGAGAGCCGAAAGCTAGAATACATCTAGCCGCCGGTAAAATAATTTGTTACATGGAGTAGCGCCTTATCTTACCGTGACGAGGGCGCTACTTTTTGCGTTTGATGTTGATAACCAGAGTTATAACGGCGCAAAGCATAATTACGAATGTGAACATATCACTATATGTAACCATAGCACCAGCCCCCTTTCTTTCATTCGGCGGCTGATGTAATTGCCGTTACTGTTCACATAGGACTTTGCATTTACGGTGACGCAAAGCAAGTCTTTTAGGGCAAAGTCCGTAAGAAAATGATTCAAGAGTGCAAAAATCCCATTGCCGAAGGCAATTTTAAATGGATTTTTGCAAGTTACTGTGAACAGGGTGAACAGTAACTAATCGCCCCTTCAGCTCCCTTGGCAAGTATATTCTGCGCGAAATATTTCGATAATTATTGTGGGTTATATTTGGTTTGGATATAATGAAAAAATTCATCATAAGAGGAGAACATAGCTATGACTGAGGAAAAAGGGACAATTGCAAAACGCTTTCGGTATATCCTTCCGGTTATTTTGATATTTGCAATTGTTTTTGCAGTAATTGGATACCGGCAGGGCGGCGTCGGTGCGGAGCGGCAATCCCGGGCAGCTCTGATGAAACTTTTCTCTTGTACTCTGCAGCAGGCGGAGGATTTTGATGCGGCGGCAGAGCCAGACCGGGTTGTCTTGGAATCAGAGACGGACGGCGAAACCGGGTTGATACAAGACAATCAAAAACTTCTGGAAAATTACTTCATGGAACAGTTTCATGATGTCATGACAGATACATGTATCGAAGAACTGGTAAGGAATCGGACTTTTTACCGGAGCATTGCATTGGCGAAACAGTTCAATTCAGACATGGAAGCTGGTGAAATTGAACTTGTACAGCGTGCTGGCGAACAGGAATGTTATACCTTTTCCGCGGAAATAAAAACAATAGAGGGCGATTTGGCTGCGGCTGTCACGGGGATCATTTCGATGGAAAAAGACGAAGGCAGATGGAAGGCGTCACACATTACGCTGACTAATATCACTTACACTGATTAAACGTAAGTTTCGTCTGCTTAACTTTTCATCTGTTTAAATCGCCTTGACTTGCTGCTGCGAACGGAGTGAACAGAAACCTGTAGCCAGTTCTTTGGAAAATAATTGGCAAATGACTGGGCTTTTCCGGAAAAAGCAGGTATACTGATAGCAGAGGATCCGGCTGCGGAGATACCCGCGGCGGAAGAAAAAGGAGGATGAATTATGGCTACACCACATAACGGCGCGAAGATGGGAGATATTGCGGAGACAATTCTGCTTCCGGGCGATCCGCTCAGGGCAAAGGTAATTGCGGAGACTTATCTGGAGGATGCAGTTCAGTTTAACAGTGTGAGAAATATGTTTGGTTACACAGGTACTTACAAAGGAAAGAAGGTATCTGTCATGGGGACTGGTATGGGGATTCCGTCTATTGGAATTTACAGTCATGAGCTGATTCATTTTTATGGAGTCAAGAATCTGATCCGTGTGGGTTCTTGTGGGGCATGTCAGGAGTATGTGCATGTGGGAGATATCATTATGGCGCAGGGTGCCTGCACCAACAGCAGCTATGCGCATCAGTACCAGCTTCCGGGAACCATGTGTGCGATTGCAGATTACAGCCTGCTAAAGACTGCCCAGGAAATTGCAGAAGGGAAGGACGCGGTCTGGCATGTGGGCAACATTCTGTCTTCCGATACCTTCTATACCGAGACGGCGGAGTGGAAGCTGTGGGCGAAAATGGGCGTGCTTGGCATTGAGATGGAGAGCTTTGCATTGTACTGCGAGGCGGCAAGGGCGGGCGTGAAAGCGCTTGGGATTTTTACGGTATCCGATTCGATGATTACCGGAGAGGAGACTACGGCCGAACAGAGGCAGAATGATTTTAAGCAAATGATGGAAGTTGCGCTGGAAACAGCAATCCAGATATAGACCATTAAAGGAGAAGGAAGATGTCGTTAAAACCAACCGTATTACTGTATAATTTTACCGACAAAAGACGAAAGAATCAGGTAAATACCTTTTGCGCCATGCACGGAATCCGTGTGCGGACAGTGGAGAAGGAGCAGTATGAGAGACCTGTGCTAACGCTGGTCGATAAAGAGGCGGAGGCGTTGTTTGCAGCGGCCGGGGAAGAGAGCGCTGCTGATGTCAGGAAAGAAAAGACGGAGGGAGAACCGGCAGATTTTGCGGAGGAAATGCTGGTGATGTGTCAGATAGGGGGCCAGATGAATGCGCTGCTGTCTTATCTGCGCAGGGAAAAAGTAATCGTGCCTTTAAAGGCTGTGCTGACGCCGGTGAATCAGTTCTGGAGCTCGGTAGAACTGTACCAAGAGATCCGGAAGGAGCATGAGCAGATGAAGGGGCTGGAAGCATGAGACAGACCGGACGGCGGGGTGAATGGGAGCTTACGGTGAGTGGAATAACGTATGCCTTATGGAAGGAAGACGACGGCTTCGGCAGAGCGGAGGTTACCGCCTGCGAAGGACTGGAAGGAGAAGTGCGGATTCCGGCAGAGGTGGAGGGGCATACGGTGCGCAGTCTTGCACCGTATGCTTTTTCTGCGGGAAAGGCGGAGAGCCTTTTCCTGCCAGAGACTTTAGAAAAAGCCGGGAAGTACGTATTTTACCGGTGCTTTGCCCTTAAGAAGCTGTGTTTTAGCGATACGTTTACGGATATTGGCGCGGGAGCATTTACCGGGTGCCGGTTAGAAGAGCTTGAGATTGATTTCTATCAGGGGGAGCAGTCCTGCCTGAAATATATCTTGGATGAGATCCGGTACGCGCTTAAGGCGACGCTGCGGTACCACCGTCCGGACGGATGGGTAGAAACCGCCGTAGTAATATTTCCGGAGCATTATGAGGAAGCGGTAGAAAATACGCCTGCAAGAATTGTGGAGACGCATTACCATGGAGCGGGCGGTTATTACAGGCAGAGTTTCTACCAGAGGGAGTTGAACTATCCGGAATACGATTCCTTATTTCCGCTGGCGATTGCCCAAGAAGATGATGAGATTCTGACGGATATTGCCGCCTTGCGGCTCCGGTTTCCTTACCGTCTTAAGGAGTGGGCGGAGGAGAGATATCTGGCGTATCTTACCGGGCATATGGCGCGGGCCGGGGAACAGTATGTGCGCCGGGAAGACGCAGGTATGCTGCGGTTTTTCGGGGAAAGGCGGCTGTGGGATGAGGAGGCGCTTGTCCGGGCGGTTCGGACCGCTTCCGAAGAAAAAAAGCTGGAGATTCTTGCAGACCTGATGGAACAGAAGCGCATCCTGTTTCCAAGCAGGAAAAAGACATTCGATCTATAAGGATGGGAGCAGATGTTAGAAGAGCGGGAATATGAGAACAGAATAAAAGGACAGGCACAGGCGGAGGACATACAGGAGAAGCTGGAGGCGGTCTGTGGGAGCATTCTGGTAAATGCAAGGAACGAGCTGTATCTTGGGATGCGATTTCTGGATGTGGCGCTGTCGGGCTTTGTATATGTGACGGATATGGATATCCATAACATGGGTACGGATGGTTTTCAGATGCGCTGTGAGCCAAGGACTCTGGGAGGTTTGTACCGGACAGACCGGATCATGGTAAACAGGCTTTACCTCCATACAGTCCTTCACTGTATATTCCGGCATTTGATCCGCCGGGCGGGGAGAGAGAAAAGGCTGTGGGATTTATCCTGCGATATTGCCGCAGAGTCTATCATTGACAGCATGAATCACCGGGCGGTGAGAAGGGCAAAAAGCTGGCTTAGGCAGGATACCTACAGGAAGCTGGAAAAGGAGATCCCGGTATTGACGGCGGAGAAGATTTATTCCGCCCTTCTTAGAATGCAGCTATCAGAGGAGCAGCTCTGGCAGATGACGGAGGAATTTGGTATTGACGACCACAGACTCTGGCCGGAGGACGACGACCAGAATAAGAAGAATGAAATCGAGAACCGCTGGAAGGATCAGTCGGAGCAGATCGAAACGAATATGGAGACATTTTCAAAAGAAAGTTCTTCAGATTCCGGTGATCTACTAAAGCAGATTCGGATAGAGAACAAAGAGCGGTATGATTACCGGCAGTTTTTGCGGAAATTCTCTGTGTTGAAGGAGGAAATGGGCATCGATGAGGACAGCTTTGATTATGGGTTCTACAGCTATGGGTTAAGGCTGTATGGCAATATGCCGCTGATTGAGCCTCAGGAGTGGAGGGAAGAGCAGAAGATTGAAGAATTTGTGATTGTTATCGATACGTCTATGTCCTGCTCCGGGGAATTGGTGAAGGAGTTTCTGGAGGAAACATATTCTGTGCTCAGCGAGAACAACAGCTTTTTCAGGAAGGTTAACATCCATGTTATACAATGTGATGAGTCGGTAAGGGAAGACCGGAAGATTACCTGTGGGGAAGAACTGAAGACGTATATGGAGGAATTGACGCTCTTGGGCGGGGGAGGGACAGATTTCCGCCCCGCCTTTGCGTATGTAAATGAATTGATCGGAAAGAAAGAACTGAACAGGCTGAAAGGACTGATCTATTTTACAGACGGACAGGGAATCTACCCGGCAGTGAGACCGCCTTATCAGACCGCGTTCGTATTTGTAAAAGAAGATTATGAAGATGTAAGGGTTCCGGCCTGGGCAATCAAACTGGTTCTGGGAGCAGATGAGATCGGGCAGGTATGATAGGGAAAGCCGAAGGCTGGACAGATCAGGTGATTAGGGAAAATGAAGGATGTTTAGGAGGCAGCAGATGGATATTAAGCGTGCAAAACAGGAGATTATCGATGCGGTGAAGGCATATCTGATTCGGGATGAGGATGGGGAATATCTAATTTCTGCCATCCGCCAGAGGCCGGTTCTTCTTATGGGGCCTCCGGGAATCGGAAAGACACAGATCATGGAGCAGATCGCAAGGGAGTGCAAGATCGGGCTGGTTTCCTATACGATTACCCACCATACCAGACAGAGCGCCGTGGGACTTCCCTTTATACGGGAAAAGAAGTTCGGCGGAGAGACATTTTCGGTAACAGAATATACCATGAGTGAAATTATTGCGGCGGTCTATGAGAAAATGGAGCAGACCGGCCTTTTAGAGGGGATTCTATTTATCGATGAGATAAACTGTGTGTCTGAAACGCTGGCGCCCGCCATGCTGCAGTTGCTGCAGTGCAAAACTTTTGGCAACCAGAGGGTGCCGGAAGGGTGGCTGATCGTGGCCGCGGGAAATCCGCCGGAGTATAATAAGTCCGTGCGGGAATTTGATACGGTGACGCTGGATCGGATAAAACTGATCCAGGTGGAGGCAGACTACAGGGTATGGAGAGAATATGCCTACCGTGCGGGAATCCATCCGTCCATCCTGTCCTATCTGGAGCTTAAGAAAGAGAACTTCTATCGGATGGAGACGACGGTAGACGGTAAGATGTTTGTGACGGCAAGAGGCTGGGAGGATTTATCGCAGTTTCTGTATGCCTGCGGCAGAATCGGGAAAAAAGCGGACCGGGAAGTGGTGCGCCAGTATCTCCAGCACTGGAAAGTAGCGAAGGATTTTGCTAATTATCTGGAGCTGTATGAAAAATATAAGAAGGATTACGGTCTGGAGCGGATTGCAGAAGGAATCTATACGGAATCGGCCATAGAGCGGGTAAAGTGCGCGCCATTTGACGAGAAATTGAGCGTGGTAGGAATATTAAGCGGCAAGTTGGGCGAACTATTCTGCCGTGCATACGCAGAGGACGCCTATGTGACCAGACTGTTTGAATATCTGAAGCAGTACCGGGAATGCCGGGATCTGGAGCAGGTTATCAGGCAGGAACAGGAAGACTATGAAAGATTAAGAAAAGCCGAGCTTCTCTCCAAGATGGAACATAAGATCTGGCGCAGGGTAACAGAGATGCTGGAGGCGTACCGGCTTCTGCTGTTAAAAGAACATCTGGAGGGAGAAGAGGCATTTCAAAGGGTGCGGGAGGAGTTTCAGAAGGCGGTCAGACGCAGAGAAGAACTGACGGAGCGGGCGTCGGAGGGGCTGGAGCATGGGTTTGACTTTATGGAGGCGGCCTTTGGCAGCAGTCAGGAAATGGTGTCCTTTCTGACGGAGCTGAATACAGGGTATTACAGTAGCTGGTTCTTGAGGGAGAATGATTGCGGCAGGTATTATCAATACAACAAAGGCCTCCTGTTTGACGAGAGACAGGAAGCCATATTAGAGCAGTTAGATGCGATTGAAGATCATCTAGAGCGGGGGATCAAATAGAGAGTATCATCCCGGCGGCGACGGCGGTGAGATACAGAAGGCCCGCAATAGACAGATTTTCTTTATAGTTTTTATTAACTTTAAATAGGAGGATCAGTCCCATGCCCGCATTGGTACACAGGCCGGAAATGACTGCCGCAAAGGAGAGGGCTCCGTTTAGATACAATTCCGTAAGCAGTACAGAGGCAGCGCAGTTCGGGATGAATCCAATTACTGCAGTTAAGAAAGGCTGAAAGACGCTTCCATTTAATAAAAAGGTGGAAACCGTATCTATGCCTGTCAGAGCAGTCAACAGGTTTAATACGCCGGAAAATACAAAAATGTATCCAAACAGTTTCAAGGTGTGGTTCAGCGCAGGTTTTAGGATTCCGTGGTGGTTACGGCATCCGCAGTATCCACACAGGTCATGGATGTGTTTGGGGGAAGTGATGCGGCGAGCAATAAAAAGATCGGCGATATAACCAGCGATCAGGGCGATGATTAGCTTGACAGCTAACAGCCGCCAGATCATAGTTCCTTTGTCCGGCTGTCCAAACAGGATGATAACCGCTTCATCCGAAGTTGACAGAAAAACGGCAAGGAGCGTTCCGAGGGAAATAACTCCACCGGAGTATAGATTAGCAGCCAGAACAGAGAATCCGCACTGAGGTACGCAGCCAAAAAGCGCGCCTGCAATGGGACCGGCCTTGTTCAATCTGCCGAGAGTCTTATTTACAAATGCTGTGGAGTAGTGTTCTAGCGCTTCTAACAGGAGAAATGCTGCGAATAGGAACGGCAGCATGCGTACACTGTCCAGAATCGTATCGAAAAGCACGTCCAAGAATATATTCATAGATATCCGCCTCTTTATGATTGTCGTGGTTTCGCGAGTATGATAACTGGTTATTTATTCACTCCGTTTACAATAACCTTCGCAAAGCCATGAATAGTAACGACAACTATCTTAACAAGTTCGTGGTGGAATGTCAAGCGATACTGTTCATGGGTCAGGAATGCGCGGCGATAACTTGGAAGCCGTTTAAGTTTTTGTGTGAAAATGGTTCCTTTTATGATATACTGAACTCTATGAATAAAAGGTGATGCCGGGGGTCCATGCGGCATTCAAAAGAGGAGGAAGCGATGGGAATCAACGACATACTTACAAAGATCAACGATGTGATGTACACCTACATCCTGATTATTATGCTGGCGGCGGCAGGGATATTTTTTACGGTAAGGACCAGAATCGTCCAACTGCGTCTCTTAAAGGATGGACTGAAATCGATGATGGAGAGACCGGATGAGGTTGGGGAGGACGGAAAGAAGAAGGTATCGTCCTTTCAGGCGCTGATGATTTCAACGGCATCCCGAGTAGGAACCGGCAATATCGCCGGTATTGCGACAGCTATCGCGGCCGGGGGACCGGGAGCGGTATTCTGGATGTGGCTGATGGCGGTTCTGGGAGGAGCGTCTGCATTTATCGAGAGTACCCTTGCGCAAATCTATAAGATCAAAAAGGACGGAGTATTTAGGGGAGGACCTTCTTATTATATGGAGAAGGCTTTGGGGAAACGATGGATGGGCGTACTGTTTTCAGTGCTTTTGATCATCTGTTTCGCATATGGGTTCAACGGACTTCAGTCCTATAATATGTCCTCGTCTCTGCAGTACTATATTCCGAATTATGCACAGACTAAGATTCCGATGCTGGTAGGTCTGATACTGGCGGTGCTTACAGGACTGGTTATCTGGGGCGGCGTTCACCGGATCGGGTTTATCACATCTGTAATCGTTCCGGTTATGGCATGCTTTTATATTCTGATTGGAATCATCACGATGGTTACCCATGCAAGGGAGCTCCCTAAGGTATTTGGAGTGATATTTGAGAATGCCTTTAACTTCCGGGCAATGGCGGGAGGCATGGCGGGCAGCGCCGTGGTTATTGGTATCAAGCGCGGTCTGTTTTCCAACGAGGCCGGTATGGGAAGCGCGCCCAATGCTTCGGCCTCCGCAGATGTAGACCACCCGGTAACGCAGGGGCTTGTACAGGTAATTTCCGTATTTATCGATACGCTGCTGATCTGTTCCAGCACGGCTATGATGCTTCTGGTATCCGGCGTGCAGGGAGAGAGTGGCGTGCTGGATGGGATTCCGTATGTACAGGCGGCGATTCAGGCGAACGTAGGCACCTGGGGGATCTATTTTATTACCTTTTCCATATTTGCCTTTGCGTTCAGCAGTCTGATCGGAAACTATTTTTATGCAGAATCGAATATCCTGTTTATTAAGGACAGCAGGCTGCTTTTAAATATGTTCCGCATAACCTGCTGCGCGGCGGTATTTCTTGGGGCGCAGGCGGACTTTGGGATGGTGTGGAATATTGCGGATATTACAATGGGAGCCATGGCGATTGTAAATATTATAGCGATTTTCCTGTTAAATGGAACCGCCGTCAAAGCGCTGAAGGATTATGAGAGCCAGAAAAAGGCTGGTAAAAGGCCCATATTTAAGGGAGAAAATATCGGTGTGAAAGACACCGTGTGGAAATAAAGGATAATAATAAATCATCGGCAGGGGAAATGGATCCGCTGCCGATGATTTTATGATATTCTTTCTTACATTTCTACAAAAACTTCTTTTCCTAGTCCGCAGATGGGGCATACCCAGTCGTCGGGAATATCTTCAAAGGCGGTGCCGGGCGCGATGCCGCCGTCTGGATCACCAATTTCCGGGTCATAGATATAGCCGCATGGTTCGCATAAATATTTTTTCATTGCAGTCTGCCTCCTTCCATTTAACGGTAGTATATACGGTCAGGGACAAAATCATACTTGCGGATTTTAAGAGGGGTCTTTTGCATCTCCGCCCGGAGCCTGCACAATGGATAAGATAATATAGCATAATTCTGCGTCGTTTACCGATACTTGAAAGGGTTCTGCCAGTATGCTGATGTGCTCTTTCAGCAGCAGAAACAGGGACTCATGCTTTTTCCTATATTCTTTTTCCCGATCGAACACCACTGATTTGCAGCAGATACAGCGCTCCAGCATAAATCCGAGATGAAGCAGGAGCGAGAGATGCAGCGCTCTGTTCCCATTAATCTGCGGCAGGTTCAATGCAGACAAAAACTGCTCGGAATACCGGACGGAGGCAGAAGGGTTCAGATACATTACATTTTCGGAAAGGAATTTTAAGCATTCCTCCTGTACGGTTTCCGGTTGTGTGGCAGCAGGCGGCAGCGCGGCGGCCTGTTTCATGGCGCTTTCTAGAAAATCAATAAAGTATTGTTTCCCCGTGGGAGAGATCAGGGTGGAAATATGGAAAAACGGAATATCCATAGGAACTTCCATATTGCCTACGCATGCCAGCAGCCAGAACTTGTCGCAGATTGCTTGGTATTCCGGCGAATGGTTATTTAAATCCGACAAGGAAACAGCCAGTACCTGAATGCCAAGGAGATTGTGTTCGTGCAGTTCCTGCTCGATCATTGCCTGAAAGGCGACGCTTGTACCAAGGCCGGATGCGCACATAGTCAGAATGGCAGGCTCTTTCGCGGCAGGTTTGTTGCAGGGAAGCTCTGTGGGCTTATTTACCATATAACTGTTGTATACCGTATTAATATTCGCGTCTCTGCTGAGCAGGGTGCGGGTAATATCCAGAGCCATCAGCGTAGTTACATTAGGAATCGCACGGACCGGGATCCCGGTTTCTAGTGTAAGCTTTTCATCAAAGGTGGTAAGAGAACCCATATCCACCAGAAGAAGCGCGCCTTTTGCAGGACTGGAAGTGATGACCTCCCGCAGGACGTTCTGGTAGGTGTCCGGAATGCTCTGCTCCAGCGGAACGTCAACTGCTTTGACAAGGGTGCATTCCATCAGCCGGTTGCAGACATTGGCGATACTGGATGCAGTGCTCGCCCCATGAGCTACGATAATAAGGCTGGGCAGTTCCTGATAGGGAACGGTGTGCATGTTGGAAAGAATCAGGGCAACCAGATATTCCTCGTCACTAGAAATCCGGATTCCGAAATGGCGTTCAAACCGGGAAATGATGATCCTCGCCGTTTCGATTTCTTTTGACGCGGTCTGTTTCAGCGTAGAAATCTCTTTTTCTGTGATACCTTTACGCGACGCCATTCGTTCCAGAAGGAACTTGAAATGGAAGGAAAGAACCAGTATGTTTTTCTGGTTGATCTCCAGACCAAGTCCGGGGAATGTTTCCTGTGCCGCATCGGTGGCAAAATCGACGACTTCCTGTCCAACAATCTTATAAAGCTCTTCTTTGTGGAGATTCTGATTGTAATAACGTTTCAGGATATTGTCACAGTATGCCTGAATATCAGAAGACAGTTCTTCATTCATCTGCTGGCTGGAATAGCCCATGGAAGAATAGGTGTCGATCCGTTTCATAAGATCGCGGTAGGCTGCCTCATCGTAATATTTATTCGAATGGCAGGGTTTGCTGTCGGCGGAATAAATCGTATATTTGGTTTCATACCGGCTGGGGAATGACAGGGTGTTCCCGGATACGTTTGCGTAATAGTAATCCTTAATGGAAGGGGACAAAAGGTCGAAGGAAACCATAAGTTCCTCCAGGCTGCTGGTATTGTTTAGGTAAGATCTTGCGCACAGGACTTTGATTTCAGAAGAAAGCTGCCCGATGTTTTCCGTAAAGGGATAGGCGCACAAAGCCTTTACGATCTGAGTGCTTACCACATAGGATTTCAGGGTTGCGCTGGCTTCCCGGACAAAGATATGCTCGATGATGGCGAGCTTTTCTTCGATATCCTTTTCTCGGTAGGGAGGCAGGGTAATCGTAAGGGGAATCCTTCGCATAAATGTTTTAAGAAGAACATTTCTAGGGTCCTCTGTAGTCGCACCGATAATGCGTAAGGACGCCCGGCGCATATTGGAGGATTCCCCAAGCTTCCGGTAACAGCCGGTATCCATCAGGTAAAAGAGAAGCTCCTGCCCTTCCGGAGGAAGACGATGGATTTCATCCAGAAAGAGAATGCCGCCGTTTGCCTGCTCTACTAGGCCCGGACTATCTGAAACAGCGCCGGTGAAAGCCCCTTTTACATGTCCAAAGAGATGGGACATCAGAAGCTGGGGGTTATGGTAGTAGTCGGAACAGTTAAATTCGACGAAAGGAAAGTCCTTCTTTTTCTTTTTTAAGATTTCCAGCCCATAGCTGTACATGGTGTGGGCGAACAGCGTCTTCCCGGTTCCGCTTTCTCCGATCAGGAGCGTGTGCAGTCCGTTGGGCGGATAGATAATTGCCGCTTTTGCTTTTTCTATCTGTGTTCTGAGACTGCCGCCATGGCCGATTAGTCCGTCAAAGGCATCCGCCGCATTCCGGTTCTCAGCAGGGGAGGCAGCTTCAAAAAATTCATCTATGGTATAGGTGGATTTGAAATCGCCTTTTGAAATGTATGGACGCACCAGATCCGCAGGGAAAAAGTGGACAGGGCGGCTGTCGATCTTTATCAGCAATTTATGGGAAACAAGTTTGTTAAGGTATGCGCTGGCATTTGCGCGGTTTATATGAAATTGCGCTTCAATATCTGAGGCGGTTATGCCACAAAGCCGGCGGTTTGCCAGCATTTCCGTTAATTTCTGTTCATCAATATTCTGCAGGATATATTCAAATATTTTAGCTTCATTCATATCAATTATTAACCTTTCAGTCGGATAAGTGTTTTTTCAGGATCTGATGCAGTGCAGTTTTGGTTTCAGCCTGTTTGATATCTGCCATGATATCTGTGTCGGAGAACATGCCGACGATTTTCTGCAGGATGGTAAGCTGGTCGTTAGAGCCGCAGACGGCCAGCAGGAATACGATATTTACCATGACGTCCCGGACGCCGTCCCCCATTTCTTTGAAAGCGACAGGTTCGTCAAGGACAGCTACGAGTACCCGGGGTTCTAATACATAGTCGCGTTCCATTGCATGGGGAACGGCAACCTTCATAATATTAGTAGGAAGTCCGGTGGGATAGATACGTTCCCTTCGGATTACGGCGTCGGCATATCCTGGTTTTACATATCCCCTCGTCTGCAGTTCATCCGAAAGGGCGTGAAGAAGGCTTTCGGAGTCAGCCGCTTTCACATTCATAAAAATCAAATCTTCGTCCAGTAAATCTTCAATTTTAAATTTCTCCATTGTAGTCTCCTTTTTTCTATCTTTTTGAACAGCCGTGTGCGGTACGCAGGCATGTTCCTAATTAATAAAGATAGACAGCAAAAATCATGCCAAAAAGTGTGCGCAATTATTTGTACGGTTTATATGGTTGGATTAGGCTGTCCCCGGGGGCTGACGCCCAACCCAACCGTACAGGTAGCAAATTATCTATTATTATACACTAATTAAACACTATCCGGCCATGGAACTGTCTGGAAAAAATAGTGTATATCCGGTCGGAAATGCCTTGAAATGGGGAATTTTCGGGCTATACAGAAAATTGGCATGTGATTTGCTGTAATAAATAGATAACAGGACCAAACCCTTCCGGCAGGATAGTTTGGGAATCAATACATAGAAAGGAGACAAAAGAGGGTATGAAAACAATTATTGTGGCATGTGGAGGCGGAATCGCAACATCAGCGACGACAGCTACCAAAATCAACGGACGGTTAGAAGATATGGGACTGTCAGGAAAGGCAAAAGCAGAGGCGGTGGATATTAAATCTTTAGATATGTTTATTAATAATGCGGATCTGTATGTTTCTGTTACGCCGATGGCTAAGGGACAGCAGGAATATCCCATTCCGACGGTAAGCGGGATTCCGTTTCTGACGGGAATCGGCGCAGATCAGGCAATGCAGCAGATCGTTGAACTTTTAGGACTGTAAAAACAGGATGGACTTTATAAAACAAACATAAGAAAAAGAAAGGAATAGAGAAGATGGAAGCATTACAGATTATATTTCAAAGTATTCTAGATATGGGCGCGGCGGTATTTCTGCCGATCGTTATCTTTATTATCGGCCTTGTGGTAGGCTTAAAGCCGGGGAAAGCGGTTTCAGCAGGTCTGACGCTGGGCGTTGCATTAACGGGTATTAATTTGGTTATCAGTTATATGAGCGAGACCGTAGGTGTCGCCGCGCAGAGCTTTGTAGAAAATACAGGCGTACAGCTTACCGCACTGGATATGGGGTGGGCTCCGGCGCTGGGACTGTGCTGGTCATGGAAGTATGCGTTCGTAATGTTCCCGGTTCAGATTGGCATTAATGTGCTGATGCTGATTATGGGCCTGACAAAAACGCTGAATGTGGATATGTGGAACGTTGCTAATAAAATCTTTACCGCGTTTATTGTATCCTCTGTTACAGGAAATTCTATCATAGGTTTTGTGGTTGCGATCGCCCAGATCGTTCTGGAGTTGAAGAATGCAGATGCGACCAAGAACCAGATTACGGAGCTGACAGGGGTTCCGGGTGTGGCGATGCCCCATCCTATGTTTTTGAGCAATATTTTCTTCTATCCATTTGCAAAGCTTTTGGACAAGATACCGTTTTTCCGGAATGAACTGAATGCACAGACCTTAAAGCAGAAGATCGGTATCTTTGGAGAAAACCATGTGCTGGGATTTATTGTGGGAACGATTGTCGGCTTAGTTGGAGGACAGGGAATCGGCGCGCTGCTGACTGGTGTTCAGGCAGGTACCGCCCTTACGCTGTTCCCAATGGTTTCCAAGCTGTTCATGACGGCGCTTACGCCGATCTCCGATGCGGCAAATGAATTTATTAAGAAGAAATTCCCGGGAAGAGAGATGGTCATTGGTCTGGACTGGCCGATTCTTGCGGGAAATCCGGAGATCTGGGTTGCAATTATCTTTACGATTCCGGTTGCTCTGATTGTAGCGATGGTTCTGCCGGGAAATACGACGCTGCCATTCGGCAACCTGATGAATGTATGCGTCTGCGCAGCCGCTTTTGTAGCATGCAAAGGCAATATGCTAAAGATGATCGTTACTTCATGGATCATGGTTCCTGTTCTTTGCTGGTCTGCGTCTGATTTTGCGCCGATGCTGACAGAACTGGCTGTATCTACGGGCTCTGCAGATATCCTTGTAGAAGGACAGCAGCTTGCATGGTGGGGAATGGATATTGCCGAGATCCGCTGGATGATCGTGGAAGTATTAAGAGGAAACGTGGTTGGCTTTGGAGTGCTGGCGGCATTTATCGCACTGGCAGTATTCTATTTCAAAGCCCAGAAGAAGGAAGAGCAGGAAGCCGCTGTGCGGATGGGCTGGACTGTGGAAGAAAAAGCATAGACAGATTGAGAAGAAAGGAAATGGCGATATGCTGGAAGAATTAAAAAAAGAAGTATTGAGAGTATCCAGACTGGCGGAAGAAACGGGGCTGTGCCATCACGGCGGCGGCAATTTCAGCCAGATCGACAGAAAGAGCGGACTGGTAGTTATTACGCCCCATGCGGAATCACGCTATAACTTTAACGCAGAGGATATGCTGGTGGTAGATCTGGATGGAAACATCGTGGAAAATAAGAAGAATTTTACACCCAGCAGCGAGACGCCGATGCATCTGCTGATTTACAAAGAACGGCCGGATGCAGAGGCAGTCTGCCATACTCATGCGCACAATGCGGCGGCGTTTGCCTGTCTGGGAGTTCCGGTGAAACCGGTGATTTTTGAAGCAATGATGTATGGGGGATATTGTAAAGTCGTACCCTTTGAAGAGCCGGGAAGTATCGAACTTGGCCGGTCGGCGGTGGAAGGGCTGAAAGGAACTTACGCCACGATTTTAGGGAAACACGGCTTGATCTCCATCGGGGAAACTATTTATGACGCCTATCTGAAAACCGTCTATGTGGAAGATGTATGCGATGTAAATATCCGTGCGGCGTCGGTAGTGGGATATGAGAATCTGGACTGTCTTACCGACGAACAGATCGTGTATTTCCGCGATGTGTTAGGTTTGAAAGCGTAGAATGGCAGAAAAGGGGGCAGAGGCATGAAACTGAAATCGATCATGTGGTATCTGGGACTGATTGCAGCGGTGGCGCTGCTGGTAGTGGGATTTTTTTCGAAAAGCTGGCTGTTTAGTCTGGCGGGATTTGCGGCTGCCCTGATTCTCCGTACAGCCAATCAATACATCCCCCTGCCGAAGATCTATCAGGAGCTGGGGGTTGATAACAGGATATTTGAAGGAAGGGCAAAGCAGAAAGATGAAGAAGATAATCAATGATCCGGGGCAGGTGGTAAGCGATATGCTTGCCGGGATGGAAGCAGTAAATCCTGAAATCTGCTATGACAAGGAAAACGAAGTGATTTACCGCCGGAAAAAAACAGAGAAAGTGGGGATTGTCTCCGGAGGAGGCAGCGGCCATGAACCGGCCCATGCCGGGTATGTTGGGATGGGAATGCTTGACGCGGCAGTGGCCGGAAATGTGTTTGCATCACCGGATCCGGCAAGGATACTGAATGGAATTGAACATGCTGACAGCGGCCGGGGCGTGCTTTTAGTCATCAAGAATTATTCCGGCGATATTATGAATTTTGAAATGGCGGCGGATCTGGCGGCCGATATGGATATTCCGGTCAAAAGCGTGATTGTCAGGGACGACGTTGCGGTAAAGGAAAGCACCTATTCCACCGGAAGACGCGGCATTGCTGGAACCATATTCGTACATAAGATAGCCGGGGCAAAGGCGGAGAACGGCGGAACCTTAGAGGAAGTGGCAGAATTGGCACAGAAGACGGCGGATAATGTGAGGTCTTTTGGCGTATCCCTGTCAAGCTGTATTCTGCCGGGAGTAGGAACGCCGGGATTTGTCATCGGAGAAGGACAGATGGAGCTTGGCATGGGAATCCATGGAGAGCCGGGCATTGAGCAGACGTCGATGAAATCCGCGGCTGAAATCGCAGAAATCATGGTAGAGAAAATAACGGCAGATCTGGATTATTCCGGCAGAGAGGCGGCAGTCATTGTAAACGGACTTGGCGGAACACCGTTCATGGAGCTGTATATTCTGGCGGGAGAAATCGATAAACGGATACGCGCGAAACATATTACGCCGGTGAAGTATCTGGTTGGGAATTACATGACCTCTCTGGAAATGGCAGGAGCTTCGATGTCGATGCTCCGTCTGGATGAAGAGATGAAACAGTATCTGGTGTCGCCCTGCAATACAATGGCATGGAAGGAAGGATAAAGTAATGGGATTTCAGATAACACCAAAGGAATATGTGGACTATCTCGTTCTGGCCGGGGAAGAAATTGAAAAAAACGGTGATTATGTGACGGCGCTGGACGCTAAGACCGGAGACGGAGATCACTGGGTAAACTTAAATGCCGGGTTTCAGAAGCTGATCGCTATTCAGGAAGAGTTAAAGGAAATGGAACTTGCTCCCATGATGAAAAAAATCGGCATGACGCTGATGTCGGCAATCGGAGGTTCCTCAGGCGTTCTGTATGGCAGCGGTTATCTTGCCGCGTCCAAAGCGTTAAAAGAGGCAGAGGTACTGGATATTGATACGCTGTATCTGTTTCTGCAGACGGAGCTGTCGGCAATCATGGAGCGGGGAAAGGCAAAACCCGGCTGGAAAACGATGATCGACAGTCTCTACGAGGCGGTGGAAGCCTACCGTATGGCGAAGGAGGTCGGAGAGGATGAACGCTGTGTCATCGAAGCCATGAAGAGAGGTGCGGCAGAGGGCAGAGACCGGACCCGGGAAATGGAAGCAGTGAAGGGCCGGGCAAGCTATCAGACGAACAAGGGCGTGGGAGAGCTTGATCCGGGAGCTGTGACCATGTGTATCCAGTTAGAATGCCTGAGTGATTATATTGTAAAACATCAATTATAAAAAGGAGAACAAAGATGAAGAAAGTCAGTTTTTATGCACCGGAAGATATCCGTGTTGAGGAGGCGGCGGTTCCGGTTCCGGGACCGGGCGAAGTAGTGGTAAAGAACAAGGTAACCTTGACCTGCGGTACGGATGTGAAGACTTATAAGAGAGGATACCGTTATGAGCCGCCGTTTTCCATGGGACATGAAGCCTCCGGAATTGTGGAAGCAGTTGGAGAAGGCGTAAAGGGATTTAAGCCGGGCGACCGGGTTGTGGCGCATAACAGCGCTCCTTGCGGGAAATGCTATTACTGTAAGAAAGGCTTGCAGTCCATGTGTCCGGATTTGATTCAAAATCAGTTTAAAAATGGGGCTTACGCACAGTATCAGTTAATTCCGGCGCCGATTGTAGAGCAGAATATGTTCCATATGCCGGATTCTATGAGTTATAAACAGGCAGCGCTTTTAGAGCCGTTATCCTGTGCATTGTACGGTACGGCCAACGTGCCGATCGAACTGGGTGATACAGTATGCGTAAACGGCTGCGGACCCATCGGCCTGATGTTCATCCGCATGTGCTATCTGCGGGGCGCAAGGGTGATTGCCTGCGATTTGTCGGACGTGCGTCTGGAGCTGGCAAAGAAGCTGGGTGCGCAGGAAATTATAAATATTAAGAATGTAGACGATCAGGCTCAGGCGGTAAGAGATTTGACGGAAGCTCAAAGAGGCGTTGACGCGGCGATTGAGGCGGCAGGCATTCCGGAGGTGTGGTCGATTGCCATGAATATGGCGCGTCCCGGCGGATTTGTGCTGTGCTTTGGCGGAACGAAGAAGGGACTGTCTGTTCCGGTGGATACTACGAAACTGCATTATGAACAGATTACGATCAAGGGTGTATTCCATACGACACCGGTACATGTGAATGCCGCCTTTGAGATGCTGAAAATGAACGCTATTTCTGCGGATGATTTTGTTCAGAACGAATATGTGATTGAAGATATTGAAAAGGCAATTTTAGAACACGCATCAGGGGCAGTCATCAAGAATGCAATTATTTATCCTGAGGACTGAGTAAGATGAAAGTGAGGCTGATTGCACTTGATGTGGATGGAACACTGACCGATGACACTCATATCCGCATATCGGAACGGAATAAGGCTGCTCTGCGCCGCTGTGCAGAGCGGGGTATACACATCGTACTTGCAAGCGGCAGGCCGATGGCTCTGATGCGTCCGGTGGCGGAGGAACTAGGATGCGTCAGATATGTCATATCAGCAAACGGCGGCGCGGTGTGGGATCTGAAAGAGAATCAACGTATTGTAAGCAGAGAGATCCCGCCGGATATTTCTGAGAAAATAGTAAAGATCCTGCTGGATTATCCAATTGCCACAGAGGTATACTCGGAAGGGCAGGCATGCGTAGACCTTAACTGGCAGTTGAAGTCATACCGGAAACAGCCGCCGGCTTTTCTGGAGCTGCGGAAAAGAAATAATCGCTTCTGCGAGGACTTGCATCAGGAGACGGCCGGAAAGCCGGTAGAAAAATTTAATGTAGATAATATGCCGGAGGATATTCTAGAGAAAGTATTAAAGCGGCTGCAGCCTATGCGTGATCAGCTTGCGCTGCAATTTATTAAGTGTTATGATAATTTGGAAATAAACAGCGCTAAGGCTACAAAGGGACTTGCGTTAGAAGATTTGTGCGGCCGGCTAAAGATACCGGCTAAAGCGGTTGCGGCATTTGGGGACAGTGACAATGATGTGAGTATGCTTTCCTACGCGGGGGTATCTTATGCAATGAGAAATGGAGAGCCGGCGGCTAAGGAAGCGGCGAAATACATCACAGGGGCAAACTCAGAGGATGGGATTGCCGAAGCGATTGAAAAATGGGTGTTGTAGCGCTATACAAAAGGGCGGATAAAGAGATTTGCAGAGGGAACCTGTAAATCTCTTTTCTGCATAAATTTATCAGAAATTTTAACCTGTGCGGCCCCGGTCTGCCTGCCGGAAATTTTGTAATTACAGAGAAGCATAAAGGAGGGATGACGGCATGGAACTGGAAATGAAAAACGATATACAGCAAAAGCAGGCTCTTTCCCAGAAAATGATACAGTCTGTCCGTATTCTGGAAATGAGTGCGGATGAAATGGAAGCATTTTTAAGCGATATGGCGGAGAGCAATCCTCTGATTGATCTGGAAAAAACGCTGCCAGACGGCAAAGAAGAGAGAAAAGGCAGGCTGGAATGGGAACGGCAGAATGATTATCAGAATGCGCCCTATTATCCTTCCGACAGCGATCAGGAAAACCGGAATGAATATATGCCAGAAAATGCCGGGATAACCCTAGAGGAGCATTTGATGATGCAGGTGATTCCTTTGTGCCGGGGAAAGTATAAGAAAAGCATTTTCTATTATCTGGTAAAATCCTTAAACGGATGGGGATATCTGGATGGGGATTTAAAGGAAATGGCAGAAGAATTGGAGATATCCACAGAAGAACTGGAAGAGTATTTATTGAAACTGCAGTCCTTAGAACCGGCAGGCGTCGGGGCAAGGGACTTGAGGGAGTGCTTAAGGGTTCAACTGAGGCGGAATTATCCCCATGAGCGGACGGCAATGCGGATTGCAGAAGAATGTCTGGAACTTGTAGGAAAACGAAAGTTTCAGGCTGCGGCGAAACAGCTCGGGGAGCCGGTGGAGGCCATCCGGGCCGCAATGGAAATTATCTGCCGGTTAAACCCGAAACCGGCAAATGGATTTTCCAATCAGGAGCATTTACAGTATGTGTATCCGGATGTGTTTGTGACTGCCCGGCCGGAGGGATTGGACGTCATGGTAAATGATGGTTTGGGAGCCCGGATGAATATCAATCCTTATTATCTGAAACTTTTGGAAGATTCGCCGGCGGATGAGGAAACGGCTCAGTATATTAAGAGAAAATTAGAACAGGTAAAGTGGGCGGTCAGATGCGTAGAACAGAGAAATACGACGCTGCTAAGAACTGCAAAGGCGATTGCAGAATGGCAGAAATCATTTTTTGCAGACCGGGGCGGGCTTGTGCCGATGCGCATGGAGGATATCGCTGCAGAAACCGGGCTGCATGTCTCTACCGTAAGCAGGGCGGTAAAGAACAAATATGTACAATGTTCCCGGGGCGTCTATCCGATGGGATACTTCTTTGTCGGAACAGTTGGGGAACATACGCCAGAGGAAGTGAAAAAGCACATAAGGCTGGTGATAGAGGAAGAAGATAAGAGGAAACCAAAAAGCGACCAGAAAATTGCGGAGGCTCTCGAAAAGAAAGGGATTACTGTTTCGCGCAGGACGGTGGCAAAATACCGGGCGGAACTGGGGATTGCAGGAGCGGGAGGGCGGAGAGAATAACGGAAAGAATTTCATAAAATAAGTTGTAATTAATCAAAAATAGTGTATACTAAATATAGCAGGTGATGCACAGCCTTATAAATGAGCAAGTTATGAGTGGGTGATGCACAGCCCTTAAGTGAGCGAGTTAACAGATGGCAGGGACTGTTTTAGTCTCTGCCTTTTCTCAACAAATAGAGGAGTATTATGAAAAACAATATTAAAATATATGGAGTGAAAGATATATACATAAAATACTTGAGTCAATATCAGGAGCATTTGTTTTTGCATGAAGGCGGCTCATTCGGACGAAAATACATAGGTACTGTTTTGGAGATAAATGGATTTTTTTATTTTGCACCATTGTCTTCGTTTAAATCCAAACACAAGAAAATGAAAGATAGTGTAGATTTTATCAAAATAAAAGACTATGCGGTTATCAACATAAACAATATGATTCCGGTTCCAAAAGAACAATTGATAGAATTAGATATCAATGCTGAAAAAGATCCACACTATAAATTTCTTTTGCAGTCAGAAAGCCGCGAAATCAACAGGCAAAAAAATCGGATAAGGAAAAATGCAGAGATTGTCTATAGTCATAAAAAACGGAATAAGGACTCCACGCCATTGGCAAAAAGAACAAATGACTTTGAGATGTTGGAAAAGAAGTGCATGGAATACGAAAGCACATTTTCTAAATATAGAATCCTATGACATTGTATCATCTGCCTTATTAACATTTCCATCCGTTCATTTTTCCATGCAACGGAAAGAATACAGAGACCTTGAATTTTCTTTTTATATATGTTAAAACTTTCCATAGAGAAAGATTGGAGGAGTGATAGATATGGCAAAGATAGATATTATCAGCGGCTTTTTAGGCGCTGGGAAGACGACGCTGATTAAGAAGCTTTTGAAGGAAGCCTTTCAGGAGGAGCAGGTAGTGCTGATCGAGAACGAGTTTGGCGAGATTGGCATTGACGGCGGTTTCCTGAAAGAAGCCGGCATTGAGATCCGGGAGATGAATTCCGGATGCATTTGCTGTTCTCTGGTAGGGGATTTCGGCGCTTCGCTAAAGGAAGTGATCGAGAAGTACCACCCGGACCGGATCCTGATCGAGCCGTCGGGGGTTGGCAAGCTTTCCGACGTGATCAAGGCGGTGGAGAATGTAAAGGACGAAGCGGATATCGAACTGAACAGCTACACGACGGTAGTTGATGTAAATAAATGCAGGATGTACCTGAAAAACTTCGGCGAGTTTTACAGCAATCAGGTAGAGACTGCCGGAGCCATTATCTTAAGCCGGACGGATGTGGCGAAGGAAGGGAAGGCGGAAGCGGCCGTGAAGCTTTTGAGGGAGATGAACCCTCACGCGGCGATCGTTACCACGCCGATTGAACAGTTAGACGGCGCGAAGCTTTTAGAAACGATGGAACATGTGGATTCTCTGGAGAAGCAGATGTTAGAGGAAGAGGCGCACAGGCATGAACATCATCATGACCATGGCCCGGATTGTACCTGCGGCTGCCATGATCACGATCACAGCCACCATGACCACCATGGACATCACCATGCGGACGAAGTATTTACAAGCTGGGGAAAAGAGACGATTAAGAAATACAATAAAGAAGAACTGAAGGTGAAGCTTGCGGCTCTGGAATCTGAGGATGTATACGGAGTTGTGTTAAGAGCCAAGGGTATGGTCGCGGGCGATGATGGTCGGTGGATTTACTTTGACATGGTTCCGGGCGAGCGGGAGGTAAGAGACGGCGAGCCGGAATTTACAGGGCGGATCTGCGTGATCGGTTCCGGCCTGAAAGAAGACGCGTTGGCAGAGTTATTTGAAGTGTAGGTGACCGATGATGCAGATGACGGATGATGCAAGAGTTGTCGTATATTTGATGACGGGATTTTTAGAGAGCGGTAAGACGAATTTCCTGCGGCAGACGCTGGGAAAGAAGTATTTTAAAATAGATGGGGAGACGGTGCTGATCCTCTGTGAGGAGGGGGAAGAAGAGTATGAACCGGAGCTTCTTGTATGGGCGAATACGGATGTTGTTACCGTGGAGGATCCCGAGGTGCTGACGAAGGATTTCCTGCAGGAGATCGAGGATACCTATCACCCGGAGCGGGTGATCTTCGAGTGTAACGGTATGTATCCGGTGAGTAAGATGGAAGCCCTTGAGGCGCCGGAGGGATGGGGGCTGATTCAGGAGATTACCACGGTGGATGCCAGCACCTTTGACCTGTATATTGCCAATATGAAGTCCCTGTTTGTGGAAATGGTGCGCAATGCGGATATGGTTGTATTTAACCGCTGCACGGAGGATATGCCGTTGGCCGCATACCGAAGAAGCGTGAAGGTGGTCAATCAGGGAGCGGAGATCATTTTCGAGGGGAAAGACGGCGAAATAGAAGATATATTCAGCGACCAGATGCCCTACGATTTAGATGCTCCGGTGGTGAAGATTGAGGATATGGATTACGGAATCTGGTATGTGGATATGCTGGACCATCCGGAGAAATATAAAGGAAAGACGGTCGAAGTTCAGGGAAGGGCCAGAAAAGTAAAGGGATTTCCCAGAGATGAATTTGTTCTGGGCAGAAGCGCGATGACCTGCTGTGCGGATGATATTACCTTTTTAGGATTTATCTGTAAGAGTAAAGAGGCGGGCAAGCTTGGAGCAGACACATGGATCAGGGCAAGAGGAAAGGTAGGATTTGAGCTGAAAATGGCATACAGGGGAAGAGGGCCGGTGATCACGCTGGAATCCGTAGAAAGAATACCGGCTCTTGCAGATGAATTGGTATATTTTAATTAACCGATGCACACACTAAGGAATACTATAATAGAGAGAGAAAGAACGGGAGTTTCTATGAGTGTATTTTTTGGTGTGATGATCCCCTTTATCGGGACGTCGCTTGGCGCGGCGAGTGTATTTTTATTGAAAAATGACATTCGGGATGGAATACAGAAGGCGCTTCTAGGATTTGCATCCGGAATCATGGTGGCCGCATCCGTGTGGTCACTTTTGATTCCGGCCATGGATATGTCGGGGGCTATGGGACGGCTGAAATTTATTCCGGCGGTGTCAGGATTTCTTGTGGGTGTGGGATTTATTCTGGCGCTGGATACTTTTGTGCCCCATCAGCATCTGGACAGTGAAGAGGCGGAAGGCGTGAAGAAGGGCTGGAGCAGGACCGTGAAGCTGGTGCTGGCGGTAACGCTGCACAATATTCCGGAGGGAATGGCAGTAGGCGTAGTATTTGCGGGCATGATTGCAGATAGGGCGGAGATTACCATGGCCGGAGCGTTTGCTTTGTCCATCGGAATCGCGGTGCAGAATTTCCCGGAAGGGGCAATTGTGTCGATGCCTCTTAGGAGCGAGGAAAATATGAGCAGGGGAAGGGCTTTTCTTTATGGGGCTGCTTCCGGGGCGGTGGAACCGGTGGCGGCAGGCATTACCCTTGTATTAAAGGATGTGCTGGCAAGGGTTCTCCCATTTCTTCTGGCATTTGCAGCGGGAGCCATGATCTACGTAGTCGTGGAAGAACTGATACCGGAGGCAAATGAGGGGAAGCACAGCAATATCGGGACGGTAGGAGTTGCGGTGGGATTTTCGGTGATGATGATTCTGGATGTGGCGCTTGGATAGGCGGCGAGGCCGGGGGAGGTTCTTAGGGCGGCCGCATAGGCTTGTTTTGCTGTGAATGGAGGGAACAGTAACTATTTGCATGATATTAAGGGAAGTTTTAGAATTTGTTCATAGATTTCTAAGAGTTTTGGCGTATAATGGAAAAGATACTAGGGGAGAAAAGGAGTTAATTTCCGCAATCAGATACAGGGAAGAGAAAGACATAGATAAATGGAGAAGAAAATATTTAAAACTAGGAGAATAGAAGAAACCGGGGAACATGGCAGGGAGCGCATCGAGACAACGCGTTATAATCCAAATTATAAAGAAGGGCTGACTGCCGCGCAGGTTCAGGAGCATCGTCTGCACGGATGGACGAATGCTTCTGTGGATGCTCCCTCGAAGACCACAAGGGATATTATCAGGGAGAATACATTTACATATTTCAACCTGATATTTTTTGTGCTGAGCATCCTGCTGATTATTGCGGGGGCGTTCCGGGATTTGACGTTCCTTCCGGTTATTATAGTCAATACATTGATTGGCATCTTTCAGGAGATCCGTGCTAAGAAAGTGCTGGATAAGATGAGTATGCTGAACGCGCCCCATGCAAGAGTGGTGCGGGACGGAGAGGTTAGTCAGGTGCCCTCGGAGGAACTGGTGCTGGATGATATGGTAATATTTGCCGCGGGAAACCAGATTTGCGCAGATGCCGTGGTGTCGGCGGGTGAGGTTCAGGTGAATGAATCGCTGCTGACCGGCGAATCGGATGAGATTACCAAGAAGAAGGGCGATATGCTGATGTCGGGAAGCTTTATTGTTTCCGGCAAATGTCACGCCAGGCTTGACAAGGTTGGCGAGGATTCCTATATTTCTAAGCTGACGCTGGAAGCGAAGAAGATGGGAGAAGGGGAGCAGTCTGAGATGATCCGTTCCCTCAATAAATTGGTGAAATGGGTAGGCATTGCGATTATTCCCATTGGGATTATCCTGTTTGTGCAGAGCTTCTTTTTTAATCACGATCCTTTCCGAGCCAGTATTACCTCCATGGTAGCCGCGGTAATTGGCATGATTCCGGAGGGGTTGTATCTTCTGGCAACAGTCGCCCTAGCTGTCAGCGCTATGCGTCTCGCAGGACAGAAGGTGCTGTTACATGATATGAAGAGTATCGAAACGCTGGCCAGAGTGAATGTACTGTGCGTGGATAAGACAGGGACGATTACGGAAAATACCATGGCGGTCCATGAAGCGGTTCCTACGCTGGATTATACCAGAGACAAGGAAGAGTATCCGCCGCTTGAGAAGATGATCGGGGATTTTGCGGGGGCTATGACGGCAGATAATATTACCATGGAAGCGCTGAAGGATTATTTTACGGAAAGCACCGGGAAGAAGGCGGTGAGCATGACGTCCTTTTCTTCGGCAGTCAAGTACAGCAGCGTGACCTTCGAGGACGGCGCGTACGTGCTGGGCGCTCCGGAGATGGTGCTGAGGGAAGACTATATTCTGTATGAGGCGGAGATTGAACAGTATGCTTCTAAGGGATACCGCGTGCTGGTATTTGGCAAATACGACGGAGAGATCGACGGAAAGAAGCTGACCGGGAAGGTAACGCCTCTTGGCTATGTGACGCTGGCCAATCCAATCCGGGATAAGGCGAAAGAAACCTTCCAGTATTTTGCGGAACAGGATGTACAGATCAAGGTTATCTCAGGGGATAACCCGATGACGGTATCGGAGGTTGCGTCGCAGGCGGGTATCGCCGGGGCGGAGAATTATGTGGACGCCTCCACCCTCCGTACACCAGAGCAGGTGGCGCAGGCTATGGAGAAGTACACAGTCTTCGGAAGAGTGACGCCCAATCAGAAACGGCAGTTTGTACAGGCTCTTCAGGATGCGGGAAATACGGTTGCCATGACCGGGGACGGCGTAAACGACGTGCTGGCTTTAAAGGACGCGGACTGCAGTATCGCCATGGCGTCGGGAAGCGAAGCGGCCGCGCAGGCCGCGCAGGTGGTGCTGCTCAATTCGGATTTCTCCTGCATGCCATCCGTGGTGTTGGAAGGACGGCGTGTGGTAAATAATATCCAGCGGTCGGCCAGCCTGTTTCTTGTAAAGAATATTTTTTCCTTCCTGCTGTCCATATTCTCCGCGGTGTTTATGATTACATATCCGCTGGAGCCTTCGCAGATATCTCTGATCAGTATGTTTACCATCGGTATTCCGGGATTCTTTCTGGCGCTGGAGCCAAATAAGACCAGAATCCAAGGGCATTTTATTACCAATGTGTTACTGAAGGCACTTCCGGCCGGCCTTACCGACGTGATTGCAGTAGGGGCGCTGGTAACCTGCGGACAGGTATTTGGACTGCCCGGCGAGGATATCGCTACGGCGGCGACGATGCTGCTTGCGATTGTAGGCTTTATGATCCTGTATAAGATCTGCCAGCCTCTGAATAAGTTGAGAAGCTGGGTATTTGCAGGAAATATGGCGGGGCTGGTGTTCTGCGGGGTGTTCTTAAACCAGTTATTTGCACTGGAAGGAATGTCTACCATCTGCGTGGTGCTGTTTGTGATGTTCTCTTTTGCGGCGGAGTCGTTTTTCCGGTATCTGAGCCTGCTGGTGGAATATGCGCGGAAGCTGATCAAGCGGATGGCAGGAGATGCTTCAGGGAAAACGCTGGCTGAGAAAATGCTGGACATAAAATAAGCGTAAGTCACCGATTAGGAGTGCCGGCCGAATATGCGACTACAGGAAGTTATGAGGAACTGTTACATTATTATCATCTGGATGCAGAAGGCGTTGTAAGTAGGGTAAAGAAAATATTGGCCGTGTAAACCGTCCAAAGAGGTTATATTATGCGGAAATCTGCCGATATACCATATAGTAGATAGCGTGATGGCAAGGAGGTAGGTTTCATGACGATAGCAGAGAGAATCGCAGCACTTCCAGCAGCAGTAAATACAGCCACAGAATTTAACGGAAAGCTGACGCAGGGGGCGCCGTCGGCATCTGTAGAGAAAAGCAGGGCGAATGCGGAGACGACTAGGAAAAGCGTGCTGAGTTCATTATACGCATCAGATCGTGCAGATTACACGAAGGAAGATGCATTGAAGAAGCAGTGGCGGAAGATGAATACTGTGAATCTGGTGGATATTTTGGACGGGACTGTGGACAGGCGGAACCGGAGTCTCAGTATACAGGATTTGGAGAGACGCCTGCAGGAAGGATCAGTATCGCCTTCCGTGGAAGACACGGATATGCAGATGTTGGAATTTGAATTTAAAGGAATCGGATTTGACGCAGGACCTGCGTATGCAGATGTGGGTGCGGAGAAGGTAAGTAGGAACATTGAATATGTGGCGTCCCGTTATGCGGCGATGGAGGCCAGAATAAAAGAGACATATTCCGGGGCGCTGCAGAAAACGGAGTTAGATAAGCTGGAGAAGATATATCAGAGGGCCGTAGAACGTGCGGCAGATAAGTATGCGGAGATTGTGGGCGGAATCTTGGAGAAGAACGGAGTGTCCGGCGAGAAAGAGAAGCTTTCCAGTGCATATAGGGAGAGCGTGGAGACCAGGGCGGCTCAGTACAGGGAATTCTTAAGAGAGAATCAGGAGTTTACCGGTGTTGAGGGAACGGAGAATGCTTGGCTTGCAAGGGATGACGAATATATTGCAGCCAGACTGCGGGAGCAGAACATTGCTTTGCAGACAGCGCAGGCGGAGAATAGTGGATATACACGGCGGGATCTGGAAATCCTGGGCCAGTATGCATCAGAGATTACCGTAATGGAGGCCAAGGCGAACACCTATGATATGAACGAGGAACGGATGGGGTTAGAGCTTGCGATGCTTGCCATGAAGACGGATACGATTGAGGAGGAAGGCGGCATAAGCGGAGAGCTGAAAGAGACGTTGGAAAAAACGCTGAATGGGTTTGTGAACTCATTTATGGACCGGTTTGACCAGCAGCTTGGTACGAACCGGGATGAAGCCATGACGGCTTATGATTCCAGAGGAAATGTGGCTTTAGATAAGGAATCTGTCTGGAATGTATATAATAAGACGATGGACGAGTACAGACAGTCAGGGGATCTGATGAAGGCTCTAGTCAAGGGAGCTGAGTATGCGAAGGACCGGTATAACCAGAAGGAGTCGGAAGGGTCTGTACTCGGAGTTTACCGGTATATGAACGGCGCTTCCTATTGGAACAATTTCTTTAAGGCGGATACCGGGAGCGGATATGACAGGGCAGTCAGCACCTACAGCCGGCATTTGACAGAATTTATGGATTTCAAAAAGAGGCTGGACAGCGGAGTAGGGCTGCAGATGAACCTGACCGGCTCTTCGAATTTCTATACGGCTGGCAGTGAGGGCGAGATGATCAGCGAGAAAGCATAGGAGTTACTATTCACGGCCCGGGAGGCCGCTCATAGTAACGATTCGGGGCGATATTCAAAATTTTGCTACCCAAAAATCGCCCCTCACTCCGTAAGTCTATTCTCACGGAATGAGCTCTAAAGGACTAGCTTTGCGTCGCAGTTCAGCGCATTCCTGACCCGTGAATAGTTACACATGGCGTAAGACGCTGTGCACGATTGTGCACGGCGTTTATTGATTTTATTTATGAAAATAGGTATACTAAAGAAAGTAAATGCAGGAAATGGATTGCTAAGAGAGAATATTATCCAGGGAGAATAGAAAATAAGGGTTGAATGGAAACAGAGAGGAAGTAAATTTATGGCCAGAACGGTAGGGATTGGGCATCAGGATTTTGAGGAAATACGAGGATTAAATAATTTTTATATCGACAAGACCTTGTTTATTAAAGAATGGTGGGAGAATAAGGATAAGGTTACATTAATTACGCGGCCAAGACGATTTGGAAAGACGCTGAATATGAGTATGCTGGAACAGTTTTTTTCTGTAAAGTATGCTGGACGGCAGGATTTGTTTGAAGGGCTTGAAATATGGGAGAATGAGAAATACAGGAATTTACAGGGAACCTATCCGGTTATCAATTTTTCCTTTGCAAATATCAAAGAGCGGTAGTTTGAAGCAGCGCGGAAAAAGATATGCCAGATTTTGTCAGATATGTATTCCCAAAATGATTTTCTACTGAAAGAAGGAATACTGGACAGCAAAGAGATACGTTTCTTTGAAAGTGTTTCGGTAGATATGGATGATGTTACGGCTACGCTTGCGGTTCATCAGTTATCCTCTTATCTGTACAGGTATTATGGAAAAAAGGTAATTATTCTGTTAGATGAATATGATACCCCGATGCAGGAGGCGTATGTAAACGGTTACTGGGATGAATTGACGGGATTTATCAGAAATCTGTTCAATTCAACATTTAAGACAAATCCATATCTGGAACGTGCGGTGATGACCGGCATTACCAGAGTCAGCAGGGAATCGAATTTTTCCGATTTAAATAATCTCAAAGTAATAACGACCACATCAGATGAGTATGCAGATTGTTTTGGGTTTACGGAAGAAGAAGTTTTTGCTGCATTGAAGGAATTTGATCTGGCTGACAAACAATTAAGTGTTAAAAAATGGTATGATGGTTTTACGTTTGGAACTAAGACGGATATTTATAATCCATGGTCGATCATAAACTATCTTGATACAGGGAAACTACGTACTTATTGGGCGAATACGAGTTCTAACAGCCTGATCGGAAAGATGGTCAGAGAGGGATCTCGGGACATAAAACAATCCTTCGAAAGACTTATGGCAGGAGAGCATTTGACTGTCCCTGTTGATGAACAGATCGTGTATGATATGCTGGATGCGGATGAGAGTGCAATCTGGAGCTTTTTGCTTGCCAGCGGATATTTAAAGATGATCCGTGTTGAAGAATATGAAGACATTGCATTTGGCACAGATGCGCTTACCTGTGAACTTGCTATTACAAATTTGGAAGTAAAACTGATGTTTGGCGGGATGATACACGGATGGTTTGCAAGGCGTATGTCAGATTATAATGAATTTATTAAGGCATTGATCATGGATGATCTGAAGGCAATGAATGTTTATATGAACAAGGTTGCATTGGGAACTTTTAGCTATTTTGATACAGGGAATAAACCTTCCGCAAGCGAGCCGGAACGCTTTTACCATGGGTTTGTCCTTGGTCTGATGGTGGAGTTAAATGACCGTTATACGATTACTTCTAATAGGGAGAGCGGTTTTGGCAGATATGATGTGATGCTGGAGCCGAAGAGACCGGAGGATGACGCCATGATTCTGGAATTTAAAGTGCAGGATGCGGAAGACGAGAAGGAACTTACAGATACAGTGAAGGCAGCATTGGAGCAGATAGATAAAAAAAGTATGCGGCGTATCTGATCGAAAGAGGGATTCCGCGGGATAAGATACGGAAGTATGGGTTTGCATTTTGTGGGAACAGGGTATTGATTGGAAGTTGAAAGAATGGGGTGGATTTTGTTACCGCTATCAGAAAAAATTGCCACCAGCGCGGACGGTTCCCAGCCGCGCTGGTGGCAATTTTTAAGATAGATTGCGGATATGCGCCGGATTCGCATATTCATGAGCGATGCCAAGCATGGATTGTATCGTTTCCGCTTTTTTTGCTGAGGGGACGGACGGCGATTTATAGGCATCTGAATCAATGAACCGCACAAATGCATAAACAGTTTCGATTTTATCGTCTGGCATGGTCTCCAACAATCCGATCATTTTCTCTAAAGTTGACATAGACGATCCTCCTTTTTGATTTATTATGCAGCAATTTCAAAGTCTGACATATTTTTAAGATGGGGAGAAGGATTTTAACGCGTCTACGATCTCCGGGAATTCCATCCCATGGGACGCCTTGATCAGCACATTATCCCCCTCAAGGAGGATATCGCCCGCTTGGGCAAGGAACTCCTCCTTTGAAGCAAAATGCCAGACCGCTGTGCATGGTGATTTTGCGCCTGCCGCAATCTCTGCGGCCAGTTCGCCGATGGCGCACACCACGTCAATCCCAAGCTCAGCGGCATAGCTGCCGACAGTCCTATGAAGCTCCGCCCAGTTATCGCCGAGCTCGCCCATATCCCCGAGGATGGCGACCTTGCGGCCGATGGCCATATTCAGCACGTCCAGCGCCGCTTTCATGGAAATGGTATTGGCGTTATAGCAGTCGTCTAAGAGAATCATGTGTCCGGTCTGGATGATATTGTTGCGTCCCGGCATAAAGGGAAGGCTCTCAATCCCCCTCTTAATTTCTTCGGCGGTCAGCCCCAGAGTATATCCCACGGAAGCCCCTGCCAGCGCATTGGATACCATATGCATGCCGGGCGTAGGAACCACGCATGTAAAGCTTTCCTCCGGCAGATGGATGGTGCAGGCAGTGCCCTTTAATCCTAAGGGCTGTATGCTGTCTGCAAAGATATCGCAGGTCTCCGGGTTTAATCCATAGAAAAGGGGATCCGCGCCCTTTACCGGACCCAGCGTAGACAGAAGCGGATCGTCTCCGTTTAATATGACGGAGCCGCCGTGTTTCATATCCTGGAACATCTGTGTCTTTTCCTGAAGGATGCCCTCCTGCGTTTTTAGGAACTCCAGATGAGCGACGCCGATATTTGTGATCAGGCAGATATCCGGGCTTGCCACGGAGGAGAGCTTGCGCATCTCGCCAAAGTGATTGATTCCCATTTCAAGGACTGAGACCTCATGCTCCTCGTTCATTTCAAATATGGTGAGCGGAAGTCCGCATTCATTGTTAAAGTTTCCCTGTGTTTTGTGTACGTTATATTTCTGAGCTAGAACAGAAGCGATCATTTCTTTCGTGCTGGTCTTGCCGACGCTGCCTGTAATGCCGACCACCTTTACATCAAAGGAGTCCCGGTAGAGCTTTGCAATGTCAAGCAGCGCCTGCCCGGTGGCTTCTACCAGTATATAAGGATAATCGGTATCGCCCAGATCCTCATGGGATACCACGCACAGGGCGCCCTTTTTAATGGTGTCGGGGATAAAGGTATGGGCATTAAAGCGTTCACCGTTAATTGCTACAAACAGAAAATCCTTTTCTATTTTGCGGCTGTCGATGGCGACGCCCGCAGCCTCTTTTTCAAGCAGGCTTCTGTCGCCGTGATAAGTGCCTTGGCAGGCTTCTGTTATATTGGCCAGAGTAAGATTCTTCATAGCTGTATCTCCTCATATGAATTCGTCGGGCTAAGTTACAGTCTGGCTAATCAGACTATTCGTATCTTGTTTCCATTGATTTGCTGATGATCATTTCGCAGAATTCACCGTATTCATATCCGGCGGCCTTTGCAGCCTTTGGAAGGAGGCTTGCGTTTGTCATGCCGGGAAGGGAATTTACTTCGAGACAGTAAAATTCTCCGGTGTGGTTATCTACAATAAAATCAGCTCTGGAATACACATCCAGCCGGAGGGCAGCAAAAGCCCGTTCGCCGGCGGCCTGAATCTGTGCGGTGGTCTCCGGCGACAGAGATGCTGCGGGACAGATCTCAGAAGCGCCGCCAAGCTGGTATTTGTTGGCATAGTCGAAAAATCCATCCTTTGGAACAATCTCTACCAGAGGAAGCGCCTTGCCGTCAAAGATACCGCAGGCATATTCCCGGCCGTCAATAAATGGCTCGATAACTACCTCCGTCTCTTTGCGGAAAGAATTTTCGATGGCCTGCCGGTATTCCTCATCGGTATATACAATATATACTCCAAGGCTGGAGCCGCCGGAACAGGGCTTTACTACCACAGGAAGTTTCAAACCAAGGGCGGACAAGGGCGTATCTTTGTCTTTCTTTTTCAGGTGGGTTCCGTCGGGCGTCGGGATCTTACGCATCTTAAAAATCTCTTTGGCAACGCCTTTGTCCATAGATAAGGCGCAGCCCAGTGAGTTAGGACCTGTATAGCGGATACCCAGTACGTCGAAAGTAGCCTGAAGCTTGCCGTTCTCGCCAAGACTGCCGTGTAATGCCATAAATGTAATATCGGCCATAGAACAGAGCTCTAATACATTCGGACCCAGATAGCTTACAGAATCGCCGGGACGGGATGCCCACAGGGCGTCCAGATCAGGCTCGGTTATCTGAATGTCTGCGGCAATGGAAAGTCCGCCGTCCGGGAGGTCAAAGACCTCCTCCAGCCTATCCGTATCATAGGGAAGGCCAAGGAATGCATCCAAAAGGTAAGCCTGATGCCCCCGCTCCCTGAGAGCCCGGCATATGCCTGCGCCGGAGTTTAGGGATACGTCGCGTTCATTGCTGTAGCCGCCTGCCAATACAATAATTTTCATAATTTAATTCGCTCCTTCTAGTCTCTTCCAAGCTGGTTTAAGAGTTCTTTCTTAACAGTATACAGATCATCGGATAAATCTACATAAACATTGTGCGGGTAGAAGAGCCGTTTCGTTTCTTCCCATAGAGTTTTCTTTTCTTGTTTACAGTATTCTGCAATCTTGGTTACGGACGGGGACTGGTAGACGCATTCGCCGTTCTTGAATATTGGGAGCAGAATCTCGCGCATCATGTAGGAACCGCCGATCAGCCGGGTCTTTTTCCAAGTTTCAATTGGGTCAAAAATAACCAGATCCTTGCTGGTGTCAAATGTTTCATGGGCAAAACAAATTAAATCTGCGCGGATCTTGCCGGTTGTTTTGTCGTAAATCCGGTAGATAGTCTTGTTGCCCGGATTGGTGATCTTCTCTGTGTTTTCAGAAAGCTTGATCTTAGGGACAAATTCGCCGTCTTCATTGCGGATGGCAGCTAGTTTATAGACGCCGCCAAAGGACGGGCAGTCCTTGGAGGTGATTAGGTTGGTGCCTACTCCCCAGGAAGTGATAGCGGCTCCCTGTACCTTCAGGTCATGGAGTAGATATTCATCCAGATCGTTGGAGGCGGCAATCACTGCAGTTTCAAATCCTGCTGCATCTAACATCTTACGCGCTTCTTTGGATAAATATGCAAGGTCGCCGCTGTCTAAGCGGATACCGTATTTTGTCAGCTTTTTGCCGGAATCCCGCATTTCCTGAAATACGCGGATCGCGTTTGGAACGCCGGATTTTAACGTATCGTAAGTGTCTACTAGAAGAGTGCAGTTGTCCGGATATAACTCAGCATAGGTTTTAAATGCAGTATATTCATCCTTGAAACTCATGATCCAGCTATGGGCATGGGTTCCTAAGACTGGTACGTCAAAGAGCTGCCCGGCAAGTACATTGGAGGTTCCGACACAGCCGCCGATCATAGCGGCGCGGGCGCCGTATAATCCCGCGTCCGGTCCTTGGGCCCGGCGGAGGCCGAATTCCATAACGCCGTCTCCGTCAGCGGCAAATACTACCCGGGAAGTCTTAGTAGCAATCAGCGATTGATGGTTAATGATGTTCAGAATCGCCGTTTCCACAAGCTGGGCCTCCATGATGGGGGCAATTATTTTCAAAAGCGGTTCCTTTGGGAAAATAATAGTTCCTTCGGGAATCGCATAAATATCCCCGGTGAAATGGAAGCCGCCAAGATAATTTAGGAAGTCTTCGCTGAAAATACCGAGACTTCTAAGATAATCCACATCCTCGTAAGTAAAGTTAAGACCTTTTACATATTCAATAACCTGTGCTAATCCGGCGCAGACGGCGTATCCGCCGTTACAGGGATTCTGCCGGTAGAATACGTCAAATACTACAGTTTCATTTTGTCCCTGTTCATAGTAACCCTGCATCATGGTTAATTCGTAAAAATCTGTCAGCAAGGTTAAATCTCTTTGGTTCATGATGATTTTGCTCCTTTAAATTATAATGTTTTATTATAACACCCGTCAGTATAAATGAAAAGCTTATTCTTAGTATACCTTATTGAACATTAGTAGTTCAATAAGTATACTTTACTTCACACCAGCGATGCGTTTTTATTAATGGTATCCTGAATGATATTCTGGACGTACTCTTCCAAATGTTTTTTTGTATCCTTATCCAGCTCCTTAGGATAGATTGGAGTTCCATATTCGATAACAACATGGGCCTTTTTGATCTTCGGGATATGAGCTTCGAAAATGTTGTTCGTGTTATTTATGGATATTGGAACGATAGCGCAGCCGCTTTTTTCGGCAATTTTCAGAGAACCTTTTTTAAATGGCAGCATGCTCAGTTCCTCTCCACGGTTACGGGTTCCCTCTGGGAAAATACAGATGGAAACTCCGGATTTTACATAGTCGATGGCCTGAAGTATAGACTTTAAGCCTTCTTTTACATTATCTCTGTCAAGGAAAATGCAGTACAGCGCCTTCATCCAGTCTCTGAGGAGGGGATAACGCAGCATTTCTTTCTTGGCAATGTAGCCGGTCAGCCTTTTGCACCGGGCATAAGTCAGCACGATGTCAAAATAGCTTCGGTGGTTCCCGGCAAAAAGCACAGGCTCGTTTGGGATATTTTCTTCGCCGATGACGGTCACGTCTACGCCGCTGATCCAGATAATCAGGCGGAATGCATACTGGACGATCCGCAGGGAAGAGACGTCTTTGGCCTGTTTGTTCTTTATTCCGATGAGGTGTTCGATTAGAAGAACCGGGATTCCCAGCAGTAAAAATAGGAATAGGAATAATGCAACTAAAATAATTCGTATCATAATATTAGTACCTTCCGTATAATTGAGACAGTTTTTTTAGTCTCTTCGCAAGCTTTTTCGTCAGTGCATTTTTTTGGAAACGCCAGTTCCAATTGCCAGAGGCTGTTCCGGGAGTATTCATACGTCCCTCGCTGCCGATATCCAGCACATCTTGAAGCGGGAAAATGGCATAGGCGGCGGTGCTTCCCAGACAGGCGCGTATCATAGCAAGGCTTACAGGCTCCTGCTTTTTCATATTTAGATAACGCCTGAGCTTTTTGCGGCAGTCTTTCCCGAGCGTCTCGTACCAGCCTTTGGTGGTATCGTTGTCATGAGTCCCGGTGTAGCATACGCAGTTTGGCGTTTTGAAATTGTGAGGGTGAAATGTGCTTTCTCCCGTGTCTCCAAAAGCAAACTGCAGCACTTTCATGCCGGGAAATGAGAAAGCGTCGCGGAGCGCTTCTACCTCCGGCGTAATTACGCCCAAATCCTCTGCGATGATTGGCAGATCGTCTCCAAGGGCATTTCGGATTGCTGTAAATAAGTTTTCTCCGGGAGCCTTGACCCATTCGCCGTTAACGGCAGTTTTCTCTCCGTATGGAACGGACCAGTAAGCTTCAAATCCGCGAAAATGATCAATCCGCAGGATATCTAGAATTTCAAGCTGTCCGGCGATCCGTGAAATCCACCAGGAATAGCCTTCCCGTTTATGCGCATCCCATTCATACAGCGGATTGCCCCAGAGCTGTCCGGTTGCGGAAAAATAATCCGGCGGAACGCCGGCAACGGCAGTAGGAAAGCCTTTGGTGTCTAATTGGAATAAATGCTGGTTTGCCCATACGTCGGCGCTGTCCATGGATACAAAGATGGGGATGTCGCCGATAATCTGGATATTATGAGCATTAGCATATTCCTTAAGCTGGCCCCACTGCTGGAAGAACAGGAATTGGATGAATCGGTAGAAACCGGATTCCTCTGCCAGCGTGTTTTTCAGGTTATTTTTAAAGGACTCATTTGGCGTACGGTATTTCTCTTCCCATTCCAGCCAGCTTACTCCGCCGTGTAAATCCTTAATGGCCATGAACAAGGAATAGTCTGATAGCCACTTGGCGTTTTTTTCACAAAATTCTTCATATTTATCAGAAAGGGTGTGATGTTCATCTTCAGAAAATCGTACGTAAGCTTTCCTTAAAAGAGCGGTCTTCCAAGGAATGACTGCGCCGTAATCCACATGCTCCGGATCTTTGGCAGGACAGGTAAGAAGCTCTTCTTCCGTCAGCAGATGCAGGCCAAGAAGAAGATTAGGGCTGATTAAAAGAGGCTGTCCGGCAAAGGCCGAGAAGCTTTGGTAGGGAGAGTCCCCGTAACCGGTATGGGTAAGAGGAAGAATCTGCCAGAGATGCTGGCCGGATTTCTCCAGAAAATTCACAAAATCATAAGCTGCCTGACCCAGATCGCCGATCCCATAGGGGGAGGGCAGCGACGTGGGATGCAGCAGGATGCCGGAGGTACGCGGCAAGGATGCTGTATTCATAGTAATAATCTCCTTTGTGAAATATGCGCCGTAAAATAACGCGCCTGTTTGGAGGAAAAACCTCATGAAAATATCTTACCACAAAATGGGTATTTTTCAAAGCGATTCCGCGTAGATATATAGCAAGGTGCGGTTTATATGGCGGCAGAGATGTGGAGGGCACTTGAACTGGTGGGTGTGAGAAGAGGGGCGGGAGTATGGTGGGTATTGTGTGTGATTTTGCTGATGGGATGTTCGGTGAGGACGCTCGAGACGGATAAGGTGAGGGATTTAGATTATGAGCTGGTGGAGGAAGCGGATATTCCGGAGGAAATGAGGGAAACGATCGAGGAGTATAAAGAAGAGGCTTTTTCTTTTACCTATGCGGATAAGGGCAGGCTTTATATCGCGAGGGGGTACGGGAAGCAGAAGACGGATGGATATAAGATACAGGTGCTGGAATTATATGAGAGTGAAAATGCGGTTGTGCTTCAGACGACATTTCTTGGGCCGGAGCCGGATGAGGAGACTGGAAACGAGCCGTCGTATCCATATATCGTTATTCAGACAGAATATAGTGATAAGGATGTAGTAATAGAATAAGGAGGGTGTAAGATGGAACAGTTGAAAAAAGCGATTCGGAAGAATGTGGCGGGAAGAAGAATTACGGATCAGTTCTATGTGGACGGGGACGTAAATGTGCCGGATGCAAAGAGCGACATCGGGCGCATTGTATATAGCAGAGGAAAACTTCGAATTGACGATATGAAACCGGTGGATAATTATATCCGCGTAACCGGAAAGATTTTGTATCAGATTTTGTATGTGATAGACGGAGAGGAGCAGAGAATGTCTGCGCTTACGGGTAAATTTCCTTTTGAGGAAATGGTATATGCGGAGGAAGAGCCGAAAGGAACAATATTATTAAAGGAGGGAAATGTTGAACTGTCTGTCTCGCTGGTTCATTCCAGAAAAGTCAGCTTAAAGGCGATGGTGGAGATGGATCTTTCTTCAGAAAATGAGGAGGAAGAGATCTTAACATTGGATGTGGAGGAAGAGCCGGGCTTATACCGGAGATGGGAGTCAAAGGAAGTCTTGAAGCTCCATTCGATAAAAAGGGATACCTATCGGATCAAGGAGGAATTTCCGCTTCCGAATGCGAAGGAAACCATAGGGAATATCCTGCTTGCAGAGGTATCCCAGCGAAAGCTGGACACGAGGCTTGGCACGGATGAACTTTTAATCCGTGGAGAGATGGTAGTGTTCATTTTATATGAATCAGTGGACGGCAGGACGGACTGGACAGAACAGGTGATACCATACGAGGGCAGAGTAGAATGCTATGGAGCGGAAGATACCATGTACCATCATATGACAGGAGGATTTGCAGATGAGAATATTGATGTACGCATGGATGAGGACGGCGAGATGCGGATTGTTGGAGTGGAGGTTACGTTAGAACTCAGGGCGGCTATCTATAGTGAGGAAAAGCTTGATATCTTGAAGGATATTTATTCCTTAAAGCAGACGCTGAAACCGGAGTTTGAGGAGGTGGAAGCGGCAGGGCTTGTAATGCAGAACTATTCAAAGTATAAGCTTTCTGAACGGCTTTCTATACCGGAACTTCGCAGTGAGATTCTTCAGGTATGCCATACGGATGGAAGCTTCAAGATCGAACATACAGAGATTGTGGCGGATGGGATTATGGCGGAAGGCGTTCTAAATGTGAGCTTCCTTTACATAAAAGCAGACGATGAAGTACCTTTTGAGGTATGGCAGGGGATGGTGCCGTTCACTCATGTGATTGAATGCAGAGGCATTACGGCGGATATGGAGTATGATATCAGTACGATATTAGAACAGATAAATGTGGGAATCATGGGAAACAGTGAGGCGGAGGTAAAAGCGTCGGCCGGTTTTCAGATTTTTTTAAGGAGGCCGGAAAGACTTCGGAATATCCGGGAGATAGGGGAGGAACCGCTGGACATGGAGCAGCTTGCTAAGGCGCCGGGGATCGTGGGATATATCGTCAAAGACGGCGATGAATTGTGGGACCTTGCGAAACAGTACCACACTACAATAGAAGGAATCAAGAGTATCAACCAGATAGAGGGAGACACTTTGAAAGCTGGTGAAAAGATGTTGATTTTCAAGGAAAACATGAGTATACTGTAACTACACTGTATACAAGATACAAGGAGAATACAATGGATAAATTGGAATTAAAGGCACTTGGAAAGGTGAATCTCGGACTGGATATCTTAGGAAAGAAGGAGAACGGATATCACGAGGTGCGTATGGTTATGCAGACAGTATACCTTTACGACAGGGTTATTCTGGAGAGAAATAGAACGCCGGGGATTACGATTGAGACGAATTTGAAGTTTCTTCCGGTAAATGAGAATAACATTGCCTACAAAGCTGCAGACCTGATAAGGAAAGAATTTGGAATCAGCGAAGGAATTAAGATTATACTTGATAAACATATCCCGGTAGCAGCCGGGATGGCAGGGGGGAGCGCCAACGCAGCGGCGGTCCTCTTTGGCATGAACCGAATGTATGGGCTGGGGCTTTCGGAGGAAGAATTAAAAATAAGGGGAGTGGGTTTGGGCGCTGACGTCCCTTACTGCATTATGCGGGGAACCGTGCTGGCAGAGGGAATTGGTGAGAAGCTTACTCCCCTTCCGCCGATTCCGAAATGTTATGTGCTGATTGCAAAACCGCCGTTAAGCGCATCTACGGAGACGGTTTATGAAAAATACGATGCTTTGGAGGAGATTAACCATCCGGACATTGACGGGATTATCAGGGGACTTGTCAGGGCAGATATCCGTCAGGCTGCGGCCAGCATGGGAAATGTGCTCGAACAGGTGATGCTGAAGGAATATCCGATTATCGGCCGGGTTAAACAGACGATGCTGGATTTTGGCGCTATGGGAGCGCTGATGAGTGGCAGCGGTCCTACGGTGTTCGGTTTATTCGATTCAAGGAGCGCGGCTAAAGCTGCGGCAAAGAAGATCAAAAGCAGGGGTCTGACAAAGCAGGCGTATGTGACGAATGTACACAATGTAAGGAGAAACATAGATGAAGGAACCAAGTTTTGAAGTTAAAATGAATGAATATCTGCCGCTCCGGGATGTGGTGTTCCATACGCTCAGGCAGGCGATCTTAAAAGGCGAGTTAAAGCCGGGAGAACGGCTGATGGAGATTCAGCTTGCCAAAAAGCTGGGGGTAAGCCGTACTCCGATCCGGGAGGCGATCCGCAAGCTGGAGCTTGAGGGATTGGTACTTATGATTCCCAGAAAAGGGGCGGAGGTGGCGGAGATCACAGAGAAGAACCTGAGAGATGTGCTGGAGGTAAGGGAAGCGCTGGAACAGCTTGCGGTACAGCTTGCCTGTGAACAGATTACGAAGGCTCAGATTAGAGAACTTAAGGAGGCGGCGGATAAGTTCCGGGATATTCTGACAAGCGGGAATATAACGGAAATTGCGGAGGCTGATGAACATTTTCATGATTTGATCAATCTGGCGACAGGGAATCAAAAGCTGATCCAAATTCTGAACAATCTGCGGGAGCAGATGTACCGCTACCGTGTGGAATATTTGAAAAACGACGCCGTGTTTCCGCAGCTTTTGGAGGAGCATGAGAGTTTAATCCGTGCAATCGAGAAACGGCAGAAAGACCGGGCGGCTGAGATTTTATGCCGCCATATAGGGAATCAGGCTGAAGCAATCAGCGGAATAATCCGTACAAAAAACGGCGTGAGAGAATAATCCGGTCAATGTATGTCCATACTCCTGATGAAAGGAGTGTGTACATAGTGAGAATTAGAAACAGATTAGAAAGAAAAGGAAGAGAGAGAGAATATTTTTCCAGAAGGATTCATGGAATCTGTCTGGGGATTTCCATAACTGCCGCAGCGGTACTTACCGCATGGGTAACCATACAGCGGGGGCTTCTTGTGGAGGCAAGGGAGGAACAGGCGTCTAAGGAGCTTGCGGAGCAGGTGCTTCGGTTTCATGTCCTTGCGGACAGTGACAGCGAGAGGGACCAGCAGGTGAAAATTCAGGTGAAAAATGCGGTTATTTCCTATCTTCAGGAGGAACTGGACGGGAAGGACGGCCTTGGCGGAACGAAGGAGTTTGTCCGGGAACATTTGACGGACATCACTGAATTGGCACAGCGGACCATCAGGCGGGAGAACAGCAGCGATCCTGTAACTGCAGAGCTTGTGATGGATGATTTTCCTAAGAAGACTTATGGGGATGTTACGTTTCCGGCAGGCACCTATGAGGCGTTAAGAATCCGTATCGGAAGCGGAGAAGGGCATAACTGGTGGTGTTGCCTGTACCCAAATCTATGCTTTACCGATGCGGTTGGAGGAATTGTAGCGCCAGAGGACAAGCAGGAGCTTAAGGGGGTGCTGGATGAGGATGCTTATGAAATGATAACCTGTACCTCAGATTTTAAAATTAAATGGTTCTTTTTTTCAAAAGAGCAGTAACGAAAGACAAAAGGAGAAAGATCAATGTATGCGTTTGACAGCAGAATCCGGTACAGCGAGATTGACCGGTGCGAGAGGATCACACTGCCGGGGATTATCAATTATTTTCAGGACTGCAGTATTTTTCATTCGGAGAGTATTGGATTCGGGGTAAACCGGCTGAAGGAAGAAGGACGGGCATGGGTATTATCCGGCTGGCAGATTGTGGTAGAACGGTATCCGCGGCTGGGTGAGACTGTAAGGGTATGCACATGGCCCACAGGTTTTAAAGGCGCGCTGGGAGAGCGGAATTTTTTGATGCAGGACGCAGAAGGGAGGAGAGCCGCCTATGCGAATTCCATCTGGGCTTATATGGATAAGGAAAAGGGAAGGCCAATCAAGCCTTGTGAAGAGGAAATCAAGGGTTATGGTATGGAGGAACCCCTTGAGATGAACTATGCGCCGAGGAAAATCAGCCTTCCGGGACAGATGGAAGAGGGAGAGGTTTTTCAGGTGCGGAAGTATCATATCGATACCAACGATCATGTAAATAACTGCCAGTATGTGCAGATGGCGCTGGAGGTGCTTCCAGAAGAAATGGAAGTTTCCCAGGTGCGGGCAGAATATAAGAAATCGGCGGTATATGGAGATATCATTCTGCCGAAGATTGCAAAAGAAGAGGAGCGTACGGTGATAGAGCTTTGCGATACGGAAGGAAAGCCTTATGCCATCGTGGAATTAACAGGAGAATAACAGATGAAAATAGAGGAAAATCTGGGAAAAAGATTAAGTTTAATGGTAGTAAAAAAGGTAGAGTTCGGCGTATATCTGGGAACCGCTGAGGATAAGGTGCTGCTCCCGAAGAAACAGGCGCCTGAGGGAATTGAAGTGGGAGATTCGGTGGAGGTATTTCTATATAAAGATTCTAAGGACCGGGTGATAGCAACCACGAGAGAACCGCGGCTGATGCTGGGACAGGTAAAAGCGCTGAAGGTTTTGGATACGGGAAAAATCGGGGCGTTTCTTGACTGGGGACTGGAGAAGGATCTGCTGCTGCCCTTTAAAGAACAGACGGCGAAGGTGAAACCGGGAGACGAATGTCTGGTAAGCCTTTATGTGGACAAAAGCGGCAGGCTCTGCGCAACTATGAAAGTGTATGAGAAGCTTAGGAAGGATTCACCGTATAAGAAGGACGATAAAGTTCAGGGTATGATCTATGAGATGAGCGATAATTTCGGTTGGTTTACGGCGGTGGACGATATCTTCTGCGGATTGATCCCAAAGCGTGAAACCTACGGAAACCACAGGGTTGGAGACCGGATCGAAGCAAGGGTTATGGGAGTAAAGCCGGATGGGAAGTTAGACCTTAGCTTACGGGAGAAGGCATTTATCCAAATGGATCTGGATGCAGAGCGAATGCTGGAGGATTTAAAGAAGCGGGGAGGCTTTTATCCATTTACGGACAAAGCAGGATCAGAACTAATCAAACAGGAGACGGGCCTTAGCAGGAATGCTTTTAAGCGGGCTGCGGGACGGCTTCTGCGTGCGGGTAAGATTACGATTACAGAATCTGAAATACGGATAAAATAGCGGTTACATAAGAAAGCAGGGTGCGGTAATGGCATTTGCACATTTACATGTCCATACAGAATATAGTCTGTTGGACGGTTCAAATAAAATAAAAGAATGTATCGCCCGGGTAAAGGAGCTGGGGATGGACAGCGTGGCGATCACAGACCATGGCGTGATGTTTGGCGTGATTGATTTCTACCGGGCGGCGAAGGCGGCCGGAATTAAACCGGTTCTTGGAAGCGAGGTCTATGTGGCGCCGGGTTCCCGGTTTAAGAAGGATCCGGGACAGGGCGGCGAGGACAGGTATTACCATCTGGTCCTGCTGGCTGAGAATGATACGGGCTACCACAATCTGATGAAAATCGTATCCAGAGGTTTTACGGAAGGATACTACTATAAGCCAAGGGTAGATCTGGAGGTTTTAGAGACCTACCATGAGGGTATTATTGCTTTGAGCGCCTGTCTGGCCGGCGAGGTCCAGAAGTATGTGTCGAGGGGGCTTTATGAGGAAGGAAAGGAAGCGGCGCTTCGGTATGAGCGGATATTCGGGAAGGGTAATTTCTTTCTTGAACTTCAGGATCATGGGATTCCCATGCAGCAGACCGTGAATCAGGCGCTGCTTCGCATGAGCGCGGAAACGGGGCTTCCCCTGGCAGCTACCAACGACGTGCACTACACCTATGCGGACGACGTGAAGCCTCATGATATTCTGCTCTGCCTGCAGACCGGCAAGAAGCTTGCGGACGAGGACAGGATGCGCTATGAGGGAGGGCAGTATTACATTAAATCTGAGGAAGAGATGAAGAAGCTTTTTCCTTATGCGTTGGAGGCATTGGAGAATACTCAGAAGATTGCCGACCGGTGCAATGTGGAGATTGAATTTGGCGTGACGAAGCTCCCCAAATATGACGTGCCGGAGGGAAAGACGTCATGGGAGTATTTGAATGAGCTGTGCTTTGATGGTCTTGAGGGCCTTTACCATCCGGTAACCGAGGAGCTGAAAAAGCGGCTGTCTTATGAGCTTTCAGTTATTCGGACCATGGGATATGTAGACTATTTTCTGATCGTCTGGGATTTTATTAAATATGCAAAGGATCACGGAATTATGGTAGGGCCGGGACGAGGCTCCGCGGCGGGAAGCATCGTGTCGTACTGCCTTGGGATTACGACCATTGATCCGATTAGATACCAGCTCCTGTTCGAGCGTTTCCTGAACCCGGAGCGTGTGTCTATGCCGGATATTGACGTGGACTTTGCCCCGGAGGGCAGGCAGGAGGTTATCGACTATGTGAGCAGGAAATACGGCTCGGACTGTGTGGTACAGATCGTAACCTTTGGTACGCTGGCGGCCAGGGGTGTGATCCGCGATGTGGGAAGGGTGATGGATCTGCCCTATGCCTTTGTGGATAATATTGCGAAAATGGTTCCTCAGGAGCCAAATATTACGCTGAAAGGCGCTTTGGATAAAAATAATGAGCTTCGGAAGCTGTATGAGGAGGACGGGCAGGTTAAAGAGCTGATCGATATGTCAAAACGTCTGGAAGGACTGCCGAGGCATACCTCCATGCATGCGGCGGGAGTGGTGATCAGCCAGAAGTCCATTGATGAGTATGTTCCGTTGTCTCTTGGTTCGGACGGTTCTGTGACCACACAGTTTACCATGACGACCTTAGAAGAGCTGGGACTTCTAAAAATGGACTTTCTGGGGCTTAGGAACCTGACGGTGATTAAGAGTGCCCAGGAATTGATCAAAAAGAGTACCGGTAAGGAGATCAATCTGGATGAGATTGATTACAACGATAAGGCGGTGCTGGATTATATAGGTACCGGAAAAACAGACGGCGTGTTCCAGCTTGAGAGCGCCGGGATGAAGAGCTTTATCAAAGAATTAAAGCCGCAGAGCCTTGAGGATATTATAGCGGGAATCGCTCTGTACCGGCCGGGGCCGATGGATTTTATCCCTCAGTATATCAAGGGGAAAAATTATCAGGATATGATTACGTATGACTGTCCCCAGCTTGAACCGATCTTAGAGCCCACTTATGGCTGTATTGTCTATCAGGAACAGGTTATGCAGATCGTGCGCGACCTTGCCGGGTATACGCTGGGGCGGAGCGATCTGCTGCGCCGCGCCATGTCCAAGAAAAAGGGCGATGTAATGAAGAAGGAACGGCAGAGCTTTGTGTATGGAAATGAAGCGGAGGGCGTTCCGGGCTGTGTAAATAATGGAATCAGCGAGGCGACGGCCAATAAGATATACGATGAGATGATTGACTTTGCCAAGTATGCATTCAACAAATCCCACGCGGCGGCATATGCGGTTGTGTCTTACCAGACTGCCTATCTGAAATATTACTATCCGGTTGAATTTATGGCTGCGCTTATGACTTCCGTGATTGATAATTCCACTAAGGTAGCGGAGTATATTTACAGCACAAGACAGATGGGGATTCAGATCCTGCCGCCGGATATCAATAAAGGAGAAGGAGATTTCTCTGTGGATAACGGCTGCATCCGGTATGGGCTGGCAGCGATTAAGAGCGTGGGAAGACCGGTGATTCAGGCAATTGTGGAGGAGCGGAATGCAAGAGGGCCTTATAAGAATCTGAAGGATTTCATAGAGAGGCTTTCTGGAAAAGAAACCAATAAGCGTACGCTGGAGAACTTTATCAAAGCGGGAGTATTCGACAGCTTTGGCGGCACAAGGAAACAATTTATGATGATTTACCTGAGGGTGCTGGAGCAGGTCAACCAGGAGCGTAAGTATTCCATGACAGGCCAGATGTCATTGTTTGATTTTGTAGATGAAGAGCAAAAGAAGGAATTTGATATCCCGCTTCCGGATGTGGGCGAATACGAGAAAGAAACCATGTTCGCATTTGAGAAGGAGGTTCTGGGTGTATATCTGTCAGGGCATCCGCTGGAAGACTATGAGGAGAAGTGGAGAAAGAGCATCTCAAAGACTACGCTGGATTTCCAGATTGACGACGAGACCGGCCGGGCAAGGGTCCGGGACGGGGCAAAAGAAACCGTAGGCGGGATGATTATCGAGAAGACCATCAAGTATACGAAGACGAATCAGACGATGGCGTTTCTGACGATAGAGGATTTGGCGGGAACGGTGGAGGTTGTGGTATTCCCAAGGGATTATGAACGGAATCAGAGCTGTCTGAATGAAGACAGCAAGGTGTTTGTACGCGGCAGGGTGTCTGAAGAAGATGACGCCCCCAGCAAGCTGATCTGTGAAAAAATTATCCCTTTCGATCAGACGAAGAAAGAACTGTGGATTCAGTTCCCGAATAAGACGGCGTATTTAGCGGAGGAGACTCAGCTTTTTGATATGCTGAAGGAATCAGAGGGAAAAGATGCCGTGGTGATTTACTGCCGGGAGGAAAGGGCAGTGAAGCGGCTTCCGGCGGGGAGAAATATCCGGATCGAGCCGGTAATTCTTGGCAGGCTTGCCAATTATTACGGAGAGGCGTGCGTAAAGGTAGTAGAAAAACCCATTGAAAACAGGTAACACATAGGTTACAATATAGGTTGTGCAGCGCTTAGACGAGGAATTTAGAGGGGTTAATAGGATGAAGGATTTGAGAAAAGCGCCGATAGGAGTGTTTGACTCCGGCGTGGGAGGTTTGACTGTAGCAAGAGAGATTATGCGGCAGCTTCCGGATGAGAATATTGTATATTTTGGAGATACCGCCAGACTTCCCTATGGCAGTAAATCAAAGGAGTCTATTATCCGCTTCTCCAGACAGATTATCCGTTTCTTGAAGACGAGAAATGTGAAGGCGATTGTGATTGCCTGCAATACGGCCACGGCGCAGGCGTTAGAGACGGTAAGACAGGAGTTTGACACGCCGATCATCGGAGTGATTGAGCCGGGAGCAAGAGCCGCCCTTCATGAGACAAAGAATAAGAAAATCGGCGTAGTGGGAACAGAAGGGACGATCTGCAGCCAGATGTATACGAGAGTAATCCATGAGATGGAGCCGGGAGCAGAGGTTTTAGGGAAGGCATGCCCACTGTTTGTTCCTTTGGTGGAGGAAGGATTTACCAGACACCATATTACGGAGGAAGTGATCGATATCTATTTGAAAGAGATGAAGGAGTCGGAGGTTGACACGATGATCCTTGGCTGCACCCATTATCCGCTGCTGCGTTCTGCGATTATGCAGTATATGGGAGAGGGCGTTCGGATTGTGAATCCCGCATACGAGGCGGCCATGGATTTAAAGAAGCTTCTAAAAGAGCGTAATATGAGCAATGAGAATGAGGAATTTAATAAATATGAGTTTTATGTCAGTGATGCGGCGGAGAAATTCAAACAGTTTGCGAATTCGGTTCTTCCATATAATGTAGAGACGATCCGCCAGATAAATATTGAGGAATTCTAAAATATGAAGAAACCGTTCTGTTACAAGGGGAGAGGTCTATGAAGAAAGATGTATTGATTAGTATTGCAGGTCTTCACTATGGTCTGCCGGGGGATGAGAGAGAGGACGATCCGATAGAGATCATTACGCCGGCGTCTTATTATCAGAAAAACGGAAAGCATTATATCATATATGACGAAGTAGCGGAAGGCGTGCCCGGCGCGGTTCGGAATACAGTGAAGATTACTGGAGACACTTCATTTGAAATCAGTAAAAGCGGAGCCGGCAATACCCGTATGGTATTTGAAAAGGATAAGATTAATATGACAAGCTATCAGACGCCTTTCGGGGAATTTCTTGTTGGAATCCACACGAAGGATCTGCAGACGGATATCCGGGAGGATGAGATTGACGTGAATATTTTTTATGCGCTGGATATCAATAACGAACCGTTTTCAGACAGTCAGATAAAAGTGAATGTGAGAGGTATTGGATAAACAGGCAACAGGCGTTTATACAAGTATAAAGAAAAAGAAAAGATTGCGGGGAACGCAATCTTTTCTGCGGTTATTTATTCTTATTTCTGAATCTTGCGAAGAAGCCCTTCTTCTTTGGCGGCGTAACCAATGGGCCGCGGATGCCCCGTACTGCGGTAATATAGATGCCGCTCACGGTTGCCTTGACCTCCTTTTTGACAGGAATCTGGTCAAATATAGCTCCGTCGCACATCAGGGACATGATCTTTGGACCGATCTTGGCCTTTACTACAGGAACCTTTGAACGCCGCAGGTACTTAGGCGTGTTGTCAACTACAAACTGAGGGAAGCCTGCTTCCTTAAGCTTCATCTTCTTCTTATCAATAATCAGCATGCTGACCTGCTGAGCGGCAGCCTCAAGCTGTTCCTGCTGTGCATCTTGTTTTTTCTGCATTCTCCGGCCGAGAAAAATCAAGCCGACGAATACGATAAGCAAAATAACTGCTATGACTAATAGAACTATTGTAAATGTACTCACGTAAATCCTCCTCAAAGTGTATTCTCATCCATGCTGTAAACCGAACAGGCATGGAGCTAAACTGTTATTTATTTTAACATCGTTTTTATCTCAGCGCAAGAGATTTGAAGTGCAATCATGAAAATCCTGTGAAAAAACTTTTCTTAACTATATGATTGTGATATACTTAAGAACGTTTCAGGAATTTCACAGGATATGATCATGAAATATATCAGCGGCCCCAAACGGGCTGGGAGAAAGGAGAATCATTCTTCTGTCTGAAGCAGGATGAAAGGATGACGGAGGTATTTATGAAGAGAAAAGCAGCAGTATTAGTAACAGGTGTATTGGCGGCGTCGATGTTTCTGGCGGGATGTTCTAGTAATAATGCATCCAACGAATATGTGTCGGTCGGCGGATACAAAGGCATAGAAGTGGCGGATATTGCAGAACCGGAAGAGGTAAATGATGAAAAGGTGGAGGAATATATTGAGGCAGTGCTGTCACAATATGCAGCTCCGGAAGAAATCAAGGATGGAAAGGTAAAGTCCGGAGATACCGTTAACATTGATTTTGTCGGGAAAATGGACGGAGAGGCGTTTGACGGAGGCAGTTCGGAAGGATTTAATCTGGAGATTGGGTCCGGATCCTTTATTCCGGGATTTGAGGATAGCATTATTGGACATAAACCGGGGGAAACGTTTGACTGGGATGGGAATTTCCCGGATCCATATACGAACAATCCGGATTTATCTGGGAAGGATGTTACCTTTACGATCACTGTGAATTTTATCTGCGGAGAGACGATAACTCCAAAGCTTACGGATGAGTTTGTTCAGACTGTTTCTGAGGAATCAAAAACGGTGGACGAATATAAGAAAGAGGTTGAAAAACAGCTTACCGAGAACGGAACTACAGACTTTGATCTGCAGCTTCAAGACGCCGCATGGCAGGCAGTGCTTGAAAAAGCGGAGATCAAAGGATATCCGGACGGAGAATTGGAAAAAGTGAAAAAGGAGCTGATCGATCCTTATAAGGAAGCAGCAGAGGCTGAGGAAATAGAATTTGAGGATTTTCTGCAGCAATATTATGGAGTGGATGAGAAGGAATTCGAGAAACAGGCGGAGGATGCCGCTAAGGACAGCATTGAGCAAAGACTGGTATCCGAGGCAATCGCTAACCAAGAGAAGCTGATCCCCACTGACGCGGAACTAGAAAAAGAATATGAAACTCTCGCAAAGGATTACGGGTACGAAGATGTGGAGAGCATGAAGGAAGCGGCAGGGGACGAAGAGATATTAAAAGAGATCGTTATTCTGAACCGGGTTAAGGAATTTTTGGCAGAGAATGCCATTCAGGTAAAAGAATAAAAATATATGAGAGAAAGACGGCAGGTACTTGTAGAGAAGAAGTACCTGCCATATTTTTTGAAAAAACTCTTGACGAATCGATTTTACAGAGATATAATCAAAAACGTCAAAACACTTTCGCGAGTTGAAGTGGGAAAATATTCACGCGTCAAACTGAGAAAATATTTACGCTTTAAATTGTGAAAGTAATTGAACAATATTATTTAGGAGGAAAGGTACTGTGAAAAAGAAATTATTATCAGTTATGATGGCAGCCGCACTGGTTCTTTCCCTTGCAGCATGTGGGAATAGTTCAGACAGCGAAGGAGGAGCAAAGACGGAAGAGGGCGGAGAAGAGGTATCCGGCGGTAGTTATACAATCGGTATCTGCCAGCTTGTCCAGCATGATGCGCTTGACGCGGCTACAAAAGGATTTAAGGATGCGCTTACGGAACTCTGCGGCGAGGATGGCGTGACATTTGACGAGCAGAATGCGCAGGGCGAGCATAATATGTGTGCGACGATTATTAACCAGTTTGTATCAGACGATGTGGATCTGATCCTTGCCAATGCGACAGACCCGCTGACAACGGCGGCAACGGCAACGGCGGATATCCCGATTATCGGAACCTCCGTTACAGACTTTGCGACGGCGCTTCAGATTGAGGACTGGACTGGGGCAACGGGCATTAACGTTTCCGGGACCAGTGATTTAGCGCCTATTGATGAGCAGGCGGCAATGCTGAAGGAACTTCTGCCGGAAGCAAAGACGGTCGGTATCCTCTACTGTTCGGCCGAGCCGAATTCAAAGTATCAGGCGGAACTTTTTGAGGAAGCGCTGAAAGCGGACGATATTGAATGTAAAGAATATACGGCGGCAGATTCCAACGAGATCCAGTCGGTGGTAACAAGCGCGGTATCCGAGGTGGATGCAATCTATATCCCGACAGATAACACTATGGCGGCGAATACAGAGATTGTAAAGAATGTGTGCGTACCGGCAGAGATCCCGGTAATCGCCGGCGAGCAGGGAATCTGCACAGGATGCGGCGTCGCAACACTTTCGATCAGCTACTACGATATTGGATATAAAGCCGGCGAAATGGCATACGAGGTACTGGCAAAGGGAGCGGATATTTCGACGATGGATATTGAATTCGCACCGCAGGTAACCAAGATGTACAACAAGGAAATCTGCGAGGAGCTGAAGCTTACCGTGCCGGAAGATTATGAGGCAATTGAAGTAGAATAATAACAGAGAATAACAGCAATTGATTTCCTGCCCGTTTCAGGGCAGGAAGTTTACGTTGCCGCATATTTGGAAGAAACTGCTGCGGCAGAGATAAATAATCGATATTATATTTGGAGAGGATGTAAAAAGATGATGGCTTATTTTGCAGAATTAGACCCCATGACACTTGTCCGCGCCCTGCCGGGCAATGTAGCGCAGGGGCTTATATGGGGAATTATGGCGCTGGGGGTATACATTACTTTCCGTATTCTGGATTTCGCAGATTTGACGGTGGACGGTACGCTGGCAACCGGAGGCGCCGTGGCGGTTATGCTGATACAGGGGGGCATGCACCCGGCGGCGGCTCTTATTTTTTCGACAATTGCAGGAATGCTTGGCGGGCTTGTGACGGGGATTCTGCATACGGCTTTGGGGATCCCCGGTATTTTGGCAAGCATATTGACTCAGATATCGCTGTATTCGGTGAATCTTAGGATTATGGGAAAAGCGAACCAGAGTATCGGCATTGGGCAGAAAGGGCTGGTGGCTTCTCTGAGATACGTGTCCGCCGATAACAGTTATCTGTTTTTTGTGAAATTGATTCTGATCTGTCTGGCGCTGGTGGCGGTAGTATACTGGATGTTTGGAACAGAGATCGGTTCTGCGATCCGTGCAACCGGCTGTAATGAGCAGATGGCAAGAGCGCAGGGAATCAACACCAATGTAACAAAGGTAATCGCGCTGATGATTTCCAACGGATTAGTGGGACTAAGCGGAGGTGTATATGCACAGTATCAGGGCTCGGCGGACGTCAATTCCGGGCGCGGCGCAATTGTAATCGGACTGGCGGCAGTTATCATAAGCGAAGTGATCTTCGGAAAACTGTGTGCCGGTAAGAAAATCGCATTTGCATATACCCTGACGGCGGTATTTGTGGGAGCGATCCTGTATTATGCTGCATATGCACTGGTTCTGTGGCTGAAGATGCCTTCGGATTATATGAAGCTGTTCTCAGCGATCGTTGTTGCAGTTTTCCTTGCGATACCGTATCTGAAGGATAAATATGCCGTAAAACGGAAGGGGGCCTAAGCTATGGCGTATATGTTAGAATTATTGAATCTTCATAAGACATTTAACAGAGGGACAATCAATGAGAAGGTTGCGCTAGACGGTGTAAATCTGCAGTTAAATTCCGGCGATTTTGTTACAATCATCGGCGGGAACGGCGCCGGGAAATCTACGACGCTGAATGCGATTGCTGGAGTCTGGCCTATAGATCAGGGAAGCATTACGGTAGACGGTGTGGATATTTCGGATCTTTCCGAGCATAAGAGGGCATCCTATCTGGGACGGGTCTTTCAGGATCCTATGACCGGAACGGCGGCTACGATGTCAATAGAAGAAAATATGGCGATCGCGGCAAGGCGCGGAGGACGACGCGGATTAGGCTGGGGAATTACGAAGAAAGAGCGGAAAGTTTTCAAAGAGCAGCTAAGAGAGCTGGATCTTGGGCTGGAAGAGCGGCTTAGCAGCAAAGTGGGACTTCTTTCGGGAGGACAGAGGCAGGCAATTACTTTGCTTATGGCGTCGTTAAAGGAACCGAAACTTCTGCTCCTTGATGAGCATACGGCGGCGCTGGATCCAAAAACGGCGGCCAAGGTGCTGGAATTGTCGGATAAGATTATTGAGGAGCATCATTTGACAGCCATGATGGTAACCCATAACATGAAGGACGCCATCACCCATGGCAACCGTCTGGTTATGATGCATGAGGGCAGGATTATCTACGATGTAGAAGGAGAGGAGAAGAAGAAATTAAAGGTGGCGGATCTCCTGAACAAATTTGAAGAGGCAAGCGGCGGCGAATTTGCCAATGACCGCATGATGCTTGCAAATTGACGGGCGCCCTTAGCGTCCGGAGGGGAAGAAGGGTTTCCATTCTCCGGGTTTTAGTGATTCGTCCAGAATAACAGAATTGATTGAGATACGTTTTAATGAAATGACACAGCACCGGACCGCTTTTAACATACGGCGGACTTGGTGCTTTTTTCCTTCTGTAATGGTAATCTGTCCGAAAACTACCGGGTGGTCCGGGCGGTTATGGCGGCTTTGCTCTTGAATCTCAGGATGCAGGGAAGGCAGGACGTCAGACAGGACGGAGGTTCCGGTGACCCGTACTTTGGCCTGGGCGGTCAGAGCGTGGGCGCCCTTTAATAATACGCCGCTTTCTAACTGACGGATATCTTCGGGCGACAGAGTCCCCATAGCGGCAAATTCGTAGGTTTTTTCCTTCTTGTGGCTGGGATGAGTCATTTCCTGATTCCACACGCCGTCATCGGTAATAAAAAGAAGCCCTTCGGTAGCCCGGTCAAGCCTTCCGGCGGGGGAGAGATTTTCATTATTTAACGCTGTAAAATAGTCCATAACCGTGGGATAACGGTCGTCCCTGCGCGCGCAGACACAGCCGTAGGGTTTGTTGAACATATAGTAGTGGTACATGGCTGCTCCTTATAATAGTGGTGTATTTATTATTTCTGAAATGGGCAGGATTGTCAATTAAATCCAGAATAAAAATGTATATTGAAATTATGTTTAGCATATGCTATAATACCGATAGAAAAAGAACAAAGTTATCCATTGATAACAAAAGAACGAACCCCCGAAAGTACTGGCATTGCTTTCGGGGGTTCTTCCTCATATACGGTGAGGTTAACCGTTTGGGCTAGTTACCGGTTATTCTTCACTGTCTAGCCACTTGATGATGTAGTGACAGGCTACACCAGCCATAACAGCGATGAAAAAAGAACAAAGGCCTTCCATGATAACACCCCCTTTCCGACTGCTGCGTTGGGGCGGTAACATATTTATGTTACCATAGACGGATTTGTTTTACAATAAGATTATGTCATTCTTTTTGGTTTGCGATTCTTCTTTACTTGTCGAAATAGGTATGGTAAAATAAAATTGTTAATTGTAACGCTGATAGCAAAGCGGATGGCAGGTATCTGACGGGTAAATGGAGATTCAGGGCATGGATTGTATCGTTATCGGAATAGCCGGTGGTTCTGGCTCAGGAAAGTCTACTTTCACAAATAAACTGCGTGATTTGTATGGGGATAAGGTCACTGTAATTTATCATGACAATTATTACAGGAGGAACGACCATCTATCGCTGGAGGAGCGCAGGAATATCAACTATGACCATCCGGGTTCTCTAGAGACGGACATGCTGATCGAGCATATCAAGATGTTAAAGAGAGGCGAGTCTGTTTTTGGTCCGGTGTATGATTATACGGTACATAACCGCAAGGATGAGACTATAGAGATCCGTCCGAATAAGATCATACTTCTAGAGGGGATTATGGTTCTTCAGGATCCGGGTCTCAGGGAGCTTTTGGATATTAAGATTTATGTGGAAGCAGACGCAGACGAGCGGATACTCAGGCGGCTTACCCGGGATGTAAAGGAGCGGGGGCGCGATATCGACAGTGTGATCAACCAGTATCTTCAGAGTGTGAAGCCCATGCACTATATCTATGTGGAACCTACGAGGGCTACTGCGGATATTGTCATAAACAGCGGCAAGAATCCGGTTGCATTTGACCTTGTCAGGACGAAGATTGACAGCCTGCTTCAGGAACAACGGGTGTGATGGATGGGAATAGAGATATGAGAGTTGTATCTTTATTCTCTTTTTTATCAGCAGAGGAGGAACGACTATGATTGATTATACGGAAGGCGCGGGAGTACAGTATCATATTCAGACGAAACCAGAGGATGTAGGAGAGTATGTCCTGCTGCCGGGCGACCCCAAACGCTGTAAGCTGATCGCACAGTTTCTGGACGACGCGAAGCTTGTTGCAGACAGCCGTGAGTTTGTGACTTATACCGGTTGTCTGGATGGAGTGAAGGTGAGCGTGACTTCCACCGGAATCGGCGGGCCGTCGGCATCCATCGCTATGGAAGAGCTGTACCGATGCGGGGCAAGAACCTTTATCCGGGTAGGAACCTGCGGCGGGATGCAGTTGGATGTAAAGGGCGGTGATCTGGTGATCGCAAGCGGAGCAATCCGCATGGAAGGAACCACTAGGGAGTACGCGCCCATTGAGTATCCGGCGGTGGCGGACGTTCAGGTGGTGAATGCGCTGAAAGAGGCGGCGGACCGGCTCCATGCGGTCAGCCATATCGGCGTTGTACAATGCAAAGACTCTTTTTATGGTCAGCATGAACCGGAGAAGAAGCCGGTGGGCTATGAACTTCAGAATAAGTGGAAAGCGTGGATTGGATGCGGGGCATTGGCTTCTGAGATGGAGTCTGCGGCGCTGTTCATTGTGGGAAGCTGCCTGAGGGTTCGTGTCGGGACGGTACTTTTGGTGGTTGCTAATCAGGAAAGAGAAGCGGCAGGGCTTGAGAACCTGCAGGTCCATGAGACGGAAGGCGCGATTCACGCGGCAGTGGAGGCAATGCGTATCTTGATTGGACAGGACAAACAGTAACAGGGATTCTACAAAGAGGATTCAGAAAGGGAAAGATTATGAAAAAGAAATTATTAGCAGGATTATTGGCTGCGGCAATGGTATTTTCGCTTGCAGCATGCGGCGGTTCAGGCGGAAGTTCAGACGAAGGCGGCTCAGATGACGGGGCGGAAGGCAAAGAGGCTTCTGAGGTTAAGGTTGGTATTGTTACGGATACGGGCGGCGTAAACGACGGTTCCTTTAACCAGTCTGCATGGGAAGGCGTTTCTAGGGCGGCAGATGAATTTGGCATTACCGTTAAGTATCTGGAGTCTTCTACAGACGCAGACTATATTCCGAATATCGAGACCTTTGTGGACGAAGAATATGACCTGATTATCTGTATCGGATATCAGCTTGCAGACGCATTGAAGGAGGAAGCAACAGCGAATCCGGATATGAACTTTGCAATTGTTGACGATGCGGCTAATGCAGACCTTGACAATGTGGCATGCCTGATGTTTGAACAGTGCCAGGCTTCTTACCTTGTAGGATATGTAGCAGGCCTTACTACAGAGACGAATAAGATTGGTTTCGTGCTGGGTATGTCTACGGATACGATGAATGAGTTTGGATATGGCTACTGTGCAGGCGCGATTGATGCAAATCCGGACGTAGAGGTTCTGCAGGCAAATGCAAACAGCTTCTCTGATACAGCGGCAGGTAAGACGGCGGCAAATAATATGATCGCTGACGGCGCCGACGTGATCTTCCACGCGGCAGGCGGAACGGGCCTTGGCGTTATCGACGCTTGTAAAGAGGCTAAGATCTGGGCAATCGGCGTTGACTCTGACCAGAGCGTGATCGCTCCTGAGACAATCCTTACTTCTGCTCTGAAGCGCGTAGACAATGCATGCTACGACGAGGCAAAAGCTGTGCTTGACGGCGCATTTGAGAGCGGAGTTAAGACCTATACGCTGGAAGAGGCGGGCGTTGATATCGCTCCTACTACAGATAATCTTACCGAGGATGTGATCACCGCAGTAAATGAAGTAAAAGAATCCATTATCAGCGGCGACGTAGTAGTTCCAAAGACAAAGGATGATTTTGAAGGCAAATACGGAGCAGGCATCTATAAGTTAGCTGAGTAATCTACAGATAGCACAGGATGTATAGGATAGGGGCAGAGTCCGTAAGGGCCTGTCCCTATGTTATCAAATAAATATAGATAGAAGAAAGGAGTGTGCAGTTGTGAGAGATATTGAGATGTCCCGGGTAAACGCTACAAGGGAAGAGATGCTTGAGACTGTAAAATCACCGACACTGACACATGAGCAGAAACTGACGACGATGACGAACCTTGCAGATTCCTTGCTGGAGGTATTAGATCTCCCGGAGGGGTTGGATGAACTGCTGAATCAGCCCATTGACAAGCAGTGCATCTGCGATCTTGCGGAGGGGCATGCGCCGCTGCGGCCCAGATACATTATTCCGGATTATGGCAAATTCATGAGGGAAGGCAGCGAATTTCTTCAGTTGGAGCCGCCGAAGGATTTATATGAGGCGCTGAACGCCCTGCAGATTTTTTACCGGCATGTGCCGAGCGTTACGAATTTCCCGGTATACGTGGGAGCTTTGGACGAATTGTTAGAGCCGTTTATTAATGATGTGGACGAGGCGCAGGCAAAGAAGCTGATCAAGTTGTTTTTGACCCAGATGGACCGTACGATCTTGGATTCTTTCTCCCATGCGAATGTGGGGCCTAAGGCCACGAAGGCGGGCAGGATTATTTTGGAGGCGGAAGCTGAGTTAGAACATGCGGTGCCGAATATTTCCATGAAGTATGACGAAAGTATCACGCCGGATGATTTTGCGCTCTGCGGAGTCAATGCGGCGCTGCATAGCGCTAAGCCGAGTTTCGCCAACCATGCGATGTTTAAAAGCGAACTGGGCGAGGACTATGTGATCGCAAGCTGTTATAACGGATTGAAGCTTGGCGGCGGTTCCTATACGCTGGTCCGCCTGATCTTGGGAAATATTGCAAAGCGCGCGGAGAATGTGGAGGATTTTAAGAAAAACCACCTTCCCTATGTCTGCCGGATCATGGCGGAATATATGGATGCGAGAATCCGTTTTGAGGTAGAGGAGAGCGGATTCTTCGAGAATAATTTTCTGGCAAAGGAAGGGTTTATTAAAAGAGAGCGGTTCACGGCGATGTTTGGCATGGTGGGTCTTGCAGAGTGTGTCAATATCCTGATGGAGAAGGAAGGAAAGACGGGAAGATTCGGACATGACAAAGAGGCTGATAAGCTGGGCGTGGAGATCATGGACCAGATCGACGCCTTCAATCAGGAGCATGTGAATCCATACTGTGAGATTACCGGCGGACATTTTCTGCTGCATGCGCAGGTGGGAATCGCCAGCGACTTAAATGTCAGCCCGGGAACTAGGATTCCTATCGGGGAGGAGCCGGAGGAGCTGATTGACCATTTAAGGCACTGTAGTAATTTTCACAAATATTTCTCATCCGGAACAGGAGATATTTTCCCGATTGATATGACGGTTCATAAGAATCCGGAATTTGTCTTGGATATTATAAAGGGAGCGTTTAAAGAGAATCTCAGATATCTGTCCTTCTATTCCTCTGACAGCGACGTGATTCGGATTACGGGCTATCTGGTGAAGCGGTCGGAGATTGAGAAGCTGGAGAAGGGCCAGAATGTGCTTCAGGATACGACGGCCCTTGGAATGGGAGCGAAGCACAATGGCAAGATTTTGGAAAGGAAGATCCGGTAAATGATACGGGTACCGGTTAATAAGATCATTCCATTCAGTTCGGTAGACGGGCCGGGGAACCGGACGGCAGTATTTCTTCAGGGCTGTAATTTTGACTGCAGATACTGTCATAATCCGGAGACTAGGAATCTGTGTACCGGCTGTATGGAATGTGTGGAGAAATGTCCCGCGAAGGCGTTGGCAGACAGGGACGGACGAGTGGTATTTGACCCGGCGGCCTGCATAGGCTGCGATACGTGTATCCGTACCTGCAGGTTCGGGTGCAGCCCAAGGATTCGTTATATGACGCCGGAAGAAGTGATGGCAGAGATCAGAAAGCAGGTTCCGTTCATCCGGGGGATCACCGTATCCGGCGGAGAGTGTACCCTGTACCCGGAATTTCTCACGGAGTTGTTTGGACTGTGCAGGAAAGAAGGACTGGGAAGGCTGATCGACAGCAACGGTACGCTGGATTTTGCAGAGCATCCGAAGCTTATGGATGCGATGGACGGAGTGATGCTGGACGTAAAAGCGTGGGATGAGGAAGAACACAGGAAGGTGACGGGAACATCCGGAAGGATGGTGCGAAAGAATGCCAGAGAACTGGCGGCAGCCGGAAAGCTTTATGAGGTGCGGACCGTGGTGGTCCCGGGCCTGTTTAACTATGAGCAGACGGTCAGGGAGACCGCGAGACTCCTTGCGCCGTATCTGGTTTGCGGACGAGTCCGGTATAAATTGATCCGATACCGGCAGATTGGTGTAAGAGAACAATATGCAGTCTATCAGAGCCCCGGGGATGACGTGATGGAGAGCCTTGCCGGCATTGTGAGGGACGAGGGGCTTGGGGATGTGATTGTGATTTAATATAGAGGGAACAGCGCGGATTTTACTTAAGGAGGAGGAACAAAAGTGGACAAGGCAAGCAACATGAATCAGGACCATGTCGTTCTCCAGATGAAGGATATCGTTAAGAAATTCGGTGATTTCACAGCAAATGACCATATTAATTTAACGGTACACAAGGGAGAGGTGCATGCGATCCTTGGAGAGAACGGTGCGGGAAAGAGTACGCTTATGAACGTACTGTATGGGATGTATCCGCCCACATCAGGTACGATCTTCTATGATGGAAAAGAGGTTAAGATCGACGGCCCCCAGAAGGCCATTGATCTGGGAATCGGAATGGTACACCAGCATTTTATGCTGATCCCGCCCTTTACCGTTACGGAGAATATAGTGCTGGGAATGGAGCCGGGCAGCGGCGTGATCGTGGATATCAAGTCGGCGAGAGAGAAGATCAAACAGCTTTCCGAGCAGTACAATCTGATGGTTGACCCGGACGCGAAGGTGGAGGATATTTCCGTAGGAATGCAGCAGAGAGTCGAGATTTTGAAGGTACTGTACAGAGGTGCGAATCTATTGATCTTAGATGAGCCTACGGCATCCCTGACGCCGCAGGAGATTAACGAGCTGATCGATATCATCCATAATCTGACGGCCGACGGGAAGTCCGTGATTATCATTACTCACAAGCTGAAGGAGATCAAAGCGTCGGCGGACCACTGTACGATCATCCGGTCCGGAAAGTATATCGATACGGTCAATGTGGCGGAGTGCAGCGAGAACGATCTGGCGGCCATGATGGTAGGACGGGACGTTGCCTTTTCGGTAGATAAGAAAGAGATGACGCCGGGAGAGGTGGTTCTGGAGGTGAAGGACCTAAAAGCGAAGGATTACCGGGGCGTAGAGATCCTCGACGGGCTGAATATCCGCGTAAGGCAGGGAGAGATCGTGGGTCTTGCAGGCGTAGACGGCAATGGGCAGACAGAGCTTGTGGAGATTCTCACCGGACTTCGTAAGGGAGAGTCGGGACAGGTGCTGATGAAGGGTGTGGATTTATTCAACAAGACGCCGAGAGAGACCTTTGACCATGGAATCACCAGTATTCCGGAAGACCGTCAGAAGCACGGGCTTGTGCTTGATTTTACCGTGGCTGAGAATCTAATTCTGCAGAATTACGGAGAAAAACAGTTTTCCAATAAAGGAATTTTGAAAAAGGATGCAATACAGCGGTTTGCCGCGGAGATGATCGAGAAGTTTGACATCCGGCCCTCCGGCTGTGAGAACCGCCATGTGGGCCAGCTCTCCGGCGGTAATCAGCAGAAGGTGATCATTGCGAGAGAAGTGACCAATGATTCGGAACTTCTGATCGCGGTAAATCCTACCCGTGGTCTGGACGTAGGCGCAATTGAGTTCGTACACAAATATCTGGTGGAGCAGAGAAATAAAAACAGGGCGGTACTTCTGGTTTCCTTTGAGCTGGATGAGATCATGGATCTGTCTGACCGGATTGAGGTTATTTTTGACGGTAAGATTGTGGGAAGCGTGGCCGGAGCCGACGCGGATGAGAAGGAACTTGGATTCATGATGGCAGGAGGTACGAAGGATGAGTAAGAAAAACAGCATTTTAAAAGGGAATGCGGTGTATGTATTCCTTTCCATCATTATTGGCTTTATCGTGGGCGCGGTATTGCTTCTCGCAGCCGGCATCAGTCCGGGCGAGGCTTACGGAAAGCTTGCGGACGGAATATTCGGACAGACCAAGTATATTGTGTGGAGCATTGTCTATGCGAGTCCGTTAATTTTTACGGGCTTAAGCGTTGCCTTTTCTTTTAAGACAGGCGTATTTAATATCGGCGCGGAGGGTCAGTTTGTTGTGGGTTCTCTTGCGGCCTGCGCAGTAGGGATTCTGGTGAAGGCGCCGGGACCGGTCCATGTGCTGCTTTGTATTCTGGCGGCTATGATCGCCGGAGGTTTATGGGGGGCGATCGTGGGCGTTCTGAAGGTAAAAAGAGGGGTGCACGAGGTCCTTTCCTATATCATGTTTAACTGGATTGCCTTCTATCTGTCCAACTATGTGGTGAACTTAAAGTCCATCCACAGAAGCGGCGGCGGAGAAGCTACCAAGGATATTGCGGACACGGCAAGAATGAAGCTGCCGGACGGGATTGTAGCGGCGACGCGCTGCAGCGCTGCAAACTGGGGAATTTCTCTGGCGATCGCAGCGGCGGTTTTAATCTGGTTCATTATGAATAAGACAACCCTTGGCTATCAGCTCCGCGCGGTAGGTTTCAGCAAGAGCGCGGCAGAGTACGGCGGCATTAATACCAGCAGGAATTTCCTGACGGCGATGTCTATATCCGGCGCGCTGGCTGGACTGGGCGGAGCAGTACAGGTGCTTGGCATGTCCGGGCGTATCAGCCAGTTTGCGAGTCAGGAACAGTTTGGATTTCAGGGAATTACCGTTGCCTTGATCGCGTCCTCCAATCCGATCGGCTGTATTTTCGCTGGTCTGTTCTATGGGGCGATGAAGTACGGCGGAACCAAGCTCAGTCTTGTAAACGCGCCTTCCGAGGTGGTAGACATCATCATGGGAACGATCATTCTCTTTATAGCGATCTCTCATATCTTTAAGATGATCGTGTCAAAGAGACTTCATAAGAAAGAGGGAGGTAACTAGAATGGATGTATTGATTAAAGATTTAGGGCTGCTAATTAATGCCATGCTGATTGCGACGCCTCCGCTTCTGTTTGCGGCGCTTGGTTCCTGCTTTTCAGAGAGGAGCGGCGTGATCAATATCGGAATTGAGGGAATGATGACCATCGGGGCGTTTACCGGAGCTGTTGTGGCGTATTTTACCGGGAACGGCTGGGTAGGCTTCCTGTGCGGCGGCCTTGCGGGAGCTGTGTTCGGAGTGATCCACGCCGTTGCATGCGTAAGCTTTGGCGCGGACCAGACCATCGCGGGGACGGCAATCAATTTCCTTGCGCCGGGGCTTGCGGTCTTCCTGTGTAAAGCAATGTTCGATAACTCTTCGGACTCCCCGGCTCTGGATACGGCTGCGAAGCTTCCGAAGATGTTTAACGGAGTATTTAAGTCCGGTTCGTTCTTATATAACGTACTTTGTACCTATCCGGTGGCATACTTGTGTTTCGCGCTGGCAATACTGATAGGGTTCGTATTTTATAAAACAAAGTTCGGCATGCGCCTGAGGGCGGTAGGCGAGCATCCGCAGGCCTGCGAGACGCTTGGGATCAATGTGTTCCGCACCCGTTATATCTGTGTGATCCTGTCCGGATTCTTGGCCGGACTTGGCGGAGCCTTTGTGACGCTGGCAACCGTAAGCCAGTTCAGGCCCAGCGTTATTGTAGGGCAGGGCTTTATTGCCATCGCCGCGGTAATTTTTGGAAAGTTTGATCCGGTCGGCTCCATGAAGGCGTGCCTGTTGTTCGGGTTCTGTAATGGAGTGAAGGCGCTCCTAGGAGGAAGCAACGTGGTATCGCCGAACCTGATCTCTATGATTCCGTATGTTGTGACAATCCTTGCTCTGGTATTATTTGTGGGACAGTCCAGAGTTCCGGCAGCCAACGGCAAGCCGTATATGAAGTCAAAGTAGGTGAAAATCATGATCGACAGAGAAAACTTATGCGGAAAGGCGCTGGAAATGAGAGCCAGAGCCTATACCCCTTATTCACACTTTAATGTGGGGGCGGCGCTTTTGTGTAAGGACGGGAGTATCTATACAGGATGCAATATTGAAAATGCAGCCTACACTCCTGCGAACTGTGCGGAGAGAACGGCTTTTTTTAAAGCGGTCAGCGATGGGAAACGGGAGTTTACAGCGATTGCGATAGCCGGAGGAAATGAGACGGCAGAGAGCTTGGATTACTGCGCGCCCTGCGGAGTGTGCAGACAGGTGATGAAGGAGTTCTGCGGAGCTTCCTTTGAGGTGATTCTGGCGAAAACCCAGAAGGATTACCGGGTGTTTACTTTAGAAGAGCTTTTGCCGATGGGATTTGGACCGGAGAATTTAGAGAAGAAAATGCTGTATAAGGCGGATGAAGAATTATGAAGTTAGAAGAACTAATCAAACTGCCTAAGATAGAGCAGCACTGTCATCTGGATGGTTCCCTTTCCAAAAGTTTTGTGGAAAAAAGATTGGGGCGGAAGGTGCAAAACTTAGAGCTTCACGTGCCGGAGGACTGCACCAGTTTGAATGAGTATCTGGACAAATTCGTTCTGCCCTGCAGCCTTATCGAAGATGCAAAAGGGCTTGAGGATGCTGGTTATGACTTTATCAGCCAGATGAAAGAAGAACATGTTGTATATACCGAGGTGCGGTTTGCACCGTTAAACCCGATCCATGAATCGTTAAGTCTGGAACAGGTTCTAGAATCCCTTCTTACAGGGCTTGAGAAAGGAAAGCGCGAATTTGGCGTAGAGTACAATGTGATTGTATGCGCTATGAGGCATCACAGCGAGGAGACCAACCTCAGGATGTTCCGTGCGGCAAGGGAATTTTTAGGAGAGGGCGTCTGCGCGGGAGATCTTGCAGGAGCGGAGGCGCTTTTTCCTATGAGCGGCTTCCGGAATTTGTTTGCAGAGGTTCGGGGGCTTGGGCTTCCGTTTACGATTCACGCGGGAGAATGCGGCAATGTACAAAATATTGCAGACGCGATAGCGGCAGGAGCCGGACGTATCGGCCACGGCATTGCCATGAGAGGGAATGGGAAGGTGCAGCAGCTCTGTAAAGAGAAGGGAATCGGAATTGAGATGTGTCCGATCAGCAATCTCCAGACCAGAACGGTAGAGGACCCTTCTGAGTATCCGCTGAGGGAATTTTTAGACGCGGGACTTGCGGTGACGATTAATACAGATAACCGGACGGTGAGCAATACAACCCTGTCAAAGGAATTGGAATTTGTACAAAGGGTATATGGGATTACTGACGCCGAAATTATACAGATGATGAAGAACGCAGTAGATACTTTGTTTGCAGACGATAGTGTAAAGGACAAGCTGCTGAAATTATATGAAAGATAGCCTGCCGTACAATGGTCCATGAGAGAGCAGGTTACTGTTTACACAGGGAAGGAATGGTTCGTATGAAAAAATATAACAGAATATTTGTTGTGGTGCTGGATTCGCTGGGAATCGGCCATCTGCCGGATGCGGAGAGATTCGGGGATGTGGGCGCAGATACCTTTGGGAACATTTTAAAGACGATGGGTACTTTAAACATCCCCAACCTGCAGAAGCTTGGCTTGGTAAACCTCCATCCGGCAGGAACTTTGCAGCCGGTTAAGCGGCCGATGGCCCGGTATACGGCGCTGGGCGAGACCAGCAACGGCAAGGATACCATGACCGGGCACTGGGAGATGATGGGGATTTATACGGAGAAGCCGTTTATTACATTTACGGAGACGGGATTTCCGAAGGAATTGATCGAGGAGCTGGAGAAACGCTGTGGGAAACGGGTGATCGGAAATAAGAGCGCCAGCGGTACGGAGATTATCGAGGAACTGGGAGAGGAAGAGATACAGACCGGGGCGATGATCGTTTATACGTCAGCGGATTCTGTACTTCAGATCTGCGGAAACGAAGAAACCTTTGACCTTGTGAATCTGTACCGCTGCTGCGAGATTGCAAGAGAGCTGACCATGAAGGATGAATGGCGCGTAGGAAGGATTATTGCAAGACCCTATGTGGGTAAGAAGAAGGGCGAGTTTAAGCGCACCAGCAACCGCCATGATTACGCCTTAAAGCCCACCGGAAGGACTGTTTTAAATGCGATGAAGGACGCGGGGCTTGATGTGATCGGCGTAGGAAAGATCAACGATATCTTCTGCGGCGAGGGAATTACCGAGACAAACCGGTCGAACAGTTCGGTACATGGCATGGAGCAAACGATTGAGATCTGCCGGAGGGATTTTCATGGACTCTGCTTTACGAATCTGGTAGATTTTGACGCGCTGTGGGGCCATAGAAGGAACCCCAAAGGGTATGGGGAAGAGATTGAGAAGTTTGATAAGAATTTAGGCGTACTCTTAGAAGAGTTGAGAGAAGACGACCTGCTGATTCTGACGGCGGATCATGGGAACGACCCCACATACACCGGAACTGACCATACCAGAGAGTATGTACCGTTCTTGGCGTATGCTAAGACCATGAAAGAAGGCGGAAAGATACCGGAGCAGGATACCTTTGCGGTGATCGGGGCGACGATTGCGGAGAACTTCGGCGTCTTGATGCCTGAGAATACGATCGGGCATTCCATTCTGAAAGAACTGGAATAGCAGATGAGGAAGATGCGGGATAGACAGGAGGAAGTAGCGTATGTTGTTTGTGAATTATCCGAAATGTTCGACCTGTAAGAAGGCGGAAAAATGGCTGAAAGACCACGGATTAGAGTATGAATCAAGGAATATCAAGGAGGAGAATCCGACGGAGGAAGAGCTGAGAGAGTGGATTCGGCGCAGCGGCCTTCCGATTAAGCGGTTTTTCAATACCAGCGGAATGCTTTACCGGGAACTGGGGCTGAAAGATAAACTTGCAGAGATAACGGACGCAGAGCAGACCGCGCTGCTGGCCACGGACGGCATGCTGGTGAAGAGGCCGCTCTTGGTGACGGAGGATGCTGTCAAGGTTGGATTTCGGGAGGCAGAGTGGAGGACGCTTCTGTAAAGGTATGGATTTTTATGAGAGAGTCAGGCTGGTGTGTCTTGAGATTCCCTATGGACGGGCGGCATCCTACGGACAGATCGCTCTGCTGTGTGGGAAACCAAACAATTCCAGACAGGTTGGATATGCGCTCCGGACGGGGAAAGCCGGAGAAGGGATACCGGCGCATCGTATTGTGAATGCCAGAGGAATCTTAAGCGGCGCCAATGCATTTGCAGCGCCGGATCTGCAGAAGCGTTTACTGGAAGGAGAAGGCGTGGAAGTGGAACTGACAGACAAAGGCTGGAAAGTAGACTTAAGGAAATATGGTTTTAAGCCGTCAGCAGAGGACGCGGAAAGATTTTACCGGATGTTTCAGGAATAAGGAGTGGAGAAGAATGTTTGGCAGGCCCAAAAAGCAGGAGAAGAAAAGCTATGACAGAGAGAAAAAAGAGCCTGTAATACGAAGTAGTATCTGCACCGGGGAAAAGGTGGCAGGCTTTAAAGACAAAGAAACCGGAAGGTTTGAAGACATCCTGCTTCTGAAGACGGAAGAGGATTTGGACGGATTCTGTGAGATATATGGAATAGAGAAAAAAGAAATAAAAACGATTTATTAAGGGCAGCCGGGCTTGAACCGGCTGTCTTTTTCTATGATAGAAGAAACCTATGGCGTTAACTCTCAGAAAGTTACAGTTCACAGGGCGTCTGCCCCTTGCGGAGAGCATAGGCATAGGAGACAGGGCGAGACAACATTCCAGTGAACCCAGTACCAACGTAGTCTAAGAAGTTCAGGAATGCCTTCGCTCCTAAGACTACGTAAGCACTGGTTTCACTTCCATTAAAAACGTCTCTAAAATGCCCTGTCTCCTATGCCTATGCTCTCCGCAAGGGGCAGACGTCCTGCGAACTGTAATTGTCCGGAAAATAATGACAAAAAAAGTTGTCATTTTGTATTGACAAAGAAAGTTGTCAATGATATAGTGTAATTGACAAGAAAAGTTGTCAAGGTAGACGTCTAAGAAAAAAAGCAGGGAGATGATAAGTTGGCACTATTGAATCATTTGAAAAAATACCGTTCTGAACTGGGGATTAACCAGACGGAACTTGGCAGGCTGGCGGGAGTGTCCAGACAGACCATCAGCCTGATTGAGAGGGGCGACTACTCGCCTTCGGTGACGCTGGCATTGAAGCTTGCAAAGATTTGCAGGGTAACGGTGGAAGATATATTTGTATATTATGAGGAGGATGAATAAGGTGATGAAGAATGGGAATGTTAAAAAATCAAATTCATATAAGAAGATGGGACTTTATATGCTGGCTTCAGCAATCGGCGGAGGGATACTTGGAGTGTTTTCGTTTGTGATACTTGATGGCAATATAGGCGGCATTGAAACCGGAGTTTCTTCTGTACTGGAGGGGATCCGGGGGATAATGGTTCCGGCGCTGGCGGCGATTACCTTAGTATCGGTTGTCTATGGGGAGATCAATTTAAGAAAGCAGAAAATGATATGCGGCAAAGTCCTTGAGACGGAGGACGAGGAGTGCGACGGCTGGGAATATGAAGGAGAAAAGACGGGAGCTTATGGAACGGTTGCGAATCTTGTCTCTCAGGTACTGTGTATTCTGGTATTGTCTGTGGGATATTCCGTAAAGTATATCGGAGAGGGAAATAATGTGAATATGCTGGGGGCATGCGCGGTATTTCTGGTCTGTTATGCATATGACGGGTTTTGGCAGGTGCGTTATGTCAAGACGGTTCAAACGGCGTATCCGGAGAAAATAGGAGACCCTTCATCAAGAAAGTTTCACGAGCAGTGGCTGGAGAGCTGCGATGAAGCGGAGAAAGAAGTGATTTACAGGAGCGCGTACAAATCTTATATCCAGACTAGTAAGGCGATTCCGATACTGCTTGTTCTTGTAATGCTGGGGCATTTATTCTTTAATACAGGAATTATGGCGATCGTGATGGTGGCTGTGATCTGGATGGTTGTTACGATCTCTTATTTAAGTTCCTGCGTGAGATTAAAAGGGCAGAAGATTCGAGAGTAGCGGGAAATCTTTTGACGCTTACAGTGAAGAGGTGTTATCATGTAAGAAAGGACGTAAAACACGACGATAAAGGAGAAATTTTTGATGAAACGCATGATAATACCTCTTGTGGCAGCAACGGTTCTTGCCGCCGGTTATATTGCCTGCTGCGGGGCAGTGGATGCAGAAAAGGTGCTGCCGCGTACTTTGGTAAATGGAATTGATATCAGTGGAATGAACGTGCAGGATGCAGTCAGCTTATTAGAGAGAGGGGAAGCATTAAGCCAAGGTACGATGGTAGTCCCCGTACATTTCGCAGAGAGGGAGTATCCGGTGGATGTTGGAAATGCGGTAGAGTGGGATTACCAGCCGGCCGTAGAAGAGCTCCAAAAATCGGTTCGAGGCGCATTTTTAACCAGAGGGTATTTTTTTATCAAATCGTATCTTACGGGAAATAATATAAAGCCTTCTGCTGTGCTAAAAGACGAGGAAGCTCTGGAGGAAGCGGTGAAGGCCAGCGGCCTTTCCAAAGAGAGGACGACAAAGCAGACAGAGTATCAGGTAGAACAGGATAGTCTGGTCTTTACGATGGGGACGGCGGGCGAGGAAGCCGACATCGTTAAGTTGAAGGAGAAACTGAAGGCGGTGATTCTCGCAAACGATGATGCGGTAGTGGAGTGCCCGGTTTCCGCCGGAAAAGTAGAAGAGGTTGATCTTGATTCGGTCTATCAGGAGGTTTGTAAAAATCCGAAAAACGCTACGCTTGATCCGGCAAATAATTATGAAATCAAAGAAGCGGAGGCGGGAATACAGTTTGACAAAGAAACTGCCCGTAAAGCGTTAGAGACGGCGGAAGAGGGAGATAAGGTTACGGTAGATCTTATACGGGAAGAGCCGGAGATTACGACAGAGGATTTAAGGGAGCATTTATTTATAGACAGGCTGGCTTCTTATAGTACAGAGGTTCGGGGGACCGATAACCGCAAGGATAATATCAGCCTTGCCGTGTCAAAATGCGACGGCGCGATTCTTTTGAGCGGAGATATTTTCTCTTATAATAATACGGTGGGAGAGCAAACGGCGGAAACAGGCTATAAGCTGGCAAACGCTACATTGGATGGAACGGTTATTCAGGCTTACGGCGGCGGAATCTGTCAGGTGTCGTCCACTATATTTGCGGCGGCCCTGTATGCGAATCTGGATATCAAAGAAAGATGGGAGCATGAATTTGTTTCCAGCTATATTGACGCGGGTATGGATGCGGCCGTGGCATGGGATGTTTTGGATTTTAAGATCGGCAATAATAAAGAATATCCCATACGGATCGACGTCGTTTATGAAAATGATATTCTGACGGTAGATATCTGGGGAACAAAGACCGATGATTCATTTGTAGAGATTGACACGCAGGTTGTAGATGATTCCGGCGGGAAGCTGAGTGTACTGACCAGCCGCAGAGTTTACAGCGGGGATCAAAGCCAGATGTATGTGGAACAGGTAGCGAATAGTACCTATATTAATGTAAGTTAATTTTTTCGGGGGATTGACATATTTGAAAGGTTTACGTATAATAATAGTGATAGGTAGGAAACTACCTTAAAAAGTAGTCCGCTCCCGGTCATGCGGATAATAAATAGACCGTGGAAACGTGGTTCGCTCCCGGTCATGCGAATAATAAATAGACCGTGAAAAAGTTTTTAAGCCTCTTGCCCTAAAAGGCAGGGGCTTAAATTGTGTAGGGAGAAAAGCCGCTTATGGAAATTATGACGGGAAGTTTATATTTTGTATCAGATGATTTTTTCGAAAAGATACAGCAAGATACATAGACGGTCAGTATATCAAAGGTGGTCAGCCTGTAAAGATTGCAGACCCTAAACTGATACAGGAATTGGAAAAGAACGCAAGGAAAATTATCAATTTATTACATAGAGGGGTGCGTTTTACACCAACGCAGCCAGATATCATAAAAATTGAGAGATTCATGTTAGGGGAATTGCAAGGTCTGGAGGGGAGCGAAGAAGGAATGCCGGTTGAAATCCAACAAAGGGATTTTGCGCCTTAAAATATAGAGTTGCGAAAAGAAATAGACAATCTCGCAGAATCATGGCTTTTTCAAAGTCCGGGGTTTTGCGAGATTGTCTATTTTTTCATGTTAGGGTGTAAAAATCGGTATTAATCAACAGCCCTTTTTTATCTATGTAAATGTAATTGTTTTTAGTCGAAGTCCAGCAATCATACTTACGCTCTGTAGAATACAACTGCTGTCTTCATTTGATATATTTACTATATCAGACAATTATGAATGGAATGTGTCAGGGGGTTAAAAACTTTGTAAAATATCTTAAGAAAATCTGAATATTTGAGTTGTTTTTTAATAAAAGAGTGATGAAAAATATAACGGTATTCTGTATAATATAGAAATAAATAAAAAGGAGCTTAACTACATGAGAGAAGCAGGCGGAATGCCGTATCATTTTCTATATATCGCGTTTGTGTTATTTCTGCTGGTATGGCTGGCGCTGGCGGTGTGCATTGTTACGGTGCGCATGTGGCATAGAGAGAAGGAGAGCAGCAGGCGGTTCCAGTATGAAAGAATGTTTTTTAAGAATGTATACGGGGAGGAAGATATCGTATATATGATGCTTGACGGATGCAGCCGGAAGGTCTTATATCTCAGCGAGAATGCAGAGACGCTGTGGGGAATTTCAGCAGAACAGATAGAGATAGACCCGGAGGCTTTGGAGCAGGTTACGACGAGCGAATACCGCCGTGAATTTATGCGCAAGTGGAAGGCGTGGGACGGGCAGGGAGAGCTGCTGCAGCACTTTCCCAGCAAGAGAGCGGACGGAACGGAAGCCTGGTATGAGCTGACGGCGGCGCTTTCTGACGACGGGGCGGCATATCTGTTACGATTTCGAGAGAATACTTATGAACAAGCGGAGATTGCCCGTCTGAGAAATGAGATCAGGGAGGCTAAAAAGGACGTACAGTATAAGACGGACTTTTTATCAAATATGTCCCATGAGATCCGTACGCCGATGAATGGAATCCTTGGAATGCTGGCATTAAGCCGGCGAAGCGCTTCGCGTATGGACGAACACTGCAAGACTTCGAAGGAGTATGGGGCGATTGAGGAATACTTAGAGAAGGCAGAGAGTCTGTCGCAGTTTTTGCTAGGACTGATCAATGATATTCTGGACATGTCTCGTATCGAGAGCGGGAAGCTTGAGCTTGCGCAGGAGCCTTTTGACCTGTTTGCATTTGCAGAGAAGATTAAGACCATGTTCCAGAAGACGATTGAGGAAAAAGGTGTGGCATTTAAGATTGAGATGTTGGATTTTGACGTTCGGCGGGTGATCGGCGACGAACTGAGATTATCTCAGGTTGTGGTGAATTTTCTCTCGAATGCTGTGAAATTCACACCGAAGGGAGGACAGATTACGCTGACGTTCCGCCAAATGAATCGTATGGATGGGAAGGTTCATTTTATGATCCGCGTCAGGGATACGGGAAAGGGAATCAGTCCGGAATTTCTCAAGCGAATTTTTAAGCCCTTTGAGCAGGAAACAGCGACGATCGCAAAAAGTTATGGGGGCAGCGGGCTTGGCATGGCGATTGCAGATAATATGGTAAAGCTGATGGATGGCCAGATTGTGGTAGACAGCGAAGAAGGAAAGGGAAGCGATTTTAGTGTGTTTGTTGCGCTTCCGGTGGATGATTCCGCGCCGTAGGAAATGCTTCAGGAGGTTATTTTTGAGGATAAGAGCGGCATTTTGGAGGAAGAAACGGCTGAGGTTACGATTGAAGGCATGCGGCTTTTGATGGCGGAAGATAATGAGATCAATGCAGAGATTGCCATGAGTATTTTGGAAGAGATGGGGGCCGTTGTGGATCTGGCGTTAAACGGCGAGGAAGCGGTGAAGCTGTTTGCAGAACATGAAGCGGGGTATTATGATACGATCCTGATGGATATCCAGATGCCTGTGATGAATGGATGGGAAGCTACGGCCGCGATCCGGAGCCTGAAACGGCCGGATGCCGCAAAGATTCCTATTTATGCATTGTCGGCGGATGCATTTGTGGAAGATAAGCGGCGTTCTGTTTCCATCGGAATGAACGGCCATGTATCGAAGCCAATTGATTTTGATGAACTGGTGGACACCATAGGGAGGCCGGTGAAATGAGAAAGAAGAGAAAAAGAGGAAAGAGTCTGTTGAAATATGTACGGCAGCATCTTACCGGAACAGGTATTGTGGTTATTATAGGGGGAATTGTACTGGGTATAGCATTTGGAGTATCCGGACAGGATCTTCAGTTTGAACCGGGAGATTTTGCCGCGTCCTTTTCTTCTGACATGGCAGATTCATCTGGCGATACGGCTTTTGATCTGGCGGAAGATGGGGATAGCATGGAAGATGTTACCCATGATTCCGATCGAAAACAGGAGCAGGAGGAAAGTCAGAAAATTGAAGAATCGGAGGCTGTGAGAGATACGGAAAAGGAACAGGTGATTCTTCCGGACGGGATGGCAAATGGCGTAAAACCGTCCGGTACCGTGGATGCGGCAGTGAATCCGGATGTAACCCGTCCGGGGACGGATTCCGGCTCCGGACTTGGGGGAACAGGGCACGAACCTCCGGGAAATGAAGATTCAGGGAGTAAAAAGCCGGGAACGGAGAAGCCAAAGCCCGGAAAGCCATCAGGCGACGACGAGGAAGGCGGATTTGTTATTTACATCAATGGAAAAAAGAAGACTTTTAACAGTGAAGACGAAGCTCTGATATGGGTTGCGGAAAATAATGGAATCGATGAGGAAGGCAGGTATTTTGAAGGTTTTGTAACAGATGCCGGCGGGAAGCTGACGCCAAGCTATGCAGATAAAAGTGATTTTGACACAGGAGCAGATACCTCTTTTGGATATACAGGCAGCAGCAGCGTCTATGTGGTTCCGGATGGAGTGAAGAATCTGGAACTGATCACATCGTCGAATGATAAGATAAAAACGATTGTAATTTCCAAAACTGTTTCGTCAGTGGTTACCAGTGAAGGGAATCAGTATTATTTTCTAGAGAAGTATGTTGTATCTCCCGACAATCCGAATTATATGAGCGTGGACGGGGTGCTTTATAGCAGACCGGGAGCATCAGGAGGAGCTGTGCTGCTTTCTGTGCCTCCGGCAAAAACGGTGATTTCCCAGTGGCCTGGGAATGTAACGGCAGTAGGCGAGAGAGCTTTTTACCATTCGACGCTAAAAAGGCTGGAGCTTCCCGGAACCGTAGAGGAAATACAGGAAGCGGCCTTTGAGGATTCCGATCTGGAGGAACTGGCGCTGCCGGAAAGCGTAAAGAGGATCGGGGAATTTGCATTTATGTTCCAGACAGAGAAGGAGGACGGAACGGCATTGTCCCATAAGATTGTTATGAAAGGGATTACGCCGCCAGCAGTAACGGTTAATACTTTCCGTTTTATGGAGGGGACGGAGATTTTTGTGCCGGATTCTGCAGATGATACAGTGTACGAAGCTTATTTGGCGGCGTGGGGGTCGATGCTTGGAAGGCTGACTGCTTCTTTGGGAGATCCGCTGTCTGTCCTTAAGACTGTGGGCGGGGCGGAAACGCGGTATGAATATTATGCGGATGGAACGAAGACAGGATTTCGAAGAGTGGGAGAGCAGCAATTTAGATGCTGGTGGGATTCGGCTGGAATATACCGGGCGGACGCGGATGGAAATGCGGCGTTATTTCAGTGTACAGCTTCCGGCCCAATGGCGGATTTTTCCCAGACAGGGATTACCGCCATTTTTGAAGGAGCTTTTGACGGCTGCTCAGTTAAGTATGTCAGACTGCCGGAAACGCTTCAAACCATGCCGGAGAATGTATTTGGGAATTGCAGGGAATTAAAGGCGCTCATATCCTATGCTCCGGAACCTCCCGCGGATACCCTTGGGATTCCCGGAGAATGTATCGTATGTGTAAGGCCGGAGGCGCTGCAAAGGTACCAGCAGGCATGGCAGGGACAGGCGCGCAAGATTATGGGAACGGATACCTCCTATTCTGCAACTGCTTCCGGGCTGGTGCTTGATAAAGGGAATACGAGGATTATCGATATCTGCACAGATGTGGAAAGGATCAGCATTCCCAGCTACGTGACGGCCATTTATGAAGGGGCGGGGGCGGAGCATACGAATCTAAAGACCATTACCATTCCGTCCAATGTGAAGGAAGTCGGGAACGGTGCGTTTGCAGGCTGCGGTACGCTGGATAGTGTTGTGTGGAATACTTCGGTGAAGGTGCCGGATTCAGCGTTCGAGGGCTGCAAGGCTCTGGCTAGTTTCAGTACGTCGGCGTCGGCCGGACATCAGCTTACGGCTATTGGAAAGCGGGCCTTTTATGGATGCAGTCGGCTGGGTTCCGTTTTGTGGTACAGTTATCAGGGAAGCGATGGGAAGAATTATATTTATTATTACAAGCTGGAAAGTATCGGAGAGGAAGCATTCCGGGGATGTACTTCTATGACGTATGCATTCTTGTATTCTTCCGTGACTTCCGTGGGAGCGGGCGCTTTTGCAGACAGCGGACTTGAGACGATGGACTGGTGGTGTTCTGCTAATCTGCCGAATTCCTGCTTTGAGAACAGCGGCGCGCTTAAGGCGGTGGGCTGGGGACAGAGCACGGCGGCAGTTATAGGCGAGCGGACATTCTATGGATGCCGCAGCTTGGAAACGCTGGCGCTGCCGGCATCGGCCGCGTCTCTTGGAGGAACAGCTTTTGGTGGAAGAAACGGAAAAGCGCTGACGCTGACCTTCACAGGCACAAAGCCCCCGGCTTGGGAACCGTCACCCAGTGACGCCAAAGGGCTTACGGTCTATGTGTCGGATTCAAAGGAGAATGGGGATGTCATTTACCGTGCCTATCTGGATGCATGGAAAGGCTGGCTTGGAGATCATCCGGAAGAGATTTTAAAGACAATGGACGGAGCCCAAACCAGGGTGCCAGAGACGGCGGATAGTGAAGATCCTGAAAATCATGAGAAGGATATGACGGATGCAGAAGGCATGGAAAAGGACATGACGGCTACAGAGAGCGTTATGGCAGAGGGGGAAAATACAGCGGCTACAGAGAGCGTTATGCCAGAAGGAGAAAATATAGCGGCTACAGAGAGTTCTCGGAGTATAGAGGAGGACGCGAAGGTTTTTGAGCTTGAGGAACAGGGGAGAGACAGGAATGATTATTAAGCAGTCGGAACAGATTATGAGGGAAGTAGGCAAGGTGCTGATCGGAAAGGAAGAGGTCATTGGGAAGGTACTGATGGCGATTTATGCGGGAGGGCATATCCTTCTGGAGGATACCCCCGGCGTAGGGAAGACGACGCTGGCGCTGGCATTTTCCAAAGCATTGGGGATGGATTATAAGCGTATTCAATTCACGCCGGATACTATGCCGTCGGATATTACCGGCTATACTCTCCCGGCTGAGGGAGAGGCCGTATACCGGGAAGGGGCGGTCCATACTAATCTGCTGTTGGGAGACGAGATCAACCGTACTTCCCCAAAGACTCAGTCGGCGCTTTTAGAGGCTATGGAAGAGGGAAATGTGACGGTGGATGGGGTTACCTATCTATTGCCGAAGCCGTTTATTTGCATAGCTACGCAGAACCCAGTGGGAATGTCCGGCACACAGCCGCTTCCGGAATCACAGCTTGACCGTTTTATGGTAAAGCTGTCTATTGGATATCCAAGCACAGAAGATCAGATCCGCATTTTGGATGAGAAGAGATATCAGAATACGATGGATGAGGTACAGGCAGTTGTCACAAGAGACATGGTTCTGGAGGTGCAGAATTATCTGTCTACGATTAGGATGACGAAAGACGTCCTGCGGTATATGACGGTTCTCTGTGAGAAAACGAGGGAGGACGCTCGGACAGAGCTGGGAGTAAGTCCCCGGGGAATTATTGCACTGTCTCGTATGGCGAGGGCGAAGGCGATCCTTGGGGAGCGGGATTATGTGGTGCCGGAGGATGTAAGAGCGGTATTTCAAGATGTGTGTGCCCACCGGGTTATCTTAAAGCCCCAGGCAAAGATGGAGGGGCATACATCTGCGATGCTTCTAGAATCCATCATGGAGAAGACAGAAGTTCCCGCCATGAACAGAAAAAAGAGATAGCCTATGAGAAAGAATAGAGTATTATATCTGGTCGTGATGATCACTGTTTTGGGCTGCGGTTTGTGGGGAGGCCGGAGACTGGCGCTTCTGATAACTGCCCTGCTTGCAGTTCTTTTGGCGGCTTCGGCGGCGGGATTGTATCTGTTTGTGAGAGGCATGGCGGTTTCGCTGAAAGGAAAGCATAGCTGTTATTCCGGACAGGAGCTGCGGCTTTGTATCCGGCTGCGGCGCCCTGCTTTCTGTTTTGTTGGAAGCATAAGGATGAAACTGTTGTGCAAAAACTATGTATTCACGACAGAAAAGGAAACGCTTTATGTGATGGAGCCAGGCAGGGGCAGACTATGGGAATATGACGTATATGCAGATACTGCTGACTGCGGAGAAAGAGTCTTTTGGATAGAAGAGATGCAGTGCGGTGATCTGTTAGGTTTGTTTCATGCAAAGATCTCGGTGAAGGAAGAGCTAAGATGTGTGGTATATCCATATGACGCGCAGATCTACGCTTCTCTTCGAAGGCAGATTATGAGGGAGCAGATCGGAGAGATCTATGACGCCAAGAGAAGCGGTACGGATGTGAGCGAGGTATTTGGGCTGAGGGAGTACCGGGAAGGCGATCCGCTGCAGAGCATCCACTGGAAATTATCCGGGAAACTAAAGCAATTGATTGTTCGGGAATTTGGGCGGCCAGTGAATTATCAAACGCTGATCCTGCTGGCTCCGGCTCTGCGTTATGGGGCGAGGGAGGTATCGGCAGAAGTTGTGAATGGCGTGTTTGATTTGGGAGTGTCATTCAGCCATGCGCTGGTGAACCAGAATATTCCGCATTATGCCGGGTATCTGCTGGGAGAGGAAATCTGTTGTATGCCGGTAGATTCTGTGCAGAGCTATGAGACTGTGAGGAACAGGATTATGAACCTTGCAATTCCCGAAAATGGGGATAGGGTACTGCTTTCCTTTTTAAACCAGCAGCTATATAAGGAATATACGAAGATTGTTTATGTGTCGGGGGCGGTAGATGAAACGACAGCGAGAAGCCTGTTCACACAGGCGGATCTGATGATATTGCAGGCAGTGGACGGTCCGTCCGGACATTTGATAGACAGAGACGGTTATGAAGTGATCTCTATTTCGACGGAAAAAATCCGGAGTATGGAGCATGTCATACCGCTCTGATGCGGAAATGGGGAACAGATGAGAGAAGCATATACCTTAAAGGAAAAAAATAGGGGGAGTTTGGACGCTGTATTTGCGACCGTCTGGAAAGCGGCGGGTGCTGCAGGAATTATTACAGGGCTGACAGGGATTATTTCCGCTCTGGGAGGAGTTCCTGTTCTTATTGCGCCGCTGCTTTGCGGGTTTATTTCAGCTTTTGTGATTTTTGGTGTTGAATATGCAGCTAATGGACGGCCTTACGGGATTTTCTTATGCCTTCTTTCGGCGGCTGCTATTTTCTTTGGAACTGCCGGAACCACTTTGCAGGGGATTTTCCTCTGGATAAATCAGTTCCGGGGCAGGTGGAATACGATATTTGAGACATATTATGGAGAGCTGTTGACGGCAGGAGCAGGAGAGAGGGAGCTGCTGGCGGCGGGGCTGGTGTTTTCGCTTCTTGGCGGGGCGGTGATCTGCGAGCTGGTACAGAAGAAACGGCTTGTACTGCTGACAGTGGTCTCTTTTGCGCCGCTGTGTCTTGCTCTTATGCTGTCTGTCAGGCTTTTGGCATGGATGCCGGCCTGCCTTGCGGGAGGGTGGATGGCTGTCTGGTGTATGGGAAGCGGGGATTCTAGAATTACCTTGCAGAGGGTTTTTCTGACTGTCTGCGTAGGAGGAGCGCTCTGTGTCATTCCCGCGGAGAATGCAGAGAATAGCTGGCAGAAGTTTTCGTCAGTGCTGCGAAAGGATATAAAACAAGGAATCGGGGAACTGAGGTACGGAAAGGACAGTCTGCCGCAGGGAGATCTGAGGCAGGCGGGACGGATGCTTGAGGGCTCTGAGGAACGTCTGGAGATTCAGACGGAAACGGCGAATCCTATCTATCTAAGAGGTTTTATAGGCTCTGAATACGATGGGAGCCTCTGGAAGCAATTTTCGGGGGAGAGCTATGGCGGAGAGTATTCGGGAATGCTGTCATGGCTTGAGAGGCAGGGGTTTTATCCGGGCATGCAGTATGCAGAATATCAGAATGCAGTTTTGGGAGACCGCAAAGAGCAGCTTAAGGCGTCGGTTTCAGTCAAAAATATAGGGGCGGATAGACGTTACGTATATCTTCCGGAAACGGCGGAGGCATATAGTCCGGACAAAGGAGAATGGAAACAGGACTGGTTTTTGAAGTCCGAGGGGCTTTTTGGACAGAAATCCTATGAATTTACCTATTATAATACTCAGGTTGGCGCGGAACTTGAACTGCCGGATGTCCGAGGGCATGAGACGAACGCAGAAAGCAGAGAGGAAGAGGCGTTTCTTCAGGCGGAAAGAGTATACCGTTCTTTTGTGTACGAAAATTATTTGGAGCTGGAGGAGGAACAGAAAGAACTGATTGATCGGGTGTTTTTTCAAGGGGATACATGGCAGGATACAGGCGGGATCTATACCGTTACATCCAGAATCCGCATGGTGCTTCGGGTTTTGGCCGCTTACAAAGAAAGACCGGCGCAGGTTCCCGCAGGACGCGACTTTGCGGCATGGTTTCTGGAGGAAGGACAGGAAGGCAACGCGGCATATTATGCGTCGGCAGCGGTGCTGGCATACCGCAGCGCAGGGATTCCTGCTCGATATGCAGAAGGGTATGTACTGACAAAGGAACAGGCGGAGAAAGTACAGGGAGAGACGGTAATCCTTACTGAAAAAAATGCCCACGCATGGGTGGAGATTTACATGGATAGCATGGGCTGGAGGCCGGTGGAAGTGACGCCGGGCTTTTATGAGGAGCCATATCAGGCGGACGTGGTAGTTGCAGTTCCAAATGAAGCCTTAACCGGAACCAATGGAGAAGCGGCGGCAGTTCCTTCATCAGAAGAATACGACTTTCCGGAAGAGAAGGAAACGGTGTCCGGAAGGGAACAGAAAAGGAAAAGCGAAATAGCGGTTTTGATACTGGCGGTGCTGTCTGTGGCGGTTCTGATGGAAATTATACGGTTAGCAAGATATTTTTATCAAAATATCCGGTATCACAGACTGACCAGTGAAGAAAAGATGTGCTTTATCTTTGACAGGGTGATGGATATGATGGAGGAAATCTATCAGGATTTCAATCCGGAGCAGCCGCTTCGACTACCTGCACAGGCATGCGGAGATTTTGACGAGGGGCTGTATGTGCGTACTATCAATAGGATAGAAAAGATCTTATATGGGCAGTCAGGGCCAGCGGAGAGAGAGATTCCGGCTGCGGAGGCGCTGGAGAGGCAGGTGAGAAAGTCTCTGAGCAGAAAGGCGGGCTGGAGGAAACGGTTGAAATGGAGGTATGGAAAAGGATATTTCCTATAGAGCGGGCTTCGGCGTTCAAAACAGACGGAACGCCTATAATAAGAAAGTCTTATATAAATATAAGAAATTAGATGATATTGCCATATTGACAATTTTGAACTCCGGTGATAAATTCTCTCGTGGAGTAAGATTTCCGATCGCAGATCGGATAGGAATGAGAGGGAATTTACAAATGAATGGGGCATGGAAAAGTTATGGATGCATTTTTATTGCTGGATGTTTGTGGGGGACAAACGGGCTGTTTGTAAAGCTGATGCAAGAGTGTGGTTCCTCTTCGGCGTATACCGGATTTGTCAGGATTGTCTTAAGTTTTCTGATTCTGACTGTGATCACATGGATCAAAGAAGGGCCGAGGGCGTTTAGGGTCAGCAAAAATACATTGATTTCCTGTGCGCTGCTGGGCCTTGTGTGTCAGGCACTTTATAATTATGTATATAGTTCAGCGATCAATTCTTTAGGAGTATCCTTTGCATGTGTTATGACCTATATGTCGCCTGCGTTTGCCAGCGTGATCTCCTATTTTTTGTTTCGGGAGAGGTTTGGGCCGAATAAATATCTGGCGATGGCGTTAAACTTAGCCGGGTGTGCGCTGACAGTGACCGGAGGAAGCTTAAACGGCGTATCTCTGGCGGCTTCGGGATTACTGTTCGGACTGGCTTCGGCTGCCTGCTATTCCCTGGTAGGGATATTCGGGCGGATTGCGTCGGGGGAGGCGTCTCCCTATGTGGTGGCTACCTATAATTTTCTGTTTGGGTCGGTATTTCTCGGAGTGTTCGGACATCCATGGACGACGGTGGACAACCCGCTGGCGCCGGGGATCCTTTTGTATGGTTTTATCTATGCGCTGATTCCTACGGGAATCTGTTACGTCATATATTTTAGCGGAGTCAGCCGGATCAAGGAAAGCAGCAAGGTTCCGGTAGTGGCGTCAGTGGAGAATGTTATCGCCGTAGTGATCGGCGTGCTGATGTTTGGAGAGAAGGTAGGGCCGGCCAATATGGCGGGAATCCTGCTGGTGCTGGGTTCGATTATGGTTATGAATGCGGACGGCCAGAAGGGCAGAGGCCGGAGGACTGGACATGGAATTCGGATTAGAGCCAATGGGCATGCGGCAGCATTCCATTAGATTATCAGGAAAATTGAGAGAAAAAGAATAATGGGTTATAAAAGAAGGATGTGCCGGAGCGCATTCTTTTTTTATGGTGTAACTTGTTTTGTCAGAATTTTTTGACACTTTTCTTGTTTTTCTGAAAAGAATAAAAATATGTGTATAAAAGTATTAATTTTTAAGTTCCACTTATTGACACTTATCCAGCGGCGTGTTAATATAAGGCTAAACATATTGGCAGTATTGTATAAATGTCAAGGTATTTTGCATTCTTTCTTTGTGCTATTTGTAATATATTTTCGCCGGCGATGAATTAGACCGGATGATTTGATTTTACAGATATTTCGGCTAATTGTATAAGATATTTTATTGATAGGAATGATGGGTATGCGTATTTTGATATGTACAATGCGTTTAAAAGGAGGAAAAGTATGAAAAGGAAATTTATCAGCGTATTGTTGTGCGCGGCAATGGTCATGACTATGCTTGCTGGCTGCGGCGGTGGCGGTTCTACAGAGGGCGGCTCCGATGACGGCGGTTCTGGAGACGGGGTTACATTGGATATTATCATCTCTCAGTACGGTAACTACACTCAGGATTGGTGGACGGAGTTTGAGAAGAACTTTGAGGAAGCAAATGAAGGGATTGATTTGAATATTGAGATCGTTTCATGGAATGATATCTATAGCGTTGTCAATACGCGTATTTCCAGCAACGAGCAGCCGGATATCCTGAACATCAGTGGTTTTGCTGATTATGTGGCGGATGATCTGCTGATGCCTGCAGAGGATTATGTATCCGATGATCTGAAGGCTAATTTCATTCCGAGTTTCTGGGAGTCGAACGATATGGACGGAACCATCTGGGCTATTCCGATCCTTGCATCCTGCCGTGCTATGTTCTGCAATATGGAACTGTTAAAGAAGGCAGGAGTAGAGAACCCGCCGACAACATGGGACGAAGTGCTTGAAGCCTGCAAAGCAGTGCAGGAGGAATACGGCAGCGACATCGTTCCGTGGGGACTTGACATTTCCACAGACGAAGGTCAGGCGGCGTTTGCTTACTACACATGGAACTTCGGCGGCGGATTTGTGAATGAGGATGGAGACTGGGATCTGAACAGCGAAGAAAACGTAAAAGCTGTTGAATTTATTAAACAGCTCTATGAGGCTAAAGTCTGCAACTCTGCACCGTTTACTGACACGCGTTATCCACTTCAGGATGCATTCAGTGCGGGAACTCTTGCGATGATGATTGGGCCGATGAATATGGTTGCGTCTGACTCAGAGGTAGATTATGTTGTAGCAGACCTTCCGGGCGAGAAGGTTCCGCTTGGCGTATGCGATCAGTTGATGGCATTCAAGGACGAGGAAGCCGGCGAAGCCCGTACAGAAGCGATTACGAAGTTCTTCGACGCATTCTATGAGTGTGAGACCTACTCAGATTACATGGTATACGAAGGATTCCTGCCAGCAACACAGGATGCATCTGACAATCTTGCAGCAAATGCTGAGAAGTACAAAATCGGCGGTTCTGACGACGCTACCGGCGATAGCGAGTACTTTAAGACATTCTGCGCGGTACTTCCGACCTGCCAGTTCTATCCAATGCAGAAGGCAGAGTGGATGGATGTAAGAAACGGCGTTATCGATGTAGAACAGCAGGTGTGCGAGGGAACATCCAGCGCGCAGGAGGCGCTTGATAAACTTCAGGAATCTGTTGCAAAATAATAAGATTTCATTAGGTATTATTTGAGGGGCCGATGAGTTTTAAGTCGGCCCTCTCTTTTTATCGGCTGACGCGGAAAGGGTGAGCCTTGCGCGGCAGTTTGTACAGGTCCGTGCGGTCAGGTGCGCGGGCCATAGGAGAAAGAAAAAAGTTATCTAAGGAGGCGTGGCGATGAAGAAAAAGACGCTGACGGCTGTTCAGCCATATGTCTGGTTACTGCCAAGTGTTGTGCTAATGGTGGGTATGATCTTGATCCCGATTATCTCGGTGTTTAAGATATCATTTTCCGAAGTTGGCCGGAGCGGTTTGGTAAGAGGGTTGAACGGCGTCCAGAATTATCTGGATATTTTTGATGAGCCGGTATTCTGGCATACGCTGCAGAATACAGTTGTCTGGACAGTAGTGGTCGTGGGAGTATCTACTATTTTTGGATTTATTCTGGCGATGGTGCTGAACCAGGATTTCCGCGGACGTAAGTTTGTCCGTGCAGTTGTTATTTTCCCATGGGCGACAGCCCTTGTTATCCAGTCGGTTATCTGGAAATATATTATCAATGCCGACTATGGTTCGCTCAATATTCTTTTGAAGAAAATCGGGTTGATCAAAGGTTTTATCAACTGGACGGAGACGGCGAACTCGATGTTTGGATGGGAATGCTGGGTAGGTATTTTTGTTACGTTCCCGTTTGTTACGTTTTGTGTACTGTCTGGCTTGCAGAGCATAGACACGTCGCTGTATGAGTCTGCGGCGGTGGACGGCGCCAGCTTCTGGCAGAAGCATTTTAAGATTACCTTGCCGCTTGTAGCTCCGAGTCTGACGGTTTCTACAGTGCTGAATATTATTTATGTGTTTAACTCGTTCCCAATCGTGTGGACGATTTCCAAGGGAGCTCCGGCTGATCAGACACATACGCTTGTTACTTATTTGTACCAACTGTCATTTACGGATGGAAAAGGCGGTCACGCTGCGGCTGTATCCGTAATCGGTTTCGTGGTTTTAGCGGTTTGTGCCAGCATTTATATGATCCTGTCACTGCGCGGAGAGGAGGAGAGTTAAATGACATCAAGAAGAAAACCATGGCAGACGGCGCTTCTGTATGCGTTTGTAGTTGTTCTCTGCGTTGTTATCCTGTATCCGTATTTTGTAATGTTTATTACAGCGCTTAAGGATAAGAAAGAGATGTATGCAATCGACCATATTCTGCCGGAGGTGTGGCGATGGTCAAACTTTGCCGAGATATGGAGCGCAGCGCCGGTATTTAAGTATTTGATCAATTCTCTGACGGTCGCGGGAGGCGCGACGCTGCTTGCTATTGTATGCGGGATCCCGGCGGCATATGCTCTTGCCCGTATGAGATTTAAAGGAAAAGGCATTTTCATGGGCGCTGTAATTATGAGCCAGATGTTTTCGCCGGTAGTACTTTTGGTTGGTATTTACCGGATGATGGTTAATATCCATTTAAATAATACAATACTGGGCTTGATTCTTTTGAATGCGGCGTTCAACCAAGCATTTGCAATCTGGCTGCTGCGCGGGACATTTGTGGGAATTTCTCCGGAGATGGAGCAGGCAGCCAAGATCGACGGGTGCGGGACAGTGAAGGCGCTGATTAAGGTGCTGCTTCCGATGGCGGCGCCGGGTATTATTACTACGCTGATTTTCGTATTTATCAATGCGTGGAATGAATATACGATTGCGCTGACGTTGATTTCCACAGATATACTGAAGCCGATGACAGTCGGTATTAATGTATTCTATGGATTCAACTTTATCCAGTGGCAGTATTTGTTTGCAACATCGCTGTTTGCGACTCTTCCGGTAGTTGCTTTGTTCCTTATGATTGAGAAACATCTGGTTGCGGGATTGACATCCGGCGGTGTGAAGGGATAGACGATTCATACGTATGCGGCATAGAATAAAAGATTACGGTGGATAAGTAAAAGAGCATCTCAAAAGCCGGGGGGAGGCTTGAGAGATGCTCTTGTTCTATTTGCGGGTATCATGTTGTATAAGATGATACCCTGCCAGGAGTATGCATCGTAATGTAATATCTATTATATGCGATTTCAAGGAAAAAAGCGTGTCACAATTCGCACAAAAATTTGCACAATCAGTCATTTTGTTTTGGCCGATATTGCCTTAAAAAATGGATTTTGTTACATTAATTTTAAGAAAATAGACAAGAAAATTTTGTCAAGGAGGAAATACTTTATGAAAATTTGTAAAGCGTCAGATTATAAGGAAATGAGCAGAAAAGCAGCAAAGTTAATCGCGGCTCAGGTTATGATGAAGCCGGATTGTGTATTAGGGCTGGCAACTGGTTCTACGCCGATTGGTCTCTATAAATATCTGGTAAAGTGGTATCGGAAAGGCGATTTGGACTTTTCCGAGGTTGTAACTGTGAACTTGGACGAGTATAAGGGGCTGCCAAAGACGAATAATCAGAGTTATGATTATTTTATGCGCGATAATTTGTTTGACAAAATCAATATTGAGGCTTCCAATATTTATCTGCCTGACGGTCTGGCAGAGGACAGTGAAGCAGAATGTGAGAGATATGAGAATTTAATTCAGAAGCTGGGAGGAATTGATCTGCAGCTTCTCGGTATGGGACACAATGGGCATATTGGATTTAACGAGCCGGGAAAAGCGTTTGATCTTGCTACCCATTGCGTAGATCTGCAGGAGAGTACAATTGAGGCGAATAAACGTTTCTTTGCATCGGCGGACGAAGTGCCGAGGCAGGCGTATAGTATGGGAATTGGAACGATTATGAAAGCAAGAAAGATATTGCTTATCGTAAGTGGAAAGGATAAGGCGGAGACGCTTAAAAAGGCGCTTTATGGACCGATTACCCCGAAGGTGCCCGCTTCCATTCTTCAGATGCATCCGGATGTGACGGTGGTGGCAGACGCGGCGGCATTGTCTGAGATGGAGTAGTATGCAGTATACATACTGCACAAATAGGAAAATGCAGTTTATTGAAAAATGATTAAAAGAGTGCAGATAGTGTAAATTTAGAGCCGAATCAGACAAAGAATTTTGTGCAAAATTGTGAGACAATAGTGAAAACAGAATTATAAAAAAGGAGGACGAATTATGAAAAAAAGAAATCGTATTCTTTCGATGCTGCTTTGTACGGCGATGCTGGCTGGGCTTACAGCTTGCGGAGGCGGCGGAGACTCGAAGGATGCAGGAGAAGAAGGCGGCGGCGATAAGATTAAGCTGACGTTCTCCACATCAGTATATGTGGAAGAACCGCATCAGAAAGCGATCGACAATCTACTTGCTGCTTACAATGAGAAGAATCCGGACGTAGAGATCGAAGTTCTTGGAGCAGGCTGGGATGGATACTGGGATAATATTACCAACGAGATCGTATCTGGAACGGCAAGCGATATGATCCAGGTATATCCGGAGAACATTTCCACCTATCATGCACTGAAAGAGGGCGGCACTTTTGTGAACTTGGACGAGTATATGAGCGACGAACTCAAGGGCAAGCTTTCCGGCCAGGATATGTGTGTGGTTGACGGTGAGACGCTGGCGATCTCAAGCTATGCATGGGGAACCACCGGTATTTTCTATCGTAAGTCTATGCTGAAAGAGAAAGAGATTGATCCAGAATCAATCAAGACTCTGGATGATTTCAGGGATGCATGCCTAAAATTTACGGAAGACGGCGGCTATGCGACGGCTGCAGTATCCGGAACGCATTCATTTACCATCAGCGAGTGGAGCCGTCTGATCGCAAGGCCGGTTTCCGGCGGACTGTATTTTACAGACGACGCTGCAGGCCCTTATGATGCAGAACATGTGAATGTTAACAGCGAGGGCAATGTATGGGCTGCTCAGTGGTGGCAGGATTTTATCCTGAAGGATAAGGCGGCTACTCTGGTAACGGATAAGAGCGATACCCGTGAGATGTTCTGGAACGGCGAGATCCCATTCTGTATGGACGGTCCATGGTTCGTAGGCATGACCAGCGATGATATATTAGATGATGTGGGCATCATTGCACAGCCGGATATCGTATTTAACGGTGAGACCTATAAGCCGAATCCGACCAACTATCCGCTGGTTACGATGATCAATAAGGACTGCGAGCATCCGGACGAGGCTTATGCGTTCCTTGAGTGGATGACTACCGACGAGGCGCAGGCAATCATTGCTGACTGCGGCATGATTCCAAGTAATACGGATTATTCAACCAGCGAGGAATATATTGCAAATCATGAGCTGGAATATGCAATCGTTGACTTTATGCAGAATAATTATACAGAACTGATTGCAGATCCTAACATCCCGGAACTGGGAGAGATTTCTCAGATCATGCTGGATGCGGGACAGAAGATGTTCTCAGATCAGGCAGCAGATGTTCAGACCGAGATGGACGACGCTCAGAAGAAGATTGAAGAGGTTATGGGAAAATAGACAAAGTAATAATTTGTTTATGAATTTAAAAGGATTTTATATAAATTGAGAGGTTTTTGCAAGAATGCCAGGTATCTGGCATTCTTGCATATAAAGACAAGTTGGAAATATTTGCTTCAGGGGGTGCTTGAGATATGGGAAAGAAGAAAAATTTAAAAAAGAATATGGAACCATACTTATTTCTTGCACCGTTATTGTTGATATTGCTGGTATTTCTTTTAGTTCCGATTGTGAAGGCGGCGGCTATGAGCTTTCAGTATTACTATATTGTAAGACCGTCCTCGGATGGACACTATTTTGTAGGACTGGAGAATTATCAGAATCTGTTGTCGGATGAGAATTTTTACAATTCTGTAAAGGTAACAGTAATCTATATTCTGGTAACGGTAATTGGAAGATATGTGCTTGGTTTTTTGTCGGCGTTATTACTTAATACACAGTTTAAAGGGAGAGGATTAGCGAGAGCACTTGTGATTATCCCATGGGCGGTTCCTGAAGTCGTAGCTTGTCTGGTCTGGATGCTGATGTATGACAGAGATTACGGTATCATTAACTTTCTGTTGAATAATGCGGGAATTCTGTCGCAGAACATTGCTTTTCTTCAGGATGTGAAGGTTGCCCTGCCTGCGGCTATGGTAGTTAATATTTGGAAGGGATTTCCATTCGTGGCCATCATGCTTCTGGCAGGCATGCAGAGCATATCGGAGGATTTGTTTGAGGCGGCGGATATTGACGGGGCGTCATGGATCCAGAAGGTACGCTATATTGTGATTCCCGGCATCAAGTCCGTGTCGACGGTAGTTTTCCTGCTGTTGGTGATTTGGACCATCAAGGATTACGCCATTGCGTATGTCTTGGCGAAGGGCGGTCCCTCCAGAGCGACGGAGATTTTAACAATCTTTATTCAGCAGACGGCGTTTAAGACCTTTGATTTCGGAAAAGCAGCCGCGGCGGGTATGCTGATGCTTTTGGTATCGCTGGTATTTACCTTCTTCTACTTTAAGGCGGTTAACAGAGGGGAGGAGGATGTATAATGAAGACAAGAAAGACAGGAAAAGCTATAACGATTATACTGACAATCATTGTATGTATCTTTGCATTATTTCCCTTTGTATGGATGATTTCCACATCTCTTAAGACGAATTCAGAGATATATACTGCAGCGCCTACGTTTGTGCCAAAAGAACCGACAGCGGCCGGGTATGTCAACATGTTTACAACAGAGACCTCTACGTTTGACTTTAAACAGTGGGCGGCGAACAGCATATTTGTTGCATTCCTTACGACAGCGTTTTCTATGGTTATTGCCGTGCTTGGCGGATATGGCATTTCTAGATACCGGTTTAGGGGACGGGGCGCATTGTCCTATATTGTGCTAACCACGCAGGTGCTTCCGGGATCGCTTCTGATGATTCCTTTGTACATTATTATGGGTAATTTTAACCTGCTGGATACAAAGACAGGATTGATGCTTGCTTACGTAACCTTTACGGTGCCGTTTTGTACTTGGATGATGAAGGGCTTTTTTGACTCGATTCCCATATCATTGGAAGAAGCCGCAAGAGTGGACGGCGCGGGGACTTTCCGCTGCTTTGCCACGGTGGTTCTTCCATTGACAACGCCGGGACTGGTATCTACTGGATTGTTTGCCTTTATCAACGGCTGGAACGAGTATCTGTTTGCCAGCTCATTTATGCAGAGTTATGGGAACTGGACGCTTCCGGTAGGTATTGCAAGCTTTAAAGGACAGTATGCAACAGATTGGGGAACGCTGATGGCTGGGTCGGTTTTGATTACGATTCCGGTTGTGATTTTGTTCCTGTGTCTGCAGAAACATCTGGTAGGAGGAATGACGGCGGGAGCTGTTAAGCAGTAAATATATAGAGGACGATTAGTACCGGAGTATTTTAGCGTACTTACTAATTGGCATGATAGAGAAAGAAAAGAGGGCGATGATTATGGAACTGAAACAGATTAGGATGGGGATTGTTGGAGCCGGGACATGGGGCGCGACACACGCGTCGATTTATGCAGAGCATATATGCGCAGATCCGGTAGCAATCTGTGACATGAATAAAGAAAAAGCGCAGGAGATTGCGGATAAATACGGGATCCGCAAGGTATATACGGACTACAGAGAGCTGGCGGCAGACGACGAAGTAGACGCGGTAGCAATTGTAACGCCGGATTTTGCTCATGCAGATATTGCCTGTGCCATGGCGGATGCGGGGAAGGATATTTTGATCGAGAAGCCGCTTGCAACAACGAGGGAAGATGTTGACAGGATCTGTGAAGCGGTTGAGAGAAACGGTGTACGCTGTATGGTAGATTTGCATAATAGATGGAATGCCCCGTTTAACAAGGCGAAACAAGAGATTTCATCGGGAAAGCTTGGCAAGCCGTATACAGCGTATATTCGTCACAGCGATGTGAAATGGGTGGCGACGGATATGCTTTCATGGGCGGCTAAGTCATCAATTCTCTGGTTCCTTGGAAGTCACAGCCTTGATTCCTTAAGATGGCTGGTAGAGTCAGAAGCGAAGAGGGTATATTCTGTTAAGAAAGAAGGACTTTTGAAAGAGCGGGGAGTTGACGTACCGGATATCTATCTGACGACAATTGAGTTTGAGAATGGTGTGGTTGCCCATATGGAAAATGGATGGGTGACGCCCAACGGAAATAGAAATGTCAATGATTTTCTCTGCGATGTGATGTGTACGGAAGGCATGATTAAACTGAATCTTTCCGCGCACAATTTGATCGAGGAGATTACCGAGGAATCTTCTTGCGTGCCGGATATTTTGGTATCCAATATGGTATTTGATAAATGTAAAGGGCTCTCCTATGAGAGTATCCGTGATTTTGTGGATCGTCTTGTAGATGGAAAGGAATTTAGGGTAACTCTTGAAGATTCCAGAAGAACGGCCATTGCGATACTTGCGATATTGGAATCCGCTGAAAAAGGGGTTCCGGTGGAAATTACATATTAGAGTGAGGGACGGCGCAGATGTATTAGTCTGCGCCGTTATAAATTTTTCCATCTGTGCGGTCCTAAGCCGCACAGGTGAAATTTTTAGTCTTTGAAGTCTTGTTCGGACATTGCCTTGATGGAGGACGCATACTCAGACGGCGTCATCCCGGTTACTTTCTTGAACTGTCTGGAAAAGTAATGGATGGACGCATAGCCAAGGGTATCTGATATCTGTGTAAAATTCATATGCTGAGTCCGGATTAATTCTTTGGCAAGGTTGATTTTCATATGTGAAAAATATTCAATGATTCCCAGACCGCATTGCTGCTTGAATATTTTCTGAAGATGCGATCTGCTTACCAGATTGTCCCGGCAGATCTGTTCAATAGTAAGCTTTGATGCAGACTGTGATTCCATATAGTCCACAACGCGGGAATAAATCTCCAAATCACTTTTTGCCTTGGTGGCTTTTGTGTTGTTGGGGGATGCTGCGATGGATGCCTTTCCTTTTGATTCATATCGGCGCGCGAGGTGAATAAGAAATTGTTCCAGATACAGGCGGATCAACTGCTCAGAGCCAAAGGTCTCTTCTTTTTTCTGGGGCATATTCTGCAAATACGGGTCGTCAAGACGGCAGTCAAAGCAATGACGAGCTTCAATGATGATCTTGGCTAGAAGCTCCCGCTCGGCGTCGTCTACTTTTAGTACCTTTCTGCGGAAAAAATGCATGGCGCGGCTGTTGCATTCAAAGGAAATGACAACCAGATTTGGGGCGGTATCTCCCGAGGCGCGTACGTTGTGAAATTCGTTGGGTTCGTGAAAGGCGATTTCACCTTTTTTTAATTTGATTGCGTGAACGCCGGCGGTGATATCGATTTCTCCTTTGTCTACGCAGATAAATTCCCAGAAGTCGTGAGATTCACCTTTAAAAGAAAAGGTGTTCATGTATTCAAAGTAATGGATACTGTATATTTTTCCAATGGAAATTGAGTCTTTCAAGTGTGTTCCGTTATATCCCATAAAGTGCCTCCGTATATGGCTGAAAAATACAGTTTAGCTATTTCTTACAAAGATTATAGCGCAAAATTTCAAAAGATGCAAAGGAATTAAGCGAATAGTATAAAATAATAAAATTATAATATAAAGATTTTTGTGCAAGTTTGTACTATAATTTAAATAGGTAAAGCAAATAAGCTGTGATGGGAGGAGAATTATGGCACAGGCAATAAGAGCGCAGAAAGCAGAAGCAATTGCACATTTTCAGTATGAGGGAAGATTAATAAGCGATATCCCATTTGGAAACGGACATATTAACGACACATTTCTCCTAACTTTTGAGGTCCGTAAAATGGGAGTTATGAAGGTCATCTTACAGAGGATGAACCAGAAGGTGTTTGAAGATCCAGTACTGCTGATGGAGAATATTATAGGTGTGACTACCTATCTCAGAGAAAAGATCACAAAGGCGGGGGGCGACCCGGACAGGGAGACTCTGAATGTAATACCGGCTCTGGACGGGAAACCGTTTTACAAAGATTCGTTTGGAGGATATTGGCGTTCCTATGTATTTATTACGGATGCGACCAGTTTTGATCAGGTAGAGAATCCGTCTCAGCTATATCAGAGCGGAGTGGCTTTTGGGAATTTCCAGAGACTGCTGGCGGATTATCCGGCGGATACGCTTTTTGAAGTTATTAAGGGATTCCACGATACAAAGGCAAGATTAGAGATATTTAAAAAAGCTGTTCAGGAGGATGTGATGTGCCGTGCGGCAAGGGCACAAGAGGAGATACAGTTTGTCCTTGACAGGGAAGAACTGGCAGGTTATCTTGGAGAGTGTCAGGAGAAGGGGGAACTGCCGCTGCGTGTAACCCACAATGACACCAAGCTTAACAATGTAATGATAGATAATAAGACAGGGAAAGGGATCTGTGTCATTGATCTGGATACGGTAATGCCAGGGCTTGCGGTTAATGATTTTGGCGATTCTATCCGCTTCGGCGCCAGCACCGCCGCGGAGGATGAGACGGATTTGAGCAAGGTATCCTGCAGTATGGAGCTGTTCGAGGCATATACGAAGGGATTTATTGAAGGATGCGGCGGAAGGCTTACTCCGAGAGAGATTGAACTTCTGCCAATGGGCGCGAAAGCGATGACCTATGAATGCGGAATGCGTTTTCTGACAGATTACCTTCAGGGGGATGTGTATTTTAAGATCCATAGGGAGGAGCATAATCTTGACCGATGCCGGACACAGTTTAAGCTGGTGAAGGATATGGAAGAAAAGTGGGAAATAATGAAGGAGATTGTTGCAAAGTATTATGATAATTAATAATGTAAAGGTATATACAGAAGAGGGAATATTTGAAGAGGGAAGCGTTTACATAAAAGGCGGGAGATTTGTCTCGCCTTCTGTATATTATGAGAGAAAGGCTGCCGGAGAGGAAAATAGAGAACAAGAGGAAGAGATCATTGACGGAAAAGGATGTTATGCGGTTCCGGGGCTTATTGACCTGCATTTTCATGGGTGTATGGGCGCGGATTTCTGCGACGGAACCGAAGAGGCGCTGAGGACGATTGCCGAATATGAAGCTTCTGTGGGGGTGACGGCAATTGCTCCCGCAACCATGACGCTTCCGGTGAAAGAACTGGAGGGGATTTTGTCCGCGGCGGCGGAATGTGCCGGGAAACAGGTAAAGAGACTTGCCGCTATTCAGGAGAAGGATGGGATTTCTCAGACAGTTAAGCCCTGCGCAGACTTAGTGGGAATTAATATGGAGGGACCCTTTATCAGCCGGGCGAAAAAAGGAGCGCAGGATGCTGCGAATATTATTCCATGCGATGTGGCTGTATGCGAACGGTTCTTGGATGCATCGGGAGGGCTTGTGAAGTTTATTGGGATTGCTCCGGAGGAAAGCGAAAGGGCGGCTGCATTTATCGAAGCTGTAAAAGACAAGGTTCATGTATCTCTGGCTCATACGAATGCAGATTATGATACGGCAGATGCAGCATTCCGGGCAGGAGCGGATCACGCGGTGCATTTGTATAATGCCATGTCGTCATTTACGCATCGGACGCCGGGAGTGATCGGCGCGGTGGCAGACAATGAGCATGTGTGGGCGGAACTGATCTGCGACGGCGTACATGTGCATCCGGCGGCGGTGAGAACCACATTTAAAATGCTTGGAACAGAGAGGATCGTACTAATCAGCGACAGCATGAGAGCGACAGGGATGCCGGACGGAACCTATACTCTGGGCGGTCTGGATGTAAATGTCCGGGGAAACCGGGCGACGCTGGTGTCAGACGGAGCTCTGGCGGGTTCTGTGACAAATCTGATGGACTGTATGCGTACGGTGGTGAAAGAAATGCAGATTCCCCTTGAGACGGCGGTCGCCTGCGCCACGATTAATCCAGCAAGATGTCTTGGCATAGAGGATGACTATGGAAGCATTTCCGAAGGAAAAATAGGGGATGTAGTATTGCTTGATAAAGATTTGGATTTGAAACTGGTTGTAAAGAGAGGGGAAGTTTTATCGTTGACAAACGGGAAATGAGTTTGTATAATAAATGTAGAATATTATTCTAGAACAATGCTCTAAGCCAATATTATAAGGAAAGGATGGAAGAAAGGTGAAGGGTTTTGGAGTTGTTGAATCTGGAAAACGTGTAGGATGGATAAAAAAGGATATTCCAAGGCCGGGGAAATTTGAAGCGCTGGCAAGGCCCGCAGCGATTGCGCCGTGTACGTCGGATGTGCATCTGGCCGGCCGCCCGGCGGTCCCGGAGGGGAGAATATTAGGTCACGAAGTAGTTGCAGAGATTGTAGAAGTTGGGGAAGGAGTTACAGAGAGAAAGCCGGGAGACATTGTGGCGGCGGGAGCTACCACACCGGACTGGAGAACGGCGGCGGTGCAGGATAATCTGCATCAGAATACCGGCGGAACGAATGCGGGAATGATATGGGCTTCGCGCAGAGATGGGGTTTTTGCAGAATATTTTATCATCAGGGACGCAGATCTGAATACCGCGTTGATTCCGGAAGGAGTCTCGGCAGCGCAGGCTCTTATGGTCGGAGATATGGTAACGACCGGATTTTATGGAGCAGAGCTGGGCGAGGTTTCCTATGGCGATACAGTTGTGGTATGCGGGATCGGTCCGGTGGGACTGATGTCAGTTGTAGGATCGGTTCTTCGGGGAGCCGCAAGGGTCATTGCAGTTGGGAACAGGCCGAAGACGATGGAGCTTGCAGCCATATACGGGGCAACTGACTTTATTGATTATAAGAAAGAAGATATAGCCCGGCGGGTAGAGGAACTGACGGGAGGAGAAGGCGCGGACTGCTGCATTCTTGCAGGAGGCGGTCCCCAGACCTTTGTGACCTGCTTACAGACTGTAAAATCAGGGGGGATTCTGGCGAATCTGGTTGCTCAGGGGAATGAAATCCGTATTCCGCCGGTTCCGGCCGGGAGCTGGTGCGCCCATAAGACGATCCGGGGAGGACTCTGCCCGGGCGGAAGGAGACGGCTGGAAAGACTGCTTGCAATGATTCAGAAGAAGCGCTTTGACCCTGAACTGCTGATCACTCAAAGATTTCATGGACTGGAGAATATAGAGCAGGCGTACCGTCTGATGGAGCACAAGAATAATGATGTAATCAAACCAATTGTATATGTGGATTAGCGCCGCCTGTGTGAGACGGGACGGTTGTTTCCGGGCATAATTTCAGCAAAAAAACCTGCGCAGACGCGCAGGTTTTTTATTTATAGGAAAGACCTTGTCCGCTTTGCTCTGTTATTTGGAAACGCCGCTGTTTACAGACCTGCGCATTTACTGCGCAGACTGTAAGAAAATGATTTAGTCAGAACGGGTGAGATTGTCGATGACAATAGGCAGAAACTTATTTTTTGTAATCGTAATAAAATCAATTTCGTCTTCGATCTGGAACCAGTATGCCAGACAGCCCTGAAAGAGGGCCTGCATAGTCCACGCGGCGTCCTCGGCGCTATATTTGAATGAAAGCGTTCCGGCATCTAGGCATTTCTGAAGGTATGGGATCAGACAGCCGACTCTGGAATATTGGTTATATTTATGGTTTGTCATCCACAGGCGGTTAAATTTCTCATTGATGCTCTGGCACAGGATACAGCCGGTTTCCTGCAGTATCGTCGCCTTATATATGTAATAGGATGATAAAATTTCTACCGGGTCGGCATCGGCAGGCGCATCGTCTAAAATCTGATGTCCCTTGGTTCCGATTGTGATTGCGTGTTCTAACAAAAAACTCTCTTTATTCTTAAAATGGTGGTAAATCGAGCCTACCGGGACGTTAGCGGCTTCGCAGATGTCCCGGATGGTGGTATTGTCATAGCCTTTTTCTTTAAAGAGCTGGATGGCGGCATCGTAGATATGCTGTTTGCGTTCAGCAGAATATTTGTGTTCCATTTGTGTAGTCCTCAGATTAAAAAAGTATTTTTATGGATAAATTATACAGTATTTCAGAAAACAAGTCAATTTCGTGAAAAGAAAGACAAGGCGCCTGCTTGACAAATATGTGTTAATAGTGTATGATGGAATAAATTAGAACACCGTTCTAGAATAATGTTCTTAAAACTAAATAAAGGAGAGAGGAAGATGACACTTGGAATCATTGGATGTCTGGCGGGGTTTGTGGTAATGGTTTTTTTCACCTACAGAGGATGGCACATTGCGGTCAGCTCCCTGGCAGGCTCGCTCATTGTAGTTTTGTTCAACGGTCTCTCTGTTACGAGCGCTTATCTGGAAAGCTATCTGCCGGGAATGGGAGGTTTCTTATCCACCTATTTCGGACAGTTCCTGTTCGGGGCGCTGCTGGCGGAGATGTATTCGGCTACCGGAGCCGGGCTGACGGTTGCCCTTGGCATATCGGGATTTTTTATCCGGGACAGTCTTTCTCCCGGACAGAAACGTAAGATGGTCATTTTTGTACTTATTATGATCAGCGCCGCGCTGGAATTTGCCGGAGTAGGGGCTTCCCTGATCGTAATGGTTATTTATCCGGTGGCGTTATCGCTGTTCCAGCTTGCCAATATCCCAAAAAAATACATCGTGGCGGGTATTTTAGGAGGATGTCTTGGTTTTGGAAACGATCTGCCGGGAAGTCCGCAGCCTGGGAATACTATTCCTATGAATATTCTGGGAACTTCCTCTGCAGCGGGGCTGGTTCCGGGGCTGATTGGGGCTGTCGCTGAGATTTTTGCGATGGTGTTTCTGCTGGATGCGGTGATTGGCCGGGGCGTGATGAAAGGAGAAGAATTTCATCCTGAAACCGATTTAGACCGGGAACTGGAGGAAGAAAGAGACCGGCCGGCTATGTGGAAAGCGCTGCTGCCGGTGGCGGTATTGTTTGTACTATTTAACATTGCCGGACTTGATATTAATCTCTCATTGGCGGTCACTTGCATCTTCTGTGCGGCGATATTTTATCCTTATTTTCCGGGAAGGGATATAAAGTCTGCGGCGGCTCGGGGGATTACGCAGGGAACGGTGGCGACTGTAAGCATCTGCGCAGTTATCGGATTTTCGACGGTTGTACAGGGCACGGAAGCGTTTCAGAGTATCGTAGACAGCTTGGTTGGGCTAAAGATCAATCCATATCTGCTTCTGATTCTCTGCGTAGCGTTTATGTGTATGCTGTGCGGCGGCTCGGCGACCGGACAGGCAATCGCGCTGCCCATAGTGGGCCCGATCGTAAAGGCTGCGGGAGTCTCAGCCGGCGCTATTCACCGTATCGCATCCTTTGCAGGCGCGATTTTGGATACGATGCCTTACGCCGGAACAGTCGTGATGGCGCACGCTTATGCAGTAGTAAAGAACTCGACCGAGGTATTGCGCGGAGACAGGCCGGAGGGAAATGTGGTTGTGATCGGAGGCGGTCTGGTGGGCTGCGAGACGGCGCTGCACTGTGACGAGACGGCAAAGTCGGTAACAATCATTGAAATGATGGATAAGATTCTTGCGACGGTAGACGATTCGGCAAATAATATGATGAGCCTGAGGGATGCATTTGCAAGAAGCAATATTACCGTTCATACTCAGAGCGGCTTCCGGCGGCGGTCTTGCTGGGAAGCGATGGAGTAGACGATTGTTTTTACAATGACGAGCAGTTATATGATTTTTATAAAACGATACTCTGCTCCTTTGCAGGGAATACGTTTGACAGTGTAGTCAGGGAATTAGAGGACTATCTTCCGAGACTGTCTGCGAAAGGGAGCGCGGATGATATTTCTCTGGCGTCAATTCTTCGGATAAACAAACTTGTAGAATTACCGTTTGTAGATGAATTTAATACTAAGATGCGCGTACAAAAAGAGAGGCGGCAGCAGGAGATAAGGACCCATGTTGATTCTTGAGCAGATACAGAAATTAAACAATATGTTTGATGATTTTGAACGGAGATTCCATCAAATTGATAAAGAACGGCAGGCGCAGATGGAACGTTATGCCTCAAACCTGAAAGAATTACGAGCGAAAAAGGAAAAAGAAAAAAATGAACTGCTGTCCCTGAAAGAAAATGTGCTAACGTACTATCGGATTGCGAAAGCGAATACCAGTCAGGAATTACAGACAGGCGGAATCACAGGGGAAAGGCCGGATATTCCATATTTGAACAGTCTTATCTATCAAATTAATGATGACAGCATGGAGGATTCGACTGCGCGGACCGTAGTCTTGAAGGCGAGCCGGTATGTTGTCTGGCTGGATGCGAAACTTCGCAGGATTGACGCGAGAAAATTACCGGAAGAAAGCGCAGGCATGAAGCAGACGGAAGAAAACCGGAAATTGGATGAGAAAAAACAGCAATTAATTCAAGAATACGTAGAAATGCTGCAAGGCCCGGGAATGAAAAAACTTCTTGAAACGTTGGATATTCTTTATAATGACTATGCGATTAACGAACGCTTTTTTACGGAATTTGGCAAAACGAATAGACGAAGGAATAAAATACTGTTTGGATATCAGGAATTAGGCATCCGTGTACCGGATTATCTCTGTGGGATTCTGAAGGAAAGAATGGGAAGTTATTTTAATGAACATAGAAAGTCTATTCATTACCCGGTTGGTTTTCAGACAGACAAATGTAAAGGGATCTATATCAGGTATACTTATCAGAATGCAGACAAAATCAAAGACGGTATACAGGCAGTTATTTTAAATATTCTGCGTTATTCGGGAGGAAGGGATTATAAAATTTCTGTATTTGATTTGATTCATTATAATGCAGAACTATTAGGCCGGTTATATTCTTTATCAAAAATACGCAACGGCATTGTGGAAAGAGTTCCCGGAGGGGAAGAGGAATACCAAAAGGCCGTGCGCGGGCTTGCTGCTTATTATCATGGTCTGGAAGAGCAGATTGGGGCGGAAAGCGTCTGGCAGTACAATGCAAGGCAGAAAGATGAAAAGGATAAGATTGCCGGACGCATTCTGATCATCAATCGGGAATACGACGCATATACGCATAAGGATAGCCCGGAAATGCTATATTTGATGAATAATGCACAAAAGCTGGGGATGATTTGTATCTGTGCAGAAAAGTGTGCCAATACAGACGGATGTTTGCGGCATGAGGATAAGATGAATGAGCTGTCAGGTGTTTCGATTGCAATAAAGAGCGATGAGAGAGGGCGTTTTTATATTCGCAAAAAGGATGGATGGAATCGGTTTTCCTTCTTGACGCCGACAAAGTCCATACCTCAGAGTTTCATTGAATATATGAGCGCGGTTACGGGACGGGAGGAGATCGGAACACACTATTCCAAGCGGTATTCCCTGCGGATGCCGGCTCGTTCCAGCGAAAAGCGAAAGGAGATTATCATACCGTTTGCCGTGGATGAGAATGACCAGCCGGTGAGCGCGGCATTTGTAAATGAGAATTTTGCCGCCTATATTATGGGGGCGGCCGGCTCAGGAAAATCTACGCTGCTTCATACAATGATTGCGGGGCTTGTAATGAATTACCATCCGGACGAGCTGGAATTGTGGCTGATGGATTTTAAAATGGTAGAGTTCCGGCGTTACATTGATCTGAAGGTGCCTCATATCAAATATATTCTTCTTGAAAAATCGGAAGATATGGTATTCGATATTTTGGACCGCCTTACAGAGGTATTGGAAAAAAGACAGTATATTTTTGCAAGGAATGGATGGGATAAGCTTTCGGATGTCCCGGTTGGAATTTATATGCCGGCAATTTTTGTGATGATAGACGAGTTTGCACAAATGTCTCAGGTTATCAGAGCCGGCTCTGATTATGGCAAGGAAACCGATTACCGATTAAAGCTTGAAAATCTTTTGACAAAGGGCAGAGCATTGGGTTTTAAATTCATCTTTTCAAGCCAGACTTATACAACCGGTGTTTCAGGGCTTACGGATACCGCCTGTAAGCAGATCCAGATGCGTTTTGCGATGAAAAATACACAGGAGGAGATCAAGCATACGTTAGAAATAAAATCCAATCAGATCCCCCAAAAACTGGAACAGGATATCATATCTCTGTCAGTTTTTGAAACATTATTTAAATCGGGCTCAGGAAATGAAATCTTGCATCTTAGGAATTTATATCTGAAAAAGCCGGAAATAGACAGCCTGATGAAAAAGCTGGGCAGTTTCATGCTCCCGGCAGAGCGGGTTTTGGAAACGGGAGCTGATAGATTATATTTTTATAAGCATCCGGTATATATTGACGGGGGCGAGCCGGTAACATTTATCAGTCAATTGAAATCTTATCAGGAATACGAAAAAAGAACCAATACAGATGAATGTGATTTAGATGATATTTTCCTTTTTCCGGGAGCGCCCTGCAGTTTTCAGACAGTATATCCGCTGGTATTGCGGAACGCGGTGGTTCAGAATATATTACTAGCCGGCGGTAATAGGGAAAATCTTATCAATGTGATCTGGTCATTGAAGAAAAGCTATGCCAGAACAGGCAGGCCGGTGGAGATATGGGCGCATGATCAAAATGCATTATATCGGAAATGCAGAGATACTGTATTTGCAAAGGAACGTATATTGACGGAAACCGAAGAAATCTGCCGCCGGTTTTCAGTACTCCGGGAAAAGATGACGCGCCGGGAAGCAGAGCAATGTCTCATTATGGTATTGGGATATGAAGAACTGCTGAATGATATCGAAATACTCGGAAGTATTGAGATTTCGGCAGAAAAGAGGGAGATGGAGCAGCCAGAGAAGGATTTGGCGGCTGTGCTTGCGGAGATAGAAGAAATGGAAGAACCAGAGAAAGGAAAGGAGAGGATGGAGGAATACAATGCGGAAGTTCAAAAGGAGGAACGGGATAGAAAAGAAGAGGGGATGCATGCAAAGCCGGATATTCGTAATGATATGAACCAGTTAATAAAGGCAGCGCCTAGGTATGGCATGCATTTTCTGTTTTGTTTTGAGGAACCGAAGGAATTTCAGTTTCTTTGCATGGATGAAAGGGCATTTGCACATAAAATTCTATTTTCTATGAGCGGAGAAGAATCAATTTCCCTTATGGGAAGAAAAAGCGCCGGTGAACTGGAAAAAGGAATGTTTGTATATAGCAATGGAAAGGAACTCTGCCATATGCGTCCGCATCTTCACAAAGGCGTTTCGTGTAATGGCTGGAGAATAGATGAGGACAATCAGATTGTCCAAACGATAGGAATATGAAGGAGGCGGGGATGATGGCGCGGTATGCAATAAATTATAAGGGGATTGAAGAACTAAAGAAGCTGGCGTATACATTGACAAGTTCTGTAGAGCAGATGAATACATCCTGTGGGAACTTGTATGCGAGGATAGACGCGCTGGAAGCTGATCTGGGGATCTATAGGAAAGAAATATATGAACAGATCAAAAAGGTTATAGAAATCAACCGATGTGCGGGCGAAAGCATTCAGAGGATTGCAGGAGCGGATATTCCCGATAAGATTGAACGAATTACAGAACTTTTAGTTATGCATGGGAAGGAGACGCAGACAGCTTATTCGTCGGGGCGTTCGTTTTATTATGAAGAACTCGGTCAAATGATGGAGAAAGGCGGGGATGCAGAGGATGACGAAGAAAGCGGTCCGCAGAAGGTATATAAGCGGTAGAGATATTTACGGGAAACGAAGGGAGAGAAGATATGAATAATCAGAATGTAGATACAGAAGCATTGGAACAGGCGGCAGTAGCGCTGTCCAGATATATTTCGGAAGTAACGGAATGCATTCATAAAATGAAAGATGCAGCCATTGACTGCAGTGATAATATGGGAAGCGATGTGATCAGCCGGAGGAATATTGAGGAATTGAATGATTCTTTGCGGAGGCTGGAACCTGCAGTTAGAGAGGCGGCAGAGTTAAGAGCAGCCATTTTAGATAAGAAACTGGAGATTGAGGATTTATAAACTGACAGATAAGATATGGAGGCCATTATGTCAAAATATGGAGTTAACGAGAAAGGAATCCGGTCACTGCAGCAGCTTGCAAAAGATCTTATGGATATTAGCGAAGATATGGAAGAGAGCTGCAGGAGACTGCGAAGGACAGTGACAGACCTAGAGGATGATCTGGGTGAATTTGCGGAAAAGATACTGGAAATGATTGATAAGGCGCAATATGAGCTTGATAGAGGCCGGGAGCCGATACATATGCTTGTAGATAAGATTAAGGATTGCATTGCTAAGATAGAAAGAATTTTAGGGCGTTAAGAGGCTGCCGTTAAGGAGGAAGGTTTATGAATCTGAATGAATCAATTGCCGGCAGCAGTCTTGAAAAAGACCGGATACGTGAAAAATACCGTATAAAAGCAAAGAATGAAGAAGCAAAGCTCAGAAGCCAGATAAGGGAGTCTTCCGGTAAAAGAAGCGATCATTCTTTAATGGCAGGATGCGGAGCGGGCTGCCTTGGGGTGATTCTCTTTTTGGCTGCCGTATCTATTTTCGATATTATGCTTGGGGGAATGGAGCCTATTCTTATGATTGCTTTTTTTGTGGGAGGTTTTCTTCTTGTGAAAGCGAACGCCGGTACTAAAAATAATGAAGAGAATTATAGTATGGAGAGCAGGATTGCGCAGATTTATAAGGATTGTGAAGAAGAGGCACAGCGTGAGATGGCTGTTTATGATGCGAAAGTAAAACAATATTATGAACGTGTAATAAAAAATGAACCCGGATTAAAAGATATGAAAGATCATATGGTAATGATGTTCGGGAGAATGATTCAGCATGCCAGTACAGAATCAAACCAGAAATTTATAGATGCAGCGCTGCACTATAAAGTGGTTTCAACGGCAATACAGTTTTATTTTGAAAGTCAGTATACGAATAAAAATGACGATTATAACTTTGATGCCCATCGTTTTCGCAATTTGGCTTCTCTGGAGGAGTGTGAGGGTTTGGCACAGGCATTGGCAAGGATGACGGTGAAAGAAATGAAAATGATGTATCCGCCAAACTCGATGAAGATTGATGTCTCGCATAATGATGCGGATGTGCGGCTGCATTACAGAGGACCGAATAAGAATTATGTTCCGCCAAGGCCAATTGCTTAAATGACCGATCCGCTAGGGATGCACCGTGAATAGTAACGGTCTGTCATTTATGGATTTGCAAAATATAAAATTTTAGATTGCAGAAATTGGTAATTCATGCTACCATCTATATGAAATCGATTACATGAATGATGGAGGGAATATGGATAGGAAGCTTATTTTTTTGGATATAGACGGAACATTAACAGAAGGAGGAAGCAATACGCCTCCGGTATCCGCCCAGAGGGCGGTAAAGGAAGCACGGGAAAAGGGACATCTTGTATATATCTGTACAGGGCGCAATTATGCGATGCTCCGGCCGCTGTTAGCGTACGGATTTGACGGCGTGGTAGGGAGCGCGGGAGGCTACATCCTGTGCCGGGATCAGGTGATCTATGACTGCCCGATGACAAGAGGGCAGCAGGACCGGGCGCTGAAGGTGTTGAGGAAAAACGGCGTATTCTGCACGGTGGAAGGCCGGGACGGCTCTTATACCGACGATGGATTTAAGAAATTTCTGGCCAAGAAGGCTAGGAAGGACGGCAACAGCGAACTCCTGCGCTGGAGGGAGCATATTGAGGAATCGTTGAATATCCGGCCGATGGAAGAGTATGACGGAGAACCGATTTATAAGATTGTACTTATGTGTGAGAGTGAAAGGCAGCTTGCAGAGCCGAGAGAGGCGCTGCAGGAGGAGTTTCATTTCTGCATACAGGATGCGGATGGCAGAGGAATTATTAACGGAGAGCTGATTAACCGGGCGTTTGATAAAGGCAGAGGGATTGAGCGCGTATGCCGTCATTTAGGCGTAGATGTGAAGGATACCATCGCATTCGGGGACAGTATGAATGATGTGGAAATGATAAAGACAGCCGGGCTTGGCATCTGTATGGAAAACGGGAGCGAAACCTTAAAGAAGCTGGCGGATGAAATCTGTCCGGCAGTGGCAGAAGATGGATTGAGGAAGGCGTTTGAAAAACATGGCTTAATCTGAAGCAGGATCGTGTATTAGGGGAAATTTTGAAGGATCGGACAGTGCGAAGAGGAATAATGTCGCAAGCGACCGCGCTTGGGACATTATTTTTCAAGAGTTGTGAAATCGATTTCAGCATTATTCACAAAAATGACATTTTAAATTTATGAAAGATGTCAATTTACAAAATTATCTTTTGTATGTATAATGAAAGCACAAAATATGAAATCGATTTCACCAAAACACAGAAAAACAAGAGAATAAAGGAAAAAAGGAGAGAAAGAACATGGCATTAGATTATGGAAGATGCGCAAAAGAGATTTTTGAAAATCTCGGCGGAAGAGAGAATCTTGTCAGCGCAGCCCACTGCGCGACTAGGCTGAGGCTTGTGACGGTGGACAACAGTAAGATTGACAAGAAGAAGCTGGAGGACGTAGACGGTGTAAAGGGAGTCTTTGAGAGCAACGGGTAGCTTCAGCTTATCATTGGAACCGGAACTGTCAACAAGGTGTATGAGGAATTTCTTGCAGTCAGTGGGATGACCGCGGCCACAAAGGAAGAGGTGAAGGCGGCTGCCGCTGCAAAGCAGCCGTTTTACAAGCAGATGAGTAAGTCTCTGGGAGATGTATTTGTCCCGATCCTTCCGGCGATTGTGGCATCGGGCCTGATGATGGGCTTAGTTGAGGCGCTGGGGAAGGCAATTCCCGCTTTTGCCGGAAGCGACTGGTATGGGATATTGGATCTGTTTGCAAATACGGCCTTTACGTTCCTGCCGATTCTGATCGCGGTGTCTTCGGCAAGGGTGTTTGGAGGAAATATTTTTCTGGGCGCGGTTGTCGGTATGATCATGATCCATCCGAATTTGATCAATGCATGGTCGGTTGCGGGCATGGATGCGGCGGATATCGGGGTATGGCATCTGTTCGGCGTATTCCCCATCCGTCAGGTGGGCTACCAAGGGCATGTTATCCCGGTAATCATCGCGGTATGGGTGATGAGCCGGATTGAAAAATGGCTGCATAAACATGTGCCGGAAATGATCGACCTGTTTGTATCGCCCCTTTGTACGGTACTGATTACCGGATTTCTCACCCTTGGAATTATCGGGCCGGTGTTTTCCATTGCGGAGACGTATGTGCTGACTTTTGCAGAGTGGCTGATTTCTGTGGGATACGGGAGCGGCGCCATGCTGATGGGAGCGCTGTATCCGCTGACAGTGGTGTGCGGTATCCATCATATGTATAATGTAATTGAAGCGGGCATGCTTTCAGCAGCGGAGGGCTTAAATACTTGGATGCCGGTGGCGTCCGCCGCCAATTTTGCCCAAGGCGCGGCCTGCCTTGCGGTAGGTTTAAAGGCAAAGAATGTGAAGACCAAGGCGGTAGCAATCCCCTCGTCTCTGTCAGCGGCGCTTGGGATTACGGAACCGGCGATCTTTGGCGTAAACCTCCGTTTTGTAAAGCCGCTTGTCTGCGGAATGGCCGGCGGCGCGGCGGGCGCGCTTTTAGGAACGATGTTTCATATCGGAGCCACATCTTATGGAGTGACCGGGATACCGGGATTTCTGATTACTTTGGATTACACGCTGCAGTATGCGGTGATTCTGACAGTGTCGTTTGTTATCGCATTTGTCTTAACATGGATATTCTGGAAGGAAGACGAGGAAACGGAAAAGAAAGAAGAAATCAAAACGGATAAAGCTGTGGAGGGGAAGGAAACGGAGACAAAGAAAGAGGAACAAGCTCTTGCACAGGCAGAGAAGATCTTGTATGCGCCGATAAAAGGAACGGTAATTGCAAGGGAATCCATTCCGGATGCGGTATTTGCCTCGGGAGCGCTGGGCGACGGCGTAGGGATTGAGCCGGAATGCGGCGAGGTTCTTGCCCCTTGCGACGGCGAGATCGTGACGGTTACAGAGACAAAGCATGCGGTAGGAATCATGGGTCCGGAGGGAATGGAGCTTTTGATCCATGTGGGAATTGATACGGTAAAGATGAACGGAGAAGGATTCGATGTAACGGTCGGCGTGGGCGATCAGGTGAAGAAGGGGCAGAAGCTGCTTACCTTTGATATAGAGAAGATAAAAGCAGCCGGATACAGCGCCACGACGGCAGTACTTGTGACGAATAGCGGAGATTATCCGAATTACCGGGTTGTGAAGACCGGAGCGGTGGAAACCGGGGAGGAAATCATCTCGGCAGAATAAAAAAAACGGCGCGCAATTCTTTGAACGGATGCCCAGAAGGTATTTTGTTATTGTTCACGCAGGAATGCGCTGAACTGCGCATTCCGTGAGAACGTGATTCAGGTGTGAGGGGCAATTTTTGCGTAGCAAAATTTTGAGTATCGCCCCGAATTGTTGCTATGAGCGGACTCCCGGGCCGTGAATAGTAACGGTATTTTTTGGCGGTTCAGGATATGTGGCGGTTCAGGATATGTTGCAAGAGGGTGGCTGGGATGGTATAATAGATGCATAGCGGCTTTGGAAAGGCGGGGCTTGTAGATGAATATAGCGGAGATTGCAAAGCTGGCAGGGGTTTCCCCGGCGGCGGTTTCTAGGTATTTTAATAATGGCTATATCTCGGAGGAAAAGAGGGCGGCGATTCATAGAGTAGTAGAAGAGACCGGGTACCGGCCCTCCCTTCAGGCTCAGACGCTGCGGACGAAGAAAACAAAGCTGATCGGGGTGATCGTGCCAAGGATTGATTCGGGGGCGGTGGGAAGCATTGTGGCGGGTATCCTGTCTGTGCTGGATGCCGGCGGATACCAGATGCTTCTTGCAGATACCCAGAATGCTACAGAGCGGGAGATGGAGTATCTCACAGTTTTTGATGAAAAACAGGTGGACGGGGTTATCTTTGCCGCTACGGTATTTACCCCGGAGCACAGGCGGATTATGAAGGCGATGTCGGTGCCGGTGGTGGTGACGGGGCAGCGGATTGCCGGATATAACTGTGTGTATCATGACGATTACCATGCGGCATATGATATTACGAGGCTGCTTCTTGGGAAAGGACGGCGGAAGCTGGGCTTTATCAGCGCGCCGCACAAGGATGAGGCGGCGGGGCAGGAACGTTTCCGGGGATACTGCAGGGCAGTAGAGGAGGCGGGGCTGAAAGAACTGGCGGAAAATTATGTGATTGCAGATTTTTCCATGAAATCCGGATATGAGAAGATGAAGGAGCTTATGGAAAAATGCGGGGAGCTTGACGGTGTGGTCTGCGCTACAGATACCATTGCGGTAGGAGGAATGCGGTATTTGAAAGAGCAGGGAGTGAAGCTGCCCCGGCAGATGATGATCGCCGGGCATGGTAATTCTGCTATATCGGATGTGACGACGCCGACCCTGACGACGGTACATTATTCCTTTGAGGAAAGCGGAGCAGTGTCAGCTAAGATTCTTTTGGAAAATATTGAAGATAGAAGCGCTGCCGTCAAGGGGATCATGATGGGATACCGGATTGTGGAAAAGGATTCTACCGGTACGCCGGATTAAATATAGATCATAAACAAAGATAAAACGATGGGGGAAGCAGAAAATGGCAAAGAAATCAAAGGCGAAGAGAAACAGAGCGATGCAGAAGGCGGCGAAGAACAGTACTGTAAAGAAGGTTACCGTAAAGGAAGAAGCGGTTTCAGAAGCGGTACAGGAGATAACCGCGGAGAAGGAGACGGTGCAGAAAGAAGCAGTCCGGGCGGAGGAAGTGGAACAGACTGCCGGGAGGAAGGAAACTGTGCAGAAAGAAGCGGTAAGAGAACGTGAGATTTTTGAAAGGCGTCTCGCCCGGCATCATGACGAGCTCCGCTGGCTTTATATGGAGCTGTACGGCAACGACAGCATGTTTATGGAGCTTTGCGAGCAGATGGGAGCCTATTATGAGAAGCGCAGCCAGAGTTTAAAGAGTCTGGATGAGAAGCGGGAGCAGGAACCGGAATGGTTTAAGCAGAAAAATATGCTGGGCATGATGCTGTATATTGATAACTTTGCTGGCAATTTAAAAGGAGTCCGGAAAAAGCTCTCCTATCTGGAGGACTGCAATGTGAACTGCATTCATCTGATGCCGTTTCTGGATACGCCGGAGGGGCGGTCTGACGGCGGCTATGCGGTGGCTGATTTCAGAAAAGTAAGGCCGGATCTTGGAACGATGGAGGATTTGGCGGAGCTTGCGGGAGAATGCCATGACAGGGGGATGAACCTGTGTATGGATTTTGTCATGAACCATACCTCAGAGGATCACGAGTGGGCTGTGAAGGCAAGGCAGGGGGACGGCGAGTATATGAGCCGGTATTTTTTCTTTGATAGTTATGATATCCCGGCCCAGTACGAAGCTACAGTGCCGCAGGTATTTCCCACCACGGCGCCGGGGAACTTTACGTGGCTGCCGGATATCGGGCATCATGTGATGACCAGCTTCTATCCTTACCAGTGGGATTTGAACTATGGCAACCCCCGGGTGTTTAATGAGATGATGTATAATTTCCTGTATCTTGCCAATCAGGGAATGGATATTATCCGGATCGACGCGGTTCCTTATATCTGGAAGGAGCTGGGTACCCAGTGCAGAAACCTTCCGCAGGTACATACCATTGTGCGCATGATGCGCATGATCAGCGAGATCGTCTGTCCGGGCGTTGTGCTTCTGGGCGAGGTGGTCATGGAGCCGGAGAAGGTAGCGCCGTATTTCGGTACAGTGGAGAAGCCGGAGTGCCATATGCTCTACAATGTGACTACTATGGCGTCAACATGGCATACAGTGGCGACTAGGGACGTAAGGCTTTTAAAGAATCAGATGAATATTGTAAACGGCCTGCCTAAGGAGTATACGTTCTTAAATTATCTCCGCTGTCATGACGATATCGGCTGGGGACTGGATTATCATCTGCTGAAATACTGGGGAATGGAAGAGGTTCCCCACAAGAGGTACCTGAATGATTATTTTACCGGGAGATTTGCAGGGAGCGTCAGCAGAGGCGAATTATATAATGAAGATTTGGTGCTGGGAGACGCAAGATTTTGCGGAACGACCGCTTCCATGTGCGGAATCGAGAGTGCCGGTTTTGAGAATAATGACGAAAAGATGGAGCATGCAGTCTGCATGGATGTGATGCTGCATGCCTATATGCTGATGCAGACCGGGATTCCGATGCTCTACAGCGGCGACGAGGTAGGGCAGGTCAATGATTATTCTTACAAAGAGCATCCGGTCAAATGGGAGGATTCCCGCTATATCCACAGGGGCGTCTTCCGCTGGGAGCTGGCTGACGCAAGGGAAGATAAAGCCAGCGTGTCCGGAAAGATTTTTGGGAGCTTGAACCAGCTAGAACAAATCCGCAGGCAGGAGAAGGTATTTGATGCGGATTCGGATGTATGGATTATTGATATACCGGACATTTCCGTGCTTTGTGTTGCTAGGGATAAGGAAGATGACCGCATGGTAGGCGTCTTTAATTTCGGGGACTGGGAGAAGGAAATTGATGTGCCCGAGGCTGGGGAATTTTATAGTCTGACGGATGGACAGAAGGTGGATATCCACAGGGTAAAATTACCGGGACGGGGATTCGCTTGGCTGAAGAGGGCTTAGTATAGAGATTACCGTTAATTGCGCAGCGCCGTACTAGCGGACCATCCGCGTCTATTGCCGGATAAATCCGGAAGAAGGAGCCAGAATGGGATTGTTTAAAAAAGAAAAAAACAGAATGATTTTCCGCTGCGGCAAGTCCATGGAAGAGGTTGTAAAGAGGTTAGAAAATCCCCGGTTTGAGGATAATCTGAGCTATAGTTTCTTTGAGGAAAATGGCGTTTACTGCTTTTCTGTTACGAAGATTCCCTATCAGATTGGAAAGCGCAGGCCCGTGGCCTACCGCATGTGGTTTGAACAGAGAGAACATGCGCTCTATCTTTTGATTGAAGAGAAGGAAGCCGTCAGTGTGATGACTGCTTCCTCCCAAGAGCCGGAGGTATACCGTTTCTTTATAGAGAAATGTGATTGTGAACCGGCGGACAGAGTGGAGTAGACAAGGATGCTTGGCGGGCGGAGAATAACGGAAGACCTAGGGCGTCCGGATTATTTGGGCTGGATGCGGCAAGGACAAAGGCGGTGGCAGATTTTGAAGGAGAAACGGGAAAATAACTTGGCATGGTTTTACTGTGGGGCTGTACTATTTGCAGCCTCCTTTTTGCTTTTGTATCTCGCCAGAAAGGCAGACGGGATGGCGCAGTGGTATACGCTACATATTTATCCGGTTATTGTGGGGACTGTGGGGAGAGTGTTCGGATGGTTTCCTGTATCGGCGGCGGAAATCCTGCTGTATTTGACGATAGCTCTGGCGCTGGCAGGTTTCTTCCGGTTAATTTTACGCCTTGCGTTAAAAAAGGGCGGAAAAAAAGAGGCGGCGCACTATTTTTCCGGAATATGGCTTACAGCTTCCATTTTATTTTTCCTTTATACGCTGAACTGCGGGATTAATTATCAGAGACTGTCTTTTTCTGAGCAGGAGGACATACGGACAGGGGAATACTCTGTGGATGAACTTATCAGAGTCTGTGAGATTCTCACCCGGGAGGTCAATTCTTATGCGGAGCAGGTGGCCCGGGACGGCGATGGACTGATGGTTTTGGACGGGTCGGAGAGAGAGCGGGCAGTAAAAGCGATGTACAGCCTTGGAGAAAAATATGAGGGAATGGCCGGATACTATCCGCAGCCGAAGGCGCTGTCCGGATCATGGCTGTTGTCGATTCAGAATCTGACGGGGATCTATGCGCCGTTTACAGTAGAAGCAAATTATAATAACGACATGACCGATTACAATATTCCATTTACAGCCTGCCATGAACTATCCCATCTGAGGGGATTTATGCAGGAAGAGGAGGCGAATTTTATCGCTTATCTGGCATGCATGGAATCCGGCGCGGCGGAATTTCGTTACAGCGGGAGTTTGCTTGGATGGATCCATTGTACCAATGCGCTGCGCCGGGAGGATACGGAGGCGTGGAGAAAGGTACGCGAAAAATTGTCGGAAAAGGCGGCGGCTGATCTTCTGGCAAACAGTGAGTTCTGGTCGTCTTATGAGGGAACGGCGGCGGAAGTGTCAGAGAAAATTAACGACCGCTATTTGAAGGCAAATGGACAGGCGGATGGGGTAAAGAGTTATGGAAGAATGGTGGATCTTTTGATTGCATATTATAATTGAGAGAAAGTGCTTGCAAAAACCATCGGGGTATGGTAGTATGATTATCGCGCGTAAGAAGCCGGGATACGGCTTTTTATGGATCTGCAAGACGGCTCCATGGTCAAGCGGTTAAGACATCGCCCTTTCACGGCGGTAACCC
>CAJUTH010000003.1 GCA_910589275.1 uncultured Dorea sp.
CTACAAATATGCTGCATGTCATTTCTCTAAATGGTGCAGACGAATTACAAATTGTTCGGATTATGGCTGCACAGCTTATTTCCTTCACTTTTGTACTGGCAATTTATGTTTACAGGAGCAGGAAAAAGAGGGTGAATAGAAATGTATTTAATTGAAAATTACAAAGATAATATACGATTTAACAGACAGTACGAAGAGATCAGTAAATTTCTTTGCAGATAACGGCTATAACGAGCATTTCCATTGGGGCGTTTTGATTGGGGTATGGCGCACTCATTTTTGGATGTGGAAATGTTATCAAGAAATGCTCTGTATATCATTCACTCGATTTCTGATGAAAACCTCTTAGGACAATAGCAAATAAAATGCACTCGTGGAGAAATCGGTATTTGGAGGATAGCAAGAAATAATGAAGAATAAAAAATATTATTGATAGCAATTATGGCGGCGGCGAAGGCTTTGCCGGAAGGAGTGCCGGTTGGACAACTGGCAGAACCAGAAACAGCGGTTGCAAATGGAATGAAAAAGATAAAGGAATATCCCGACGGGAAGAACGAGATTTCATATGCCTATGCTATTACACGCAAAGAATGGAGTATGCTTGAACGATAAATGCGTACTTATTAAATATTTGATTGTGATAATCGAAAGTAGGGAATGACAATATGGAGAAATATGAAATAGACAGTGAATTGGCAAAACTGGCAAAGCAAAAGGCGCCATCAAATATATACCTATATCCGATTGTGAACATGGTAATGAAATTATCTACATGTGCATCAGATGATAAAGTTACCGTAAAAAAATATGCAATATCTGGATATGAGGGCGGAAAACTATCTGCTTTTGTCATTGAGCCAAAGAAAAGCAGTGGGATTCTTCCGTGCATTGTATTTTACCATGGCGGGGGATTTTTACTAAAGGCGTCAAGGGCACACTACCAGATTGCAAAATGGTATGCGGAAATGGCAAAGTGCAAAGTGATTTTTCCGGATTACAGATTATTACCTAAAAATAAATATCCTGTTCCTGTTGAAGACTGCTATTGCATGTATCAGTGGATGCTCAATTGTGCTGATACGTTAGAAATCAATAAGGATAAAATCATTGTGACAGGCGATAGCGCCGGAGGAAATCTTGCCGCTGCGGTTACGCTGATGCTATGGGATAGAATGCATATTTCACCCTTGGGGGCAATGCTGATATATCCGGTTACAGACAGGCGTATGATAACGGAATCTATGAAGAAATATACGGATACGCCTGTTTGGGATGCAACGTTGACAAAAATGTTCTGGAAGGCATATTTAGGAAATCAAGAGATAAAACAAATTCAATATGCGTCGCCTATAGAAGCAGAATCATTGGAACATTTTCCAAATGTGTATATGGAAGTGGCTGAGTTTGACTGCCTTCGTGACGAAGGGATTGCCTTTGCAGAAAGATTGCGGGCAGAAGGCGTTTTTACAGAGCTTTATGAAGTGAAGGGTGCGTGTCATGGCTATGAAACAGTGCTTGAAAGCAGAATTGTAGAAAAAGCCATGCAGAGAAGAATTCAGTGGATTCAATCTGTTTTGAACAAGTAGTAAATGAAACAACTTCCTATTTGTCAGGAAGTCACATATTAAAAGAAGCTGATCTGGTATATAATCCTTGCCGGAATTATGGGAATCAAATGGGGAATATATGGACGGGGCTTGGCGACCATTTATTTAATAATACCGTGGCTGCCAATATGCTGCACGTCGTTTCTCTAAATGGTGAGGATGAATTACAACTTGTCCGGATTATGGCTGCACAATTGATGTTTTGCCTAAGAAGATAACAGATAACGAGAACGGCCACGACTCCGGTATTGCCGGAGTGTGGCTTGTTTTTAGCTGGAAATTTTTTAAAATTGGATATATAATAAAGTAGCAAATCGGAATGTAAGGAGATAAAAAATGTTTGTCAGAGAATATCAAATATCCGACTGCAAAGAAATTACAGAACTATTTTATAATACAGTCCACACAGTAAATGCGAAAGATTACACAAAAGAGCAATTAGATGTATGGGCAACAGGACAAGCGGATTTAGAAAAATGGAACCAGACACTTCAAGAGCATTATAGTATTGTTGCAGTTGATGATGAAATCATTGTAGGCTTCGGGGACATAGATAAAGATGGTTATCTAGACCGTTTGTTTGTTCATGCCGATTATCAGGGGAAAGGTATTGCAACTGCTATTTGCAATCAACTGGAGCAAACTGTTAAAGGAGATCTTACTACCTTTGCTTCTATTACGGCAAAGCCTTTTTTTGAAAAAAGAGGTTATAAGATTGTTAAGGAACAGCAGGTAGAACGACAAGGAATTTTTCTTACAAATTTCTTTATGGAAAAAAACAGATGATTTTCTGTTTAGAATGGAGAAAATGATGATTATTTTAATAACAGGTGCATCGCATACAGGCAAAACAGTTCTTGCACAAAAATTACTCGAAAAATATAAATATCCCTATTTTTCAATAGATCATTTGAAAATGGGTTTAATTCGTAGCGGATATACCAAACTCACACCCGAAGATGACGATAAGCTCACAGAGTATCTGTGGCCTATTGTTCGTGAAATGATTAAGACCGCCATAGAGAATAAGCAAAACCTTATTATTGAAGGGTGTTATATCTCTTTTGGCTGGGCAAATGATTTTGCAAAAGAATATCTTGATAGTATCAGATATTACTGCCTTGTGATGAGTGAAAACTATATTAGAAAGCATTTTGACGATATAAAAAATATGCAAGTGCTGTAGAAAATCGTATAGATGATGATGGGTGTACTATGGAAAGTGTTTTAGAAGATAATGTGCAGTTTTTAGGACTTGCAAAAAAGCATAATGTAAATATTGTGTTTATTGATGATAAGTATGAAATAAATATTGATTTATAACGATGATGGAAATGCGGCTGCTTAGTTGCTATAATGAATAGGAATAGAATCTGAGGCAGAAAACAGATAAAATCGTATACCAGCATTAAATAGAAGTCGTAATAAGAGAACGATCTATACAAAAACTGAAAGGAAACCTATGAGAAAACTAGCCTTAAATGATGAAATATTACTAAAAATCGAGAAGCCTGCCCGCTATATCGGAGGAGAGGTCAACAGCGTCATGAAAGACCCGGAAAGCATCGATATCCGCTTCGCCATGTGTTTTCCGGACGTCTATGAGATCGGCATGTCTCACCTTGGCATCCAGATCTTATACGATATGTTCAATCGCCGGGAGGACGTGTGGTGCGAGCGGGTATATTCCCCATGGGTGGATCTGGACGCGGTTATGAGGGAGCAAAAGATCCCTCTGTTCGCGTTGGAATCCCAAGACCCGGTGAAAGAATTTGATTTTCTGGGAATTACTCTCCAGTATGAGATGTGTTATACCAATATACTCCAGATTCTAGATTTGTCTGGGATCCCGCTTCATGCAGATGTGAGGACGGATTCTGACCCGATTGTCATCGGCGGAGGCCCCTGTGCCTATAATCCGGAGCCTTTGGCAGAGTTTTTCGACCTGTTTTACATCGGGGAGGGAGAGACGGTATACGATCAGCTTTTGGATGCATATAAAGCAAATAAGCAGGCGGGCGGCAGCCGGAAGGAATTTCTGGAAATGGCCTGCCGGGTCGAAGGAATTTACGTTCCTTCCTTCTATCGGACGGAGTATCATGAGGATGGAACCATCGCCAAGGTTTATCCGGTCTATCCGGGAGCGCCGGAGCGGGTGAAAAAGCAGGCGGCGGTAACTATGGCGGACACCCCCTATCCAAAGGATCCGGTGGTACCTTATATTAAGGTGACGCAGGATCGGGTGGTTCTGGAGGTGCAGAGAGGCTGCATCCGTGGATGCCGGTTTTGTCAGGCGGGAATGATTTACCGGCCCACCAGGGAGCGCGATGTGGAGCAGCTAAAGGAATACGCATATCAGATGATAAAGAGTACCGGTCATGAGGAAATTTCTTTAAGCTCCTTGAGCACCAGCGATTACAGCGAGCTGAAAGAACTGGTAGACTTTTTGATGGAAGAATGTAAGGGGAAGGGAATCAATATTTCCCTGCCGTCGCTGAGAATCGACGCATTTTCACTGGATGTGATGAGCCGGATACAGGATGTGCGCAAGAGCAGCCTGACCTTTGCGCCAGAGGCCGGTTCCCAGAGAATGCGCAATGTGATCAATAAGGGACTGACGGAAGAAGATATTATCCATGGAGCCGGACAGGCATTTGAGGGCGGCTGGAATAAGGTGAAGCTTTATTTTATGCTGGGGCTTCCTACTGAGACGGAAGAGGACATGGAGGCGATTGCGTCGCTTGCGGACCGGGTGGCAAGGCGCTATTACGAAATTCCAAAAGAGCAGCGAAACGGGAAATGCCAGATCACTGCAAGTTCTTCCTTTTTCATCCCCAAGCCTTTCACTCCATTCCAGTGGGCGCGTATGTTTACCAATGAAGAATACATTGCCAGAGCGGCGGTGGTAAAGCATGCATTTTTAAACCAGTTAAATAAGAAAAGCCTGCGTTATAACTGGCACGACGCAGAGGTGACTGTCCTGGAGGGCGTATTTGCAAGAGGAGACCGGCGGACAGGGGCGGTGATCGAGGAGGCGTACCGGCTTGGCTGTATTTATGATTCATGGACCGAGTGTTTTGACAATGAAAAATGGATGAAGGCATTTGAAAATACTGGTATCGATATAGAATTTTATAATCTTAGGGAACGGAAGGCAGACGAAATCTTCCCATGGGATTTCATTGATATCGGCGTGACGAAAGAGTTCTTAAGAAAGGAATGGGAGCGGGCTATGAAGGCCGAAGTTACCCCTAACTGCCGGTCTAAATGCTCTGGCTGCGGGGCGGCTGTCTGGAAAGGAGGCGTCTGCGTTGAAAGCAAGAATTAAATTTCGGAAATACGGCGTATTAAAATTCCTTGGCCATCTGGATGTGATGCGTTTCTTCCAGAAGGCTATGCGGCGGGCGGAAATCCCCATCGCCTTTACCTCCGGCTACAGCCCTCATATGATCATGTCTTTCGCCCAGCCTCTGGGCCTTGGCATCACCAGCGAGGGGGAATATTTGGACGTGGAACTGGCGGAGCAGGTTTCATCAAAAGATGCCCTTGCCCGTCTGAATCAGACAATGGCGGAAGGAATCGACGTGGTGAGCTTCCGGCAGATTCAGGAAGATAAGAAAAGCAGCGGCATGACGATTCTGGCGGCGGCAGAGTATCTGGTTCTGCCAAAAGAAGCAGAAAAATCTGCCCTCAGGGAGTACAACTGTATCCGGCCGGTATTTCCGGCGACATGGGAAGCACAGATTGGCGCATTTCTTGCTCAGCCGGAGATTGTTGTGCTGAAAAAAACCAAGCGGAGCGAGAAAGAGGTAGACATCCGGCCGATGATCTATGATTTCCATATGGAACCGGCGGGGATATGTCTGATGCTTGCGGCGGGAAGCGAGGCAAATCTAAAGCCGGAGCTTGTGATGGATACCTTCCTGTCCTTTATAAAGGAAGAAGATATGAAGCTTCATTACCACAGAAGGGATCTCTATGCAAAAAATCCGAAGGAAGACGATGCAGGATTTGTTCCCTTAGAAAGCTTGGGATGGGAGTGTGATCCTGCGGGCAGAAGCCTTTAAGCAGACAGTCATGAGAGCCTTCTTGTCCGCGGTGGAAGATGAGGCTCCCACAATTGTATAATATGTCGTAAAAGATACTGCAAATCAGACGTTTTGTGTATAATAATACAAAAATACAAAATTTGTCTCATGCAGTATCTTTTGTTCTTGCACTTTACTTTAGCATAGTGGTATGATAAAAAACTAGAAGAGCCAGACCTTGCTGTCTGGAAGAAGGCCGCCTGAGGCAGCCGCAAGATATCCATGCAGGCACGGCTGCCCCGCTTGCTGCTTCGTAGGAACCAATGAATACGGAGGGATGAATATGAGTAAAAAAGAAGTAAAGACCAACGCCATGCGTATTTTGGACCGCATGAAAATCCCATATACTTATCAGACCTATGAATGCGATGAATTTTCGGATGGAATTCATACAGCGGACCAGTTAGGGCTAGATCACGAACGAGTCTTTAAGACCATCGTTACCACCGGGAAAAGCGGCGGCCACTATGTATTTGTAATTCCGATAGAGGAAGAGATTGATTTTAAGAAAGCTGCGAAAGCGGTAGGGGAGAAGTCTCTGGAGATGCTGCCCTTAAGGGAGCTGACTTTAGTGACAGGATATGTCCGGGGCGGATGTACGTCCATCGGCATGAAGAAGAAATTCCCCACCGTTATACAGGAAAGTGCGAGGGCGTTTGAACAGATTTATGTAAGCGGCGGAAAAATCGGCATGCAGCTTAGCCTTGCGCCGGAAGATTTGAAGAGAGCCACTGATGCAGAATTTGGCGATGTGATCCGCATAGCAGATTATTACGGAGGTTAAGATATGAAGAAGGTTGTGAAATTCGGAGGAAGTTCCCTTGCCAGCGCGGAACAATTTCAGAAGGTAGGAAAAATCATCCGGCAGGAGGAAGCAAGACGCTACGTGGTCCCTTCCGCGCCGGGAAAACGATTCCCAAAGGATACCAAGGTAACGGATATGCTCTATAGCTGTTATCATCTGGCGATTCAGGAGAAGAAGTTCGAGGCGGAGCTTGCACAGATCAAAGCCAGATTTCAGGAGATCATCGACGGACTGGAGCTGAGCCTAAGCCTTGAGGAAGAATTTAAAGTAATACGAGAGAACTTCAGCAAGAAAGTGGGGAGGGACTATGCCGCTTCCAGAGGAGAATATTTAAACGGAATGATTATGGCAGAGTATCTGGGCTTCGAATTTATCGACGCGGCGGAAGTGATTTTCTTCGATGAAAACGGCAATTTCGACGGAGCAAAGACCCAGAGCGTTCTTTCCGAACGACTGGCGCACACGGAAAGGGCAGTAATTCCCGGCTTCTACGGTATGGCAGCGGACGGGCGGGTAAAGACCTTCTCAAGAGGCGGCTCGGATGTGACCGGTTCCATCGTTGCAAAGGCAGTCCATGCGGATATGTATGAGAACTGGACCGATGTTTCCGGATTTCTCATTGCAGATCCGGGAGTGGTGAAGAATCCCAAGGCCATCGACGTGATTACTTACCGGGAGCTTCGGGAGCTTTCCTACATGGGCGCGTCTGTGCTTCATGAGGACGCCATATTCCCTGTCAGAAAAGAAGGAATCCCAATTAATATCCGCAACACCAATCTGCCGGAGGATAAAGGTACTCTGATTGTAGAGGCTACCTGCCGGAAACCTCGGTTTACCATTACCGGTATTGCCGGAAAGAAGGATTTTGCATCTATCACCATTGAAAAGGCAATGATGAACGCAGAGGTTGGTTTCTGTATGAGGGTTCTGGATGTGTTTGCAAAGAATAACATCTCCATTGAGCATATGCCTTCCGGGATTGATACTATGACAATCCTTGTTCATCAGGACGAATTTGAGGAGAAAGAACAGAAGGTTCTTGCGGGAATCCACCGGGCAGTAGAACCGGATCTGGTAGAAATGGAATCCGATCTTGCGCTGATTGCAGTTGTAGGCCGGGGCATGAAATCTACAAGGGGAACTTCTGGAAGAATCTTTTCCGCATTGGCACATGCCAATGTGAATGTACGCATGATTGACCAGGGTTCCAGCGAGTTAAATATTATCATCGGCGTGCGCAATCACGATTTTAATAATGCAATTAAGGCGATTTATGATATTTTTGTAACGATACAGGTATAAGCAATGATAGATTTTCATACACATATATTTCCAAACAAAATAGCAAAAAGTACGTTGGCAATGCTGCAGGTAAACTGCGAATCCTTTCCCTTTACGGATGCGACGGCTGCTGGTTTAAGAGAATCCTCTGAACGAGCGGGCATTGATTGTTCAATTATTCTCCCGGTGGCTACAAGGCCGGGGCAGTTTGCTTCCATCAATCGTTTTGCGGAGCAGTTTAGGGGAGAGAATAGGCTCTTATCCTTTGGGGGCATTCATCCGGACACCGCTGATTACAAGGGGGAGCTTACATATTTAAAGGAACATGGATTCAAGGGGATTAAGCTCCACCCAGACTACCAGCAGACCTTTATTGACGACATCCGGTACAAGCGGATCATTTCATATGCCAGCGAGCTGGGACTGATCGTCAGCGTTCACGCGGGGTTTGATCCGGGTTACAAGGAACTGACGCACTGTACACCGGACCGGGTGGTGAATATGTTCGATGACGTAAGACCGGATAAGCTGGTTTTGGCGCATATGGGGGGCTTTTTCATGTGGGACGCTGTGGAACAGTATCTTTTGGGAATTCCTGCATGGTTTGATACCGGCGTGGTGTTCGGCTATATCAAAGATGAACAGTTTATGAGGATTCTGAGAAAACAGGGGATCCCTCGGATTCTCTTTGCTACGGACTCGCCATGGGGAGACCAGAGCGCATTTGTAGAGCATATGAATGAGCTTCCACTGACGGAAGAAGAAAAACAGATGATATTCCATACCAATGCTGAGAGGCTGCTGGGCATGAAAATCCCGGTTCATAACGCAGAATAAGAAGGGAGACAAAGAATATGGCAGAAATCATGACTCCGGAGGGATATGTATCCCCCCTTACCATACGAGAAACGGAGGTGGCGATCAAGGAGGTAAAGGATCATTTCCAGAGCGCCCTTGCAAAATCCCTCCATTTAACAAGGGTTTCGGCGCCGCTTTTTGTAAAGCCGGAGAGCGGGCTGAATGATAACTTAAACGGCGTGGAGAGGCCGGTGGCTTTTGGGATTAAGGAGCAGGACGACGATACGGCGGAGATCGTACATTCCCTTGCAAAATGGAAACGCTATGCCCTGAAAAAATACGGCTTCCATTCGGGCGAAGGCTTATATACGGACATGAGCGCAATCCGCAGGGACGAGGACACAGACAATATCCATTCCATCTATGTGGATCAGTGGGACTGGGAGAAGGTAATCTCTAAAGAAGAGCGCAATATGGAGACGCTGCAGTATACTGTCAGGAAGGTATATGCGGCCTTAAAGGATACGGAAGACTATATGGCGAGACGGTACAATTACATAGAAGCAATGCTTCCGGATGATATTGCCTTTATTTCTTCCCAGGAGCTTTTAGACCTGTATCCGGATCTGACTGCAAAGGAACGGGAGCATGAGTATGCCAAGGCAAAGGGTGCTGTCTTTGTATCCCAGATCGGCAAGGTGCTGTCTTCCGGGGAACGGCATGACGGCAGAGCTCCGGATTATGACGACTGGGATTTAAACGGAGATATTATCGTATATTATCCGGTGCTTGACATTGCGCTGGAGCTGTCCTCCATGGGGATCCGCGTAGATGAAGCATCTCTGGCAAAACAATTGAAGGCGGCGGGCTGCGAGGAGAGAAGTGAACTTGATTTCCAGAAATCCCTTCTTAATGGGGAACTTCCTTATACCATCGGCGGCGGAATCGGACAGTCCCGAATCTGCATGTATTATCTGAGAAAGGCCCATATCGGGGAGGTGCAGTCTTCCATCTGGCCGGAGGAAATGCTGCAGGCGGCCGAGAGTCACGGAATCCAGCTTTTGTAGTCTGATCAACATTTAATAATTTGTGTAGAAATCGGAAAAACACTTGAATTTATTGGATATGTATGTTAGTATAACGAGGTATGCCGCACAATGAGGTTTCAAGTGCTGTACCAATTGGGACAGTCACCGTAATTGGCGAGTAATGATAATAGGAGGTGCTATATGTACGCAATTATAGCAACAGGTGGTAAACAGTACAAAGTATCTGAAGGCGATATCATTAAAGTGGAAAAGCTTGGTGTAGAGGCTGGCGGGACTTATACATTTGACCAAGTGCTTGCAGTAAGCGATTCCGAGCTCAAGGTTGGTGCTCCTACCGTTGAGGGCGCAACTGTTGACGCGACCGTTGTTGAGAACGGCAAAGCTAAGAAAGTAATCGTTTACAAGTACAAGAGAAAGACCGGATACCATAAGAAGAACGGCCATAGACAGCAGTATACCGCTGTGAAGATTGACAAGATCAACGCATAATCCGGAGATTTTTCATGACGCATGTAACGATTTATCGTAACAAGAACAAAGAATGCATCGGTTTTACTGCAATCGGACATGCAGATTACGCGCAGGCAGGCGAGGATCTTGTTTGTGCCGCCGTATCTGTACTGGTCATCAATACCTGCAACGCGATTGAGAAGCTGACAGGCGCAGCCGTTTCGCTGGTTACAGACGAAGAGGAAGGGTTGATCGACTGCAGGTTAAAGGATGCTCCGTCCGAGCAGACCGGACTGCTGTTCTCCGCTATGATCCTTGGCATTGAGAGCATGGCAGAGAACGGGGACTACGAAGAATATATTCAGTTATCATTTGAGGAGGTGTAACGACCATGATGAAATTAAACCTTCAATATTTCGCTCATAAAAAGGGAGTAGGTTCTACCAAGAACGGACGTGACTCCGAGTCTAAGAGATTAGGTGCCAAGAGAGCAGACGGACAGTTTGTTAAGGCTGGCAACATTCTCTACAGACAGCGCGGAACAAAGATTCATCCGGGAACAAATGTAGGCCGCGGAGGCGACGATACATTATTCGCACTGGTTGACGGCGTTGTACGTTTTGAGAGAAAAGGAAGAGATAAGAAACAGGTTTCTATCTATCCAGTTGCAGAATAGTTTGAATGAGGTGACTTAAAAGTGCTGCGAAATGACTGAATTCAGTTGTGGAACAGCACTTTATTGTTATACGGACTGAGTTACCCCGGCTGCCGCAGAGCAGGCAGACAGGCAGACGGGAGTACGGAAAGTAAAGATGGATGGGAACTCAGATACCGGCGGCTTCTAGTTGATTCGCAGAAAGGATTTTAACATGTTTGCAGACAGGGCAAAGATATTTATTAAATCAGGAAAGGGAGGCGACGGACACGTCAGCTTTCGCAGAGAACTGTATGTCCCTAACGGGGGGCCTGACGGCGGCGACGGCGGCCGGGGCGGCGATGTGATCTTTGAGGTGGACGAGGGCTTAAATACTCTTCAGGATTTCCGTCATAAGCGAAAATTTGCCGCAAGAGACGGAGAGCAGGGCGGCAAACGGCGCTGCCACGGAAAGGATGCAGAGGATATTATACTGAGGGTTCCGCAAGGAACGGTGATCAAAGAATCTGAATCCGGCAAGGTGATCGCAGATATGTCCGGGGAAAACCGGCGGCAGGTTATCCTAAAGGGCGGCCGGGGCGGTCTTGGCAACCAGCATTTCGCAACGGCAACCATGCAGATCCCCAAATATGCCCAGCCGGGTCAGCCGGGTCAGGAGCTATGGGTAAATCTGGAACTGAAGGTCATTGCAGACGTAGGGCTTGTGGGCTTCCCGAATGTGGGAAAGTCTACGCTTCTTTCAAGAGTTACCAACGCCCAGCCTAAGATCGCCAACTATCACTTTACGACGCTGAACCCGAATCTAGGTGTTGTAGACCTGCCGGACGGCCGCGGATTTGTGATGGCAGATATTCCGGGACTGATCGAGGGGGCGTCGGAAGGGGTGGGACTTGGCCACGAATTTCTGCGCCACATTGAACGTACGAAGCTGATTATCCATGTAGTAGACGCGGCTGGAACTGAAGGACGCGATCCGGTAGAGGATATCCGCAAGATCAATGAAGAGCTTAAAGCGTATAATCCGGAGATTGCCGCAAGACCGCAGGTGATCGCGGCAAATAAGATCGATGCGATCTATCGTGATGACGGAACCGATCCGGTTTGGAGGCTGCAGCAGGAATTTGAACCGGAAGGCTATCTGGTATTTCCGATATCCGGGGTGACCGGCGAAGGACTGAATGCGCTGCTCTACCATGTATCCTGCCGTTTGAAAGAGTTAGATGATGCCCCGGTTATTTTCCAGCAGGAATACTTCCCGGAAGATGAGCTGATCTATGTGGATCTGCCCTTTACTGTGGAAAAAGAAGACGGCATGTATGTGGTGGAAGGTCCTAAGATTGAGAAAATGCTGGGATATACCAATCTGGATACGGAAAAGGGCTTTGCATTTTTCCAGAAGTTCCTAAAAGACACCGGGATTCTGGAGGAATTAGAAGCGGCAGGTATTGAAGAAGGGGATACCGTGCGGATGTACGGCCTTCAGTTTGACTATTATAAATAAAGAAGCATCCGCATGGAAACAGCAAGATGATTATGCGGATGATCATAAAAAAGCGAGGAACAGGTAATGACTACAAAACAGAGAGCCTATTTAAAGAGTCTGGCAATGACGATGGAGCCGATTCTGCAGATTGGCAAGAACAGTATGACCCCTGAGGTCACAAAGGCAGTTTCCGAGGCGTTAGAAGCCCGAGAGCTGATAAAGATCAGTGTTCTGCAGAATTGCGGGGACGACGCAAAAGAACTGGCCGGGGTTCTTGCCGAGCGTACGCACTCGCAGGTGGTACAGGTCATTGGCAAAAAGATTGTACTTTACAAAGAAGGAAAAAAAGAGAAAAAGAAGATTGAGTTGCCATAATTATTTTATGTAAATAGTTGCGGCGTAAAGAAAGGGCACTATGAAAATCGGAATCATGGGCGGTACGTTTGACCCTATTCACAATGCGCATTTGATGCTGGCGGAATATGCCTACAGAGCATATTCTTTAGATGAAGTCTGGTTTATGCCGAACGGTAATCCGCCGCACAAACAGTATCAGAAAGGCAGAACCGACGCAGTAAAACGAGCTGATATGGTGCGGCTTGCAATTGCTGGTAATCCTGCGTTCCGGCTGGAGGAATATGAGAGCAGGCGAAGAGAGATTTCCTATTCCTATCAGACTATGGAGCATTTTCGGGCGGTCTATCCAACGCATCATTTTTACTTTATCATCGGTGCAGATTCTCTATTTGCACTGAAAAGCTGGGTTCATCCGGAACGTCTCTTACGAACCTGTACAGTCCTTGCGGCATGCAGAGATAAGATGAACCGGCATGACCAGATGGAGGCAAAGATTAGAGAACTGAACCATGAATATCAGGCTGATATCCGGCTTCTGGTTACACCTGTAACCGCTACGGCATCTCAAAAGCTCCGGCAGATGTGTAAGGATGGCCAGTCAATTGCCGCAGAGGTTCCAAAAGCAGTGGAAGAGTATATTATCAGCCATCATTTATATAGAAATTAGTATTTTTTCTAATATAGATTTGAGGAGATGTGAAACGGATGAAGGAAAGACTTGCTAAAATGCAGAAAAAGATTAAAAAATACCTGGACGAAGACAGATATCAGCATACTCTAGGCGTCATGTATACGGCAGGCGCGCTTGCAATGTGCCATGGTGTTAATCTAGAGAAAGCATTGACTGCAGGACTCTTACATGACTGTGCAAAATGTATTCCGCCGGAAAAAAAGATAAAGCTCTGCAAAAAAAATCATATTTGGATTTCAGAGGTTGAATATGCAAATCCGGGTTTGCTGCATGCCAAGCTTGGCGCTTTTTATGCGGAGAAGAAATATCATATAGATGACGCAGACATTCTTTGCGCAATCCGATGCCATACTACCGGAAGACCGGCAATGAGTCCGCTGGACAAAGTTATTTACATTGCAGATTACATTGAACCCGGAAGGCTGGAACTACCAAATATGAATATTGTGCGAAAGCTTGCGTTTCAGGATCTGGATTCGTGTGTCTGCAGGATTCTGGAGGATTCTCTGATATATCTGGAATCCAGAAACATTCCGTTGGATCCGATTACAGAAAGAACTTATCGATATTATAAAGATTTAGACGAGTAGATAATCAGGAGGAAAGCTATGAATCAAGCAAAGGAAATGGCGCGTACCGCGTATGACGCATTAGAGGAAAAGAAAGGAATTGATATTAAAATTATTGACATATCACAGGTTTCAGTGATAGCCGATTACTTTATTATTGCAACCGGAAATAACAGCAATCAGGTCAGTGCATTGGTAGACAATGTAGAAGAGCAGATGCATAAGAAAAATTTTTCCATGAAACAGAGAGAGGGCGGCGGTCATAGTCCTTGGGTGTTGTTAGATTATACGGATATTATTGTTCATATATTTGAGAAAGAAAGCCGGAGTTTCTATAATTTGGAACATCTTTGGCATGACGGGACAGAGATAACAAGACAAAGTCTGTAAAAATGGCAAAGAAATAAAATCAAAAGACGCAGATTTGAAAAATATCTTTAATATCTGCGTTCTTTTTTTGCAGAAAACGCAAAAAGCAGAGCACGCTCTAATTTGCACTTTTATTTTACAGATCGCACTCTTTAAAATTTAGAGCATACTCTGTATCACAAATCATAATACTAGCCGATTTGCTTAAAAATAGTAGTCATAAATAATTTATGCCAATAAAAAATAAAGTCATTGCACCCAAATACAAAAGTCTATCGTCTAATAAGTGAAAAAGCTGTAGAAGGGAGGAAGGCTATTGGATACATTACTTGTAAAACGCGCACAAAAACGAGATATGGATGCATTTGTACATCTGATAGAAAAGAATAAAAATAATCTATACAAGATTGCAAAAAGCTATCTGGGAAATGAGGAGGATATTGCAGATGCAATACAAGATACGGTTCTTTCAGCTTATGAGCATATCCATGAATTAAGGACTGCATCCTATTTTAAGACTTGGATTACACGAATTCTAATTAATCACTGCAATGATTTACTGAGACAAAAAAAGCGGTGTTTTGTTTCAGATCAAATTGAGCGGGAAGGCAGCGCGGAGCCCAGAGATGACCGGGAATTTTATGAATTGATCGGGGAACTTCCGGAGGACTACCGCATGATATTTTTACTGTATTATGGAGAGGGATTTCGAACAAGCGAAATTGCACAGATTCTAAGTATGAACGAAAATACAGTAAAAAGCAAACTCAGAAGAGGCAGGGATAAATTAAAGCATATCTTATGTTACTAGTTTTTTATACCTTATTGAACATTAGTAGTTCAATAAGTATAATTTATAGCAAGGAGGTTCTATATGGGAATATCAGAAAAAAAACTGCGGGATATTTTGGGACGTGAAATTCAGGTATCCGATACTGTAAATCAAAGACTTCAGGATACTTATAACATATTGGAAAAAAAGCATCTTACTTTATCGAAGAGAAAACATTATAGGAAAAATCTGCGTATCGCCGCTGTTATGGCAGCAATTATTTGCCTTGGAATACCAGGCGTAGTATATGCATCAGTAAAGTCAGGATTTTTTGAAGGAATGTTTGGAAATGAGACAAAGAAATCAACAGATGTTATTCATACGGAGATAGACGACGGCAAGGGTAAATCAGTAGCTGTTGACATACCTTCTAAGGAATATGTTCCCGTAGACGGAGAAAAAGCAGAAAAGCTGCTGGGACAATGGGTCATGGATGAGCCCATCCTAACAAAAATTGGGGAACATACTCTGACCATACAAAGTTTTGCCTATGATAAAAATGGAGCGCTGATGTATTTTACTCTAGAGAGAGAAGGAGGCGTAACAGCTCTTACCGGTGATATGAATACAAATCTTACAAAAGGAGCGTATTTTACAGAGGACTCAGATTTTTATTTTCGGATAGAAGCAGCCGGGAAGATTGTAGGCGCCGACAATACCTATATAGATATGGAAAAAAGTACTGAAGAAAAGCTATATTGTTCTTCTTATATTCTCTGGCCGGAAGAAGTGGCAGAGGAAAGTCCTATAGAGCTTGTGATTGATAAATATCCGGGACCTATGAGAGAATTAGATGTTATGACCGATGAAGCAAAAGAACAGGAATGGCGGAATCAGACAGAAACGGAACGGATTACTCTTACCAATAAGGGACAGATTCCCGTTCAATGTATTGATCTAGGCAGCAATGGATATCTTGAATATTCTCCAGTTTCCATGTGCATTGATATGTCAAAAGGATTGGGACTCTCAGACGAAGAAGCAGCAGATCCATATTATATGAAGCATTTGGAAATAAAATATAAAGATGGAAGCAGCTATATCGTATTTGATGAAACAGATAATATTGCTAACAGCGGTTATGTACTTGGAACGGATAAGTGGTATAAGACGACGTTCAACCGGCTGGTAGAGACCGATCAGATCGCTGAAATAATTGTAAATGATGTAAGCTTTCCAAAACAGTAATTTTCTAAATTAGTTCTAAATATTTAAGATAATTTTATCATGCACAATATGGTGCGTCATCACAGGACTCAGGATATAATCACCTGAATCCTGTGATGTCTGCATATGGAATATATAAGGATTACATATGAAAAATGTCAATGAAAGCCTTAGAAAAAACGAAATACACCGATTACCTTTCCGACAATCAAAACATCGTCTACAATAATGGGATCCATGAAGTCATTCTCCGGCTGAAGTCTGATATATCCGTCTTCTTTATAAAATGTCTTAACAGTTGCTTCATTCTCGACTAACGCAACCACCATGTCGCCGTCGGAGGCTGCCTGCCGTTCCTCAACAAGTATCATATCGCCGTCTAAAATGCCGGCATTCACCATACTTTCTCCATGGACCTTCAGAAGAAAGGTCTGAGTATTCGGAAGCATCTCCATGGGAATTGGAAAATAATTCTCGATATTCTGATCAGCTAGAATCGGTTCGCCTGCTGCAACCCGGCCTATGATCGGAACATTCGTCACTTCACGGCGCAGGAGATTGAACGTATCATCTAAAATCTCGATTGCACGAGGCTTGGTAGGGTCTCTTCTTATGTATCCATTCTTTTCTAGAGTTTCCAGATGGGAATGAACAGAAGAAGTGGACTTCAAATGAACTGCCTCGCATATATCGCGTACCGCCGGTGGAAATCCCCGCTCTAAAATCTGCGCCTTAATATATTCTAAAATCTCTTTTTGCTTTGCTGAAATCTTACCTCGTGACATATAAATATCTCCCTTCTTAATTAACAATATTGATAAGATTCATGCTTTTTAATTATATAAGTTCTATGTCTGCATGAATTATTATCCTAAACCTATAATAACACAGTTTCTAAAAAAAAGCAAACAAATGTTTAGAAAATACGTTCGCAACTTTTAGAATTAGAAAAACTATTGACAAATCACGGAAGCAGCAATATAATAGGAATCAATCTATACGTAAAATACCGATTTTTCCAAAAGATGTATATATTTTTATAAGAATAAGGAGGTTTTGTATTATGGCCCATGAAAAAACCTATCATGAACAAACAAATATGGATTATACGCTTCGTCTGCGAGAAATCCTAAAGACGCTCCCGGAATTTGCAAGGGACTATTTCCGATCCATTGAACCGACATCTTCAATTAGAACCAGAATAAATTATGCCTATGATATCAGGGTATTTTATCACTATTTGATGGAGAACAATCCAATATACCGAAATTATTCTATCAAACAATTTACACCCAAAGATTTGGAACAGCTAGAACCGGTAGATATTGAAGAATACATGGAGTATTTAAAGGTTTATAAACGTGAGGATGACGAATGGATGACCAATGGTGAAAAAGGTCTTGCTAGAAAGATGTCTGCGCTTAGAAGCTATTATGGCTATTATTATAAGCATCAGATTATCACTAAAAATCCCACCCTGCTGGTGGAGATGCCCAAACAGCACGATAAAGCGATTATCCGTCTGGACACGGACGAGGTAGCCATGCTGCTTGATTATGTGGAATCTGCAGGAAATACATTAACGGGACAAGCGCTTACCTATTATAATAAGACAAAACAGCGTGACATTGCTATTCTCACATTACTGTTAGGGACCGGAATACGTGTATCGGAATGCGTAGGACTGGATCTGAACGACGTAGATTTTAAAAATAACGGAATAACCGTTACCCGTAAGGGCGGCAATCAGATGGTTGTATATTTTGGAGACGAGGTGGCGGAGGCCCTGAGAGATTATATGGAAGGCAGCCGCAAGGGCGCTGCTCCCCTCTCCGGCCATGAGAATGCTCTGTTTCTCTCCACTCAGCGCCGTCGTATGGGTGTGCAGGCTGTGGAAAATATGGTAAAAAAATACGCCCGTCAGGTAACGCCGAATAAAAAAATTACACCTCATAAGCTGCGCAGTACCTACGGCACCTCCCTGTACCGGGAAACCGGTGATATTTATCTGGTAGCAGATGTATTAGGGCACAAAGACGTGAATACTACCAAGAAGCATTACGCGGCGATCGACGAGGACCGGCGCCGTCTGGCAGCCTCTGCTGTCAAATTAAGAGAAAGTTAGGGGTTCGCAGCTATGAAATTACAACAATTATTAAGCTATACAAGAAAAGCGGTTGACGAATATCAGATGATAAATGAGGGTGATCACATCGCCGTAGGGATTTCCGGCGGCAAGGACAGTCTTACTCTGCTTTATGCTTTAAAAGGGCTTCAGCGTTTTTATCCGAAGCCTTTTGAACTGAGCGCGGTAACGATTGATCTAGGATACAGTGAATGTGATTTTTCACCGGTATCAAAGCTATGTAGGGAACTGGAAGTCCCATATCAGATTATCAAGACGGATATCGCGCATATCTTATTTGAAGAACGAAAAGAGCCAACTCCCTGCTCTCTCTGTGCCAAAATGCGCAAAGGCGCGCTGAACCAGGCTGTAAAAGAAATGGGCTGCAATAAAGTGGCTTATGCGCACCACAAAGATGATATCATAGAAACCATGATCCTTTCCCTGTTTTTTGAAGGACGGTTTTATTCTTTTTCCCCGCGAACATATCTGGACCGTATGGACTTAACCGTGATCCGCCCTATTATGTTTGTAGATGAAGCGGATGTTATCGGTTTCCGGAACAAATATAACCTTCCTGTGGCGACCAGCCGATGCCCCATCGACGGCTACACCAAGCGCCAGTATGCGAAGGAGCTTCTAGCGGAATTGAACCGGGAGCATCCCGGAGTAAAGCAGCGCATGTTTACCGCGATATTAAACGGTAGCATCAAAGGATGGCCGGAGCGTATTCCGCATACAAGATAACAGGCCTACTCTTAAAGCTTATACTTGGAAGTCCATACCGCGCTTATTATAATCCCTATTAAGAATATTGGAGTATCTATCCAGATACTCCAATGAAAAAAGCAGGCTGACATCGCATACAACAGGTAAACAAGCGCAAACTTACTAAATATGGATACATAGTTCCATGCATATTGCTTCCGTCTCTCTTCGCCAGCTTCAAGGGCTTCTTCATAGCTGATCCCGTTGATCCAGTACACATAACCTGTTCGGTAAATCATGAGTGATAAACCCACAACACCCAATGCCCCACAGAGATATATGGTTCTGGCAAGCAGGTCATTGTTCCAGTCCTGCAGGGCAATCGCAAAGACTATCAATAGAAATCCGATTATCCATAAAACAAATAATTTGTAGGTTTTCCTATATTCCATATTAGATCCCTCTGTGAATATTCATACAAATGTTCTCCAGTTATATCTACAATTTCTTATCCCTGTCGCTTTCTTTTAATTCAACCAGTTTCATAATTGCCTCTGCGGTTCCTTCTAATCCCAGCATGGAGCTGTTTAAGCAGGCGTCATAGCCCTCCGCATCCCCCCAGCGTTTGTTGGTATAATAATTATAGTAGCTTGCCCGTTTCTTGTTGGTTTTCTGGATCAGGTCTTTCGCCTTGGCATCTGTCAGGTCGTATTTCCTTGCGATCCGGCGGATCTTCGCTTCCATATCGGCATGGATAAACAGCCGGAGCACATTGGGATAATCCTCAAGCGCATAATCTGCGCATCTTCCAACCAGAATGCAGGGACCTTCATCCGCAATCTTCTTGATGGAGTTAAACTGAGCAAGAAATACCTTGTGGTTGATCGGCATATCGGTATATCCCCCAACAGAATATCCAAGGGAATAGGTATCCATTACCAGCGAATACAGAAAACTGTTGGTGGGCTTTTCATCGTGGGTTTCAAATAATTCCTGGCAAATGCCGCTGTCCTTTGCCGCACGGTCCAGCATCTCTTTGTCATAAAGCTTAATCCCCAGTTTCTCAGCTACAATATATCCAATCTCGCGTCCGGCGCTTCCATATTGTCTTCCTATTGTTATAATCGTACTTGTTTTAGCCATATCATTCACGCTCCTTTAAAATCACTTTGACTACCATTCTATTTTTATTATAAATGATTTATAGCTAAATGTATAGATTTTTTGTAAATAACTTATTATAACAGCCCTATTTTATAGATAGTTTTTGTAATAAATCTACAAAATATTCTGGCAGAGGAGCTTGTACTTCCAGATATTCTCCTGTACGCGGATGGATGATTCCCAGTGTTTTTGCATGCAGAGTCTGCCCCTGAAGCCCTTTCACAGGACACCGGGCAGGACCGTATACCATATCGCCCAAAAGAGGATGGCCGATACTTGCCATGTGTACGCGGATCTGGTGGGTTCTTCCGGTTTCTAACTGGCACCGGATATAAGTGAACCCGCCGAACCGTTCTAGTACCTGATAATGGGTGACGGCGCTCCTCCCCTGCTTTGCATGGACGCTCATTCTTTTGCGGTCTGTAGGATGCCTTCCGATAGGGGCGCTTACAGTACCTTCCGGCTCTTTGATATTGCCGTGGACAACCGCCTCATAAATCCGGGTAATCGAATGAGCCTTCAATTGTTCCGCCACTTTCTGATGTGCCATATCATTCTTGCATACCAAAAGGGATCCTGTCGTATCCATATCGATCCGATGTACAATCCCAGGCCGCGTTACGCCGTTGATTCCGGACAACTCCTTGCCACAGTGATACATCAATGCATTTACAAGGGTTCCGGATGGATGGCCCGGAGCCGGATGCACAACCATCTGTTTTGGTTTGTTTATAATAATAATATCACGATCCTCATAAAGGATATCCAGAGGAATGTTTTCCGGCAGAATTTCCGGCTCTTTGGGTTCTGGGATTACTACTTGGATCCGGTCAGAAAGCGAAAGCCTGTAATTGGCTTTTACAGGCTTTTGATTGACCATAATTAGATCATCTTTCATTAACTTCTGGATATGGGAACGGGAAATATCCGGCAGGTGCTGCGCCAGATATTTATCAATGCGCATTCCCGTTTCATTTTCTACGGTGAAGTATTCGCTCAAAATCTTCCTCCTTATAATACCATAATATCAGGGCTGCCAATGCAAACACGGCACATGTTACATAGATGTCAGCCACATTAAAAATGGGAAAGTCTATCAGGTTAAAATAGAAAAAATCTACCACATATCCCAGTCTGATTCGGTCGATCATATTGCCGATGGCACCTGCGCAAATACATATTCCGCAGATACGGAGCGGCAGATACCGTTTATCTCCTAGAATCCGTCCATAAAGATAAACCACAGCCGTAAGAATAAGCGCCGTATTGATCAAAAAAATAAGCTGCTGGTTTTGAAACAGCCCAAAAGCGGCGCCTTTATTTTCCAGATAACAGAACTGAAATACACGGTCAATGAGGATGATTGGCTTCTGCCCTTTCAAATGGGAGACAGCCAGCCATTTTGTCCACTGATCAAGCAGCACACCCAGAGCCGTAAAGACTCCAGCCGTCATATAGGATTTTATTTTTGATTTTCTATTGAAATAATCCCAAGCCATATTCGATATCCTTACTTAACTTATTTTTTTGCATATACATATTGTTTTAATATTTATAGATACGGACAAAATAACGTCCTTTTCTGGTTTCTGAAATAATTCCGCTATAGATAATCCTGCCCATTCCTCTTACTGATATCATATCATTTTCTTTTAAATGATATCCATTGCTGGTAATTAGTTTCCCGTTAACGTAAACTTTTCCGCCTTCGATATATCCGGTTAGTTTGCTGCGCGACAAGGGAAAACCGATAGACAAAACTGAATCCAGCCGGACAGACGCAACGGTGCCGGTCATTTCCTGAAGGTCGGGCTTATAGGACAGTTCTTCTAATTCCAGCTTTTTAACTGTTACCATGGTATGCCGGACTCTAATAAGCTGTTCCATAATATAATCTGCTATCTTATCCCTGCAGAATATAAGACAATCTTTGTTCCTGACAGCCAGATCGCCGATCTTGCTCCGCTCAATTCCCAGATTCAAAATAGCTCCCAGATAGTCCCGATGCGTAAGCTCTTCCGCATATTTTACATTGGCGGGAGCTGCCTGAAGCATACAGATCGGATATGTTACGGTATAATAAAGAGCACCAGGTAGAAAAGCAACCATCTGACGCTCTGCGTATTCATACCCTCCGAAGGTTTCATACGTAGATAAAAGCGAATCCTTTGGAATGGAATGTAAAATGTGTAGTTCATTTAAATTCAGAAAATCTGAAAAAGTTACTATATCGCGGTGATAAGCTGTTTTTGACAGCTCAATCAGCCGTTTTTCAAGCATAATTTCCTCTTTTGTCATTTAAAAACCGCCGCCTATCGGTGTAGCATCCATAGATGTTCCTAGAAGATTCTGCAAATCTCCGGAGATATCCACATTAGTCGGTGTAACAAGGAATATGTAATTCGAAATCTTCTGCAGGTTACCGTCAATCGCAAAGGTTGAACCGGATGTAAAATCAATAATACGCTGCGCAATCTCTAGGTCTAATCCTTCCAGATTCAAGATAACCGTTCGTCCGCTGAGAAGCGTTTCGGAAATCTCGCGGGCATCCTCTACAGAAGCCGGTTTAATTACACAAACTTCCATACTTACATTTGACGACGCCCTTCTTGAAGGCTGACGCATAGGAGTAATCTTGCCGCCGGCCGCCGGCGGCTGCCTCCTTGCAGGCTTGTTATCCCTTACATCGTCATAGTCGTCATCATCATAGCCAGACTTCTTTGAACGGCCAAAGAGACTTTTCTTTGCCGGTCTGTCATCGTAGTCGTCATCATATTCATCATCGAAAAAATCGTCGTCATCATAGTAATCGTCATCATCGCTTAATTTCATGATATCAAGAAACTTATCTAATACTCCCATTCTATCTCTCCTATCTTGCGTTTTCTACTTATCTGTAATCACGAGCACCGAACAATCCGGTACCTACCCGAATCATAGTGGCTCCCTCTTCTATTGCAATCTCATAATCATTGGTCATGCCCATTGAAAGCACACCCATAGTAACATTATCTGACTTATTCTCCCCAATGTCAACAGCTAAGTTACGTAAGCGCTGAAAATATATGCGATTTTCTTCCGGATTATCCACAAAAGGTGCAATGGTCATCAACCCTTTGATTCTTATATGAGGCAGATTGCTGATATCAGAAACCAATTCTTCGGCCATTTCCGGCAGGACGCCAAATTTAGTATCCTCCCTCGCTGCATTTACTTCTATTAAAATGTCGGCTGTAATTCCCTTTTTTGTAGCTTCCTTTTCGATCGTCTCTGCAAGACGCAAAGAATCAACCGAATGGATCAGCGTTACCTTATCTATAATGTATTTTACCTTGTTCCGCTGGAGATGACCGATCATATGCCATGAAATATCATTTGGAAGGGCGTCGTATTTGTCTACAATCTCCTGTACCTTATTCTCTCCAAATATGCGGTTTCCCAAATCATATGCCTCCTGAAGCATTTCCACAGGCTTTGTTTTGCTTACAGCAATCAGTGTAATATCCTCTCTCTTTCTGCCAGCCCGTCTGCAGGCCGCCTGAATCTTCTCTTCTATTGCCTCGAAATTATTTTTAAGCATCCTTATCACCCCTTAAAATATGATGTCGTTATCCCTTACTGTATCACTGTCAAGTGCAATGTGGTCATAATTAGACAGTCCATAATCATTTCCGTTGGAAATGATATAATATTCCTCGCTTTCACAGAGGATTTTTACCTGTCGGAATACGGCATAACCCTTATTTATATTATAAACTCCGGACAGAGATGCTGTCTTGTCCAACGTATAAGTATCGTCAGACTCCGGCTTAACCAGCACCGTGCCTTTTTTGAAACTTTTCACGTCGATATAAGCCATATCTGTTTCTATATCACGATAATATACCGTGGCAGGTTCAAATTCAACCGAATTTCTTCTCCCCTGAACCAAAACCCCAGTCTCGCTGCCAGAACCTCCTCTGGTTAGATAATCCTGAGGAATCGTATAAAACTCCTTTTTGGTAACTGCGGATTTCGGGATCTTAAGTCCGGTTTCATCCTCAAGAATCAGCTCAAGATCAAGAAAACGTTCCGTTGCATACCGGATCATGGAATGGTCAAAGGTGAAGAAGCCAAGGTTCGAATCTTTTGTATTATACAGAGCGAAAGAAGCCCATGTAGTTTCTCCGTCCTTGGCAAAACGCACTTTAATGTGTTCCTTATCGGCCAATTCTTTGGCCATTTCATCATCCAGCTCCACAGCAACTGTCCATTCATCGCTTGTGATTACTTTGTACAGCGGATCTCCGGCATATACTTTCATATCATTGGTTAAATCCATGCTCTCATAATCCGTCTTGGCTATTATATCTTCCGTAATCTGGTCAAGGGTTAGATTCTCATAACCATCAATAGAATAAATAATAATACCATCTTTTTCAGCCGGATATGCTGTCAGTCCCTCTGTTCCATTCTGCAGAAGCGTATTTAATTTTGCTTGACGGCTTTGCGCAGAATTGGTCTGTACCACATTCGTCACAGAATCTTTAAACAAATAGATGTCGCTGTACTGCTCCGGCCTAAAGCTGTCCGAAAAAGACTGTGCCTTTTGCAGTATAAAGGACTGGTCTTCTGCTGTCAATTCTGTAAGCGCAGTTTCGTCCGAAACTTCGCCGGTATCTGTCCCGCTGTTATCAAGGTCAAGCTTATTTGCAGACAGCGTATACACATTGGTCTTTTTGCCTACCTTGCTGCCTTCCACCGCAAAAAAATTAACATAGCCTTCTGCATCTGAAGTAACTACCTGTTCCTGCCGGATTACGATGCCCGTATATGCCGTATCCTTCAGAATAGAACCCTCTCTTACCTCATAGATTGATACATGTCTGCCTGTCAGATAAATCAATACAGTAATCACAAGATACACAAATATAACGCCGAAAAGTATCACGCCGATATTTATACTTCGCTTTTTTTGATAAATCATTATATTTGTCAGTTCATTTCCCGCCAATATGCCTCTTCCTCCCCTATTATAATCCTTCCAGTGCAGAACCGTTCAAATAATCGAACTTCTTTCCCTGAAAGCTCTCCCTCTCTGTCATCTTGTCCTCAAATTCATCTCTAAGCTTCCACCAGCTTACTCCCCAGTTGCTAAAGATCGATTCTTCCTCCGGAATTCTAGAAAAAAGCCGTTCAACGGCAGTTTCCGGAGAAAGATACTCTATAAAATGTATCAGGCGTTCCAAATATTCCTCTTTAGAACACACAGCTATTTTACCATCTTTATACCAATCACACAATAAGCTGTTTTTTGCAATATAAAGAGAATGTATTTTTACTACCGGAATTTTTAAAGCGGATAAAAGCTTTGCAGTCTCGATACTATCTGCAAGCGTATCTCCCGGAAGATTTAAAATAACATGAGCACAAATGTCAAAACCAAACCGTTGAATCCTCATTACAGCGTCGATAAACTCTGCCAGTCCGTGTCCCCGTTCCATGTGGGCAAGCGTGTGATAATTTGCAGTCTGGAGTCCCAGCTCTACCGTAATTTCCACGGAATAATTTCTGGCTGTATTACAGAGAACTTCCAAGTAATCATCTCTGATGCAGTCCGGCCTAGTTGAAACAGCAATCTCCACAATATCCTTTGTAGAAGCAGCCTCTGTAACATATGACTTAAAATCTGCAAGCGGCAGATAAGTGTTTGTATAATTCTGAAAATATCCAATAAATTTGTGTGCATGATATTTAGATTCTATTAAGCTTCTAGTTTTCAAAAGCTGGTCTGAAACTGAACCGCCGTCATATTCAGCTTCAAATCCAGCGCCGGCCCCTGCACAGAATACACAGCCGTGTTTTCCCTGTTTCCTATTAGGACATGTTACCGGCAAAGATATCGGAAGCTTATAGACTTTTTCATGGTATTTCTTTTTCAAATAATCAGAATAGGAATAATATAAGTTTGACATTACAATTTCCTTTTTCAATGAATAAACGCAACATTTCCCGTATATACTATCCTCACAGTAAAGGAGGAATATTCATGAAATGGTTTGATAATACAGCATTAACATTGGTAATTATCGGTGCAGTCAATTGGCTGCTGGTGGGAATTTTCCGTTTTGACCTAGTAGCCTTTGTATTCGGGAACTTAAGCTGGTTCTCGCGGATTGTTTATGCGATTGTTGGATTATGCGGACTTTATCTTATCAGCCTGTATGGACGGATTCACACTAGCGAACAATAATAAGAGGGGTTTTTGCCCCTCTTTTTTATTGAAGATTAGGTATCTGATTAATCATCGCGCTCATATCTTCATAGAGAAGCGGTTTGGAATCCGCTCCCATGACAATCGATATATATGAACCACCGGCATCATCCTGATCAAGAAGCACCAGACAATTGCCAGCTTCCCCGGTATATCCGGTCTTTCCGCCGATAACCGCTGCACCATAAGGAAGAGCCGCTTCTCCCCTTGCATAAAAGCTGGTCGGCTCCCAAGTTTCCTGCCGCTGGTTTCCGTCTGCACCAGTAATATCCGCAGTATATGAGGAAGAACTGATAATATTTACAAATTCCTCATACTTAATACATTCGTTAAAAATAAGGTACAAATCATATGCTGTGGTATAATGATTGTCATCGTGGAGACCGTTTGGGGTTACAAAATTCGTATTGCTTGCTTTAAGTTCTTGTGCCTGGGCATTCATCATTGCCATAAATTCTTCCGTACTTCCCCCGACATATTCAGCAATAGCTACGGCGCTGTCATTGCCGGAACAAAGGAGCAGTCCATTCAATAACGCTTCCATTGTAACCTGGTCGCCTTCTCTCAACCCGCTGACGGATGCATCTGCGGCAAAGCTGGAGGCCGCCCCGTTACTGCTTACGGTTACAATCTCGTCCATGCTGCAGGACTTCATTGCGGTCAGCGCAGTTAAAATCTTTGTAGTGCTTGCCGGATAAACCCTTTCATGTATATTGTAAGCATATTGGACTTTTTGGCGGCCTACGTCAAAAAGGGCGGCCGCACGCAGGGAAGAGTCGCCAGCAAAGCCTTCTATCTGTACGTCTGAACTGCTGACGCATAAATCCTCGGTATATAGGTGTGCTTCATACAGGCTGCGGTTATAATTATCATTTTCATAATCGGCTACAATTGGTTCCTGCGCCTTGCAGCCGGTAAGCAATGATGCCGCCGCTAAGGCTGCACAGCAATAAATCGGTATTTTATCTATACATTTCACGCCAGTCTAAATCTCCTCTATCCAATGCTAATACAATCAATTCTGCAGTTGCAAGATTACTTGCCATAGGGATATTATGCATATCACAAAGCTTGATTACGTCGTTTACATCCGGCTCATGAGGCTTCGCATCCGTCGGATCCCGAAGAAAAATTAAAGCGTCAATATCGTTCTGGGCAATCTGTGCCCCGAGCTGCTGTTTGCCGCCCAAAGGACCGGCAAGATATTTGTGAACAGACAGATTTGTTACTTCTTCTATTAACCGCCCCGTCGTTCCCGTTGCATACAGACTATGCTTGCTCAAGATACCCCGATATGCAATACAGAAGTTCTGCATCAAGGTTTTCTTTGAGTCATGTGCGATTAAACCTATGTTCATCGTTCCACTCTCCTTATTTATATTTTTTGGGCTGAAGGCCGATATTCAGAACCAATCCGATTCCCAGATACAAACTAACTAAAGATGTCAGCCCATAACTAACAAAAGGTAAAGGAATTCCCGTATTAGGGAATATCTGCGTTGCTACCGCAATATTAATAAATGACTGGATTCCTATCAGAGAACCCACCCCGCAGCAGATAATCCTTCCAGCGGTATCCTGTGCCTTGATACCAATCAAAATACAATGTATTACTATTAATAATAACAGAGCAATTACCAGACAGCAACCCACAAATCCTAATTCCTCTCCAATAATTGCAAAAATAAAGTCTGTCTGCGGTTCCAGAATGAAATTTCCGTTTTTTACGGAGGTGGTCGTATTGTTATTTAATCCTTTGCCCGTCAATTGGCCAGAACCTATGGCCATAACAGAGTTATTCTGCTGATAGGCTTCGTCGCTCGCATATTTTTCAGGTTCAAGCCACGCAAGAATACGCTTTTGCTGATAATCATCCAGAATCTTCTGGTTTGGCTGAACCACAATACTTAAGAAAATAATTGCAACCGGAACGGTAATTACCAGCACTGTACCGATAAACCGGTAGCTTAACCCGCCTACATACATCAGAAAGCAGAATAACAGCGCGGTACAGATCGTTGTGGACAGATTCGGTTCTTTATAAATTAAAGCTAGAGGAATGATAATCAGTATCACTGCCTTAATGATAGTCTGGCGCTCGCTTAAATCCTGTTCATGCTTCATGATAAACTTTGCAAAGAAAATAATAAGCAGGATTTTGACAAGCTCTGAAGGCTGGAAATTGGTAAAGCCGACATTGATCCAGCGTCTTGCGCCATTGACATATACGCCGATTCCAGGTATAAGCACTATCGCAAGCATAAATACAGATGCAAAATATAAAATCCAGTAAAAACCCGAAATCCAAACATAATCAATCAGCGATACAACCAGCATCACGCCGACGCCAAGTACCACGCCGACAATCTGGCGGCTCTGATAAATCTCATTTGCGCTTCCTACTACCAACACGCCGATAAAGGATATGGCAAGCACCAGTATGATCAGACTAAATTTGTAATCTTTTAACTTATAAGGTCTTCGTAGTTTAATCAGTTTCAATGTTCTTCTCCTGTCAACTGTATATGTATGGCGGATCTGGTAATGGATACCCTAAAATCCTCTTCTGTTATTTCTACATATCTGGAGAGCGTTTTGTAAAGTTCATGGCAGATCAGATCGTATTCCTTCGGTTTACAGTGTACACGGTCAGCAACCACAAGTGCCTCCAGCCTTTCTTTTGCAATCCGTACCGAAGATCTTTTCATCATCTGGAGAACCTCCTAGTTCTTCCTAAACAGATTGGTAAGCCTGCTGAGGAAACTTTGGCCGCGGCTAAGATCAAGAAACGGAATCTCCTCTCCAAGGATTCTGCGGCAGATATTGGAATAGGCGTCCCCTGCAAAGGAATCCATCCCAATCACCGGCATTCCCTGATTCGTTCCAATTACAATCTGCTCATCATCCGGGACAATTCCAAGAAGCGGGATTGACAGAATCTCTGTCACATCATCCACCGACATCATATCTCCTCTTTTTACCATATCAATCCGTATCCGGTTGATGATTAGTTCCATTTTATTTAAACTATTAGATTCTAACAGGCCGATAATCCGATCTGCGTCCCGGATTGCCGAAACCTCCGGTGTGGTTACCACAAATGCCCTGTCTGCACCCGCAATCGCGTTCTGAAACCCTTGTTCAATTCCTGCCGGACAATCCAATAGCACATAATCGAAATCTTCCCGAAGTTCTTCGGTCAGCTTCTGCATCTGCCCCGGGGAAACGGCTGTTTTGTCCTTCGTTTGGGCTGAAGGAAGCAGATACAGATTTTCATACCGCCTGTCCCTGATCAGGGCCTGCTTCATCCTGCATTTCCCTTCCACAACATCTACGAGGTTGTAAACGATTAAATTTTCAAGCCCCATAACCACGTCCAGATTCCTAAGACCCAGATCCGTGTCAATGATTACAACCTTTTTATCAAGCTGTGAAAGTCCGGCTCCGATATTTGCCGTGGTAGTTGTCTTACCGACGCCGCCTTTTCCCGATGTAATTACAATAACCTCACCCATAACAATCCTCCTGCTCTTTTACGTTAGCGAATCTGATTAGTCGCTGTGTGCTGACACAGTAACTTTCTTTGCGGTTCCGGTAATCAATTCTGCCGGATCTGTAATCTCATAGTAGTATTCCATAACACCATTTCCTACTTCTGCGGCAAATGTAGAGCTGTATCCGTTCGCAATACGGATCGCCATTGCCAGTTCAGGATTATTGCTCGGTGCGAATCCCACAAATAATCCATGGTCAGGATGCGATGTACTCTGCTGTGCGGTACCGGTTTTGCCGGAAAGCTGGATATCGCTGTTATTCAGCTTTCCAAATACGCTGTAGTTGTTTTCTACAACTCCCCGCATTCCGGCATGGACCAAATCCCATGTATTTTGTGAAATTCCCTCTACGGTATTCTTTATCTTTGGTTCTTGTTTCATCGTCACTGTACCGTCAACTGCCTCAATACGGTCTATAAGTGTCAAATCATATACGGTTCCTTCATTTGCAACTGCCGAAATGTATCGGGCTAACTGGCTGGTCGTGTAGTTATTGGTACCCTGTCCCATTGCAGAACGGACGGAATCTTCATCCGATATCTGAGGATCTGTTTCCGGAACCTCAATTCCTGAGACGGTGTCAAGTCCAAACCTTGTGGCATAGTCAGCAAGTTTTTCAAGTCCCTGGCTGCTAGAATAATTTCTTGGAATCGGATCGCCATTCTCGTCAATTCGTTCTTCCTCCGACGGATTATCTAGTCCCAGCCGCAGGCCAAGCTCACAGAAAAATACGTTGCAGGAATGAGTAATGCCTCCTATAATTTCCTGCGTTCCATGTGCATCCGGATATACCCAGCAGCGGACATTCGGTTCCACGCTGTCATACACTCCGTCACAATTAATATAAGTGCCCTCGGATATGACGCCCTCGGTAAGGCCGACAATCGCCGCCAAAGGTTTGTAGGTGGAACCGGGCGCGGTCTTTTCCTGCGTAGCATTGTTATAAAACGGACGTGAGGAAGATGTCACAAGATGATTGTAGTACACACTGTCCATGGAATTAGCAAGCCGGTTATTATCATAACCCGGATAGGATACGCATGCTAAGAGACTTCCGTTATTCGGGTCAGTAATAACCACCGATCCGGTACAGGGCTCTAAGCCAAGCTGTCCCGGCGTAATATCCAGCGTTTCGATTTTGCCTCGGATAAAATCATAGGCTCCAAGACTCCCCGCGTCCAGTGCATTGTACTGTTCTTCATCAAAAGGAAGCACTTCCTGTTCATAGAGAATCATGGCGATTTCCCTTCCGGATATTCTTCCTGATTTGATCATATACCGGTAAATCAGTTTTGAAAAGGCATTGTCGTTCGAAAGCCTGTCCTGCACATAGGAAACCATAGCCGCATAAACTTCTGAAGCATTGGAATAGGAACCCTCGCCCTGTATATATTTCTGAAGTCTAGAAGCGTCAATCCAATTCTGGGATATGGCATAATTCAGGTATGTGCATATATTAATCGTTTCGTCTTCCCGCCACTGTTTATAGACTGCGTCGGAAGTATCAATGGCATCCTGAACCAGAACCCCATTTGCAGTTAAAATATCGTTGACAATATAGGATTGGTATGCCTGCTGTTCTCTCTCCATATCCTTGTAAAAAGCGGCATTCGGATCTGTCATTACATTTTTCAATTGTTCTAATACCGTCTGCTTGTATTCTTCAAAAGCAGCGGCAACGCTCTGCTCCGCCCTGCCGGCTCCCTTTTCCGAAAAATGGTTCATATTAATCAAGTCGTTTCCGATAAACTGATAATACATATCTCCGCTTGCTACAATTACATCGGCGGCATCCGTACACTGGGAACGGTCATAATCTAATACATCCGACATTTTAGCAAGCAGGATTCCCGCAATCTCCTGCTCTAAAATATCATAAGCAGCCTTCTGCAGATCGGCGTCTATCGTAAGGTACAAATCCTTTCCCGCGCTAGACTTTTTCACAGTGGAGGATTCAATGACCTTTCCTACGCTGTTCACATATAGGCGCACTTCTCCCTTTTCCCCCTGAAGCTCGCTGTCCATCACCTGTTCTAATCCTGATTTTCCAATAGTGTCCGTCAAGGAGTAGCGTTTTTGGTCCGCCGTACTCAAGGCGTCGTATTCCTCCTGGGAAATCTGGCCTGTATATCCGATGATATTGGCAAAATATTTACTGTCTGTATAACGTCTCAGAGAATCCTCTGCAATTTCAACGCCCGGAAGTTCATCCATAGCCTCCATAATAGCGGCAACCGTTTCATCGCATACATCCTCCGCAACCGTTACCGGAATATACTTCTGAAAACGGTTTAGTCCTATCGCATAACGAATGGTAACCAGCTTTAATACCTCAGTTTTTTCATAAGCGTTTTCATCAATTCCGTAACCATACAGCTCGTCCGTACACAGATAATGGATAATATCTGAAGCAGACTGCCGTTTCTGGTCATCTGTCAATTTATCAATGGTACTCTGGCCGTAAACATCGGCTATAAATCTAAGCCGAAGGGTCTCGTCTTCCATGGTAAACTTATATTCTCCGTTTTCCAGCATAATATTAAAATCATGAATAACAGAATCCCCATTTTCTTCCACAATTTTAATGATCTGCTGTATCTCGCTATTCAGCGCATCATTCTTTTCTTCGCTTTCATTGTAATTATCTTCAATCGTTACAGAATAGGCAAGTTCATTATAGGCAAGAAGCTTGCCGTTCCTGTCGTAAATATTGCCTCTGGTCCCTTGAGTCGTGCGCGTTTTCTGGATCTGGAGTTTGTAATCGTCCAGATACTGCTGTCCGCTTACAATCTGAAGATTGAACAGCCTCATCACCAAAACAGCGGACAAAATACAAAATATCGTCATGACCACAAAGACCCTTGTTCTAAAATATCCTGCAACGGCATTGCGTAACCGCTCCCATAAACTATACAAACCTACTTGCACTCCTTTGTTCTTCCGCCTCTAATCTGCGGTTTACATGAAGAATTATCTGATACAAAACCAATGTGACTAAAATCGTATATACCAGCTCAGGGAGTATAACATGTCCCAAAAAGTAAGTAAAAATAAATTTTCCCCGAAGCATAAACAGACACATGTATCCCACAAAGCTATATATCAGGTCGCTAATTCCAATTAAGATTAACGGAAATTTGATATCGTCGTCAAAAAACATCCTGTGAAAGGTACCGTTTAGGTAACCAATTACGGTATAAATCAATGTATAAAATCCAAGCAGCCCGCCCCAGAATAAATCAATCAGAAGGCCGCTCAAAAAACCTACCGCCATGCCGCCCCGTTCTCCCCGCATAAAGCCCAAGGAGGCCGTAACAACAATCATCAGGTTTGGACGGATATTCGCAAAAGCAAGCCTTCCAAATACTGTTGACTGCAGAAGAAAAGCAGCCGCAATCAAAATTACCGTGACAATCTTTCGCTTCATCTGCTATTCTTCCTTTCCGTCTTTGCTGCTGTCATTCACCAAATCCTGCTTCGTTGATATGATGACCAGTACCTCCTGAAGGTTATTGAAATCAACTGCCGGCGTAATGTAGCCGGACCTAGTCAGATTGTTAGAGTCCACTTCGATCTCACTAATATATCCGATAAAAATTCCCTGCAGGAACTTTGAACTGATATGAGATGTTACCACCTGCTCCCCTACTTCGATTTTATTGTCGTTATTGGGCAGCTTTTCAAAACGGATTCTTCCGTCATTCATCAGCTTCAAATCCCCGCGTACCATGCACAAATCTGAAGTAGACAGCACCATGGCGCTGATATTGCTCTCATCATCAATCACCGCGCGTACCTGCGCATAGGCGGGCCCGACCTCTGTTACAATACCAACGAGTCCGCTTCCGGCAAGGACATTCATATCCTCCCTGATCCCATCATTGCTTCCCTTATCTATGGTAAAGGAATTAAACCAGTTTGTTCCGTTATTGGCAATTACATGGGCGCCGACTTTTTCATAATCCGCATAATTCTGATCCAGCTTGTAGAGCTCCTGCAGACGTTCCAGTTCATACTGTTCCTGCCTGAGCCTTGTATTATCAATCGTCATCTCATCCAGTCTGGATTGTAAGGTTTCATTCTCTGTCTTTAACTCATCCAGCGTCTTAAAATTATCTGTCAAATCTCCCATCCAGCGTCCTATGGAGCTGATTCCATTCTGCATAGGTATTATCGTATAACTGCCGATTAAATTTAACGGCCCATGACCTCCGGTAAAAAGCTCGGCGCCCATAAGCATTCCACAAATAATAATCAGAATTAATAATACATATTTACTTGGAATTCTATTCTGATTTTTAATCTTCATCTTATCTCATCCACCTATAATTTTCCTCAAGCATTGAATACGCAAGCTTCTTAAGTTCTTTTGACTCAATGATCATCTTTAATCCAGTTACAGCACAGATATCCGGATCTATAGCCGTATGAACCCGGATTCCGGTCATCTCCTCCAGATACAGCTCAAGCCCCGGAAGATTTGCAACGCCTCCCGTCAGGAAAATTCCGTTCTTTCTGACTGATTTGCGGATCTCGGAGGGCGTACGGTCTATCAAAGACTGAATTGCTTCCACACACTGCTCTAAAGGTTCTTTGATTGCCGCCCTTACAAGGTTAATGGAAATCTCTCTGCGCTGCGGAACACCGGTAATCAGATCCCTTCCTGAAACCGTCAGGACAGCATTATTATCTTCGCTAAATACGCCAAAACGTTTGCGCAGCACCTCGGAAGTCAAACGTCCGATCAGAAAATCATGATTGTATCTGACAAGCTGTGCCACATGCTGGTCGAAGGTCACTCCGCCAAGCTTCAGCAGACGGTTCAAAACCAAACCGCCGCCGGCAATAATAGACAGTTCTGTTGTCTCTCCGCCGAAATTTACAATAAAGAGCCCTTTCGTATTCTGCGCGTCCAGATTCATGCCGATAGCATCCGCAATGCCACGCTCAACAATATTCACTTCCTTTGCCCTTGCCGTAGAATGAATCACAAGGTCAAAGAAAGCTTTTTTCTCCACTTCTGTCACATCTGTAGGCACAGCAATTACATACTCCGATCCCCTTGCAAAATGCCGCTCCTTCTTCAAAAGATTCTGCAAAAGATATTGCATATCGTTAAATCGGGAAATAACCCCTTCTTTCATAGGAAACATTACCTGAATATTCGGCGGAGTCTTCTCATACATCTCATAAGCCTGATCTCCTACTGCAAATATCTCATGGTTATCTGCGATTGCGATTGCTGTTTTTTCTTTCCATATGGTATCTAGTTTTTTATCATAAACTTTGAGCTCATAAGAACCCAGATCCAGTCCATATATATTTCTTGCCATTGTTTCTTATCCTTTCATGCAAGCAGTCCTTGTTCTGAAAAACTGATATAACAATTATTGCCAATTACGATATGATCTAACAGTTCAATCCCAATCAAACCGCCCGCCTGCCGGATTCGTTCGGTGATAAGCATGTCCTCTCTGCTTGGGGTCGGATCACCGCTGGGATGATTGTGCAGAATAATAATCGAAACCGCATTTTTTTGTAATGCTTCTATAAATAATTCCCTCGGAGTAATCAAAGATGCATTTACCGTTCCCTTCGATATGTCTGATTCGCCGATTAAGCGGGATTTTGAATTCAGCATCAGAAGCTTCATAACCTCCTGACGTTCATGACGCATATCTTCCATATAATATTTGGCTATGGAAGAAGGGCATGTAAACTGCAGCATCTCACATGCTTCTGCCTTGGCAAGCCTCTTGGCAAGCTCTGAGATACAGACAATCTGAACTGCCTTGACCCGTCCGATGCCTTTCATCCTCTTAAGCCTTTCGATGGTAAAATGATGAAGCCCCAGAATACCGTCTTCCCCCGCGTAATAGAGAATCCTTCTGGCAAGCTCAAGAACATTCTCCCCATGGCTTCCGGTACGCAGAAGTACTGCGAGAAGTTCCGCATCTGCAAGACTTCCAGCCCCTAGACGCTCACACCTTTCATAAGGGCGCTCCGATTCTGACAATGTTTTCATGGTGTTTGTATGACGCATATCTTTTGTAGATTCTTATGATGCTCCCCAAAGACATAGAAATTACATGAAGCGGTATATAATAATTGCAAGAACAACACCAATTATGCTTGATATCGTAATCTTAATTGTGAGACCAAAGGTGATTACCAGTAATCCCAGATTTAAAACAATCGGTTTTTCCAGGCCAAATGTCTGTCCATAGTTCAGCCAATTCAATGCCGGCATACCTTCAGTAAGCATCCCGATAAAGCCGCCAAGAACCAGTCCGGCAAGGACAAGCAGAAATAAAGCCCAGGAATTTTTGCTTCCTGCTCCCTTCATATGTATTCCTCCCCATTTCCCAATTCATTCCTAAAAACTCTGTATATTTTAACACATTTGGCAAAATGTGTATAGACTATTCCAATTAAAAATTTCTTAATATGTCTCCCGTCTTGTCGAATGGACGGTATCTTTTGACGATTGCTTCCGCAATTTTTATCCCGTCCATGGCCGCGGAGGTGATTCCTCCGGCATAACCGGCTCCTTCTCCGCATGGATAGATTCCCGGTATGCTGCTCTGCATGGTTTCATCCCGCAAAATCCGCACCGGAGACGAACTGCGGCTTTCCACTCCGGATAAAACGACGTCTTTTCCGGCAAAACCATGAAGCTTCCTATCAAAAGAAATCATACCCTGTTCTATACTCTTCGCGATCTCTTCCGGAAAAATCTCTCTTACATCAGCCAGACAAAAACTTCCCTTTACAGAAGGCTGAATTTTTCCCAATTCGCGGGATACTTTTTTTTCACAGAAATCTCCGAATAATTGTACCGGAATTTTTCCTTTTCCTGCTATATAAGCCTTCCTCTCCAGCATTCTCTGAAATGCAATCCCGGAAAGAGGCCCTTCATCCGGGTAATCCTCCGGCCGCACAGTCACAATAACGGCGCTGTTTGCATTTTTTCCGGCCCGGCTGCGATAACTCATGCCGTTCACCGCCAGATATCCTTCTTCCGAAGAGGCATTGACCACGAAGCCTCCGGGACACATACAGAAAGTATAGACGCTTCTTCCATTTTCCAGATTCGCAGTCAGCTTGTAAGAGGCTGCCGGCAGAATATCCCCTTTGTTTCTCCCATACTGGGCAAGATCAATTTCCGCCTGAAGATGCTCCACCCGGACGCCTACGGCAAAAGCTTTCGCCTCCATATGCAGGCCCCGCTTATAAAGCATATCAAAGGTATCTCTGGCGCTGTGTCCGATGGCAAATACCGCCGTCTGCGTCTTTAAAAGCTCTTCTCCTCCTGTTATTTCATTCCTTATTTTCAGTCCTTTCAGTCCGCCATCCTCCGCAATGATATCCGTCACATGGCTGTGAAAGCGTACTTCGCCGCCAAGCTCCCTAATCTTTTGACGCATGCTCCTTACCACACTCGTCAGTATGTCCGTGCCGATATGGGGCTTGTTTATATACAGGATATCCTCCGGCGCTCCGTGTTCCACAAAAACCTCCAGCACCTTACGGTTCCTCCCGGCTGGATCCTTTACCAGCGTATTCAGCTTCCCATCGGAAAAGGTCCCGGCGCCGCCTTCTCCAAACTGCACATTGGAATCTGGATTTAAAACCCCTGTTTCCCAAAACTTTTTTACATCCTGAATACGTTCTTCCACCGCGCCTCCCCGCTCTAAAAGGATCGGCCGGTAACCAAGCTCTGCCAGTATTAGGCTGCAGAACATCCCGGCGGGCCCGCATCCTATCACAACCGGCCTCTCAACCATCTGTTCTTCTCCGCAGGCTGGATATGTATAAGGTTTATAATCTGACTTTGATACATCTTTTTTCTTCGTTTTGCTAAGAATCTTCTTTTCCCCATAAACCTTGGCATCCACCGTATAAATATAATACAGCTCCGGTTTCTTTCTAGCATCTAGAGACTGTCTGCGAATCGTATAAGAACGCAGTTCATCCATACGTATATTCAGGGTACGGCATATTTTATTCTTTAATTCCTCTTCCGTATGGTCAATTTTTAATTTTAACTGCCTGATCTGAATCATAAAATCTCCTTAATTTATCGAATGCCGGACATTACCCGCCGCGTCGTTTCCTGCCATTATGCCGGAACCCCATGCAAAATGCAGATTATATCCTCCGCAGATTCCGTCCACATCTAGAAGTTCCCCTGTAATATACAGCCCTTCAACAAGTCTCGACTCCATTGTCTCCGGGCAGATCTCATCCGTCTTCACCCCGCCCGCACAAATCTGCGCTTTTGAAAAGGGCTTCGTCTCTGTCACAGGTACATGGAAGCGCTTGCATACATGCGCAAGCTTCGCTAGTTTTTCATCTGAAAGCTTCTCTGCCCACACCTGTCTGTCAATCTCCGCTTCCGTTAAAAGAACAGGTATCAATTTAGAAGGAAAGAGCGTATTCAAAAGCTCCGCCGCCGTATACTTCCCGGAACGTCTCCGGCGTTTCAGAAGCTCCAAATGCAGCACATCCTCCGAAATCTGCGGAATAAAATCAAGCTCTGCACAAACCTTTTTCTTTTGCTGCAGCGCTTTGGACGCAAACCTGCTTACCTGAAAAACCGGAATCCCGGAAACGCCGTAATCCGTAAGCTGCACTTCTCCAAAATCATTTGCAATTAATTCGCCATTTACATATAAGGATATTCCGGCTGTAATACGGATGCCGGAGAGCTTTCGAAAACATTTCTTTTCTGAGACAAGCTGCACCAGCGCCGGAACCACCGGAGATAAGGAATGTCCCAAGCGCTTTGCCAGCATATATCCGCTGCCGTCGCTTCCCGATATTTCCGAAGCCTGTCCGCCGGCGGAAAGAATCACCTTGGACGCGCGGTAAGGATTCGTCTCTCCGGTGCACAAAATCAGAAAACCTTTTTTAACTTTTCGGATTTCCTCTGCATGGCAGTTTGTCCGAACCTGAACGCCCAGTCTTTTTACTTCCATCGTAAAGGCTTCCCGCACCGCCGCCGCCTGATCGCATAAGGGATACACGTAACCGCCGCGGCATTTGGTATAAATCCCAATCGAAGAAAAAAATTCAAGCGCGGCATCCGCGTCGAATTCTTTCAGAAAGGTCCGGATAAGTTCCGGATTATCTCCCCGGTAGTGCTCATGCTGCAAATCCAAATTCGTCAGATTGCAGCGGCCGTTTCCGGTAGAGAGAATCTTTTTCCCTAATACATCGTTATGCTCCAATATAGACACCGAAGCTCCCCTGCGGGCCGCCATAATTGCAGCCGCCATACCCGAAGCTCCGCCGCCAATGACAACTATTTCTCCCATGCCGTTCCTTTCACCACATAAAACTACAGCGTCACAAGCTTTGCTCTGACAAGGTACTCCAGTGACATCAAAATTCCCAGCTTTGCATGGGGCCAAGTAAGCCCGCCCTGAAAATATACGGCGTAAGGCGGTTTCATTGGCCCGTCCGCGCTGAGCTCAATTGAGGAACCCTGTACAAAGGCCCCCGCCGCCATAATCACATCACTGTCATAGCCTGGCATTGCCCATGGCTCCGGCGTCACATAGGAATCCACAGGAGCCGCCGCCTGAATCCCCCGGCAGAAAGCAATCACGGCCTCCGGAACCTTAAGCTCCACAGCCTGAATAATATCATGACGGCTTTCCCTTCCATTCGGCACCACAGCGTATCCCAGAGATTCATAGATATTTGCAGCGAAAATAGCGCCCTTCAGCGCGCTTGCCGTTACGGAAGGAGCAAGAAATAATCCCTGATAAAAGGACTGCATTACTCCGAGAGAAGCGCCTACTTCTCTTCCAAGCCCCGGTGAAGTAAGCCGGTAGCCGCAATTTTCAATTAGTTCCTCTTTTCCGGCAATATAGCCTCCGATAGGGGCAAGTCCGCCGCCGGGATTTTTAATCAGAGAACCCACCACAAGATCTGCTCCTACATCGCTGGGTTCTATGGTTTCCACAAATTCTCCATAGCAGTTATCTACCATGCAGATGACATCCGGCTTGATGCGTTTTACAAATGCAATCGCCGCTCCAATTTGATCTACCGAAAAACTTGGCCTAGTCTGATAGCCTTTAGAGCGCTGAATGGTTACCATCTTTGTTTTTTCAGTAATTGCATGGGAAATATTTTCAAAATCAAAGCTGCCGTCCTCTAATAAATCTACCTGGGAATAGGTGATGCCGTACTCCGCAAGAGAACCTTTAGAAGGGCGGATTCCTATGACTTCCTCCAGTGTATCATAAGGCTTTCCAGCCACAGACACAAGCTCGTCTCCCGGCCGCAGATTTGCAGAAAGGGCCAAGGCCAGTGCATGGGTTCCGCAGGTTATCTGAGGGCGGACAAGGGCCGCCTCCGTATGAAATACGTCTGCATATACCTTTTCCAGCGTATCTCTCCCCAGATCATCGTAGCCATAACCGCTTGCATAATGGAAACAAGCCTCGCTGACCCGGTTTTTCTGCATAGCCAAGATTACCTTCATCTGGTTATACTCTGCGCGCTCATCAATCTCTAAGAAGCGCTTCGCAAGCTTTGCTTCTATCTGTTTTCCAAACTTGTGAACAGAAGAACAGATTCCCATCTGTTCATACATTTCCTCAATCGAACTCATTTATATAAATTCTCCTTCATTCATTGCAATTCTAATCTTTGTCTTTATGAGAGCTGTCTTGGCATCCAGTTCCGGATTCATGGATGGAATCTCCCTTACCACATCGGCCGCTTCCTTAAGCCTTCCCATATCATATAGAAGCGCGGCGCGGTTCAAATCAAACAGCGCCCGTTCCCCTTTTGTCCTTGCGAGATGCTTTAGTTTCAGCAGTTCCGAATAGGTTTTCTCCGTGTCTTTGCTGTAGGAATACAGCTCCAGCAAAGGGTTCAGCTTCTTCAAAAATCTAGATCCTCCAAACAATCTTCTCAACATATATTTTCTCCCCTTATCTAAAAATGAAATTACTGCCGGTTCCCTTATACAAAGGGAATCTGTTCCTTCATTGCTTCCAAAACCGCAGTTTCGTCGTAACCGAATTTGCTTTTATCAATCCAAATCACATCTTTTTCTCTTTTAAACCATGTAATCTGCCGTTTTGCAAAATGTCTGGTGTCCCGCTTAATCCGATACACTGCTTCTTCCAGCGTAGTTTCCCCCTCCAGATAAGCGAGCAGCTCTTTATAACCGAGCCCCTGCATTGATGTTAATTCCCTTGTATACCCCCGTCTTTTTAGTTCCGTTACTTCCTGAAGCAGTCCGTCCGCCATCATCGCATCTACCCGGTCGTCAATCCGTTGATAGAGCCGGCTTCGCTCATCGTTCAAGACAAAATATCGAAATTCGTAGGGCGATTCCTTTGCCCGCTGCATCTCGTTATGCGCGGAAATGCATTTTCCGGTCAAATGGTGGTACTCCAGCGCGCGGATTACACGCTTCACATTATTAGCGTGAATCTCTGCCGCCGCTTTCTCGTCTACTGCCCGGAGCTTATCATGGAGCTTTCCTGCTCCATACATTCTCGCATATTCTTCTAATTTCTCCCGGTATTCCGGCTCCGCCCCATTCTCAGTGAAGTCGATATCATAAAGAACTGCTTGGATATAAAATCCGGTACCTCCGGCCAATATCGGAATATGTCCCTTTGCATAAATCTGCCTTAGTGCATCCTTTGCCATCTGTTGAAACCGGACCACATGAAACTCTTCCTCCGGCCTTAATACATCCACAAGATAATGGGGAATCCCCTCCATCTCCTCGGGACGAATCTTCGCGGAACCAATATCCATATACTTATATACCTGCATGGAATCAGCGGAAATAATTTCTCCGCCGATTTCTTTTGCAAGACTAATAGAAGCTTTCGTCTTTCCCACGGCTGTGGGACCGGTTAATACAATCAGTGGCTGTTTCATACTTAGAGCTCCTTTATATAATCCGCTTGAATTTTTTTTCCAGTTCCCGTTTTGTCATCGATATAATCGTCGGCCTGCCATGGGGACAGTGATAAGGATTTTCAAGACCGAGAAGCTCCCCGATCAGAGCATCCGCCTCCGGGGCGGAAAGACGCATGTTTCCCTTTACCGCCGCCTTACAGGACATGGAAGCAACCTTTTCATCAATGACCTCCGGCGTTAATCCAGTATAAATCTCATCCGACAAGCTGTCAATCATCTCTATAAGAAGTTCTTTCTTTGCAACTCCGAAAAGATTATCCGGAACCGCACACACCGCGTAAGAATCCGGCCCGAAGCTCTCGATCTCAAATCCAATCCTTAAAAACCGGTCCATATAGGTATTTAAAAGCTCCGCCTCCTTCATAGACAGCTCCAAAATAATGGGCGGACTGATATTCTGAGAAGTATATTCCCTATTTTTCATTCCTCGGAGCGTCTTCTCATACAAAACGCGTTCATGGGCGGCATGCTGGTCTATGATATAGAGATTTTCACAAAATTCTACCAGCCAGTAGGTGTCAAAAAGCTGACCGATAATCTTATGCTTTTTGACTGATTTCTTGTCAAGCAGACGCTCTTCAAACAAATCAAGTTGTTTTGCCTGATAAAGCGCCGGTTCATCTTGTATCTGGGAAGCGCGCCCAACTTCATCCGCCTGCGGCTGATGCTGATCTGCATTAGGAACTCTTTTATGGTAAGCAGTCACCCGTTCACGCATCTTTTCCATAAAATAATCAAGGTCCATTTTGCCGACCGCACTCTGTTTTTTGCCGAAAAACACTGGCTTTTCAAGGCTTTTGTCGTTTTCAGGGCTTTTATTAGAATTATTTTCGATACAGAGTGTACTCGGTTTATTTTGGAGCGCATTCTCTTGTCGGATTTTGTCGGTATAGAGCGCACTCTGTTTATTTCCTTTTAAATGGACTTTTTGATTATTTTCATCGATTGTTTCTGCTTTTTTTGGCTCCGGAACTTCTACATGGGGTATCAACTCTCTTCTATGCAGGCTTTTCTGTAACGCTTCATAAACAAAATTGTAAATTTCCTGCTGATTGCTAAACCGGACTTCCATTTTGGAAGGATGTACATTTACATCCAATAAATCGCCTGTTATAGTCAAATGCAGTACCGTAAAAGGATATTTATGCTGCATGGTAAAATCTTTATAGGCGTCTTCTATCGCTTTTGAGATAATATTATTTTTGATATACCTTCCATTTATAAAATAATTTTCAAAATTACGGTTTCCCCTTGAGACGGCAGGCTCCCCGATATAACCGTTTAAGGACAGGCTTTCTCCGGACATTTCTACCGAAAGAAGATGTGAGGCAATCTCCCGCCCGTATATGTGATAGATAACGTCTTTTAAATCGCCGTTTCCAGAGGTATGTATCTTAGACTGGCCATTCGCAGTAAATTGGAACGAGATCTCCGGATGCGAAAGGGCAATCCTAGTCACCAGATCTGCCGCGTGACTGGCTTCCGTTGCGGCAGTTTTTAAGAATTTTCTTCTTGCCGGCGTATTATAAAAAAGCTGGCGGATCAAAAAAGTAGTTCCATCCGGCGCGCCGGTTTCATCCATAGATACTTCTCTCCCGCCCTCAATCCGATAACTGATTCCATAAGGAGCTACCTTTGATTTTGTGATAAGCTCCACTTGAGATACGGCGGAAATACTAGAAAGAGCCTCCCCTCGAAATCCCAGCGACCGAATCCCTGTAAGGTCCTCTGCCGAGCGGATCTTGCTGGTAGAATGCCGCAGGAAAGCATTTCTTATATCTTCCTTTTCAATGCCGCATCCGTTGTCCGTTATCCGGATAAAAGAGATGCCTCCGTCCTTTATCTCTATTACAACTGCACTTGCTCCCGCGTCAATGGCATTTTCCGCCAGTTCCTTTACAATAGAGGCAGGCCGCTCAATGACCTCTCCGGCAGCAATTTTATCAATTGTAATCTGATCCAGTACCTGTATTTTCCCCATAATTGATTACCACCTGTTTTTCAGCTTGTTCTGAAGCTGGTATAGTGTATTTAATGCATCGATCGGCGTCAGGTTGCTGATATCCAGCTCTTTTAATTCTTCTAAAACATCATCATCCTTTACCGTATCAAATAGCGATATCTGCGCCAGATCCACTTCGTCCAGCTTCTTAGTCTTAATCCTCGGTTCATGGCTTCCTTTCACGGCTATATCTTTAATTCTGGATGTAATATCCGCATGAAGGAGCTCCTCTACAATTTCCTTTGCCCTACAGATTACAGATTCCGGCACTCCCGCAAGTTTAGCCACCTGAATGCCATAGCTCTTATCTGCGCCGCCTTTTACAATCTTTCTTAAAAATACAATGTCGTCGCCCTTTTCCTTCACGGCAATGCAGTAATTATTTACATTATTAATTTTGCCTTCCAGTTCTGTCAGCTCATGATAATGAGTTGCAAATAAAGTCTTTGCCCCTAGGATTTTGGTATTGCTGATATGTTCTACCACCGCCCATGCAATGGACAGCCCGTCAAAGGTACTGGTTCCGCGGCCGATCTCATCAAGAATCAAAAGGCTTTTTCTAGTAGCATTTCTCAAGATATTTGCAACCTCCGTCATCTCCACCATAAAGGTGCTCTGCCCGGAAGCAAGATCATCGGAAGCGCCCACTCTGGTAAAAATCCGGTCAACAATTCCGATATTCGCACTAGAAGCCGGAACAAAAGAGCCAATCTGCGCCATTAGAACGATCAGTGCCGTCTGACGCATATAGGTAGATTTTCCAGCCATATTCGGCCCTGTAATTATAGACACACGGTTCTTTTTATCATCCAGATATGTATCGTTAGAAATAAACATATCGTTAGGAATCATTTTCTCAACGACCGGGTGACGTCCGTCCCGAATCTCAATCAATCCCTTTTCATTCATCTTAGGACGGGTATAATTCCCTCTCTCCGCAGCCAGCGCAAGAGCAGAGAGTACATCTGCCTCTGCAACCGCATGAGCGGTCTGCTGGATTCGCTCAATCTGGCTTCCAATCCGGTCTCTTACCTGACAGTACAGGTCATATTCCAGTGCGTAGAGCTTATCCTCTGCGCCAAGAATCGTATCCTCTAACTCCTTAAGCCTTGGAGTAATGTACCGCTCTGCATTTGCCATGGTCTGCTTTCGGATATAGTAATCCGGCACCAGCTCTTTAAAGGAATTTGTAACTTCCAGATAATATCCAAAAACCTTATTATAACGAATGCGGAGCTTCTTAATCCCCGTCTTTTCCCGCTCCTCGCTCTCAAGCTTGGCAAGCCAGTTTTTGCCGTCTGTTTTGGCTGCCTTCAGCCTGTCCACATCCTCATTATAGCCTTCCCTGATAATTCCGCCCTCTTTCATGGCAAGGGGCGGTTCCTCGCAGATAGCCTGTTCGATCAGGCTACATAAATCCTCCAGAGTGTCCAGTTCCCCGCAAATGCTCAAAAGTAGCCGGCTGTTCATGTCCTGAAGCAGGTATTTGATCGGAGGAAGCATCTCCAAAGAATTTTTTAGGGAAATCAGATCTCTGGGATTTGCGGACTGATAAGAAATCTTTCCCACCAGCCGTTCCAAATCATAAATGGGGCCCAGATACTCCCTCAGCTCTTCTCTGGTAATCGCGTTATTTTTCAACTCCTCGACCGCGTCCAGCCGGCTCTCAATCATTGCTTTATCAATCAGCGGCTGTTCGATATATTTGCGCATCCTCCTTGCTCCCATTGCCGTCTTAGTCTTATCCAGCACCCATAGGAGAGAGCCTCTCTTCTGCTTCTCCCTTAAGGTTTCGCACAGCTCCAGATTCCGTCTGGTAGAACTGTCCAGAATCATATATTTCCCCACGGCATATCTGGTAATCTTATGCATATGATTTAAGGAAATCTTCTGGGTCTCTCTAAGGTACTGTAAAAGAGCCCCCGCGCCGATCATTCCACATTCGCAGTCTTTAAGCCCAACGGCCTCTAAGGAACTGGTATGAAAATGCTCTTTTAAGGTCCGCTCACAAAGGGCATCGTCAAAATACCATGCATCCAACGCATAAACTGCAATACCCAGTCCCTCCTTTAAATGTGCGAAATCCATCCCGCTCATATAAAACGATTCATTACAGATAATCTCCGAAGGCATAAATTTATAAATCTCATCAAACAGTTTATCGCTGCCTTCCACCTCTGACACCAAATATTCTCCGGTTGTAACATCTGCCACAGACACGCCGTAGCGGTCAGCAATATAGGCAATGCACATAATATAATTATTTTTTGTCTCATCCATGTTCTGGGTATTTAGATTTGTTCCGGGTGTAACAATCCGGACAACTTCTCTTTTCACAAGGCCCTTCGCCTCAGACGGATTCTCCACCTGTTCGCAGATCGCCACCTTGTATCCTTTGGAAACCAGACGATTCAGGTAAGTATCCACCGCATGATAAGGAACGCCGCACATAGGGGCCTTTTCTTCAAGCCCGCAGCTTTTTTTCGTCAAGGTAATTTCCAGCTCCTTTGAGGCAGTAATGGCATCCTCATAAAACATCTCATAAAAATCTCCCAGCCGGTAAAATAGAATGCAGTCCTTGTATTCTTCCTTTGTTTCTATATATTTCTGCATCATTGGTGTTAATTCCGCCACAACTCTTCTCCTCTTTCATTTATCTTTTGACATACATAATTAGTATAGCATCTTTTACCGCTTTCATAAAGAAAAAACTAAAGAACATGGTACTTCGGCTTCATTTCCCCGAATAGATAATACCCGATATAACCGCTTAGGCAGATTCCCATAACGCTTAATCCGGAAAAGATAACCATAAAAGGAACGCAGATCTGCCCGAATAGCTGCAAGGGCATCTCGCTATAATCCCACACGGCATAGTGCAGCCACTTATTCACGATGATCCCTGTGATAAACTCCATAGAGGTTACAAACACCATACAGCGCAGAACCTGCTTCCATAGCGGCTCCTGCCAATTCAGGCTTTTACCCTGAATAAAGAAAAATACAAAGCAGATTCCTCCCAGTACAAACATGGACCAGTGAGAAAATCCCCGGAATAAAATCTCAAAGCTATAATAAAGGGCACCTCCGGTCGCCCAGAAAAATAAATATTCGCCAATTTTTTTCATCATAAAAACGTCCTCGCTATGTTTCTTCGTACTACATAGTTTGGACGTTCTTTCCCAAAAATATGGGTGGAAATATTTAAAATTTTTGCGTTCCGAGATAATAGAATCCTTTGCATTCTTCAAGTTTTACATCCACGATGGTCCCGATCAGTTTTTTGTCTCCGGGAAAATGCACCAGAAGATTATTGTCAAGCCTTCCCGTTACAAGGGAGGAATCATGGTCGTTTACCGACTCTACAAGCACCGGCATCACTTTTCCGGTATGTACTGCGCACACCTGTGCTGAAATAGATTGAACCTCGGCGAGAAGCCTGTCAAATCGTTTCTTCACCACTTCTTGAGGCACCTGTTCCTCCATTGCGGCCGCGAGAGTACCGGTCCGTTTGGAATAAATAAAGGTGAAAGCGCTGTCATAGCGCACCCGCCGCACCACATCCAAGGTTTCTTCAAAATCCGCTTCCGTCTCTCCCGGAAATCCTACAATAATATCCGTAGTAAGAGAAATATCTGGTATCGCTTTTTTAAGTTTTGTTACCAATTCCAGATATTGTTCCTTTGTATATCTGCGGTTCATTCGTTTCAAGATCTTGGTACTTCCGGATTGTACGGGAAGATGGAGATGTCTGCAGATCTTCCTGGAATGCTTCATAACATCGATCAGCTCGTCCGACAAATCTTTCGGGTGGGAAGTCATAAACCGAATCCGCTTAATCCCGTCGATTTCTTCTATTTTCTGAAGAAGTTTGGCAAAGCTGCAGGGTGGTTCAAGGGTTTTCCCATAAGAATTTACATTCTGCCCAAGAAGCATCACCTCTGCCACTCCGTCTGCCGCTAACCGTCTGATTTCCTTTAGAATCGCTTCCGGTTTTCGGCTGCGTTCCCTTCCTCTTACATAGGGTACGATACAATAGCTGCAGAAATTATTACAGCCAAACATTACGTTTACGCCGGATTTGAAAGAATATTTTCGTTCGCTTGGGAGATCCTCTACGATTTTGTCCGTATCCTTCCAGATATCAATGACCATCCTGTCTGATTCCAGACAAGTATACAAAAGCTCCGCGAACTTATAAATATTGTGGGTTCCAAATATCAAATCCACAAACCGATAGCTTTTCTTTATTTTTTCCACTACCTCCGGCTCCTGCATCATACAGCCGCACAGGGCAATCTTCATAAGGGGACGCTTCTTTTTTACCGGACTTAGCTGTCCTAAATGACCATATACCCGCATGTTTGCGTTCTCCCTTACCGTGCAGGTGTTATAAATAACAAAGTCAGCCTGAGCTTCCCTCTCTTCCTCTTCATAACCGGCCTGTTTTAAAATTCCTGCAAGCTTCTCAGAATCCCTCGCGTTCATCTGACAGCCCATATTGACTACGCATGCTTTGGGAGCCCGTCCGTTTTCCTTCTGAAAATTCCGGACCCACCTGCGGCATCTTTCCATATAGTAATACTGCCTGGCCGGTTCTTCTATCGGAGGAGCTGCGTATAAAGCCGCTTTATCGAAATCCATTTCTTGATTCATCGTCCATCATTCTCCTCTATGTAAAATTTAGACAAACTGATTTGCAGAACTGTCATATTCATAGTCAATCCCTTTTAGTTTGTCAATTAACGCGTCTTTATCTATGCCCGTCTCATCACAAAGAGCATCCAAAGACGGATAAAAATCCCGAAGCTTCGTATTCACAACACTCAAAAGCAGCATTGGGTCCTTTGGAAATTCCTGCATCTTAATTCCCCCTTTTTCCTTTCTGTCTTTTTCTCAGTTCGGTAATCGTACCATCCGCCTCCTGAATCGAAATATGATCTAGCTGGGCGGTAAGATTCCGTTTTACGGAATCAATATATTCCCTTCTTAATATCTGCTGTTCCTTCTTTTCAGGATCGGTTAATCCTTCTGCCTTCGACTTGCGGTATAGTTCATTAATCCTTGCAATCTTCTTTTCATCCATAGTCATACCGGTTCCTTTCCTCATCCATCATCTTCTCATATTACACTAAATGGAACAGGCAGGCAACTAAAATCACAGATTTTAGCTGCTGTAGTTTTCTAAAAATCCGTACAATTCTTCAATGTCCTCAATATATTTACCGTTCTTTACCTCGTTCTGCACCGTTACCGGAAGCGTTTCCACATCAATACTCGTATATTCATAAATTGTCTCTTTATCACTTAAGTAAACGACTACGTATCCGTTTTTCTCCAGAAGGTAATAGCAGTAATTCTTCATTGCCTCTCCCTCTGTCTCAACGCTCTCTTCTATTTTCTTTTGCTCTATTTCCACAGTCTTTTCTTCTTTCGCCCGCTCTTCTACTGCATGATAGCTGAACTGATATGCTCCTGAAACAAGCAAAAGGACAGATAGTCCCACAATAACAAAACCGATACTATACTTTTTATCATTCATAAAGGCATCTCCTTTTTTAGTATAGTATCGGTCTAATCGTTATAATTTATTCAGTTAAAATGCATTGTCTGTTATCTTCTTGATGGGAGCAGGTGGAATTTTTTCAGTAATCTGACGATACTTCTGCCCTTTGGCACCATCATAAGCTCCCGTTCCGTTACGCCTCCTAATAAGATCAGGCTGATAAAATATACAATAACGGCTGTAGCAAGCGCCGCGGCCGTAGCGATGCGCAGTCCGGCAAACAGTTCAAACAACAGACGGACAAGCAAAGCGGCTATACTCATAATTACAGAGGCGATAACCGGAATTACAAAAGTCTTCTTTACCTCCTGAACATAATTGCAGACTTCCCGAAGATCCTTTGCGTTCAGGATACAGATTGCTCCGGCAAAAATCGTCTTGCTTACCACAATAGAATAAATACTCCATTTAAAAGCAACCAGCATAATATACAACGCAATCAAATGGATTACCAGAGAAATCGCCGCGTTCTTTACCGGTTTTGCCATATAATCCATCCCTTGAAGCGCTGCATTGGTAACGGTAGATAGGCAGAAAAAAACTACGGAAACACCGCCTATCTGCAAAAGCAGAGCAGGAATCGTATTATCCTGTGTAAAATACAAAAGATCCAGAATCGGCTTGGCAAGAGTGATAAATCCTGCCGCACAGGGAATCGCAATAATCATATTAAAACGGCTCACCAAATTAATCTTACCGTGTATTTCCTTACGGGTTCCAGTCTGGATCGTCGCTACAAGACTTGGCATAAAGGACGCCGCTAAGGCGCTTGCTACGCTGAGGGGAATATTCGTCATGGTATCATACTGTCCGCTGAACATTCCCAGAAGCTCCGTATACTCCTTTTCCGGAACTCCCTGAATCGCCATGATATTTGTAAAAACCGCTTGGTCTAACAGATTGCTGATATTATATACCGTTGCACTTAAGATAACCGGAGCAATCGTAAGAATAAGAAGCTTGTATATGTAGCTCCAGCTTTCCCTTCGATGTCCTCTGTCCCTTCTCATCTGCCGCCTTAACACACGTTTATATGTACCAAATACAAACAAAAGAAATAACAGAGCCGCTAAGGCGCCCGCAACAGTTCCTAATGTCGCTCCGGCGGCTGCATAGGCAGCCCCATATGTCTTCTTATCCGCTCCGGAAGCCATGCTCTGCCCGAATTTCAACAGTACAAGCGCCCCCACAATGCTGACGATTGCATTCACAATCTGCTCAATGGTCTGAGAAAACGCGGTGGGCATCATCGTGCCAAAGCCCTGAAAAAATCCACGAAATACACCGAGAAACGCAACTATCAGGATACAGGGAGCCAGCACCCGCAGCGCGTATACGGACATTTCCACCTTCATAATATCCGCCGCAATAAATCTGGCTCCGAATAACACAACCGCCGTTACAAACCCTCCGGTGAGTACTGCAAAAGTCATAGCGCCTTTATATATTCGATATGCGTTCCTGTACTGTCCCGTGGAAATCCTCGCTGATACCAGCTTAGAAACTGCCATGGGAAGGCTGTAAGAGGTAAGCATCAGGGCAAGGTTATATACCTGAAACACAATGCCATAGTACCCGTTTCCCTCTGACCCCATGATATTGGTAACCGGAATACGGTAAGCCAGTCCAATAATCTTTGTAATCAACGCAGTCGCTGCAAGGATTGCCCCCTGCATCAAAAAACCGCTGTCCTTTTTTTTCGCCATATCCTACTCCACAATCGAATCCTGCATAACATAGGAAACGCATTCCCATGAAATAAAGTATTGATCTCTCACCTGAAAATCCCAAGGACATTCATGATCTGTCTCTGCTTTGCTTCCATTATAACCTGTTCATCTTTATTAATGTGGTCATAACCTATTAAGTGTAACATAGAATGGGTAATTAAGAAAGCAAATTCTCTCTTAATTGAATGTCCATATTCCCCTGCCTGTGAAATAACCCTATCCTTTGAAATTACAATATCACCCAGCACAAGTTCCCCTGTTTCCGGATCAAAACAATCCTCTTTTGAATCGAGAAAATCAAATGCTCCCGGTCTTTCATATTCAATCATCGGAAAGGACAATACATCCGTAGGACGGTCAATATTCCGAAATTCCACATTCATTCTATGAATCTCAGAATCCTCTGTAAGCAGAAGATTTACCTGCGCTTCATAAGGGCAGCCGGCATCGTCAAGTACTGTTTTGACTATTTTTACCGCTAATTCTTCACAGGAAAGAGGCAGACTTGCTTCCCCCTCTTCGTCAAAATACAGTGTCATTTTATAATTCTCCTTTGTATTATCTTCTTTTCCGTTCTGTCCGACGAGATTTCTTAGACTCAAATTCCTCATATGCCTTTACAATCCGTTGTACCAGCGGGTGCCGCACAACATCCTTGCTTGTCAGGCGGCAGACGGCTATCTCATCAATATTTTTCACTACGGAGACGGCTGTATCAAGGCCGGACACCTGTCCGGCGGGCAGATCCTTCTGGGTAGAGTCTCCGGTAATCACTACCTTAGAGCCAAAACCAATTCTGGTAAGGAACATCTTCATCTGCGCCGGCGTAGTGTTCTGCGCCTCATCTAATATAATAAATGCATTATCCAGAGTCCGGCCTCTCATATAGGCAAGCGGGGCAACTTCGATCAGCCCCCGTTCCGAATTTTTCAAAAAACTCTCCGCGCCCATAATCTGATAAAGGGCATCATAAAGAGGTCTCAGATAAGGATCAATCTTGCTCTGAAGATCCCCTGGAAGAAATCCCAGCTTTTCCCCCGCTTCTATAGCGGGTCTGGTAAGAATAATACGCCCTACTTCATTATTCTTAAATGCAGTAATCGCCATGGCCATAGCCAGATAGGTCTTTCCCGTTCCGGCGGGCCCTATGCCAAATACAATCATCTGCTTCCTGATAGCATCCACATACTTCTTCTGTCCAATGGTCTTCGGTTTGATCGGCCTGCCCTGTAGAGTGTGGCAGATCACATCGCCGTCAATCTCTAACACCCTCCCTTCACTGTCTTCCATAGACAGTGCAAGCGTATAATCCACATTCTGCTCTTGAATTTGATTTCCACGCCTAGATAGTTCCGCAAGCTGGGTAAGCACACTTTTCGCCTTCACCGCATAGGCTTCCTTTCCCAATATCTTAACCGTATCATCCCGCGCGATCAAAGTTACGTGAAGCGTTCGTTCTATCTTCTTTGCATGTGCGTCAAACTGTCCAAATACATTTGCCTGATGGACAGCAGGAATATCTATTGTAGTTTCAATCATCCCCATCTGAAACATCCTCCACAATACTGGTTGGACGCTCTGTACCGATATCCGTAATCATTGTCAGAGTTCCTTTTGCTTCTGCTTTCGCAGACCCTGTGTATATTTTAACATCATTCTCAATAATTTCTACCCCTTTTTTAACAAGATTATCCGTAAAACGATGATATCTTACCGTTAAATTCTCCTGAATCTGGATCTTGTCATATCTTATCTGCTCAGAGCTATAGGGAGTTGTATGCCGCTTTCCCCAGAAAACGGGAAGGTAAAAATATTTTCCGATCTTAAGATGGTTCTGAGTAGTCAGTTCCTCTGCATTAGGAAAAGGGTTTTCACGGCTGCCAAGCCAAAAAATACTTTTTCCTATTCGAAAATATAGAGCTTCCTTTTCCTGATGAATGTATTCCTTTGATTCATAATGAATCTCACAGCTATCCTGATAATCCATTGATACCTTGGCACGGATGTCAGCTTCCGCCTGATGAAATTGGTAGCCTGTGGTTTCTCCTGAATCATCGATCACCGGAACCGCCCCCGTAACCAGAACATCTCCTTTTTGTACCTGCTGTCCCTCTGTTACGCAGGGAATACCCTGCCGGACAATCATGGTTGTAATCACGCCGTCAAAATCCGCCACAATATCCACCCCTTCTGCGGCACCCTCCCCGGACGCGTCCGTCGTATCCTTCGAGTCCTCATTCTCTTTAATCTGTACAATCAGCCTGCAGCCCTCAATCGAAGCGGATACCCATATTATTTCATCGTAGGACTTTCTGATATCCTTAACAATCCGGTCGCAGTCTACCTGCGAGAGCCGCATCCCGTGCTCCACTCCCTGCTCCTTTAGGAAGGCAGTCAGCGCCTCATCCGTATATTTGCGGTTTCCTCTCACGTCAATACTCCACACAAACAGGGACAAAATATAAATCATCGCAATGCCAAGCAGCGCTCCGGCAAAAAACATCTTTCTCCTGCGATATTGAAAAAAATAAAAAGGAAGGCCGATTCGTTCTTGAATGATTACTCTGGCCCCGGTTTTTCGTATAACAGGCTTTAATTTGCGGAAGCCTGAAACTGTTATATACATATCATAGGAACCACGCACCGGATTAATATTCCAGATATAGATACCCCGGTGGCTGCAGGCGTTTATAAACCGTTCCGGCGAATAGCCGATAACCCTTATTTTCAAATATCCTTTTATATATCGATATATGGATAGCAGCAATCCGCCTTTCACTCCTTTAATTTATATACTTAATCTCCACAATCTTACCGGTAATCTTCATCTCGTCACAGGTATAATATTCAATCGTCAGACGTTTTCCCAGAATCCGAATCTGGCCGATTCTAGTCTGTATGCGGATCATACATTCCGTATATTCTAAGATCCCTCTGTAATTCTCCACCAATAATTCCATCTGGCCTGTAACTGTCAGGATCGGCGCGCCTAAAGTTACATCCTTCGGCATCCCCGACATATCCGACACATGGCCGAGAAATCTCTTTTCACAGGATGTGCTGTTCTTTTCTCTCATAAAAAAGCCACACATAGTTTTGTGACTATTCTATGTGCGGCTTCCTTTACTTATGCGTTGTCCGAAAGCAGTTCTCTTGCAAGAGCCTCAATCTGCACGGCTGTATCTGCCTTTACTCCGGATTTAACCGTCACAACCGATTCCATCCATGTGAGGTTTTTACTGTTTTCTAACATGGTTTTCATTGTCTTTGCTGCCATAGGCGCCCAAGAACCATTCTCGATCAATCCGATTGTCCGGTTCTGGAATCCCCGCTCCTTTAATCCCTCGATAAAGGTATGCATGTGAGGGAAAACTCCTCCGTTGTAGGTAACGGACGCCAGTACCAATTTGCCGTGGCGGAACGCGTCCTCAATACACTCCGCCATATCTTCCCTTGCAAGATCGGCGGTTACGACCCGCGGGCATCCCAGTCCTTTCAGCTTCTCTTCCAGCATCTCTACGGCTTTTTTCGTATTGCCGTACACAGAATTGTAAGCGATCATAACGCCCTCCGTCTCTACCCCGTAAGAAGACCAAATATCATAAAGATTCAGATAATATTCCAGATCCTCCGTCAGAACCGGTCCATGTAAGGGGCAGATAACCTGAATATCGAGCGCCGACGCCTTTTTGAGAAGCGCCTGTACCTGTGCGCCGTATTTTCCTACAATGCCAAAATAGTAACGTCTCGCCTCGCAGGCCCACGCCTCATCCGCATCCAGCGCGCCGAATTTGCCAAAGCCGTCCGCCGAGAACAGTACCCGGTCTTTGCTGTCGTAGGTAACCATAACCTCCGGCCAGTGTACCATCGGCGCAAAGATGAAGGTCAGCTCATGCTGCCCTAAGGAAAGAGTTCCGTTATTTGCCACAGTTTCTTTTCTGCCCTCCAGTTCCATACCATAGAAATTAGAAATCATCTGGAAAGTCTTGGCATTTCCCACAACCTTCGCCTGTGGATAGGTTTCCAAAAACTTTACGATATTCGCCGAATGATCCGGTTCCATATGCTGAACCACTAAATAATCCGGCTTCCGATCTCCCACAGCCTCCCTAATATTCTGAAGCCATTCTTCTCCAAAATGTATATCTACAGAATCCATAACCGCAATCTTCTCGTCCATGATTAGGTAGGAATTATAGGCCATGCCGTTCGGAACCTCAAACTGTCCCTCAAACAAGTCAATTTCATGGTCATTAACGCCTACATAATAAATATCGTTTGTAATATGTTTCATCTTGTATATCCTCCTCATTACTGGCTCTATGTACCATTTATTTACAATACCATTAATTTTATTTCAGTCAATATAGTTTGTCAATATAAATATAGAACTATTCCCGCATATAAATATAGAACTATTCCCGCATATAAATATAGAACTATTCCCGCAAGGGATAATTTAAATCACTTTCTTACGTACTTTGCAGTGAATGCAAAGTACTGTGTGAATAATAACGATTCGGATTATATTGTTTTCCTACAATTATGTGGTAGAATATATCTTAGAAGATGTATTTTGATAAAGGAGGCTTTTATGGGATTCTGGCTTTTTATGCTTTTGATGGTTTTATTATGTCCCCTGACAATGATCGGCTATGGCAGAAAATTTTTAAACAATATGCCCCAAAGGATCAATTCATCTTTTGGTTACCGAACCCGCATGTCCTCCATCAACCGCGAAACATGGGAATTTGCACATAAATACTGCGGTAAAATATGGTATATCACCGGCCTTATTCTATTGTCTCCCTCCGTCGTCGTTATGCTGCTTGTCTTTGGGAAAAACAACGATGTGGTCGGCACCATGGGAGGGATCACAGAAGGAATCCAGATCTGCCTGATTTTAGCCTCTATTCTTTCTACGGAGCTTGCGCTGAGGAAACATTTTGATAAAAATGGAAATCGAAAGGATGTCTGATCAATGGATAGGATCGTACTTCGGGAGCGGAAATCCGTTCTCATCGTTGGAATCATATGCACACTGTTATTTGCCGCCTTCGGCCTTTTCTTTGCCATTATGGAGACGGGAATTGTACTGCTCTTTTTCCTGCCCTTTATCCTGTTAGGGGTGTCGGTCATCCTGATCTATTGCCGGCATCTTATCATCTTAGAAACAGATCAGATGACGGTTTCAGAACCCTTCAGGAAAAAGAAGGTCATCCGTTATTCCGAGATCAGGCAGGTCTTGCTCCATACTACGAATACGGAGATCGAACTGATCTTAGTAAGCCGCGCGAAAGAACGGCTGATGAAGTTTGCACTCACCATGAGAAACGCAGATAAGGCGGTTGATCTATTCATTGACCGGGAGATTCCTTTCATCGATTTATCCGATCTGCTAGAAAGCGAAGGAGACATCGGGGAATACCTTCCCCTTCTGACAAAGTTAGAGCAGTTCTTTTACCGCCCTCAGATCCGGGCCAAGGAAAATGCGGACAGGATCGAGGCTTCCCGCAAAGCCGAAACGGTCAGAAAGGAAAAACACTTCGTCAAAATAACAGGGCGTATCCTGTTCGGAGCAGAGATATTCGCCTTCTTATTCCTGAAAGGAAAGCTTTTTTATGCCTGCTTTGTTTTCATTCTGCTGCTGATATGGGGCATGTATATCTGGATGTATCCGAATCTCTTTCTCGAGGTATCGAAGAAAATTAAATACCGGGACTATGTAATAGAACTGCCTTTTTTCAGCATTATCATTGCGTTACTTTCCTGTCTGATGACTACTCAGATATTTGATTTGGACGAGGCCTGCTTCTTCGCTTTTGTGGGTGTTTATGCGATACTGCTCCTAATTCCCTTCGCACTGAAGCTTTATCTGACCAGACAGAAGCCGGATAAGCCCCGGCTGCTCCTGACCGTGTTTGCTGTGCTGGTTCTGGCGTTTACAACCACGGTACCTGTAAATATTCTGGCCACCTTTGGCGCTAACAGGCATGAGCCGGTTATCGTAAAGGAAAAAGAGATTTATACAAGTAAACATACGGACTATTACATTTACGCCGACTGGCGGGAAGATGACCAGAGGTTCACCGTATCAAAAAGCAGCTACAATAAAATTCAGAAGGGGGACCGATTGCAGGTATGCCTGCGGCGCAGTATATTCGGGCTCTATTACTGGAAGGTACATCAATAACAGCTTTTCCTTTTCTGCAAAAAATGCCATGGGATCCCATACAGGTACGAATCCCACGGCATTTTTTCACTTTAGCTATTATTCTGCAGCGCCGGAATCCTCCGCCGTATCCTTTGGCTTCTCATCCCGGATGTCATTGGCCATTTTGGTGCCTAAGAAACCGGAGAGAACCGCCGGCACATCCACCCCTGTGGATTCCTTCAGTCCGTCGGACACCTGTGTAAAGGTACCGATGATGTCTTTTACCAGCTTCGAGGTATTGCCGTCGCCGTACATGGTGATCTTATCCACTTTGGCAAGAGGTTCTGCGATATTTCTTGCAATCTCAGGCATTGCCTTAAAATACATCTCAAGGATTGCCGCTTCGCCCATCTGCTTCATAGCTTCTGCCTTGGCCTCAATACCTTCTGCTTCCGCAAGCGCCTTCGCTTTGATTGCTTCCGCCTCTGCAAGACCCTTGCTCCGGATACCTTCCGCTTCCTGCTCCATAGCGTATTTCTGCGCTTCTGCAGTAGCCTTTAAGGCTTCTGCTTCCTTCTCCCGCTCAAACTTCTCCGCCTCCGCATTCTTCTGTCGTTCAAAGAGCTGGGCTTCCGAACCCCGCTGTACCTCGTAGAGTTTAGCGTCGGACTGCTGCTGTTTCGCGTATTTGTCCGCGTCTGCCTGCTTCTTAATCTTGGCCTCTAAGGTACGCTCTGTCAGCTCCACTTCCTTTTCCTGCAGGGCAATGGCCTTCTCCTGACGGGCCAGATTCGCATCCGCCGTGGTAATTTCCACCGTCTTACGCTCCGTTTCCTTTTGGATCTGGTACGCGGCGTCCGCGATCGCCTTCTTCGTATCCGCATCCTTCTGGAGTTCCGCTTTGCGGATCTCTAACTCGTTGGTCTTCTGCGCAATCTGGGTCTCCGCATTGATCTCCGCCTCTCTGGATTCCCGGTTAGCCTCTGCCTGCACCACCGCCTTTTCCTTCTGGGCTCTTGCTCTGGCATTGGCAATCTCAAGTTCAGAGCTGACCTGCGCGTCATTGGCTTCTTTCTTAGCGATCGCCTGCGCCCTAGCAATCTCCTTCTCGCTCTCTGCTCTGGAAATGGCCGCGTTCTTCTGAATCTTTACGATGTTATCCACACCTAAGTTCTCAATAACACCATTGCCGTCCACAAAATTCTGGACATTGAAGCTGACAATATCCAGACCCATGGCTGCAAGATCCGGCTCCGCATTCTCCTTTACCAGCGTGGCAAATTTCTGCCGGTCGGATACCATCTCTTCCAGATTCATCTTGCCCACAATCTCACGCATATTTCCTTCCAGAACCTCTCTGGATACCTGTGCAATATACTCCACCGGCTTATTCAGGAAATTCTGCGCCGCCAGCGCAAGGCGGCTCTCGTTTCGCTGATCTTTACATTGACGGCCGCGTCCACCCGGATATTGATGTAATCCGCCGTGGGTACTGCGCTGGACGTCTTTACGTCGATGGGAATCAATTGCAGATTCAGCTCATCCTTCTTTTCCAGAAACGGAATTTTAATTCCCGCCTTACCAATCAGCACCTTCGGCTGCTTGCGAAGGCCGGAAATTATGTAGGCCGTATCCGGCGAAGCTTTTACGTATCCGGTCGCCAGAATCAAGATAACGATTAGAAGCACCGCGACAACCGGCACCACAACTCCTGCCATTCCCAAAAGACTGTCAAACATGTTCTTTCCCCCTTTTCCTTTGTATGGTATAAGTTCTATTTGATAAAATTATATCAATATCCGGCAATAAAATCAATCCGTATCTAAAATGATTTTTCACCAGATGGAACTTCTAATAAATCCGCCAGCGTTCCAAGCAGCTTATCCACATCCACCGGCTTTGCTAAATGGCCGTCCATCCCCGCGGCAAGAGCTTTTAGTCTGTCCTCATCAAAGGCATTGGCAGTCATCGCGAGAATCGGAAGGCGTTTCTTCCATCCGGCGGAAAGCTTCCGAATTTCCTTTGCCGCTTCATAACCGTCCATAACCGGCATCTGGATATCCATCAGCACAAGATCGTATGCGCCCTCTCCCGCGGAAGCAACGGCGTCTACCGCCGCCAGTCCGTTTTCCGCAGTATCCACGATTAGTCCTTCCTCCGTAAGAATCTCCACGGCAATCTCCCGGTTTAACTCGTTATCTTCCACTAACAGGGCTTTCTTTCCAAACAGATGGTCAAACTGCGGCTCCGCTTCCTCTTCCAGGGCTTTCGTTTCTCCAAAAAACCTAAGAAGCACTTTCCTTAGCTGTGAGAAAAACAGAGGCTTCTGACAGAATGCCGTTACGCCCGCCTTCTTCGCTTCGGATTCAATATCGCTGAAATCATAGGCTGTAAGGATATAGATCGGTACTTTTTCTCCCACCAGGCTTCGGAGCTGCCGCACTACTTCCATTCCTCCCATGTCCGGCAGATTCCAGTCGACCATGTATACGGAAAAATTCCTGCCCATCTCCAGCGCTGACTTTGTATGCCAGACAGCCTCTCTGCCTGACATAGTCCATTCCGGTTCCATGCCGATTTTATTTAACATCTTAGCCACGCTGTCGCACACATTATAATCGTCGTCCACCACCATGGCGCGAAGGCCGGCAAGCTGTCCGATTTTCGGCTCTTCCATTTCATGCCTCATCAAGCGGAAAGAAAGTTCTATGGTAAAAGTAGTTCCCTTTCCCTTCTGGCTTTCCACGCAGATAGTTCCGCCCATCATCTCCACAATTTTCTTAGTGATCGCCATTCCGAGTCCGGTACCCTCCAGTTTGCTGACCGTAGACGTTTGCTCCCTTTCAAAGGGCTCGAATACATGGGGCAGGAAATCCCTGCTGATGCCAATCCCCGTATCCCTTACGGTGATCACATAATTTCCCCTGTCAGGCTCCGTCTGAGGCAGTTCTGCAAGGCGCACGGAAATCATACCGCCGGGCATGGTAAATTTAATCGCATTGCCCGCCAGATTTAGGAGTACCCTGTGAATCCTTGCCTCATCCGCATATACATTTTCATGGGTCAGATTAACAGTGTCGATAAAAAGCTCCAGCCCCTTAATCCGGATCTGTTCCCGGATCATATTCATAAAATCATGAAGAAATGCAGGAAGATTCGTCTCCTGCTCCTGAATGTGGATCTTGCCGCTCTCAATCCGACTCATATCCAGAACCTCATTAATAATAGACAATAGATGTTTGCTGGACGCAGTAATCTTGCCAATACAGTCCTGTATCCGCTCTCTGTCATCCAGATGCGCCGCCGCAATAGCCGCAAAACCGACGATGGCGTTCATCGGCGTCCGGATATCGTGGGACATATTATTTAAAAACGCAGACTTGCTCGCATTGGCCCTGTTTGCCGCCTCATAAGCCTTCTCAAGCGCGTTTCTGGCCTCTAGTTCTTTTTTCCTCTCTGCGCTGATATTCTCTACCACAAATTCAACCTGAACGGGAACGCCAGACAGATCCCGGTTTACCACAATAAAACTTGACCGGCACCATCCCTTCCTGATGCTGATGTATTCTAACGCAATATTCTGCCTGCTCCCGATCCGCTCCGCCAGTGTGGCCAGATCGGTAAATTCCTGAAAACTATCCCGATAATTCTCATCAATCAGCGTATCTGCAAACTGTTCGAAGGCATGGACGGCATCCCCTTTCTTTCCCAGAGAAGCCGTCACATAATCCAGCCCTACAATTTCAGTAAACTCGTTTGTCCCAAGATCAATGTAGTAGTTGAACATGTAGATTTTGCTCATGGCTTCAATAATACCGGAAAGCATTCTTCTGCTGCTATAGTATTCCGCCTCCTGAATCTTCATCTCCGAAATATTCTGTATCACGCCGTAAACCTGTTCCGGCGCGCCCGCATCGTCCGCGGTAATAACAGTCAGAGTCACAGTACACCAATTCTTCCTGTCAATACTGCTAAAAGAAGCCTGCGCCGTCTTCTCCCCTGCGTCGATTTTGCGGTACATCTCATAAAAAGCTTCCTGAGTGGACGGATGGACAAAGTCATCCGCAAAACTCTTCGGCATATCCGAATATTCTGTCCGGCAGCCATACATCCGGGCCGTCCGTTCACTCATTCGGATCAGCTTCTCCTTCGGATAATACCAGAACATACAAATATCTGTATTCTCAACCGCCTTCAGAAGCCCCTCCTGCTCCTGAAGCGCCGCTATCTTCCATGTATCCATGTATGATACGCCTCCTGTGTAAGATAACCAAACCTTTTAGACTTTTGTCTGAACTTCATCAGACTTTTTGGATAATTATAAAATAATACATGTCATGGCATTCATTATATCACAAATTATACACAAATAACCATTTATCTACAAATTACGGAAAAAAATACAAAAATAGGATTACTTATGGTAGGGTTCTCCATGTATAATTCGAAAACTCCGATAGATTTGTTCCAGAAGAATGACCCGCATTAACTGATGTGGAAATGTCATTCGCGAAAAACTCAGGGCATAATCGGAACGGGCGCAGACCTCCGTCGATAATCCGATGGAGCCTCCGATCACAAATACAAGATGACTCTTCCCACGGATTCCAAGCCCCTCTATTTTGTCTGCCAGCTCGGCAGAATCCAGCATCTTCCCCTGAATTTCAAGGGTAATGACATAGGCATCCTCCCGGATCAGTTTCAGAATCCGCTTCCCTTCCTTATCCCGGACGGCTGCTTCCGCCGCTTCTAGAGCATCCTCCGGCGTCTTCTCGTCCGGCGTCTCCAGAATTTCCAGCCTGCAGTAGCGGGATAAGCGTTTGCTGTATTCCGCAATGGCCTCCCGCAAATACCTCTCCTTAATCTTCCCGACCGTTATCAGTGTAATCTTCATAAATACCGTCCTCTCCTCTGGTTGCGATTCTTCTGTCTCTTTCGGTTTAGGCTGTTCCTTTCTGATAAATTATTATCTGTGCGGTTGGCGGCTGCCTGCCAGTAACTGCACAGATAAAAAAATTTTGCAAAGTCTTCCTAAAAAAGAAAAAGAGACTGTCAGAAAACGCTGTGTTCTCATAATATATGCCATGCTTTCCATAAACATATGCGATATATGATGCAAAACACAATGTTCTGACAGCCTCTTTGCTATGCAAGTATATCAATATTCTCTCCCAGTCCCGGTATAGCCGCTGATTCCGCCATCATTTCCGTCAATGCCTCTCCGGTAGCTTCCACTGTATCGAGAATCTTGCCCATAACGGCAATGCTTATATTAGCGCTCACATTGTAGTCAGCCATTGCCATTGATAATGCAGGTATATCCATATCCATCACCTCTCCCTTCACTTATAATCTATGATAGCAAAAAAGAACGGTAAATGCAAGATAGCTAAGAATCTTTTCCGGACAGATACTCATGTATCCCCTTTGCTCCGGCCTTTCCTGCACCCATAGCTAGGATTACGGTAGCCGCGCCTGTAACGGCGTCTCCGCCTGCGTATACCGCTGCCTTTGATGTCTGTCCATTCTCTTCCTCAGCTACAATACATCTTCTCCGATTGGTCTCTAAGCCTTCCGTCGTTGATGCGATCAGCGGATTCGGTGAAGTGCCAAGGGACATGATCACCGTATCCAGTTCCATCTCAAATTCGGAATCCGGAATCGGAACCGGTCTTCTTCTTCCGGATGCATCCGGCTCGCCAAGCTCCATGCGGATCACTTTCATGCCCTTTACCCAGCCGTTTTCATCTACCAGAATCTCGGTCGGGTTGGTAAGCAGGTTGAAGATAACCCCTTCTTCCTTAGCATGGTGAACCTCTTCTACTCTTGCAGGAAGCTCCGCCTCGCTTCTTCTGTATACAATATGTACCTCAGCTCCAAGACGGAGTGCAGTTCTTGCGGCATCCATCGCCACATTGCCGCCGCCGATGACAGCTACCTTCTTGCCGGCAGCAATCGGGGTATCGTAATTTTCATCAAAGGCTTTCATCAGATTGCTTCTGGTCAAATACTCATTGGCAGAGAATACGCCGTTCGCAGTCTCTCCGGGAATGCCCATAAACATGGGAAGTCCCGCGCCGGAACCGATGAATACCGCCTCAAAGCCTTCCTCTTCCATCAACTGGTCAATGGTTGTAGACTTTCCGATCACCACATTTGTCTCAAATTTCACGCCTAATTCTTTGACCTTCTCAATCTCTTTCTTAACTACTTTCTCCTTGGGAAGACGGAATTCTGGGATTCCATACACCAATACGCCGCCCAATTCATGGAGCGCCTCAAATACCGTCACCTCGTAGCCAAGCTTAGCAAGGTCGCCCGCACAGGTCAGGCCCGATGGACCGGAACCGATAACAGCTACTTTATGCCCGTTGGTCTGTTTTGCTTTCTCCGGCTTAATATCATGCTCCAGCGCATAATCCGCCACAAACCGCTCCAGTTTGCCGATAGATACCGCATCGCCTTTGATCCCGCGGATACACTTGCACTCGCACTGAGATTCCTGAGGACAAACCCGTCCGCAGATTGCCGGAAGCGCCGAGGACTCGCCAATCACCTTATAAGCACCCTCCATATCTCCATCCTTCACCTTAGAAATAAATCCGGGGATGTTAATTGCCACAGGACAGCCCTGAATACATTTTGCATTTTTACAATTCAGGCAGCGCGCCGCCTCTTCCATTGCTTCTTCTTTATTATATCCATAACAGACTTCCTCAAAATTGCCTGCACGTACCTTCGCATCCTGTTCCCTTACCGGTACTCTTTTTAATACATCAGCCATTAGTTGTCACCTCCGCAATTCCCGCATCCGCCGTGATGAGTATCGCCTTCCTGCAATTTCAGCATTGCCCGGCCCTCCTGGCTCTTATACATCTGCTGTCTCTTCATAGCATTGTCAAAATCTACCAGATGTCCGTCAAACTCCGGACCGTCTACGCAGGCAAATTTCACTTCCCCGCCCACCAGCAGACGGCAGGCGCCGCACATCCCCGTTCCGTCGACCATAATCGGATTCATGCTGACAATCGTAGGGATCTCCAGTTTCTTGGTAAGAAGGCACACAAACTTCATCATAATCATCGGTCCGATTGCAATACAGACATCATACTTGTTGCCCTGTTCTACCAATTCCTCGATCATGGTAGTAACCATTCCCGCATGTCCGTAAGAGCCGTCGTCCGTGCATGGGAAATATCTGCCCGATACAGCCGCCATCTCCTGTTCAAGGATCAGCAGGTCTTTATTTTTCGAACCAATGATCACATCTGCGCTGACTCCGTGCTCACTCAGCCATTTTACCTGCGGATAGACCGGGGCCGCGCCTACTCCGCCGCCCACAAAAAGGATCTTTTTCTGCTTCAGTGTTTCTATATCCTCCGACACAAATTCAGAAGGACATCCCAGCGGTCCAATGAAATCCCTAAACGCGTCTCCCTCTTTCAGCGCCGCGAATCTGGTGGTAGACGCTCCTACCGGCTGGAATACGATCGTGATCGTACCCGCTTCCCGGTCGTAATCACAAATCGTCAGCGGAATACGCTCCCCCGCCTCATCTATCTTAACAATCACGAACTGGCCCGGCTCACAATGTCTTGCAACGCGGGGTGCTTCGATAACCATAAGATAAATATTCGCGTTAAGCTGTCTGGCTTTTACTATCTTATACATCTTATCTCCTCCTGTATCTTACTTTAACCACATTACAATCATAAAGTATCTTCGCCAAAATAGCAACCTATTTAGAAATCAACCTCTGTTCCATAGTAGGTACATACAAACAGCTTCTCCATAGCCTTAGGATCAATCGCCCTTGGATTTGAGCCTGTGCAGGCGTCTCCCACCGCCAGCTCTGCGATCCTCGCGATCTTCTCCTTAAATTCAGCCTCGTCGATGCCGAAATCCATCAATGTTTTCGGAATGCTAAGCCTTACGTTAAAATCATCAATCTTCGCGCAGAGGCTGTTGATCAAAGCCTTTTCTGAGATTCCCTCCAGTCCCATTCTTCTTGCAATCTCTGCATAACGTTTTGCCGCGATGGGATCCTTTGCATTATATTTGATTACGTAAGGCAGATAAATCGCGTTGGCGCAGCCGTGCGGAATATGTCCGGTAGAGAATGCGGCTCCTGTCTTATGTGCCATAGAATGAACGATACCCAGCAGCGCATTGGAAAATGCCATGCCGGCCAAACACTGGGCATAATGCATCTGTTCCCTTGCCGCCATATCGCAGTTGTAGGATGCCGGAAGGTAATCCAGAACCATTTCGATTGCCTGCATGGCAAGGGGATCTGTAAACGGACAGTTCATGGTAGAAACATACGCCTCTATCGCGTGAGTCAGCGCGTCCATGCCCGTGTAAGCCACCTGCTTAACCGGAAGTCCCATAACAAGCTCCGGATCCACGATCGCAACATCCGGTGTAATATTAAAATCAGCAAGCGGATATTTCACGCCGGTTTCATAATTTGTAATAACAGAGAATGCCGTTACCTCTGTAGCCGTTCCGGATGTAGACGGAATCGCACAGAATTTTGCTTTCTGACGGAGCTCTGGGAAATTAAAGGGAATGCACAGATCCTCAAAGGTCGTATCCGGATACTCATAGAATGCCCACATCGCTTTTGCAGCATCAATCGGGGATCCTCCGCCCATAGATACGATCCAGTCCGGCTCAAACTTTCTCATAGCTTCCGCGCCCTTCCTAACCGTCTCTACCGACGGGTCCGGCTCAACGCCCTCGAACAGTTCAACCTCCATGCCAGCCTCTTTCAAATAAGAAACTGCTCTGTCAAGAAATCCCTGACGTCTCATGGAACCGCCGCCCACAACGAGAATTGCTTTTTTACCTTTCAGATTCTTCAATTCTTCCAAACATCCTTTTCCATGATACACATCTCTTGGCAACGTAAATCTGCTCATAATAACATCTCCTTTTTCATATTTTGTCATGCATTTTGTATAATAATTATATATCTGTTAAATTATTAACGCAACGCCTTCGAAAAAATAGATTGTACATTTTACTGTACAATCTATTTCAAAATCTTTAATTAGCCGTCCGCTCATAATTTCTGGTTGTAATTCCACTGAGTTTTCCTTTTCCATTTATCAAAACAGCTTTAAAAATTGTCGAACCTTCCGGCATGGAAACCGGTCCGGAATAAATTTCTGAATTCTCTGTGGGATCAGTATTATCCATAGTATAATAAGCCGTATAACCATCCGGGACTACAATTGTAATCTCTTTCGGTTCATCATATTGTCCCGTAGAGGGCGATACCGCCGGCGCCGCCTCTATTGGAAGCTCCACCGTGTAGGTTTTTGTAACGGTAAGGCTCGGTATCTTTTTCTTATTCACAGATACCGCCTTAACCACCGTTTCCCCTTCCGGAATCTGAATCGAGTCTTTGTACTCTGTACGAGTATCCGAATAAAATGGATCGCTTCCATCCGTGGTATAGTAAATCGTTTTTTCAGAACTTTCCAGCGAAAGCTGCTGAACATCCTCGAACGAATCCTCATCGTCCAGACTAAATTCCGGTACCTCCGCGCTATATTCAGACAGCTTATTTGCCACGTCTATCCTTGCCTCGTCCAGAAGCAGCGGAATCTCGCCTTCTTTCTTGACGGATGTATAGAAGAAAAAGCAGGCTTCATAGACAGGCGCGCTGTCCGGATATTTTTCTATTGCATCAAGAAGCATTGTTTCCGCCTTTTCCGCATTATCCTGAGCAAGATAAACTTCCGTCAATCCCTTATAAGCTTCTGCCCTTTTCGGCTTCTTATTTACCGCTGTCTGGAAGTATTCTTCAGCTTCATGATATTCTCTGCTTTGCAGATACTTATAGCCTTTTCTTACCTGGCCCTTATAAGAAAACTGGTACAAAACCACTCCTATTACTGCTGCAAAAACAGCAATGAAGGCAAATATAATCAGCGCGCGTATTCTCTTTTTGCGCTTTCTGGCACGTTTACGTTCCGCCTGCCTTCTTCGTTCTTCCGGGGTCATGGGGCGCCTTCCGGTTCCACCATAAGTTCTTCCGGCAATGCTTGAAGAATTTCTCATATTTCCGGAACTTCTCATATTGCCGGAATTTCTCATATTTCCGGTTTTCCCTGTTCTTCCGGTATTTCTTCTGACCGCAGTACCCTCATTCAGATAACTGGTTCTTCCGGAACGGTCGTCCCTGCGTCTCTTTTGTCTTTCATCTTCATATTCATAGTCATCTAAAGGAGCTTCTGAACCGTCAATTGCTCCCTTTACCTGCGCGGCAAGCACATCGTCCAGCGGATTATAATCCGGTACAATCCGAATATCTGCACCGCATTTTGAACACCTGAGCAGGCCATCCGGCATAACCGCGCCACAACGTCTGCATTTCATATATAACGGCACCTCCTACTTCATCGCTGCCCTGACACAATTATACATGAGCATGGCGATTGTCATCGGTCCCACGCCTCCCGGTACCGGAGTGATTGCCGATACCTTATCCTTTACATTTTCAAAATCCACATCTCCGCAAAGCTTATTCTCTGCATTTCTATGCATTCCCACATCAATTACAACGGCTCCGTCTTTAATATAATCGCTGGTAATAAACTTAGGCTTTCCGATTGCCGCCACAAGAATATCCGCCCTTCTGGCAACTTCTTTTAAGTTTTTCGTGCGGGAATGGGCGACGGTTACCGTCCCATTCTCGCGCAGAAGCAGAATAGACATGGGTTTCCCTACGATATTGCTCCTGCCGATCACCAAGCATTCTTTTCCGGCAATTTCAATGCCGGAACGCTTCAAAAGTTGAATGATACCCGCCGGGGTACAAGATACAAACCCTTCCTCCCCGATACACAGACGTCCTACGCTCTCGGGATGAAAACCGTCCACGTCTTTATCCGGAGAAATCGCTCGGATAACAGCGTCTGCGTCAATATGTCCCGGAAGGGGGAGCTGTACCAAAATTCCATTTACCCTATCATCTGTATTCAGCTTTTCCACCAGATCTACGAGCTCTCTCTGGGTGGTTTCCTCCGGAAGCTCATAAGCCAAAGACTCAATCCCCACATATGCGCAGGCTTTCTTTTTATTATTTACATAGATAGAGGATGCCGGATCATCTCCCACCTGAATTACGGCAAGGCAGATACTAACGCCATCGTCTTTCAGCTTCTGAACCGTTTCCTTTAATTCATCCTTTATCTTGGCAGATATTTTCTTTCCGTCAATCAACTGTGGCATAATCTACTCCTTTTAAAACAATCCGGTAATCTTTCCGTCCTCCGACACATCAATTCCATTGGCGGCCGGAACTTTCGGCAGTCCCGGCATTGTCATGATCGCACCTGTCAGTGCAACCACAAATCCCGCCCCTGCGCTCACATACACTTCACGGATATGAATATCAAAGTTTTTGGGCCTTCCCAGCTTCTTGGCATCATCAGACAGAGAATACTGGTTCTTTGCCATACAGACCGGAAGATTTCCAAAGCCAAGACTCTCGATCTTTGCGAGCTGTTTCTCGGCCGCCGGTTCATAAATCACACCCTTTGCCCCATAAATTTCACGGGAAATCGTTTCAATCTTCTCTTTCAGAGACGCTTCATCCTCATAGAGCGTATGGAAATGGCTCTCCTTGTTCTCCAGCGTCTCCAAAACTTTCTCTGCAAGCGCGATTCCGCCTTCGCCTCCCTTTTCCCAAACTTCGGAAAGTGCAAACTCACAGCCCCGCTCCTCACAGAACCTCCGGATATAATCATTCTCCGCCTCCGTATCGGAAACAAAGGAATTTAATGTCACGACAACCGGAACGTCATATTTCTGAATATTTTCAATATGTTTTTCAAGATTCACAATTCCTTTTGCCAGAGCCTCAAGATTCTCCTTGGAAAGCTCTGCCTTCGGAACGCCGCCGTTATACTTCAGCGCCCGGACTGTTGCTACCAGCACGACTGCGTCCGGCTTTAATCCCGCCTTCCGGCACTTAATATCCAAAAATTTTTCCGCGCCAAGATCAGCGCCGAAACCAGCCTCTGTAATCGTAATATCCGCAAGCTTTAATGCCATCTTAGTTGCCCTCACGCTGTTGCACCCATGTGCAATATTAGCAAAAGGCCCTCCGTGCACCAGAGCGGGAGTATGCTCCAGCGTCTGAATCAGATTCGGCTTGATCGCATCCTTCAAAAGTGCAGTCATAGCTCCGGTAGCATGTAACTGCTCTGCTGTCACCGGCTCGCCTTTGAAATTGTAGGCGACAATAATACGTCCCAAGCGCTCTTTCAAATCATGAATATCATCTGCAAGGCAGAGAATTGCCATAATTTCGGATGCTACGGTGATAACAAAATGGTCTTCCCTCACCATACCGTCCATCTTATTGCCGAGTCCTACTACAATATTTCTAAGATTTCGGTCATTCATATCCAGACAGCGTTTCCACACTACCTGCCTTGGATCAATGCCAAGCTCATTGCCCTGCTGGATATGATTATCAAGAAGCGCCGCCAGCAGGTTATTAGCGGAAGTAATCGCATGAAAATCCCCGGTAAAATGAAGATTCAAATCTTCCATCGGTACAACCTGCGCGTATCCGCCTCCTGCGGCTCCGCCCTTTATCCCGAAGCAGGGACCTAACGAAGGCTCTCTCAGAGCGATAACCGCCTTTTTGTTCAGCTTAGCCATCGCCTGGCCAAGCCCTACCGTTGTAGTGGTCTTCCCCTCGCCTGCCGGAGTCGGATTAATCGCCGTTACAAGCACCAATTTCCCATTCGGATTATCTTTGGTCTTCTCATAGACCTCATCCGACAGTTTCGCCTTATATTTACCATAAAACTCCAAATCTTCTTCCGAAATTCCGAGGGATGCGGCAACATCCTTAATATGAATCATACTAGCTTCCTGAGCAATTTGAATATCTGATTTCATCTTTCCTCTGTCCTTTCTATGAATACTCGTCTGCTTTTCCCTTCTAAATCTATGTATTCTCCTCAATGTAGGCTTGGAATTCCTCCATTGACATTAATACCTTTCTCGGTTTCGTGCCTTCCTCAGGTCCCACAACACCCGCCTCGCAGAGCTGGTCCATAATTCTTGCGGCACGGTTAAACCCAATCCGAAACATCCTCTGCAGCATCCCGATAGATGCTTTGTCTTTCTCTATAATAAACTTTCCTGCCTCTTCAAAATAAGCGTCCTGACTATTCCCGCCTGATGCATCGGCCCCGGCGGACTGCAGGTTCCCTGCTGCACTGGAATTGACCTGCTCCGTCACTTCCTCGCTGTAGGAAACATCTCCGTTGGTATCCTTCAGGAAATCTACCACGCTCTGCACCTCTTTATCAGACACAAATGCTCCCTGTACCCGGGCAGGCTTCTGATAGCCGCTGGGATAAAAGAGCATGTCTCCTTTACCAAGGAGCTTCTCCGCGCCATTCATATCAATAATGGTTCTCGAATCTACTCCCGAAGACACGGAAAATGCGATTCTAGAAGGCATATTTGCTTTGATTAGTCCGGTAATGACATTCACAGAAGGTCTCTGCGTAGCGATTACAAGATGGATTCCCGCAGCCCGGGCAAGCTGCGCCAGACGGCAGATTGCGTCCTCCACATCTCCCGGCGCCACCATCATAAGGTCTGCAAGCTCATCCACAATAATGACAATCTGCGGCATTTTTGCAGGCTTGCTGCCGTCCTCGTCCGGTTTCATACTCTCTACCTTGTCGTTATAGCCCTTCATATCCCGGACTTGGTGTTCGGCAAACATCTGATAACGTCTCATCATCTCAGTAACCGCCCAGTTTAAGGCTCCTGCAGCCTTCTTAGGATCTGTAACTACCGGAATCATCAAATGCGGAATCCCATTATATACACTGAGCTCAACCACCTTCGGGTCAATCATGATTAATTTAACCTCATCCGGCGCCGCTTTATAGAGAATACTTATAATTAACGTATTAATACACACCGATTTTCCAGAGCCGGTAGCTCCGGCCACCAGAAGATGCGGCATCTTTGCAATATCCGTCACTACCGTTCTGCCGCCGATATCCTTTCCCGCAGCAAAGGATATCTTGGACTTACTGTCCTTAAATTCCCGCGTTTCTAACAGGTCGCGGAGCATTACTGTAGAATTTTCTTTATTCGGAACTTCTATACCCACAGCCGCCTTTCCCGGAATCGGCGCTTCAATACGGATGTCCGCAGCCGCAAGGTTCAGTTTAATATCGTCTGCAAGACCGACAATCTTACTGACTTTTACGCCCTGCTCCGGCTGAAGTTCATATCTGGTAACGGAAGGTCCGCAGCTTACATTCGTAATGGTAACTTTTACGCCAAAGCTCTGAAGCGTATTCTGCAGCTTCATTGCCGTCTCTCTTAATACTGCGTCGGAATCGCCGCCCGCCTTCTTTCCCCTCTTCAGCAGCGATATAGGCGGGATCTTATACTCTTTCCCTGACGTCTCCTCCCCCGCTTTTGATGCCTTATCAATATCAGCCGCCTGTTTTGCAAGCTCATCCGGATCAGCCTTTGCCTTCTGTCTGCGCGCAGATACATCCTGTTGTTTTTGATTCGCCGGTTCTTGTTCTATGGAATGCTCTGTAAATACCTCTGTTTCTTCCGGTTCCGGCGCTGCGGCGCGGTTAATTACAAATTCAGGCTGTTTCTTCTCCGGCTGCATTACCGCTTCTGGCATCTCTGGTTCCGGTATCGGTTCCTTCACAACGGCTCTCTTTTTCCCATGGGTTTCCTGCAGCGCCGTAAGCTCCCGTACCTCCGGGGATTTCTTTGCAAGCGTAGTGTCGAAAGAAACGCCTTCCACATGCCTGTCTTTTCTTCTCGTACGGCTCTGCTCTTTCAGTTCCCTTGACGCGAGTTCTCCCTTTCGGAGCTCCTTGCGCTCTCTGGTCACTTCCCTTCGTCTGGCGGTTTCCTCTCTCGCCCTGCTGTATGCCCTGCCGCTCTGTTTTTTTACACCTTTCAAAACAGATTTACCGGTTATCACTACCAGGCAGATAATCATGCAGATTAGAATCACCACATATGTACCGATAACCCCCAGCGCCGGTGTCATCACAGACGTAAGAGTCTCTCCAAGGGACCCGCCCGCTCTAGAAACCATCTCGAACATACTGCAGATTAATACAAACAAAATTATGACAGCCGCCGCCTTCACATAGGCGGATACATTCTGTTTATTGGATATGGTAAACGCCGTCAGCCCAAAAAGCAGGAACGGAAATAAGTATACCCCCGCGCCGAATGCTTCCATAAGCAGGGATGAGACGGCATCTCCCACACTGCCGCCAAACCCAAAATTACTAATCAGCAGTAAGATGCTGACTGCAAGCGCCGCCCAGATAATAATCTCATCAAATACAAAACTTTCTCCCGAGTTTTTTACTGTCTTCTTCGTCTTTTTCGAACTGTTTCTCTTCTTAGACTTCGAAGCCATAGTATTCCCCCTTATCCTATCGTTTGTGTCTTATACGCGCAAAGCATAAATACACATACTAGACCTAGTATAGCATTTTTGAAAGAGACTGTCATCATTTATATTCATCTATTTCTATATTTTTCATCAATCATTTCATGCAATTTGCACAATGCGTCGCTCATTCCCCCTACTTCGTCAATCAGCCCTTCCTTTACCGCTTCATCCCCTTCTAAAAGCGTCCCAACATCCTTTACAAGCTGAGTCGGATTCAGCATTAATTCTTCAATTCTCTCCTTCGTCATCTTGGAATGCTTTGCGAGAAAACCAGTAATCCGATCCTGGGTTTTTTCCATATTCCGAAAACTCTGCATTACGCCGATAAACATCCCGTTAGAGCGCACAGGATGAATAATCATAGTCCCGCTCGGAACGATAAACGAATAGTTTGCCGAGACTGCCAGCGGACCCCCGATGGAATGGCTTCCTCCAAGTACTAAAGACACGGTAGGCTTGCTTAAAGACGCAATCATCTCCGCAATAGAAAGCCCGGCTTCCACATCGCCGCCAAGGGTGTTCAAAAGAATCAGCAAACCGTCGATTTCATCGCTGTCCTCAATCTCTGCCAGCATTGGGAGCAAATGCTCATATTTGGTTGCTTTTGTATTTCCGCTAACCGCTTCATGTCCCTCAATCTCCCCGATAATGGTAATTAGTTTGATTCTGTGCTTCGATGAATTTTCTTCTAGATTCACCGTACCCATCTCTTTAATCTGTTCATTCTTCTTTTCATCTGCTTCTGCTGCCTGTCCGTCCCGGCCCTTTTTGGTTCGGTGGCAGTCCTTTTTTTCATCATAATCCATATACATTAAGAAACACCTCCATACCCTCTAGTATGGAAGTGTTTACCTAAAATTATACCTGTATTAAAGCCTGCTCTACATCTGCAATAATATCATTCACATTCTCAAGCCCAACGCTGAAACGAATCAGATCCGGCTGAACACCAGCCTCCATGAGCTCCTTATCATTCATCTGACGGTGGGTATGGCTTGCCGGATGCAGTACGCAGCTTCTTGCATCTGCAACATGGGTGACAATCGCTACCATTTTCAGGCTGTCCATCATCTTGACAGACGCATCCCTGCCTCCTTTTAGTCCAAAAGTCAGGACTCCGCAGGTGCCGCCCGGCATATATTTCTGTCCAAGTTCATAGTATGGATCCCCTTTGAGACCCGGATAATTTACCCATGCAACCTTCTCATGTTCCTTTAGATATCTAGCCACCGTCAGTGCGTTCTCACAGTGTCTCGGCACCCGCAGGTGAAGGGTCTCCAATCCCAGATTCAAAAGAAATGCGTTCTGAGGAGACTGGATTGAACCCAGATCTCTCATAAGCTGCGCAGTTGCCTTCGTGATATAGGCCCCTTTCCCAAACTTCTGCGTATAGACAATCCCATGATAGGTCTCGTCCGGCGTCGTAAGCCCGGCGAATTTCTCACCGTATGCCTCCCAGTCAAAATTTCCGCTGTCTACAATTGCGCCGCCGACGCAGGCCGCATGCCCGTCCATATATTTGGTGGTAGAATGAATAACAATATCCGCCCCCCATTCAAAGGGTCTGCAGTTAATCGGAGTCGCAAAAGTATTATCCACAATAAAAGGTACGCCGTGGGCATGCGCCGCCTTTGCAAATTTCTCAAAGTCAAGCACCACCAGCGCCGGATTGGCAATGGATTCACCAAATACTGCCTTTGTATTCTCTCTAAATGCCCCGTTCAATTCCTCTTCGCTGCAGTCCGGATCCACAAAAGTCGCTTCCACGCCCATCTTCCTGATGGTATGCGCATACAAATTGTAAGTTCCGCCGTAAAGCGCAGACGCACACACAATATGATCTCCCGCCTCACAAATATTCATAATCGAATAGAAGCTTGCCGCCTGTCCGGAAGATGTAAGCATGGCCGCCACGCCGCCCTCCAGATCACAGATCTTAGCCGCTACCGCGTCATTGGTGGGATTCTGCAGCCGTGTATAAAAATACCCGCTGTCCTCCAAATCAAAAAGACGACCCATCTGATCGCTGCTGCTGTATTTGAACGTGGTACTCTGGTAAATCGGCAGCACTCTCGGTTCTCCATTGCCCGGCTCATAACCGGACTGGATACATTTGGTTTCAATCCTATAATCGCTCATGTAACGTCCTCCTACTCATCCCAATTGTGATATACATCCTGAACATCATCGTCATCATCCAAAAGATCCAGCGTTTTTTGAATATTCTGGATATCTTTCGGATCGCTTAGTTCCACATAGGTCTGTGGAATCATAGTAACCACTGCCGACGCCATCTTAATGCCCGCTGCCTCTAAGGCTTCTCTTACACTGCTAAAATCCTCCGGGGCCGTCAAGATTTCGAAGCTGTCGTCCTCCTCTGAAAAATCCTCTGCTCCCGCATCCAGCGCCTGCATCATCAGATCGTCCGCATCCCCCTCAAACTCTTCTTTATCAACGATAATCTGTCCCTTTTTATCAAACATAAAAGAAACGCATCCCGGAGTTCCCACATTGCCGCTTCCTTTGGTGAACGCGCTTTTTACATTGGATGCGGTACGGTTCTTATTATCTGTCAGCGTCTCTACAATGATCGCCGTGCCGCTCGGTCCATAGCCTTCATATGTAATATGTTCATAATTAGCTGAAGAAGAATCTCCCGCCGCCTTTTTAATATTTCTCTCTATCGTATCATTGGGCATATTATTGGACTTCGCCTTCGCAATTACATCCCTAAGCCTGCTGTTATTCGCCGGATCCGCACTACCGCCTTCCTTTACCGCTACTGCAAGCTCCTTGCCGATTTTGGTAAAAATCTTTCCTTTTGCAGCGTCATTTTTCTCTTTTTTATGCTTAATATTTGCAAATTTTGAATGTCCTGACATCTCTTTCTCTCTCCTTATCTCCTATTTTTCGTACACGACTGATATTGTATCACGCATCCTAAAGTTTTTCAATCTTTACCGACTGAATTGCATTATTGTCCACTTCTAACACTGTAAAAAGATACCCCTCATACATTATCGTACAGCGCTCTTCTTCTCCCGGAATACGGTCAAGCTGATGAATCAGGAAACCGTTCAGAGTCTCATACTCCTCTTTATCAAATTCTATGTTTAGAAGCTCTCCCAGATCCTCCAGATCTGTAAACCCATTTACATCATAGGTTCCGTCTGCCCGCACTTCGATATCTTCTTCTTCCTCATCGTATTCATCCATGATATTGCCTACGATTTCTTCCAGAATATCCTCCATTGCAACAAGTCCTGAAGTCTGCCCGTATTCATCAATCACAATAGCAATGTGGTTCTTTTCCGCCTGCATCTCTTTAAACAGCCGGTCAATACTCTTTGTCTCCGGGATATATGCAACCGGCCTTATGTAATCGCCAAGATTTTTGATGGGAGCATTCCTGCTTCTCTCATCAAAATAGCAGGTCATAGCGTCCCTAAGGTGGATCGTCCCTACAATCTCATCAATATCTTCATGATAAATTGGAAACCGGGAATGAGTCTCCTCAAGCATGAATCGAAGCGCTTTTTCCAGCGGCTCCTCTTCATCGATTGCGACAATATCCCTCCGGTGCGTCATGATATCCTTTGCATCTTTATCCATATATCTGAGAATGTTGCGGATTAGCTTGGCAGCCTCGATTCCTGCCTGCTCCTCCTCTTTTTCCTCCTCCTGAAATATCTGCCTCATCCGCTGAAACAAACTGCCGTCTTCCATCTTTTTAACTCCTTTTTATGTATGAAGCTCCAGACTTACCCGGATTGCCTCATCAACCTTATTCATTAGTTCTCTGTCCAAATGTCCCACCATATCTTTTAGTCTCTGCTTGTCAATGGTACGTATCTGCTCCAATAGTATCACGGAATCCTTCACAAGCTGGCATCTTCTTGAATCAAGCTCAATATGGGTCGGGAGCTTTGCCTTATTCATTCTGGATGTAATTGCCGCACAGATAATGGTCGGACTGTGCCGGTTCCCCGTATCATTCTGTATCACCAGAACCGGCCGGACTCCTCCCTGCTCTGATCCAACTACCGGACTTAAATCTGCATAAAATATATCTCCACGTCTAACCTGCACTTTTGTTCACACTCCGATTTTATAAGATAAAAGTATTATTTCCATCTTTCTCGGATGTATTCTGCACAGTTAAAAATTAATTCGCCTAATCGACAAAATAGTCCGTCTGTGCCACAACTTTCCCGCCTCTTAGATATTCCCTGGGTATCCGTATTCCAAAGTCAGTGACAAATTCATAGTTAAAGCGTCCGGATAATTCACTTAGCATATCTACAGAAATCTCGTTATCCTTATCTTTTCCTATCAATACTATTCTATCACCATATTCCACATTGTCAATTTCCGTTACGTCAGCCATAAATTGATCCATGCAGATTCTTCCCAGAATCGGCGCCTTTTGCCCATGGATCAAAACGCACCCTTTATTTGACAGGCTTCTGGGATACCCGTCCCCATACCCCACCGGAACAGTTACAATTCTCGTAGGGCGCTTCGTCACATAGGTTCCTCCATAACCTATAGGGGTTCCCGCCTCTACCCATTTTACATGAGCGGCATGGCTGATCAGCTCCAGAGCCGGTATCAGCGGAACCTTAAACTTATCAACTTCATCCGACGGATACAGACCGTAAGTTGCGATACCGGCGCGCACCAGCCCCATCCCAGTCTCCGGCAGATCAATGATTCCCGCACTGTTCGCACAATGGCAGCAGGAAAATGAAACCCCCCGTTCCAAAAGCGCCCTTTTCATCCAAAGGTAACCCTTAAGCTGCCGGTTTGTAGCGCTTTTATCCCGTTCGTCCGCTCTGGCAAAATGCGTATACATTCCCTCCGCCTCAACACCCGGAAGCGCGGCAATTCTTGTAATTGCAGCCACGCTTTCTTCGCAGACCGGAAACCCAAGCCTTGACATGCCCGTGTCAATTTTGATATGAAGGAACGCCTTTTTTCCAAGCTTCTTAGCAAGCGCTGAAATCTCTTCTGCCATAGCTTCTGTATAGCAGGTCATCCTAAGCCCCTGCTCAAGAAGAACCTGCCTCTGGTCCGGGAAAGCAGTTCCGAGCACAAGGATTGGTTTTTCAACGCCCGCCCTCCTTAAGCTTACGCCCTCCTCTATGGTTGCCGTGGCAAATCCCCATATGTAGTCTTTCTCTGTCAGCATCTGCGCAATGGGAACTGCGCCGTGGCCATAGCCGTCTGTCTTAACCACCACCATCATCTCAGTTCCCTGTGTCAAATTCCCATGCATCTGCTCTATGTTATATTCTATGGCATCCAGATTGATTCTGGCACAAACCCTTGTATATTGTTTTAATTCCATATGCTGTCCTTCCTTATGCCGCATAGTTTCAATGCTTTTTGGTCTTAATAGTTTCAATCGCACACCCGATCTGGTCAGCCAAATCTCTTGCAAGGACACTATACTCTCCAAGCTTTTCACGCGCCAAGTCTCCCGCCGTCCCATGCAGGTACACTCCTGCCACAGCCGCCTCATAGGACTCCTTTCCCTGTGCCATAAGCCCCGCAATGATGCCGGACAGTACATCGCCCGAACCCGCCTTGGCCATAGCGGGATTGCCGGTCTGATTCACATAGATCCTGCGGTCCGCTCCTCCCACAAGAGTCCTCGCATCCTTCTGAACCAGAACCACCCCATATTTTTCAGTAAACAGCTTAAGAGCTTCCCGCCGGTTTGTCTTGATGCTCTCTACCGGCCGTTCTATTAGACGCGACAGTTCTTTCATATGAGGCGTCAGTACATAATCTCCCTCGGAAAGCCTTTCCATCAGCTTAGGATCCGCCGCCAAAAGATTCAGACCGTCTGCATCTATCATACAGGGAACTTTTCCCTCTTTCAAGACTGTATTTAATATATGTCTGGAAATCTCTGAAATACCGATTCCCGGTCCGATACATATCGCATCCGCCCATGCAAGCTTTCTCTTAAGACCTTCTTTGTCAAATTCTTCATATGTGGAAATAACTGCCTCTGGAATCAACTGCTGCAGAATGCTCCTGTTTGCTTCCACTGTATAAATCTGTACCAGTCCAGCTCCCATCCGGTAGGCGCTGTAGGCGCAAAGAAACGCGGCTCCCGCCATCCCCTTACTCCCGGCAATTATAAGAAGCTTCCCAAAGGTTCCCTTATGGGAATCCTCTGGTCTGTAAGGAAGCATCCCTTCTGCATCTTTTGCATCTATTGTATAGCAGATATTTCTATCGCCTGTCACTGAAGAACTGTCAATCCCGATATCTGAAACCACAATCCCGCCTCCATACTCACAGCCCGGAAACAGGCACAGACCAAGCTTCTTCTCCTGAAAGGTTACCGTCACATCGGCCCGGAAAGCCGCTCCCATCACACATCCTGTGGAAGCAGAAATACCGGAAGGAATATCCACCGCAAGCTTCTTTCCCTCCGCTGCATTCATCTGATCTAAGACTTCCAGATATTCTCCCGTAATATCGCGGCCAAGCCCTACTCCAAACAAAGCGTCGACCACCACATCATATCCTTCCAGTACAAATGTATTACAAATTTCCCCGCCTGCCTTAAGGAACCCATCCATCTGAAAGACTGTTTCCTCTGTGCGTCTTTCCATACGCCCTGCAAAAACCATCGTCACAGAAACTCCTTTCTCAAGGAGGATTCTTCCAATCGCAAAGCCATCTCCGCCGTTATTGCCGGCTCCGCACACAATCAAAACCTTGTCCGGCTTCCACTGCTCTATAACCTTTACGCAGGATAAAGCCGCCCGCTCCATCAGCTCCAGAGAAGGAATTCCCAGCCTCCGGATCGTATAGGCATCCGCCGCCTTCATCTGCGCTGCATCCAATAAATATTCCATAATTCTACTCCATACAAACACAAAGTCAATCAACATTCGGAACAAAGGTTCCTCTATGAGAAAGAAAGACGTGTAAAGAAGCCTGCCTGCGCACACTGCTATTACACGTCATCCTGACTTGTCCTATCTATCAGTTACCACCATGTTCCTCGTTATAACGGCTAATATTATAAGACAGCCGCATCAAGCTCTCTGATAAATGAACACTTTCAACAATAATATGATCCGGAACATTCAAATCTACATGAGCAAAGTTCCAAATCGCCTGTATTCCGGCTTCCACCAGTTCCTTTGCAACGTCAACCGCCACATTCTTAGGAATTGTCAAAACCGCAATCTCTATATCATTCTCTCTGATATAGTCCTTCAGCTCATCCATCATACGAACAGGAACGCCTCGGATCGTCATACCCTTCAGGGTAGGATTCACATCAAAAATTCCCTTGAGAACAAAGCTTCTCTTTTCAAAACTGCCATAGTTTGCCAATGCCTGCCCCAGATTACCGGCACCGATGATAATAAAATTATGATCGTTCTCCAGTCCCAGAATCTTACCAATCTCTGTATACAGATACTTAACATTGTAACCGTACCCTTGCTGTCCAAAACCGCCAAAATTGTTTAAGTCCTGTCTAATCTGCGAAGCCGTCACTTTCATCCGCTTGCTCAAATCATTTGATGAAATACGCTCAACTCCACTTTCTAATAGTTCTCCTAAATAGCGATAATACCTTGGGAGTCTTCGAATCACCGCCTGAGAAATCTCTCTTGATTCCACTCTAATCACCTTTCCAAAAAAAATTCCATTCTTATTATAATGGATTGTTAAGGTAAAGTCAAACTTTACCATAAATTTTCGTTGTTTTTTCTGAAATTTTCGGTATAATGAAATTCGAAGAATTTGCGGAGGTGTACCATGATTCTATCATGTCACGATATAAAAAAATCATTTGGAGAGCATGTTATTGTAGAAAACGGCTCTTTCCACTTAGAAGAGCATGAAAAGGCGGCTCTTGTAGGCATAAACGGCGCCGGTAAATCCACGCTGTTAAAAATGATCGTAGGTGAACTATCCTGCGACAGCGGCTCGGTTACCCTGACCAAGGGCAAAACCTTAGGCTATCTTTCCCAGCATCAGGAACTAACCTCAGGAAATACCATTTATGAAGAAGTCCGCACCGCCAAAGCTTCCCTGATAGAGATGGAGGCAAAAATCCGTACTATTGAAATAGAATTGAAAGATCTATCCGGAAAAGCCCTGGAAGAACGGCTGAATACCTATCACAACCTGACGAATACCTTTGAATTGTTAGACGGCTACTCTTATGAGAGTGAGATTTCCGGGGTATTAAAAGGACTGGGATTTACAGAGGATGAATTTAGCAAACAGGTGGATACCCTATCCGGCGGACAGAAAACCAGAGTAGCCCTTGGAAAACTCCTTCTTACAAAACCGGACGTGCTGCTGTTAGACGAGCCAACCAATCATTTAGACCTAAATTCGATTACCTGGTTAGAAACCTTCCTTTTAAATTATTTCGGCGCCGTACTTATCGTATCCCACGACCGTTATTTTCTAAATAGGGTGGTAACTAAGGTCATTGAAATCGAGTTAGGCGTTTTGTCCGTATTTTCCGGCAGCTATACTGATTATGCCCAGAAAAAAAAGATGCTTCGGGAAGCCAGATTAAAGGAATATCTAAATCAGCAGCAGGAAATCAAGCATCAGGAAGCTGTTATTGAAAAACTGCGCTCCTTTAACCGTGAAAAATCCATCAAACGTGCGGAAAGCCGTGAAAAAATGCTGGCCAAACTTACTCCTGTAGAAAAACCTGCCCAGGTGCATGCTGACATCCGCCTAAAATTAGAGCCCTCTATCATAAGCGGTCAGGATGTACTATCCGTGGAGCATTTATCCAAAGTCTTCCCTCCCCGCACCTTGTTTCAGGACGTCAGCTTTGAAATAAAGCGCGGAGAACACATCGCCATCATCGGCGATAACGGAACCGGAAAGACCACTCTGTTAAAAATCCTGAATCAGGTGCTTCCGGCAGATCAGGGGAGCTTTACCCTTGGGACAAATGTTAAAATCGGCTATTATGATCAGGAACACCATGTACTGCATTTGGAAAAAACCATTTTTGACGAGATTTCCGACGACTATCCAAGCTTAAATAACACCCAGATTCGAAAAACTTTGGCTGCTTTCCTGTTTACCGGAGATGAAGTATTCAAGCAGATCAGTTCCTTAAGCGGCGGAGAACGGGGCCGGGTATCCCTTGCCAAGCTTATGCTTTCAGAAGCCAATTTCCTGATCCTTGACGAGCCAACCAATCATTTGGATATCGCCTCCAAAGAAATACTTGAGCAGGCGCTGAACGACTATTCCGGAACCATACTTTACGTATCCCATGACCGTTACTTCATAAACCAGACAGCCACACGCATTCTGGAGCTGACCGGGCATACCTTCGTTAATTACATCGGCAATTATGATTATTATTTGGAGAAGAAAGATGAGCTTACCGGCGTCTATGCGGCCAAAGCTCTCGCCGGCTCCAGCACAGTATCCGTCAATGACGTCTCTTCCGGCAAATCCAAGCAAAACTGGCTGGAACAGAAAGAGGAACAGGCAAAGCAGAGAAAGCGACAGAATGATCTGAAAAAAACAGAGGAACGAATCAATTTATTAGAAGAACGGGACAACGAAATCGACGCCCTGATGACAAAAGAAGAGATTTATACCAACTCTGTCAAATGTCAGGAGTTAGCCAATGAAAAAGCCGCCATTGCGAAAGAATTGGAAGGACTGTACGAACAATGGGAAGAGCTTGCAGAATAATCTCTGCAAGCTCTGATTATAGTCAAATATCCATGCAAGCATGGCTGCTTGGCTCGTTGCTTCGCGGGAATAAAGTCTTTTACTGTAACTCCGGCACCTTATGGCAGCAGGTAATGGCCACCGCCCCAAACCCAATATGGCAGGATACGCTTAAGGATAGCGGATCCATATGGATCTCATATCCCGGAAATCTTGCCTCTACTTCCCGCTTCCACTGCAGGGCATCCTCCTGCGAGCAGGTATATGCCAGATCCAGATACATCTCTTTTCCTGCAAATCTCTGAGTCAGATCTTTTTCCACGGCATCAAGCATACTCTTTTTTGCTGACTTCAAACCTCTTGTCTTTGAAAACGCATCCAGCTTCTCCCCTTGAATCTGCAGCACCGGCTTCAAATTCAGCACGGTTCCGATCGCCGCGGCTGCGGGAGTAATACGCCCGCCCTTTTTCAGATATTTCAGCGTATCCAGCGTAATGTAAATACTGGCTTCCAGCTTCTCTCTCATGAGGATATCATAAATTTGTTTTCCGGTCATCCCCTTGTCAGCCAGCATGAGGGCATCCAATACCGACCGTCTCTGGGTAACGGAAATCCTCTGATTATCAACTACGAATACCCTGCCTTCATAATCTCTCGCTAACATCATGGCTGTCTCGCAGGAACTGGATAATCCGCTTGACATTGGAATATGGATAATCTCATCATAGGATTCCAAAAGCTCGTCCCAAAGGTCGGTTACATCTCCTGGCGACGGCTGGGAAGTGGAAATATCCGCATCCGCTGCAAGCCGTTTATAAAATTCCTCCTGTGTTAAGGTAATATCCTCAAAAAATAATTCCTCATTAATATAAAACGGCATAGGAAGCACGCGTATCCCAAGGTCCTTCCCCTGCTTTTGTGTAATTCCGCTGTTACTGTCCGTAACAATTGCAACTCTGCTCATAACATCTTCCCCCTTTAATTTTTAAAACTATGGATTGGCGCAGGAATCCTTCCCTGCCTATTGATAAATGCGCTGCAGCCATATTCATTGACCGGAATAATCGGCGCAAACCCGAGAAGCCCGCCAAACTGCGCCGTTTCCCCTACGTCTTTGCCGATAACCGGAATCAAACGGACTGCCGTAGTCTTCTGATTCACCATTCCGATTGCCATCTCATCGGCAATAATGCCGGAAATAGTCGCAGCGCTGGTCTTTCCCGGAATCGCAATCATATCCAGTCCTACGGAGCACACACAGGTCATCGCTTCCAGCTTCTCAAGGTTCAGCGCGCCAAGCTTCACCGCGTCGATCATCCCCTGATCCTCGCTGACCGGAATAAAGGCACCGCTTAATCCCCCCACATAAGAGGACGCCATTACGCCGCCCTTCTTCACTTGATCGTTGAGCATAGCAAGCGCCGCCGTTGTCCCCGGTGCTCCGACCCGTTCTAAACCGATCTCCTCTAGAATTTCAGCCACGCTGTCCCCCACAGCCGGCGTCGGCGCAAGGGATAAATCAATAATGCCAAAGGGAATACCCATACGTTTCGATGCTTCTCCCGCAACAAGCTGTCCCACTCGTGTTATCTTAAACGCAGTCTTCTTAATGGTTTCGCACAGCTTTTCAAAACCTTCCCCGCGTACCTGCCGAATGGCATTCTTCACTACGCCGGGTCCGCTGACTCCTACATTGATCACTGCATCACCTTCAGTCACTCCAAGGAATGCCCCGGCCATAAACGGATTGTCGTCCGGTGCATTGCAGAACACTACCAGCTTGGCGCATCCAAGAGAATCCTTTTCCTTTGTCGCCTCGGCGGTTTCCTTTACGATTTCCCCGCATAAGCGGACCGCATCCATATTAATTCCCGTCCTTGTAGAGCCCACATTAATAGAACTGCACACCCGGTCCGTATACGCAAGGGCCTTAGGAACGGAGCGAATCAATCTCTCGTCTCCAGCAGTCATAGCTTTCGATACCAGAGCAGAATATCCGCCGATAAAATTCACGCCGACATCCTTCGCCGCCTTATCAAGAGTCTTCGCTATCTCCACATAATCATCCGAAGTCTTGCATGCCGCGCTGCCGACTAATGCAATCGGTGTAACAGAAATCCGCTTATTTACAATAGGGATACCAAATTCATGCTCAATCTCCTGCCCTGTTTTTACTAGGTTCCCCGCAAGAGATACAATTTTATGATAAATATTCTCATTCAGCTTAAAAAGATCCGAATCAATACAATCCATCAGGCTGATTCCCAGAGTAATGGTACGTACATCCAGATTCTCATGCTCGATCATTTTGTTGGTTTCTTTTACTTCATATACGCTAATCATAGGTCAAACGCCCATCCTTCCTGTCAGACAGTATCTACAGCCTGTGCATTTTCTCAAAAATCTCTTCCCGCTGGCAGTGGATGATCACGCCGATCTCCTTCCCCACCACTTCTAACTCATCTGAATATTCCCGGAACTCCTTTGTTGCTCCGGAAACATCCACGATTGTTACCATATTAAAATATCCGTCAATAATCGTCTGGGAAATATCCAGAATATTAATTCCGGTCTCCGCAAGATAAGTACATACCTTTGCAATGATTCCTACAGTATCCTTTCCCACAACGGTAATTACACATTTTTTCATGATTCATTCTCCCTCCTAACAGAAACTTATCTATCGTCTACACCATAATAATATCCGATAGCTGGTCGCGTCTCGCTACCTTTAAGGGAATATCCTCTCCCTTATAAGGATTATCTCCAAATGTAATCTCAAGCTTCACCGTCTCATATGCAAGCTCTGCATAATTATTCTCCTTGCTGAGATGCCCAAGCATCACGCTTTTTAAGTTATCATGCAGTATATCACAGAGAAGACGGCCCGACAATTCATTGGACAGATGCCCTTTATCTCCCATAACTCTCCGCTTCAGCGGATAGGGATAAGGGCCTACCTCCAGCATATGTATATCATGGTTCGCTTCCAGCAGAACCGCATCCAGACCTTTTAAATTCTCTACTATATAAGAATCATAAGTTCCTAGATCTGTTGCTACGGCTACCGACTTTCCCTGACACTCCATCCGATATCCGCACGGCTCTTTCGCATCATGGGATGTGGCAAAAGGATGTACCGTGATATCCCCCAGCATAAATTCCTGATCTGTTTTAATCTCATGTAGCAGTCCCTCCGGCATTGCTCCGAGGCTTTTATAATTCCGGATTCCTTCTATCGTTCCCCTAGTTGCAAAAACCGGAATCCCATATTTCCTGCTGAACACTCCCAACCCCTGAATATGGTCCGAATGCTCGTGAGTAATCAAAATCCCCCTTAACTCTCCGCCTTTCACGTCCAGAGCTTTTAAGCCTTCTTCAATTTTCTTTTTACTGATTCCAGTGTCTACAAGCAGATGGGTCTGCCCGCTTCCCGCATAGATACAATTCCCGCTGCTTCCACTGGCTATACTGCATAGTCTCATCTATTCAACGTCTCCTGAATCTTTTCTATAATAGAATCTAACTGGGCGCAGGTATCGTCAAAATTCCGGCTGTTATCCACGGCCCGGTCGCATTGATTTAAAAACTCGTCCCTAGATTTCTGGGACCGAGAAATACCGTCAATCCTTTCATCTCCATAGCCTCTAGATAACTTCAGACGTTTTCTGCGCACACCATCCTCAGCATAAATATACCAGGTCTCATCACAAATTTCATCATAATGATCCTCTAAAAGCAGCGCCGCTTCCAAGACAAAGAGTTTGGTTCCCTTTTTTTCCTGTTCTTTTATAAGCTTAAGAATCCGCTTTTTGACAGCCGGATGTACAATTGCGTTCAAAACCTTCCGCTCTTCTTCATTTGAGAATACAGCCTTTGCCAGCTTCTCCCTGTCCAGCCTGCCATTTTCCAGCAGAATGCCTTCGCCGAAATGCCCCACAATCTGGCGGTAGCATATGGTATTCTTCTTTTCCAGATTCTTCGCCACAATATCTGCCTGGCAAACCACAGCTCCATGCTTCCGTTCCAAATAGTTCAGCACTTCGCTTTTTCCTGTTCCGACTCCGCCGGTAATCCCTATGACTTTCATAATGTCCTCCCCTATTTTGCCTCATACCAGCTCTTTCCGGTATGCATATCTATTTCCAACGGCACCTTAAGGCTTGCAGCCTGCTCCATCTCATCTGCGAGAATCCTTTTCACTTCTTCAATCTCCGGCTGGTAAGCCTCAACCAGAAGTTCATCGTGCACTTGAAGCACAAGTCTGGACTTCATCTTCTGCTCCTTAAGCCTGCGGTTCACGCCAATCATCGCAATCTTCATAATATCCGCCGCAGCTCCCTGGATCGGCGCATTCATGGCAACCCTTTCTCCAAAGGATCTCTGCATAAAATTACTTGATTTCAACTCCGGAACCGGTCTTCTCCTGCCAAATATTGTCCGGGCATATCCCTGCTCCTTTGCCGACTCCACCGCTTCATCCAGAAATTCCTTGATTCCGGGATAGGTTTTAAAATATTGTTCTATATAATCTGCCGCTTCTTTTTTTGTAATACTAAGATCCTGGCTCAACCCAAAGGAACTGATTCCATACACGATACCAAAATTTACGGCCTTCGCATTTCTCCGCTGAAGCTCCGTCACCTCATCAAATGGAATATGAAATACCTGAGAAGCCGTAATCCGGTGTATATCTGCCTCTTCCCTGTAAGCTTCAATCAGTTTCTCGTCCCCGGAACAGTGAGCCAGTACTCTGAGTTCAATCTGGGAATAGTCCGCATCCACAAACACATATCCGTCCTCTGGAATAAATACCTTCCGGATCAGTCTCCCAAGCTCCATCCTGACCGGAATATTCTGCAGGTTCGGCTCCGTACTGCTGATCCTTCCTGTAGCCGTTATCGTCTGGTTAAATTTGCCGTGTATCCTTCCGTCCTCTCCGATAAATGCCGCAAGGCCGTCCGCATAGGTTGATTTCAGCTTGGCAAGCTGCCTGTACTCTAAGATCTTCGATACAATCGCATAATCCGGGGCAAGCTTTTCCAGCACATCCGCCGCCGTAGAGTAGCCGGTCTTCGTTTTCCGTCCTCCCGGAAGCCCCATTTTCTCAAATAAAATCACTCCGAGCTGTTTCGGTGAGTTGATATTAAAAACCTCTCCGGCATCACTGTGGATTTCCTGTTCCAGCTCCGTGATCCTTCTGCCAAGCTGCTCTCCATACTGCCGAAGCGCCGCTCCTTCTACCTTAACGCCATTCTGCTCCATATCATACAGTGTAAATACCAGCGGCATTTCCATTTCGGCAAACAGCTTCCACATATCGGCCGCCTTTAATTTTGCCTCTAAAACCGGCGCCGCTTTCCATGCCGTGTAGGCTTCATAACAGGTCTTAACCGTATCCTCCAGCCTATCTTCTATGATCATTCCAAGCTGTTCCCTTGCAACATCCTCATAGGTATAATCGTTCTTAAGCGGATTCAGCAGATATGCCGCCACTGTTCCGTCAAAACAGCGCTCCGGACAGATTCCGGCAAACTCTTCCATCGCCTTCTTCACGTCAAAAAATACGATGCGGTCTGTCTCCGAAGACACCCTCTCCACCTGGGCCTTAAGCCACAAAACGCTGATATCTCCCTCTGTTTCGATACAATACACCTTATCGTCGCCATAACAGATGCCGACGCCTGCCATGCCTGCCTGAGCTGCAAACAGCGGAAGCGCTTCTCTCTGGTTCTTGTAAACCGCCATGCCGACCCGCTCTGCCTTGGCAGCTTCGGCAAAAATCTTCTCTGCTTCCCGTCTCTCTGTAATTCTTACAAATACGTCTTCCAGCTTATTCGAGGCTGCACAGATCTCAAACCGGCTCAAAAGATTCTTAAACTGCAGTCTCTGAAAATATGCATAAGCCTCCTCCGTATACAAATCAGAAAGCTTAGCTTCCTCTATTTCATAAGCAAAATCTGCCTCCGTATGAATTGCCGCAAGCTTTTTGCTGAGCACCGCCAGATCCCAGTGCTCCTTTAACGCCTTAGAAGCTCTCGGCGGTTTCACCTCATCCACATGTTCATAGGCATTCTCAATCGAATGGTACTGCGTAATAATCTTAGCCGCCGTCTTCTCTCCAATACTGGGTACTCCCGGAATATTATCTGAAGCATCGCCCATCAGAGCCTTCAAATCAATAAATTCCTCCGGGGTTACCTGATAGCGTTCCTTTACATCCGCGGCATAATAATCCTCCACCTCCGTGCGCCCCTGCTTCGTCTTTGGAATCCGTATCTTCACATGCTCTGTAGCAAGCTGTAACAGATCCCTGTCTCCGCTGATAACTGAAACCTCCATTCCCAGCTTCTCACAGCGCACAGACAACGTCCCTAGCAGGTCGTCCGCCTCTAAGCCCGCCTGTTCAATCATCTTAACCCCCATTGCCTGAAGCGCTTCCTTGATCATCGGAACCTGCTGCCGCAGTTCCTCAGCCATAGGTTTTCTGGTTCCCTTATACTCCGGATACATCTCATGCCGGAAGGTAGGGGCATGTACATCAAAGGCAACCGTCAGATATTCCGGATTCTCTTGATCTAGAATCTTGAACATAATATTTAAAAAGCCATAAACAGCATTGGTATGAAGCCCCTCTGCATTTGTAAGATCAGGTACTCCATAAAACGCACGGTTTAATATACTGTGACCGTCTATCAACACAATTTTTTCAGCCATCGCGACACCTCGTTTATCATTCATATCATCTCTTCTTAACTTCACTTACCGGACTAATGATGCCCGTCAGACACCCTCTATCTGAAAAAAAGTACCGAAAACACCCTATTGCAGGCATTCGGTACTTTCTACTCACTGCGGATGGCGGGACTTGAACCCGCACGAGGTCACCCCCGCAAGATTTTGAGTCTTGTGCGTCTGCCATTCCGCCACATCCGCATTCGGCTTCTTTAAGAGCCGAAATTAATTCTATCACATAGCCCACAAAAAAACAATAGTTTTTGCGGATTTTGTACTTTTATTTCTTTGGAAAGTTCTTTGGAAGCCTTTCTGCAATGTCAAAACAGTCAAAGGTTGCAAAATAATCCGCCGGCGTCTCAGCCCGCCGAATCAGTTCTGTGCTTCCATCCTCTTTCAGCAGGACCTCCGCTGAACGCAGACGTCCATTGTAGTTGTATCCCATCGAAAACCCATGAGCTCCGCTGTCGTGAATAACCAGATAATCACCGATATCAATCTTTGGCAGCATCCGGTCAACAGCAAACTTATCACAGTTCTCACAGAGGCTTCCTGTCACATCGTACATATAGCTGCAAGGCTCCTCTTCCTTTCCGGCAACTGTAATATGGTGATAAGCCCCGTAAATCGCCGGACGCATCAGGTTTGCCGCGCAGGCGTCTACGCCGATGTACTCCTTATGGGTATGCTTCTCATGGATGGCTTTCGTAACAAGGCAACCGTAAGGCCCCAGCATAAAGCGGCCCAGCTCTGTGTAAATCGCCACATCGCCCATCCCTGCCGGAGTCAGCACTTTCTCATATACTTTCCGTACCCCTTCGCCGATTACGGCAATATCATTTGCCTCCTGATCCGGCTTATAAGGGATCCCGATCCCGCCGGATAAATTGATAAACTTAATATGCGCACCGGTTTCCTTCTGGAGCTTTACCGCAAGTTCAAACAGAACCTTCGCAAGCATCGGATAATATTCATTGGTAACCGTATTGCTGGCAAGGAACGCATGAATGCCGAACTCCTTCGCGCCTTTTTCTTTTAAAATCCGGAAAGCGTCAAAGATCTGCTCCGTTGTCATGCCATACTTGGCGTCTCCCGGATTGTCCATAATATCGTTAGTAATCTTAAACAGTCCTCCCGGATTGTACCGGCAGCTAATCGTCTCTGGAATATGTCCAATGGTCTCTTCAAGAAAATCAATATGTGTAATATCATCCAGATTGATAATAGCCCCCAGCTTGTCCGCATAGGCAAATTCCTCCGCCGGAGTATCGTTTGAAGAGAACATAATATCTCCCGGCTTCGCGCCGACTGCCTCCGAAAGCATCAATTCCGTCAGAGAGGAGCAGTCATAGCCGCATCCATAGCTTTTTAGAATATCCATCAGAAACGGGTTGGGAGTCGCCTTTACCGCGAAATATTCCCGGTATCCCGGATTCCATGAAAATGCCTTTTTTAGCTCCTTCGCATTCTTCCGTATGCCCGCCTCGTCATAAAGATGAAAAGGCGTAGGATATTCCTTTGCCATCTTCTCAATCTGCTCTTTGCTTACAAATGGTTTCTTTTTCATAAGTATAGTTCCTCTCTGTCTTCCATTTTTTCATTCGGCCTAAATTTCTGCGCCGTCCGCTATTCAATCATGGCGATCCGCATCATATTGCTTGCCCCCGCCTTTGCCTGCTTGAAGTTCGGGGAAGGAATACCTGCCGTCAGCACTACGATATCCCCCGGTTCTACTTCTTTTTTGGCGGAAATCAAATCAATCGCGCCGTTTAGGATGTCCTCCGTCGTTGTAAACGCTAAGGATTTGTAAGAGCGGACGCCCCAGTAAATCTGCATCCTGCGCATACACGCGTCATCCGGAGTCACCCCGATAATATCTGCCTTAGGTTTAAATTTGGACATCACTCTTGCTGTAGCGCCGGATACCGTCGGCGTCACAATGCACTTTGCATTCAGATTCATCGATGCCGCCACAGAAGCATAGCCGATAGCCGGAGATACGCCCTTCTTCTGATGTACCTTTCCGCTCTTTAAAATCGCATCGTAATCCAAATGCTGCTCCGTATTCTCTACAATATGAACCATCATATCCAGCGCCTCCGCAGGGTATTTTCCATTTGCAGTCTCGCCGGACAGCATCACCGCGTCCGTACCGTCATATACCGCATTGGCTACGTCTGTTACCTCCGCCCGGGTCGGCCTCGGATTCCGGATCATGGAATCCAGCATCTGCGTGGCTATGATTACCGGCTTATAATATTCGTTGCACTTTTGAATGATCATCTTTTGGAGATAAGGTACTTCCTCGGCGGGAATCTCCACGCCTAAGTCGCCCCTTGCAACCATCACGCCGTCCGCACAGCGGATGATCTCCTCAATATTATCCACACCCTCGCCGTTTTCAATCTTGGCAATGATGGGCACATAGGGATCGCCGCATTCCTTCAGCCATGACTTAATCTCCAGAATACATTCTGCGTTTCTTACAAAAGAAGCTGCAATAAAATCAACTCCCTGCTCCACGCCAAACTTAATATCTTCCTTGTCCTTCTCGGTAATAGCCGGAAGACGCACCGGAACGCCGGGAACATTGACGCCCTTTCTCTCGCCCAGCTCACCGCCGTTTGCCACAACACACTGGATCTCTATATCAGATTTACCGGTTACTCTAAGTTCGATCAGACCGTCGTCAATCAGAATCCTCTTTCCCACATGTACGTCGTCCACAAGTCCCGGATAAGTAATGGAAACGCCGGTCTCATCGCCTTCTTTCTCCTCGATCCTCAGTGCAAACTTCTGCCCCTCTGTAAGGGTAACCTTTTTTCCCCCTTTTAATACGCCGGTTCTGATCTCCGGACCCTTCGTATCCAGCAAAATTGCAATCGGCTTTTTCTCCTCTTTCCGTATCGTCTTTAACCGGTCCATCCTTGCCTTCTGCTCTTCGTGGGTTCCGTGAGAGAAATTAAATCTGGCGATATCCATGCCCCCCTTGACAAGCTTCCGCAGAATCTCCACATCATCCGAACCCGGTCCCAATGTACAGATAATCTTTGTTTTTTTCATAACTGCTTCCTCCTGGAATTGCTTTTATTCTCACGCAGGCAACTATACGAAAAATGCCGTATGTCTTCTGCGGAGTGATCTATTGAATATGCGTATGCGTAAACAGATGATCCTGACAGTATTCGTAATCTCCGTTACATCTAGAACAGAACCGAAATTCCAAATCAGGATTATCCACTTCCGTTCTCCCGCACACCGCGCAGCGGTGCATAGCTCCGTTCGCATAATGATTCACCGGCCGCATCTTCTTCTTAAATTCCCGTTTCCTTTTGATCTCTTTCGGCGTATAAGGCATCATATTCCGCGATGCGAAGAAAAAGATAACAAAATTTAAAATGGAAACTGCCGCCGCCAGTGCGTCCGCCTTATATAAAATACCGTAGCTGCTATTTGCATACGCCGGCATAAACGCCTGCAGGATTCCGTATGCAAAATATACGCCGTCCAGAATCGCCAGCCATTTGGCTTTCACCGGAATCATAAAAAACACCAAAAACTCCATATTCGGGTACAGCGCGGCAAAAGCAAAAAACAGCGACAGGTTTAGATAACCTGTTCCCAGAGGAAGCGACAGTCCGGTCAGCAGATATACAATCAGCGCGGCGATTACATGAAACAATACTCCGCTAAAGAAATACACATTAAACCGGAACGCCCCCCAGGTTTTTTCCAGACTAGAACCCAGTATATAATAAAAGTACAGGGCTATCAGCATAAATAAGGGACTGCTTGCCGGCGGCTGGATGATAAAGGTCACAATCCGCCAAATCTGTCCGTGCAGAACTGCCTCCATATTCAAACACAGATAACTGTAATAAAATGCCGGTGCAATAAGCTGTATCACAAAGCCCGCCACATACAAAACAATAATATAATACATCAGGTTATGGATCGCATAGCGTCCCAATTTACGTTCCAGTTTGTCTAGCCAGTTCATGTCCACTCTCCTTAAATCTGCAAAATATAGTACGTCTCTTCCATGACCGGTACGAAATATATTGATTCAAATTCCGTGCATACATATGGATATTCTACCTTTTCCAAATATGTTTGTCAACAAAACCTGTAACTTCCAATTGTCTTTTTTGGGTGAATGTCGTATAATGTAAAATGTTGTTAAGAAGCATTTACACATTTTAATAAGAAAAGACACATAAGATTTCATATAAACCAGGAGGAGAGATTCATATCATGAATGGAAAAAACAGATACGTACTGGGAATTGATATTGGTTCTACAACAGTAAAGATTGCCTTATTGGATTCCTCGAATGATGTGGTTTTTTCAAGCTACGAAAGACATTTTGCCAATATACAGGAAACCCTGTCCGACCTGCTTGGACGTGCAGTCTATAAGCTTGGTCCCGTCCATGTTTCACCGGTTATTACAGGCTCCGGCGGCCTGACGCTTGCCAAGCATTTGGGGGTTCCCTTTGTACAGGAGGTTGTAGCCGTATCTACAGCCCTTCAAGACTATGCGCCCCAGACGGACGTCGCCATTGAGCTTGGGGGAGAAGACGCTAAAATTATATATTTTGAGAGCGGAAGCATTGAGCAGCGCATGAACGGTGTCTGCGCCGGAGGTACCGGTTCCTTTATCGACCAGATGGCCTCCCTGCTGCAGACAGATGCCTCTGGTCTCAATGAATATGCCAAGAATTATAAAGCTTTATATTCCATTGCCGCAAGATGCGGTGTGTTTGCGAAGTCTGACATTCAGCCCCTGATCAACGAAGGAGCTTCCAAAGAAGATCTGGCTGCTTCCATTTTTCAGGCGGTCGTCAACCAGACCATCAGCGGACTTGCCTGCGGCAAACCGATCAGAGGGCATGTAGCATTCCTTGGCGGGCCGCTCCATTTCCTGTCTGAATTAAAAGAAGCATTTATCCGTACTCTAAAGTTAGATGATGAACATATTGTCGCGCCAAAGCACTCTCACTTATTTGCCGCCATCGGCTCCGCCATGAATTCAAAAGGCGATCTGGACATTTCAATTCAAGAAATGCAAAACCGCCTTGCGGGACGGATTCAGATGGAATTTGAAGTAGAGCGCATGCAGCCTCTGTTTGCCACAGAGGCTGATTACCATGCATTTATCAACCGCCACAATAAGCATCAGGTCCCGGTAAAAGATCTTGCTTCCTATAAAGGAAAAGCGTTCCTTGGAATCGATGCCGGCTCCACCACCACGAAAGCCGCCCTTGTAGGCGAAGACGGAACGCTGCTCTATTCCTTCTATCACAACAATGAAGGCGATCCGTTAGGAACAACCATTACTGCAATCAAGGATATCTATGAACAGCTCCCGGAGGACGTGGAAATCGTACACTCCTGCTCTACCGGATACGGCGAAGCATTGATCAAAGCCGCCCTGATGCTGGACGAGGGAGAGGTAGAAACGGTTTCCCATTACTATGCCGCCTCCTTCTTCGAGCCGGATGTAGACTGTATCTTAGACATCGGCGGTCAGGATATGAAATGTATCAAAATAAAGAACCAGACCGTAGACAGCGTACAGCTCAATGAAGCCTGCTCTTCCGGCTGCGGCTCTTTTATTGAAACCTTCGCAAAGTCTCTCAACTATTCGGTAGAAGATTTTGCACATGAGGCGCTGTTTGCAAAGAATCCCATTGATCTGGGCACCCGCTGCACCGTATTTATGAATTCCAAGGTAAAACAGGCACAGAAAGAGGGTGCGGAGGTTTCCGATATTTCCGCCGGACTTGCCTACTCTGTGATCAAAAATGCGTTATTCAAGGTTATCAAGGTTTCCAGCGCGTCCGAGCTCGGAAAGCATATCGTCGTCCAAGGCGGAACCTTTTATAATAACGCGGTCCTTCGAAGCTTTGAGACGATTGCGGGCTGTGAAGCTATCCGGCCGGATATCGCCGGTATCATGGGCGCATTCGGAGCCGCTCTGATTGCAAGGGAACGCTACACGGAATGCGAAGGCACTACTATGCTGTCCATTGAAGATATCAGAGCTCTGGAATATAAGACCTCCATGACTAAATGTAAGGGCTGTACCAATAACTGCCGTCTTACCATCAATCATTTCAGCGGCGGAAGACGGTTTATTTCCGGCAACCGCTGTGAACGCGGCCTTGGAAAAGAAAAATCGAAACATAAACTGCCAAATCTTTTTACATATAAGCTGAAGAGATATTTCGGCTATGAGCCGCTGCCGGAAGAAAAAGCGCCAAGAGGACTGATTGGTATTCCGAGAGTTCTAAACATATATGAAAACTATCCCTTCTGGTTTACCTTTTTCACAAGCCTTGGATTCCGCGTAATGCTGTCTCCTGCTTCAACCAGAAAGATATACGAGCTGGGTATCGAATCCATTCCCAGCGAATCCGAATGCTATCCTGCCAAGCTTGCGCACGGACATGTACAGTGGCTGATCGACCAAGGTATTCCCCATATCTTCTATCCCAGCATTCCTTATGAGCGCCGGGAATTTGCGGATGCCAATAATAATTATAACTGTCCCATCGTAACCTCCTATCCGGAAAATATTAAAAATAACATGGATGTGATTGTAAATGGGAACGTGGATTTTATTCATCCCTTCCTATCCTTTGCGGATGAGGATACCCTTCTTCAGGGTCTTGTGGAATCGCTGGGAAATAAGTTTTCTATTTCTCACGCTGAAATGAGGGAAGCCGTACATAAGGCATGGCTGGAGCTTCATGCCTGCCGTCAGGATATGAGGAAAAAGGGCGAGGAAACCATCGAGTATCTGAACCGCACCGGTAACCACGGTATCGTGCTTGCCGGACGGCCCTACCATCTGGATCCGGAAGTAAACCATGGCCTGCCGGAACTGATTAACTCCTACAATATCGCCGTACTGACAGAAGACAGCATTTCGCACCTGAATCCTGTAGAACGTCCCATTAACGTTCTGGACCAGTGGATGTACCATTCCCGTCTCTACGCTGCGGCGAATTATGTGAAGACCACAGAAAACCTAGATTTAATCCAGCTCAATTCCTTCGGATGCGGTCTGGACGCCGTTACCACCGACCAGGTAGCCGATATCCTGACCGGTTCCGATAAGATCTATACCACCTTAAAAATCGACGAGGTAAATAACCTTGGCGCAGCAAGGATCCGCGTCCGCTCTCTGCTTGCCGCTCTCCGGGTAAGGGAACAGCGGAAACAAAAGCGTGAGCTTCATCCTGCTAACATTGCCAAAGTACCCTTTACTAAGGAAATGCGGAAAGATTATACCATCCTGTGCCCGCAAATGTCGCCCATCCACTTTTCGCTTTTAGAGCCTGCGTTCCGGGCATCCGGATATCACATTGAGGTTCTTCCCAACGATAATAGGCAGGCAATTGACACAGGGTTAAAATATGTAAATAACGATGCCTGCTATCCTTCTCTGATGGTGGTCGGCCAGATTATGGATGCAATTCTTTCCGGCAGATACAATACTGACAAGCTGGCAGTTATTATCAGCCAGACCGGCGGCGGCTGCCGGGCGTCCAACTACATCGGCTTTATCCGCCGTGCGCTGAAAAAAGCAGGCTACGAACACATTCCGGTCATATCCGCCAATTTAAGCGGGCTGGAAGGAAATCCTGGCTTTAGGCTCAGTATACCGCTTGTGCTCAGGGGCATATACGGAATCGTATTTGGGGATGTTTTTATGAAATGTACCTACCGGCTCCGCCCCTACGAGGCAGTACCCGGTTCCGTCAATGCCATGCATGAAAAATGGCAGAAGATATGTATTGAATTTTTATCCAGCGGATATCCTTCCAGAAGGAAATTCAAGAAATTATGCCAAAGCATTATCGAAGATTTTGATACCGGCATTAAATTATTAGATATCAAGAAGCCACGGGTCGGCGTTGTGGGAGAAATTTTGGTAAAATTCCTTCCTGCCGCCAATAATCATCTGGTTGAATTATTAGAAAGCGAAGGCGCAGAAGCTGTTGTTCCGGATCTGCTGGATTTCTTAAACTACTGTTTTTACAATCAGAATTTTAAGGTAGAAAAGCTTGGTTTCGCCAAGAAAAAGGCGGCTCTTGCCAATCTTGGAATCAAGGCTTTAGAATGGTTCCGCGCTCCGGCTTCAGAAGCCTTTGAAAAAAGCAGTCATTTCACTCCTCCGGTACGGATTGAGCAGCTAGGAAAGATGGCCTCCGATATCGTTTCGCTGGGCAATCAAACCGGAGAGGGATGGTTCCTCACAGGAGAAATGCTGGAATTGATTCACAGCGGGACCTCCAACATCGTATGTACCCAGCCTTTCGCCTGTCTGCCGAACCATGTAGTAGGCAAGGGCGTGATCAAGGAGCTGCGCCGCCTGTATCCGCAGGCCAATATCGTAGCGATTGATTATGATCCGGGTGCAAGCGAGGTAAACCAATTAAACAGGATTAAGCTGATGCTATCAACTGCCGAAAAAAATCTACACTTAACAGACTCTTAATTTTCGCCAAGATATCTTAAAAACAATACACAGCCTATGGAGATATTTCTTCCCCGCAGGCTGTGTTCTTTTCTGCAAAAATTATGTTAGCTGCTCTTCCATTTCTTTATCTCTTCAAGGCGGGCGCTGATTTCCTTCTCTTCTCCCTGAGTCCCCGGACGATAATACTCTCTGCCTCTTAACCCTTCCGGCATACACTGCATATGTGTCAATTTCTCCTGTGTATCATGCGCATACTCATAGCCTTTTCCATACTCCAATTCCTTCATCAGCTTCGTCGGCGCATTGCGAAGCTGCAGTGGGACCGGCTCTGCCCTAAGCTCCTTTACATCCTGCTTACATTCCTCACATGCCGCATAAAGTGCGTTGGACTTAGGCGCCATAGCAAGATAAGTTACCGCATGGGTAAGATGCACATCACATTCCGGCATTCCCAAAAAATGGCACGCCTGATACGAAGCCACCGCCACCAAAAGCGCATGACTGTCCGCCATTCCCACATCCTCGCTGGCAAAACGAACGAGCCGCCTTGCAATATACAACGGATTTTCTCCGCCTTCCAGCATCCGCAGCATCCAGTAGATTGCAGCATCCGGATCGCTGTTGCGCATAGATTTATGAAAAGCGGAAATCAAATTATAATGCTCCTCCCCATTCTTATCATAGAGAAGGGATTTCTTACTTATACATTGTTCCAGCCCTTCATCCGTGACACGGATTCCCTCCGCGCTGAGTTCGCCGTTTGTCACCGCCATTTCCAGCGTATTTAACACAGTCCTTGCATCCCCGTCAGCAAATGCCGCTATCGCTTTTATCTGCCTCTCTGTAATCCGTACATTCTGCGGCCCAAAGCCAGCCGGACTTTTCAAGGCATGTTCGATTACCCGGATCAGGTCTTTTTCTTCCAGCGCTTTTAGTACGAACACACGGCATCTGGACAGCAGCGCCGCATTTACCTCAAATGACGGATTCTCTGTTGTCGCCCCGATCAGTATAATGCTTCCTCTCTCTACAAACGGCAGAAAGGCATCCTGCTGCGCTTTGTTAAACCGATGGATCTCATCTACAAAAAGCAAAGTGCGGATTCCCATCCTCCGGCTGTTTTCTGCCTGATTCATTACCTCCTTAATTTCCTTGATCCCACTGGTAACCGCACTGAAATTAATAAATTCTGCCTTGGTTCTGCCTGCAATAATGCTGGCAAGGGTGGTCTTTCCCACGCCCGGAGGCCCCCAGAATATCATGGAAGTAATCTGATCCCGCTCAATCAGCATCCGGAGCATCTTTCCCTTTCCCAGAAGATGTTCCTGTCCTGCAAATTCATCAAGCGTCTTTGGCCTTAAACGGCTTGCCAAGGGCGCCGTATATGTCCTGTCATCAAAAAGCGTCATCTGCTCCATCTAATCTCTCCCATTCTATCCCTTATCGAACATTAGCAGTTCGTTAAAGATGCATTCATAGATACTATAACACAAAACCATATATTTGTACTTAGAAAACGGAGCCTTTTATTGATTTTCGGAAAAGGAATGATTATAATGAGTTCATCTCATATATCACATATACACAATATAGAGGAACGATAAACTAATATTTAAAAGGAGACAGCACGTATGAAAAGAGTATGGTTCATTACGGGGGCGGCCAAAGGCATCGGATATGCAATCGCAAAGGCGGCCCTGAAATCCGGCGATTATGTTGCGGCAGCCACAAGAAAGGAAAATGACTTTCTCATCCCTTCAGGATACGAAAAAGAAGCCCTCCATCTTGTACTCGACGTTTCCAATCCTGACGCATCCGCATACACGGCCGCTGTGGAACAGGTAATCCAGTACTTTGGAAGGATTGATATTCTGGTAAATAATGCCGGATATGCCCGGATTACCTATTTTGAAGAAACCAGCGAAGAAAGCTTAAAGGAAATATTTGAAGTGAATTTTTTTGGGCTGATGCGGGTAACAAGAGCGGTTCTTCCCATTATGCGCAGGCAGCGCTTCGGGCATATTTTCAATATTGCCTCCAGCGCAGGGTATTCCCACGGCCCGGTTCCCTACCACAGCTCCAAATTTGCCGTCACTGGCTTTTCGACTGCTCTTGCATTTGAGACAGCGCCTTTTGGCATCAAGGTAACCAATGTAATCCCCGGCTTTGTACGCACCAGTTTCTATGACAAAGGCGCTATGAAAGACAAAGCAGACTGCCCCATCGCTGATTATAATCGTTTCCGCTGGCAGAATAGTTTCGTAAAAAAGAACAGACGCCATGAACAAGACGGCGACCCGGATAAAGTTGCGGAAGTAATTATAGAGGCATCAAACGCCGCTGCGCCCCCACTCCACCTTCCTGTCACCGCAGACGCTGTTGAAGCGCTGGAAAGATGGCAGAAAAGTATCGGGGAATGTGTAGACGCATGGCGTGATAAAGCGAACCAGACATCCTTTGATAAATAACTCTATCCGCCTCAAATCTTATAGTTCATTCGACGGCGCCAGACAAGTGTGGTTCCTGCAGACATAAAAGGTCGTACTGTCATTTATTAATGCGTACTCCCTGCTCTGGGGAACCACAATCACATTTGCAAACAGCAAAAGCCGTTCCTTTATTTTCTCCAGATCGGATGTGTTTTTTAATACAACCTTGATACTTTCCGGCGGATTATCATATACCAGCTTTGCAAATAAAAACATACTGTATCCCATCAGATAATCCTGCGCCTGAACGGACATAAAATGAATCTGCTTTCCTGCCAGCGCTCTATAGTCCTCATTTTCGGTTAACTGATACAATCTTGTAAGATTATATGCCATAATAGAATTTCCACTTGGAACTGCGCCGTCGTGGGTTTCCTTTGGATTCATAAAAAGCTCTGTACTGTCTGAATCCGAAAGATAAAATCCTCCGTTTTGATGATCATAGAACCGCTTTACTGCTTCCATGCAGAAATGTTCCGCTCTATCGAGATAACTCTTCTCCAGCGTGGAATGGTACAGTTCCATCAATGCTGCCACATAATATGCATAATCATCTAAAAAGCTCTTTTCCGACCGTTTTCCAGCGCGCCAGCTTGTATAAAGCTGTAATCCCTTGCTTAAGTTTTGTTTGATAAACAGCTCTGTATCTACTGCTCTTTGAAGATAACCCTTGTTTCCGGTAACACGATAGAGGACGGACAACGCCGCGATCATCATGGAGTTCCAAGAAATCAGAACCTTATCGTCCATATGCAGCCTTCTCCGTTTTTTTCGATAACTGTACAGTTTTTGGATCTCACTCTCAAAACCAGAAACCTGTTTCTCACATTTTAGAAGGTTCGGGATATTGACGCCCTCAAAATTACCGTTTTCAGTAATATCAAAGGTCCTGCCAAACTGCTCTCCCTTTTCCTTTCCAAGAACATCCTTGATTTCCGCCAGCGTAAAGGTATAATATTTGCCTTCTATCCCCTCGCTGTCGGCATCCTGGGCGCTGTAAAACCCACCCTTCTCAGAAGACATTTCACGCAATACATATTCCGCCGTTTTTTTAGCGGTATCCAGATAAAAACAGCGTTTTGTCACCGCATAAACCGATGCATAGGCAATAATCAGCAGTGCGTTGTCATACAGCATTTTTTCAAAATGGGGCGCTAAAAAATACGGATCTGTAGAATATCTGGAAAAACCGCCTCCAATATGGTCAAAGATGCCGCCCTTTCTCATTTGCGTAAGAGTTTTCTCAACCATTTCTAATACCTTCGAATCGTCGTTCCTCTGGGCATAAAGAGTCAGAAATAATAAATTATGGGGAACCGGGAATTTCGGCGCAGTCCCAAATCCTCCGTACGCCACGTCAAAGCTGTCAGAAAACATCTTTACTGCTCTGCGGCAAAAATCTTCATGAGCCACGTTTCTATAAGAAGTATTTAATTGCTTCAAACTCGCAGTTATCCGCCCTGCCAAGCGCAATAATTCTCCCCGGTTTCTGTTCCATTGTTCTGCAATTTCATTCAGCAGTTCAGAAAACCCCGGCATATTAAGACGCGGCCGCGCCGGGAAATAGGTTCCCGCAAAAAACGGCTTTTTATCCCACGTCATAAAAATGCTCATAGGCCAGCCTCCGCTGCCGGTAAACGCCTGGCACACCGACATATATACGCTGTCAATGTCGGGGCGTTCCTCACGGTCAACCTTAACAGAAATATAATTTTTGTTGAGAATTTCAGCCGCCGTCTTATCCTCAAAACTTTCCTTTGCCATAACATGGCACCAGTGGCAGGTGCTGTAACCGATACTAAGAAATACCGGCTTATCTTCCCTTTTGGCCTTTTCAAATGCCTCACTGCACCATGGATACCAATTCACAGGATTTTCCGCATGCTGCAGCAGATATGGACTTGTCTCATTTTTCAAATGATTACCCATTGATAACACTTTCTCCTTTTACAGTCTTTCAAAATGTTTGCCTATTCAGCTTCTCTCCTAAACATTCCTAATAAAATATTATACATATTAAAAAATGATATTATACAAGATATGTCCAAGCCGTCAATAGAATATTACAAGAATACTGCCGGATTTTTCGATGATTTATTATTTTACTTATCATATTAGGCAGAAAAGCCGATAATATATTTGGAATTTCGTGTATAAAGAAACACAAAAGGAGACTAAGAGACATGATCAACTACATAAGAAATTTAAAAATCCGATTAAAACTTTATATCCTTATAGGAGTTGCTCTGATTGGCATGCTTATCATCGGTGGTATGTCTTTCCAGCTTATGAGCAGATTAAACGACATGGCGAACGATATTTCAACAAGCTGGCTTCCTAGTATCGATACGGCAAGAGACATGACCGCTACTCTTTCCAATATCCGTCTGAACGAACTGGGTTATCTTACTGCGATTTCCGATGATGTAGAAGAATCCAGCCTTCAGTACCTCCAAAAAGAAAAAGAAGATATGGATACACTTTTAACTACATATAAGGAATTAATTGACGACGAAGAAAAGGATTTCTATGATACTGCAATGAATCTCTGGACTCAGTATAAAAAAGCAGATGAAGAGATGACAGCATTAGCAAAACAGGGAAAAGGCAAAGAAGCCCGCGCCATTTTGGAAGGTGAATGCGTGGAGCTTTATAATTCTTTAAACGGCGCCTTTGATAATATTGTCACCTATAATACAGACGGCAGCAATACTGCAACATTAGAGAGCGCTTCCCTTTACAGGACTGCCATTTTCCTTATGGCAGCAGTTATCATTGCTATCATCCTTGTAGGAGTTTTCTTCTCATTCGTGGTAATACGCCTGATCAAAACTCCTATCTCTGAAATTGAGAATGCCGCTATTAAAATGGCGGAAGGCGATTTGGATGTGGAGATTTCCTATACCTCTAAGGATGAGCTTGGCGTTCTCTCCGAGCAGGTACGCAGATTAATCCGCAAGCTCCGGGTTATTATTGATGATGAGAATAAATTCCTTGCTAAAATGGCTTCCGGGGATTTTACGGTAGATTCCATATGCGAGGACGAGTATACGGGAGGATTCCACCCGCTGCTTGTTTCTTTCCGGGGCATTGCAGAAAAACTCAATGATACAATGCTTCAAATCAGTCAAAGTTCTTCTCAGGTTGCGGCAGGATCCGATCAAGTGTCTACTGGCGCCCAAGCGCTTTCCCAAGGCGCAACCGAACAGGCTAGTTCCGTGCAGGAGCTTGCAGCCACCATTAATGAAATTTCAAACAAGGTAAACCAGAATGCGGACCATGCACGGCAGGCCAATGCAATGGCAGGCAGCGTCAGCGCAGAAATGAATACGAGCAATGAGAAAATGCAGCAGATGATACAGGCAATGGACGATATCAGCAGTTGTTCCAATGAAATCGGCAAAATTATCAAAACAATTGAAGATATTGCCTTTCAGACTAATATCCTAGCCCTTAACGCCGCTGTGGAAGCTGCCCGTGCAGGCACAGCCGGGAAAGGATTTGCCGTAGTAGCCGATGAAGTCCGTAATCTTGCAAGCAAAAGTGCAGAAGCCTCTAAGAACACCTCTGTTTTGATTGAAAATTCATTAAAGGCAGTAGAAAACGGAACACTGATTGCCGGTGAAACGGCTCAAAGTATGATTCAGGCAGTAAATGATGTGAATGAAATGACAGATATCATCGGACAGATCTCTGAGGCAAGCAGCAATCAAGCAGATGCAATCTCTCAGGTTACCATGGGCATCGACCAGATTTCCAGCGTCGTACAAACCAATTCGGCAACTGCCGAAGAAAGCGCCGCTGCAAGTGAAGAACTATCCAGCCAGTCTCAGCTTATGAAGAGCCTTGTGAATCGGTTCCGGTTAAAAGGCGGTCCGGCCAGACACTAATATCTATGATTGAAAAAGGTGCGCGTCACAAATGACCCGCGCCTTTTTTTCATACGCTGACCTGGTGCATCCGTTCCATAAGCTTTGCCATTTCAAGCTCTAATTCCTTCTGTCCTTTCGCGTCATGGATCTGCATTGCCAAACGTATCTGCATATTGAGTGCATACTGCTGTTCCTTCAATCTGGCAAATGCGGTTACCTTACTGACTGATGAATTATTATTTGATGTATAGTTCTGATTCATCTTCAATCACTCCTTGTATAGATTACAAATATTGTACCTATAGACGCTGAAATGATTCTGAAAAGCTATACTGATTAAACGATTAATGCTTAATCAGGCATGCTTTTTTGGACATTTATAATTTGATAAGTTTCTCTTATATGCAGGGCAGCTTTACATAAAATGTATTCACCCCCTCCTTGCTCTCCGCCCATATTTTCCCTTTATGCCTCTTTACAATATTTGTTGCAATAGAAAGGCCAAGTCCGAAACTACCGCTGCTGCTTCTTGCTTCATCCGCCCGGTAGAACCGTTTAAAAATATTCCCCAGCTCATCCGGAGGGATTTCATCTCCTTCATTGGATAGCGATAATATACATTGACGTTTCCCTTGTTTTTTCAAACTCAGACATATAGTTCCGTGCTCCTTACTATACTTCCCCGCATTATCCAGCAATATTTCTATCGTCTGGCGAAGCCCGGTGGAATCTCCGTTTACATGGATATGTTCTTCTACCTCCGTAGTCAGGGCCAGCCCTTTTTCAAAAAAAACCGGTTCAAATGGAAGCGCTGCATCCGATACCAGTTTGCTGAAGTCCACGGGTGCAAAAACCAGCTTTTCCTGTATACTGTCTGTCCTCGCCAATTCCAGCATCTGCTCGATCAACTTACGCATCTGCCTAGACATGACTAAGATATTCATCCGGCAGTCCCCTTTATCATCCTCGTTATACCCAGAACTATCCAGAAGCTCTGCATTCGTCATAATTACAGTCAAAGGCGTTTTCAACTCATGGGAGGCGTCCGCTATAAACTGCCGCTGCTGCTTCCACGCCAGCTCAATCGGTTTCACCACCCATCTAGAAAGAAGGATGCTGATCCATAAAAATACAAGAAAACTTAATCCCCCGATAAGAAAGCAGATACGCATTAGGTTTTTTAACGTGGCAAGCTCGTTGGACGCATCCACAAATACAAATCTCTGACGTCCCGGTGCGGGCATATGATAATAACGAAGATTATATGCCTCAATCATGCCGAAGGGTTTTTTTCGTTCCATCACTTCTCCTACCAGATCATCTATGAACGCTTCGTCCGACAAGTCATAATATCCCCCTGTCGCCGCCTCTCCGTCCGGCCCGACCTCAATGGTAAAATACGGAAGGCTTACCGCCTGCTCCGGCTTACCCGGTACATCCCTCCTATCCGGTCTGCCGGCAATATTCTGCATCATAATGATGCTGTCCGCCTCAATATTTCTCTTCATAATATGATAAACCAGCCCTAAAATCACGCAGATCATAAGGGTGACGATTACCATATTAATAAAAATAAACTTTCCTTTCAGCCTCTTAATCATCTTTTTTTACCTCCAGATGATATCCCAGTCTTCGAACCACCTCAATCCTGATATCCGACCCGATACTGGCAAGCTTCTTTCGCAAAAACCCAATATACACCTCCACATGGTTTTCTACCGCATCTGAATCATACCCCCATACCCTTGTCAGAATTGCCTCTTTAGAAAGGTTCCGCTCCCCAGTCTGAAAAAGATACCGCATAATATCAAATTCCTTCGCAGAGAGCCTTACCTGTTCGGAGCCGCAGACCAGCATGGCAGATGCCAGATCCAAGGAAGTATTGCCAAAGGTAACCTCATCTACCTGGGCGCCCTGCCTGCGCAGCAGCGCATTGATACATGCCAGCAGTTCTCTTGTATCAAAGGGTTTTGCCAGATAATAATCTGCCCCGGAATTCAGTCCGCGAATCCGGTCTTCTAAATCTGCTTTTGCAGTCAGCATTAAGATCGGCACCCCCAAACGCTTAGCGCGGATCTTCTCCGCCGCCGCATAGCCGTCCATCTTCGGCATCATCACATCCAGAATCAACAGGTCATAAATCCCAAGCTCCGCATAGGCTACGCCGACTTCCCCGTCATACACAATCTCTACTTCAAATCCCTGCTTCTCTAGAAGTTTCCCAATGGAATCAGCAAGCAGTTTCTCGTCTTCAATAATCAGTATTTTCAAGGCAGTATCCCTCCCATATTCTTATAATCTCTCCATATCATGATATATACTGAATCTGAAAAGAAACTGAAAACCCTATTTCTTTTATACTGGATTTCCACACGCTCATGTCCCCTATGATTACTACGCTCAATGTATGTTTCTCCCTTCTTTTGTTAGTTGGAACTAACTGCTGTTTAAAAGAAAATGCCTTACGGCATTCTCCTATAATCTAGTTAAAGTAGTCTAACTTTTAATTTATCATAACATGTTCCGCTTTTTCTGTTAATACACTTATTCAGACGGAATGATAGCGTCCATCATAGCGTTAAATTCGGCATCCTCCATTTGGTCATTCATCATATTCCATGCATTCCATGTTACCATAACGTTTTTCTCTTCTCCATAGGTTGGCTGGGCGGCATATTTTTCATATATTGTCAGACAAGCCTCGTTTACCTCTTCCTGACTATAGTAAACGCCTGCAGACAATTCTTCTGACGCGCTCAAAACGCTGGTATTCGGAGTAGTGTTCAATTCAAATTCGTATTCGGTCATGGAATGCTTTTTTGTGATTCCCACAGAATACTTACAATTCTTAAACATTACCTTTATGGCGTTCGCTATTCTTTCACTCTGCTCTGCTGAAAATCCATCCATGCCAAAATCCTGAAAGGACTCTTCATACCACGCGGCCGCTTCCTCCGGGGTGTTTCCTGTATGTAACTGATAACGTTCTGTTTCTCCCTTTAGGCTGGCATCCAGATAAGCCTGAATAAAATCCCGCATATCAAATACATCCGCAACCGCCGTATAAGGCGCCATGTATCCTGGAAGCGCTGATTTTAAAAGCTCCTTCACATCTTCCTCTTTGATATCAAACCCGTCGCCTTTTTTAGCCACTTCAATCGTCTGGGACTTCTTCTGCTGTTTTTCTGCAGATTCCAGCAGTCCCGTATCCTTTTCAAGCAATGCTTTCACCTCAGTAGTCAAATCGGTAGAAGCAATATTCTTCGCGTATTCCTCGTTGATCGTCTCTGTGACAGCGGCAATGTCTAACGGCTCATAGGTCACTCTTACCAGATAGGTATCCTCCGACTCCTTGTCAGCCTTATTAAGCTCAAACTGAACCTGTTTAAGTGCGCTCTGTAGAAATGCCTCATACGGCTCCTTAAGCTCATCCGGAAAATCAATCACAAAGGATTCCTCCTCCTTTACCTTGGCGATACCATCCGCCAATACCTCCGCCAATTCTCCCTCTGACTCCTTAGCTCTCGTAATCTGTCTTCCAAGATAATCATCCGCCGCTTCCTTCTTCTCACATCCTCCGGCAAGCACTGCTCCAAAAATCATAATGCCTGACAGCAGGATTAATCCTCTCTTTTTCATTGGTTTAACCTCATATATCTTTCCATTTATTCTGTTACAATTCTATATTACAGGTTATTCCAGACTTCTGCAAGATTAGAATCTGATTCAATCGTCTGTGTTACCATCTGACTGCTTACCTTGGCAATTTTCACATCATGGTAATCCATCATCACAAATGCCGCGAACAAAACACAGCACAATATCACCCGGAGTCCAAAACTTCCGGCAGGCGCTTCCTCCCCGTACAAATCAGAATAAATATTTCCATACCGGGGGTGAATGGCCGGAGGAATCCGGCTGTCCCTGTAAAGCGCTCTGGTAGATTCCAGCAGTTCCTTTCTTCTCTTCTCCGACTGATTCATCTAATCACTATCTCCATAAAGTATTTATTAGTACAATCTATGCCGAAGCCTGTCCATATATGCCTGTTGTCTGTCATTTATTTTTGAAATGTTATCTGTCGGCAAGCTCACGGATAATGTCCTCCCAATTCACTCCGCGCTCAACCATCAGCACCATAGCATGATACAGGAAATCTGCCATTTCATATTTTATCTCTTCGGGATTCGGGTTCTTTGCGGCAATAATAATTTCTGTAGCCTCCTCGCCCACCTTTTTGAGGATCTTATCAATCCCCTTATCAAACAGATAATTGGTATAGGACCCTTCCCTTGGATTCTTTCTCCTATCCTCTATGGTCTCATAAACAGATTCAAATACCCTAAGAGGATTGGTCTCGTCAAAATCCATCCCCACAATGGGCTGGAAAAAGCAGGTCTCATTTCCGGTATGACAGGCGGCTCCCACCTGATCCACCTTTGCAAGCAGCGTATCCTTATCGCAGTCTATCGTAAGAGATTTCACGTATTGATAATGGCCGCTGGTTTCTCCTTTTACCCACTGGCACTTTCTGCTTCGGCTGTAATAGGTCATCCTTCCGGTCTTAATCGTAGCATAAAAAGCTTCTTTATTCATATAAGCCATCATCAAAACTTCTCTAGTCTTATAATGCTGCACGATAACCGGAATCAGCCCCTCCGCATTAAGCTTAAATTCAGAAAATTCCATTATGCTCTCAAAAGAGGTCATAGATATCTTCTCTTGCTCGCATTTTTCTTTAAATATGTTAAACTCCATATCTGTCTGACTCACATATCTCCCCGACAGGCCTCTGACAACCGGACATTTCAAAATCTTAAACAGCTCCTGCTCTTCCATGGTATCCGTAACGATCACACAGGGTATCTCGGTTGTATTTATAACAGAATCCAAATCCAGTCTGTGCATAAATACAATCTCACTGCAGTGCTCATTGATTGAATGCTGGTGTTTAAACAGTGAATCAAAATCATTCAGCGAAACTGCAATCTTTTCTCTGCCAAAACGAAGAGATGCCTCCTCCATCATTTCTACACTGTTTCTTTTTGAAAAATTAATCAGAACTCTCTTTGCGCCGGTATAAAGAATTTTCTTCACATCCTCCTGCCGCCGGATATTTCCGCCGGCAATCATGGGTATTCGGATTACCCGGTTAATCTTTTTCATAAGGCCGATGGCTTCATCATGCTCTTCGTCCGTCTCTGAAAGATCAAATACCAATAATTCATCCGCACCGTGTTCACTGTAATACTTTGCCAGTTTGATCACATCATTTGTAAGAACTGTTTTATCGTCAAACCATTTTACCGCATTTCCCGAATCTATAAATATACATGGAATTACTCTCTTATAAATCATGCTGCCATCCTCTACAGCGTGCCCTTCGTGGTCCACGCTTCTTTCATTCTTGGTTCTTCTGCCGCCGCCATATCCAGCGCTTTTCCAAATGCTTTGAATAAAGCTTCGGCCATATGATGATTGTTGCCTCTGTCCATAATCTTTAAATGCAGATTCATGGCGGCGCTGTAAGATACCGCGTAGAAAAATTCTTTTATCATCTCTGTGTCCATATCGCCCAGCCTCTCACAGGTGAAATCCGCCTGATAGTTTAAATAAGGCCTTCCGGACAGATCAATCGCGCCAAGCGCCAATGTCTCATCCATGGGAAGCAGGATGCTTCCATAGCGCCGAATCCCCGCCTTGTCTCCTAATGCTTCCCGAATCACTGTTCCCAGCACGATTCCTGTATCCTCAACCGTATGATGGCAGTCCACACACAAGTCTCCTTCTGCCTTTACCTGAAGGTCAAACAGACCGTGGCGGGCAAATCCGTCCAGCATATGGTCAAAAAAACCGATGCCAGTGTGTATCTCGCTTTTTCCCTGCCCGTCCAAATTGATGGTTACAGATATATCGGTTTCCTTTGTTGTTCGCCTATAGCTTGCCGTCCTGTCCATTGGTATCCCTCCCCTGCTCAAATCGAACTTTGATTGAATTGGCATGAGCCGTCAAATGCTCAGCTTCCGCAAAAGCTTCGATATCCTCATGCACCTGTTCAAGCGCTTCTTTTGAATAACCTATTATGCTTGATTTTTTGATGAAATCATCCACCGAGAGCGGCGAGAAGAATTTTGCGGTGCCGTTGGTTGGAAGTACATGGTTCGGTCCGGCAAAGTAATCTCCCAATGGCTCGCTTGCGTATTCTCCTATAAAAATCGCCCCCGCATTCCGGATTCTAGTCATAACTTCATAAGGATTCTTTGTCATAATCTCTAAGTGTTCCGAAGCCACCTCATTGGCGATATCAATCACATCCTCCATCGTATCTGCAAGAAGGATATATCCGTAATTGTCCAGAGATTTCCGGATGATTTCCGCTCTGGAAAGCTCCTGTAAGAATCCATCCACCTGTTCGGAAACCGCCTCTGCAAGCTCGGCGCTGGTGGTCACTAAAATTGCCGACGCAAGTTCGTCATGTTCCGCCTGAGACAATAGGTCAGCGGCCACGTATCTCGGATTTGCCGTTTCGTCGGCTATCACCATAATCTCACTGGGGCCTGCGATCGCGTCAATGCTTACGTGACCGTATACGGCCCTTTTGGCAAGCGCCACGTAGATATTGCCGGGTCCCACAATCTTATCCACCTTAGGAATACTCTCTGTACCATATGCCAACGCCGCTACAGCCTGAGCTCCGCCAACCTTATAGATTACATCCGCCCCAGCCTCATGAGCAGCCACCAGCGTGTTTGAATTTACTTTACCATCCCTTCCCGGAGGTGTTACCATAACGATTTCATCCACACCGGCTGCTTTTGCCGGTACTATGTTCATAAGTACAGAAGAAGGATATGCCGCTTTCCCGCCCGGCACATAGACTCCTACTCTATGAAGGGCCGTTACTTTCTGTCCCAGAATCGTCCCGTCCGGCCTGCTGTCAAACCAACTGTACTGCCTCTGCTTCTCGTGGTAATCTCGGATATTCGCAAGGGCTCTGCGAATGATACGCACCAGCTCATCTCCCGCCTCTTCATAGGCCCACTTTACTTCCTCCTCCGTCACGCGAACATTCCCCGCATGTATGTCAGCATGGTCAAACTGAGCGGTATAGTCAAACAACGCTTTGTCTTTCTCCGTCTTCACTCGTTCTAGAATCTCTGCCACGCCGGACTCATACTGGCTATAGCTGCCAGGACTTCGTTTCAGCAGCTCCTCCAGAAGATTTTCCCTTGTTCCCTTATCTAGTCTTTTGATTCTCATATTCACACTTCCCTATTTAGATTACGGCCCTCAGCCGCTGAATCAGATCCTTAATCCGGCCGCTTTCCATCCGCATACTGACCGGATTCACGATCATTCTTGCCGACAAGGGACAGACCTCCTCCAACACCGACAAGCCATTCTCCCTTAAGGTAGACCCGGTTTCTACAATATCGCAGATCACCTCCGATAAGCCTACGATGGGCGCCAGCTCAATAGAACCATTCAGTTTGATAATCTCTACAGTCTGGTGCTTCACGTTATAAAAATAATCCTTTGCAATATTCGGGTACTTAGTTGCCACCCGGATCAGCTCATGATGCTTGAGATATGCACCGGCGCTTTTTGGTCCGCAGATACACATCCTGCATTTCCCATAACCTAGGTCTAATACCTCATGTACCTTACGCCCTTCTTCCAGAATCGTATCCCGGCCGGCTACGCCGATATCTGCGGCCCCATATTCCACATAGGTAGGCACATCCGGCCCTTTCGAGAGGAAAAACCGAAGCTTTAACTCTTCGTTTACAAAAATCAGCTTCCTAGAGTTCTTATCCTTCATCTCTTCGCAGGTAATTCCAATCTGTTCCAGAAGATCCAATGTCTGTTCTGCCAGACGCCCCTTTCCAAGGGCAAATGTAAGATATCTCATAACAGGCTCCTATCTATTTCAATTAATTAGCTTTCTCTCTCCGGTCACCAGATTGATCATAACAATCTGGTGGTTATCCTGAATATAAATCAGATTGCCGGCATAATTCTCTTTGCCGTATTCCATATACTCCTCTAAAGATTTAGAAGGGAGTCTGCGCACAAGCTCCGTGTTCTTGCATTTTTCACGGAAATCCCTTGCAAGTTTAATTGCAGTCTTCTGTTTTCCTTCATCATAAAGAATCAGAGTATTCTTTCTTGCATAGGAAATACGGATATGCTGTCTGGTCAGGGCGTTCATAAGCTGGTCAATGACAAGGGCAAAACCAATTGACGGCGACTTCCTTCCAAATTTCTCCAGCAGATGATCATACCGTCCTCCCTTTACAATCGCGTCGCCGGTGCCATGGGTATAACCCCGGAAAATAATTCCGGTATAATATCCATACAATCCGCTCATGCTAAAATCAAAGGAAATATTATCCTCCACTCCATATATCTTCAAGATATCATAAATGCGTTCCAGCCTTCTGACCGCCTTTACCGCTTTGGAATTTGGCGCAATATTCTTTGCCTGAATCAGCACCTCCCTGCCGCCGTACATATCCTCTAAGGCGGCAAACGCCTCCTTGGCGCTTCTTCTCACCTGAATGCTCTCAAGATATTCTTCCACGCCAAAAAAATTACGGTTTCCAATCAGCTCCCTGACCCGTGCTTCCGCTTCCTCGTCTAAAGAGGCGTCTTCGATCAGACTTTGAAGATAATCTACAATGCCCACACTCAGTTCAAAATCCCGGAGTCCGATCGTAGTAAAGCAGTCCACCACCATAGCAAGCATCTCCGCGTCCGCTTCTATAGAATCTACGCCGATCAGCTCGGCGCCCATCTGCGTAGCCTCTCTCATACGCCCCTGATAGCTTCCCGTATAGTTTAAAAAAGTATTGCCGGTATAGCACAGCCTCACAGGCATCCCGTTATCCGGAAATAATGTTGCCGCCGCTCTTGCAACAGACGGAGTAAAATCCGGACGAAGCACCAGCGTATTTCCTTCTTTATCAAAAAACTTGTATAATTCCTTTGACGGGATCGTCCCAATCTCCTTGCGAAACACATCAAAAAATTCAAAGGTCGGCGGCTGGATATCCCGGTACCCGTACATCTGAAGCACCTTGTGCAGCCTGCTCTCCAGCGACAGTTTCTTTCCGCATTCTATATTATAAATATCCCGGACTCCCTCCGGCGTATGTTGTAATTGTTTCATCCTTGCTCTCCCTGCACTTTAACTTACTACCATGTTAAAATCCTTTTGCATTATACGTATTTTTTTTAATACTGTCAATCCCCCTCATCCCTTTCTTCCAAATCCAGATTCAACGCATCCAAATAAGGAATGAAGCATCCTCCTCTAATTTCTAAAAAAAACTTCGGATTCAGTTCCTCGATGCGGAAGCTCTTCCTTCCTCCCTCCGCCGCCCGGTTCCAGAATTTCTTTACTTCTTTGAAGGGCATATAATAAAGCTCATTTCTTGCCGTATAAGAGATAATTAAAAATGCAATTCCTTTCTGCCTCTCAAAGTTTTCCATAAAGGCCACCTGATGCTCATGGATATTTTGAAGGGGGAAAGTATCCGTACTGCACTCCTTAGCGTCGAAACAGACTGGGATTCCCTGTACGGCTCCGATATAATCCACGGTACTGCGCTGTTCAAAATACGCCAGCGTAATCTGCCTGTGTTCCTTATCCATGCGGACCGGAGTTATCGGCGTAGGAATCTTCTGAATCAATGCCAGTTTTTGCTCCAGATAACGCTCGTTTGTTCTATTTATCATATCCTCCAGAGTAGAACCCCTCAGGCCTCTGGTATTCCATGTCCCCATCTATTCCTCTATCCTTCCCATTAGTTCTCTCTCTATCCTTTCAAACAATTCCGGCGCCTTGGCGTAAAATTTTCTGCCGGATAGAGACTCCAGCGGAAACTTCATCTGCGGAAACTCTAGCCGGTACGCGTGCAGAAGCTGGGAAGTCAGGCCATACTCTTTCTTAAACCTATCATTTGTCATCTTGTCTCCGTATTTATAATCCCCGATTAAGGGATGTCCTTCCGATGCCAGATGTGCCCGGATCTGATGAGGCTTCCCGGTAATCAGATGTACCTCCAAAAGCGTATATCCGTCTTTTCCCTTTACAGGACGGTATTTGGTTTCGATCAGCTCAGCTTCCGCCAAAGGATCATTTGTTACCGTTACCTGATTTTTCTCTTTATTCTTTGTCAAGTATCCCTTGATGTATTTTGTTTCAAATACCTCTCCTTTTACCATACAACGATAATATTTACCAAAAGTCCGCTCTCTGAATCCAAGACTCAGCGCTTGAAGACCTGCAATACTCTTCCCGGCGGCAACAATGCCGGATGTATTTCTGTCCAGCCGGTTGCAGACTCCCGGACGAAAAGTCCTTAAATCTTCCTGTGTCAGACTCCCAGACTCTAGCAGATAATCTGTAATGGCCTCCACTAAAGAGATATCGGAAGAATCCGCTTTCTGAGACAATAATCCCACAGGTTTATTTACAAACAATACATGCTCATCCTCATAGATAACGTCAAGTTTCGTTTTTCTTTTCTGTATAGGTTCTATTCTGATTTTTCCGGAAAACTTATCAATGGTATCATCGGACAGAAACAGCTTAAGAACGTCTCCATTTTGAAGCTTTTCATTTCCTGCGGCTTTCTTTCCGTTTAATACAATATTTTTTTTCCTCATCATTTTGTAAAAAAAACCTGAAGGCGCCTGATCCATATATTTCTTTAAGAATTTATCCATGCGCTGCCCCTCTTCCCGGTCAGAAATTATGATTTCCCTCATAACCGCACCACTCTTATCACATCGATATATTTAAAATAATCTGACGGATTGCCTCTTCTAGTTCCCGGTCTGCCGACTTATCTATTTTAACCATATTGTTCATACCCTCTGCCCGGGACAAAAAGTGTACATACTTTGAAAAAATCTTTACCGTCGCCTTTGTATAATGGTTCTCCCCCAGAATATCCTTGATATGCTTTGCCGCCGTTTCCGGATCTGTCTTCGGATTACTGGCGTAGCCAAAAACGGTCTGGCCGGATATAACGACCGCATCCACCGGCATAATCTTCTCTCTGCTTGTGATTACCATATCAAATGCGGCGGTAAGCAGCATGCTCTTCTCTTTAATCTCCTCCGCAGTCTTTCTGTCAATGGACCCGTATGGAAAGATTGCAATCCATTCTGTAAACGCCTTTGCCGAGGGAAGGCATAAAAGCACCGCGATAATAGTAAACAGGTTCGATCTGGAATGAGTCCTAAAATACCCGGCCAGCAAAAAAACTGCCACAATTCCAAATCCAGCCGCCGTCTGGAGTCCAAGACTCCTTTTTCTGGCTGCTATATATCCTGCCTCTCCCTTATGAATCTTCATGCCATCCTCCCCTTATCTTTTCTTATGAGATACCATCAATCGAACAATGCGTATCCCAATGATTATTTCTTCTTATGGACATTGCGGATTGTCCTTTTCTTCTGTCTTTTGCGGCCGCTCTGCCCCCGCTTTTCCTTCCTGTTCTCATGATGCGCGCCTTTCCCTGAATCCGCCCCGCCCCCGCTCTTGCTTGGACGGATTAAACATTCTTTTCCAAATCCTGCCAAATCCATACGCCCTGTTTTCTTCAGAGCTTCTAAAACCAGATCATAGTTCTTCGGGTCCCGGTACTGAATCAGCGCACGCTGCATGGCTTTCTCATGGGGATTCTTCGGCACATATACATCCGACATGTCCCGCGGGTCCAGCCCCGTATAATACATACAGGTGGAAAGAGTAGACGGAGTAGGGTAAAAATCTTGAACCTGCTCCGGCATGTATCCAAACTCCCGCAGATGCTCCGCCATACTGACCGCCTCCTTTAAGGTAGAACCCGGATGGGAAGACATCAGGTAGGGAACCAGATACTGCTCCTTTTTTAAGCTTCTGTTTATCTGTTTATATTTTGCCGCAAACTGTTCGTATACCGCATATTCCGGCTTTCCCATCCGCGAAAGAACACGGTCTGACATATGCTCCGGCGCTACTTTGAGCTGTCCGCTTACATGATATTTACACAGATCTCTTAGGAATCCGTCGTCTGGATCGGCCATGACATAATCAAACCGGATGCCGGAACGGATAAACACCTTTTTAACGTCTTTTAATTTTCTTAATTTAGCTAAGAGTTCCCGGTAATCCCGGTGGCTGACCTTAAGATTACCGCAAGGCTTCGGAAACAGACACTGTCTGTTTTTACACACGCCTTTTGTCATCTGCTTCTTGCAGGAAGGCTCCCTGAAGTTAGCCGTAGGACCGCCCACATCATGGATATACCCCTTGAAATCCTGATCCTTTGTCATCTGCTCAGCCTCTTTTAGCAGCGACTCATGACTTCTTGCCTGAATAATCCTCCCCTGATGGAAGGTCAAAGCACAGAAGCTGCAGCCGCCAAAGCATCCCCGGCTGCTTATGAGACTGAATTTCACCTCTTGTATGGCAGGTACGCCGCCCTCCTTCTCATAAACCGGGTGGCAGGCTCTCTGATAGGGATATTCATACACCTGATCCATCTCTTCCTGCGTCAAAGGCTTCGCCGGCGGATTCTGCACCACAAATAAATGTTCCCCATATGGTTCAATCATCCTTTTCCCCGCATATGGATCTGTATTGCAGTACTGGGTGTAAAAACTCTCCGCGTACATCCGCTTATCCTTCAGAATCTCATCATAAGACGGAAGCAAAATCCCGTCATAAACGCCCCTCGCATCCCTTGTTCTGTATACGGTGCCGTCAATATAAGTAAGATCCTGAATATCTATTCCCGAATCCAGCGCTTCTGCAATCTCTAAAATAGAATGTTCTCCCATTCCATAAGATATCAGGTCCGCACCCGAGTCTAACAGAATGGAACGTTTTACTTTATCCGACCAATAGTCGTAATGTGCCAGCCGCCTGAGACTGGCTTCTATGCCTCCGAGAATCACCGGCGTATGTTTATATACCTGCCGGATCAAATTCCCATACACCACCGCCGCATAATCCGGACGCCGCCCACACTTGCCTCCCGGCGTATAGGCGTCCTGCCGCCTCCGCTTCTTAGATACGGTATAGTGATTTACCATAGAATCCATATTTCCTGCCGACACCAAAAATCCAAGCCTCGGCTCCCCAAATACCGTAATACTGCTCTTATCTTTCCAGTCCGGCTGAGCGATCATCCCTACCTTATAGCCGTGGGCCTCCAGCATGCGGGTGATAACTGCATGTCCAAATGAGGGGTGATCCACATAGGCATCCCCGGACACATAGACAAAATCCGTCTGCGTCCACCCGCGCTCTTCCATATCCTCTCTGCAGACCGGCAAAAACTCCCGGCTCATCTACCGCTCCTGATTTCGTCATAATTATGTATATAATAATCCGCCATACTCCGCTTTTTTTCATCCTGTATTCTTGAAGATACATCATCTACTGCGCAGGTCCGCATCCCCGCATTTTTTCCGGCAAGGATTCCCATAGGCACATCTTCAAATACCAGACACCGGCCAGGCTCTATTCCAAGCTCCCCTGCAACCAGAAGATAAATATCAGGAGCCGGTTTCCCCCGCTCTACTTCGCAGGAGGTATGAATGGAATCAAAATATTTCTCAATATCCAGAGCCTTTAGGACAGCCTCCACAAGCTCCGTTCCATTACTGGTAGCGATTCCAAGTTTCATCCCACGCTTTTTTTGTTCCTCCAAAAATCCACGGACACCCTGTTTTAAGGATACCTCTGTGGTATATTTTTGAAATGCCATCTCGGTCCACTCCGTCTTAATCTCTTCTAACGACTGGGTCAGAGTCGGAAAGGAATCCAGAAAAAGCTGTGCCGTCTCGGTAAAGCTCATGCCTTCCATTTTCTCATAAAAATCTGCCGGCGGTTCCTCAAGATGGTATTTCTTATAGAAGTCAAGATCTACAGCCTCCCAGACCCACATCGAGTCAATCAGTGTACCATCCATATCAAATATAATCGCGTCTATCTCTTCTAACATCCCTGTTTGTTTCTCTATCATAATAAAAGCTCCAATTCTTCGTTTGTCAGTCTCCGGTATTCTCCCTCGGCCAGAGAATCATCCAGCGTAAGAGCTCCGAATGTCTCCCTCTTCAAATACAAAACCTCCATGCCGACAGCCTGAAACATCCGTTTCACCTGATGATATTTTCCTTCCTGCAGAGTCAGACGGATCTCAGAAATATCTCCCTGACGCATAATCCGAAGCGCCGCAGGCTTAGTCCTCTCCTCCTGCCCTTCTCCGATATCGAGCCCCTCTGCAAACTGCATAACAATTTCCTCCGTCACAAAACCTTTCACCCTTGCATAATAAGTTTTATCCACATGCTTCTTCGGAGAGAGCAGCCTGTGAGCAAGAGCGCCGTCATTGGTAAGAAGGAGAAGGCCCACCGTATCCTTATCAAGCCTTCCCACCGGAGACAGATCCTTTCTCCTCTTTCTCTCTATCAAATCCAGTACCGTCTTTTCCCGTTTATCTGATCTTGCGGACACAACGCCCACTGGTTTATTCAGCATATAGTATTCATACTGCACATAAGAAATTTCTCGCCCTTCTAGGACAACAAGCGCATTTCCTTCTTCTATCTTCCTGTCCGGGCTCTTTTCCGTAATCCCGTTTACGGTGACCTTTCCCTGTCGGATCAGCCGTTTCACCTCTGTTCTGGTTCCGGCTCCCATGTCAGCCAGATATTTGTCTAAGCGAATCATAACACCGAACCTTTCTATCCTTACACGCCGCCGCTAAGACTGCATCCGCCAGCCCGGAAGATATTTATTCTTCAGCACTCCGCCGGAAACCTTTCCCCATCCTAACGAATACTTGTCCACACAGACCAAGTGCCACCCCTTTGCCTTTTCAGACACCAGATTCTCCACGTTCAAGGTCTCTCCCTTCAGATAGCGGGTGGTTCTCTCATCCTCCGGCTTCAGAATAATTGTCTCCGGATAGGAGGCGGCATTTAAACACATTGCCAGCGCCTGACTTGGCTCAAACCGATTCTTTTTCAATTCACCAAGAAGAAGACCTGTCCTGAGGAATCGGAGTCCTGCCATGGAAGGAAGCTCCTCCGGCATATGGTAAACCCGGCCGCCCTGAAGCTTAACCCGCCCGATATCAAAATCCCTACAGACTGCATCCCAGTCAATCTTTGCAAGGAAATCTAACAATTCCTCCGGCAGTCTCTCCGGTTTCCTTCTTTTTATAACAGAGGGTTCCGAGCCCCTATCTTCTCCCTTTTTCAACAGGGCAAGATAATGCCCCTCTCCCTGCATCCTGTGCGGAAATATCCGGACTGTTTTCTTCAAATCAGGAAACTTCTTGTCCGGATACTCTTCCGGCCTTCCTTCTGCAAAACCTTCATAGGGCCGAATCTCTTCTATGGTAAATTCCGGAAACTGTTCCAGCAGCCATCCGATCGTCCCCTCGTTCTCCAATCCGTCAAAGGTACAGGTGGAATACATAAGATACCCTCCCGGACGAAGCATCCCCGCCGCCTGAAGGACAATGCTCCGCTGAAGCTTAGAGAAAAACTCCGGCCCATGCTCTTCCCATGCCTTTACCATCTTCTTATCCTTACGAAACATTCCTTCTCCGGAACAGGGTGCGTCAATTAAAATCTTATCAAAATACTCTGGGAAGTACCCGGCAAGCCTTCCCGGCTCTTCGCTGAGCACCAATGCATTGCCGATGCCAAAAAGCTCGATATTCTTTAGAAGTCCCTTTGCCCTTGAACTGCTGATATCATTTGCCGTTAGAAGTCCCATGCCTTTCAGTCCTGCCCCCAGTTCCGTCGCCTTTCCGCCCGGTGCCGCACAGATATCCAGCACCTTATCCCCCGGCTCTATGGGGAGACGGTCAGCCGGAGTCATGGCGCTTGGCTCCTGAAGATAATACAGTCCAGCGAAATAATACGGATGTTTCGCTGGAGATACTTTTTCCCCATCGTAATAAAAGCCATTGCAAATCCATGGAATAGGACGAAGCTCAAAAGGACAGATCTTTTCAAATTCCTCCACAGATATCTTCTTTGTATTCACACGCAGCCCGTAATACCGCGGTTTATCAAAGCAGGCAGTATAATCCTCATACTCATCACCCAGAAGTCTTCTCATCTTCACTTCAAATTCTTCCGGCAAATACATACGGCTTCCTCCATCCAATTACATTATCTTTATATTATACCTTATATATAATAATATTTCAACTTTTTGTCTTCTAACGCAAGCAGTACATAATAGGGATTTACACTGATTTCTTCCCCTTCCTCAAAGCTGTAAATGCCAAGATGAAGATGAACCGGAAACTGTCCTGTCGTCCCTTCTTCCCCATAGCCGGAATCTCCCATAAATCCAAGAAACTGACCCGCCATCACAAAATCCCCTTCTTTAATATCGGCGTAAGATTCCAGATGCGCATAATAGAAGTACACTCCGGAAGGGGATGTGATCCCAATCCGGTAGCCTCCCTTTTCCAGCCACCCCAGATTCGTAATCGTTCCATCACTGATGCTGACCACCGGATAAATCCCCCTCTCATCCCTGTCAGCCATGATGTCTGTCCCTTCATGAACTCCCTTCCCTTTATAATCGCGCTCGCCCATCCAAGAATCCACATAAGAGGTTCCAAGGGAATCATCCGCTTCCGACAAGGGAATCGGAAAATACCGAATATCCTTCTCCACTGCCGACAGAAAGGAAAGACAGGTTTCGGGTAAGCGTTCCCTGTCTTTTCGCATCGTATCACTATAAAATTCTGCCCGGAACCGCTCATTGCCGACGCTTTCTGCTTCAAGTCTCTTTTCCAGCGCCATCTCATATATCTTATGCTGGAATAAAACGCTGAACATAGAAAGCAGAAGCACAAGAATCAAGTAATTCTTCAAACGTCCCATATAACTACTTCCTGCATTTTGTATTACTATATGAGTTATCTTGCCGCTTTCAGAACCTCCAGCAGATAGTTGTAGCTTCGTTTTACCGATTCAATATTCATACGCTCATTGACAGAATGAACGTCTAAAAGCTCCGGTCCAAAGGAAATACAGTCAAGCTCAGGCTTCTTGCCCACAAACAAACCGCATTCCAGCCCCGCATGAATCGTCATTATCTGCGGCTTCTTTCCATACAGTCTCTGATATACCTCCGCCATAATCTCACGAAGTCTAGAATCCTTACGGTAATTCCAAGCCGGATACTCATCTCTTACTTCCCCTTCTGCGCCAATAAGCTCTGCCAAGGCGTATAAACGCTCCTTTAACTCTGCTTTTCTTGATTCTACAGAACTTCTCACTAGATGGGAGACAGAAACCGACCCATCCGTCGTCTTAATTACCCCGGCATTCAGCGACGTCTCCACCTGCCCTTCTATCTGCCGTTCAAAACCAATCACACCGTTCGGCATCACGCCAAGATAAGAGACAACCCGGTACGTATCAGCTTCCGTAAATGCCTGCTCTGCTTTATCCTCTTTTACATGCAAAAACAATTCCGGCTCATCCACGCCAAATTCAGCTTTCCAGATTTCCTCCATTTCAGAAATCAAATTCTTGCATTTCTCTTTATCCTCAGGCAAAACAACAATCTTTGCCCTGCTCTCCATGGCGATCACGTTATCCGCGCTGCCTCCGGCAATATCTGCCAGCCGAAGCGGCATCTGCCTGCGCAGATGATTCAAGAGCCTGCCCATCAGAACATGAGCATTGCCTCTCTGCTTATGGATTTCACAGCCGGAATGTCCTCCTGTAAGCCCTCCTATGACAATCTGAAGAACCTCCCCTTTTGCCTTCTCATAAGTAATCGGAATACTGGTATCAAAACGATACCCTCCGGCACAGCCTGCGGTAAGTATCCCTTCCTCCTCCGAATCGATATTAATCAGCATCTTTCCCGTAAGGCAGTCCATATCCAGCGCATTCGCGCCGCCCATTCCCACTTCCTCATCACTGGTAAAAACAGCTTCCACCGGCGGATGTGGTATCTTTTCACTGTCAAGGACTGCAAGCATCATCGCTACGGCAATCCCGTCGTCGCCTCCGAGAGTCGTGTTTTTCGCCGTCACATAGCCGTCCTGAATCTCTAATTCCAGTCCATCCTTCTTAAAATCATGTGTAGAATCTGCAGTCTTCTCGCATACCATATCCAGATGTCCCTGTAAAACAATTGTTTCCGAATCTTCATACCCTTTTGTTCCCGGTTTCCGTATGATCACATTATCTGCTTTATCCTGCATTACCTCTAAATTCCGTTCCTTTGCAAAATTCACACAATAATCACTGATTTCTTTCGTATTGAAAGAGCCATGAGGAATCCTGCATATCTCCTCAAAATACTGGAATACCTGTTTTGGTTCTAATTCACTTAATACTGCCATTTTAAATTCTCCTTTTTATTTCATAAACATCTAATCCGCTGCGTAAATTATTAGAGAAAAACTAAGCTCTAAGGATACGCTTATGCGCAGATTGCTTTCTTCTTGTTTCATGCTGCTTTTATTTTCCGCCTTTCTCCTATATAAAAACGACGTTATCACCAGCGCTTCTGAGGGACTGCTTCTGTGGTACCGCTTTGTGCTGCCTTCCCTGCTTCCCTTTATGATCCTTGTAAATATCATGATACAGACTGACGCCGTTTCCCTTCCCGCAAGGCTCTTAGGCCCCATAATGAAGATCTTTCCAGGCGTATCCCCGGCGGGCTCCTTCGCAGTCCTTTCCGGCTTTTTATGCGGATATCCCATGGGTGCAAAAGTATCCGCCGACCTTGTAGCAAAGCGCCAGATTTCCCATATCGAAGGTTCCTATCTGTTATCTTTCTGCAACAATACCAGTCCCATGTTTATACTAGGTGTCCTGCTGCTAAAATTCATTCCGGAAAAAGAGCTTCACCTCCCGCTTTTCCTGATATTTTTTCTGTCGCCTCTGCTCTGTGGACAGTTATTCCGTATTTATTATACGCATAAGGCTCAGGACTCATTCAAAGTCGGCTATCCCTCAATGAAGCCTGCCCCCTCCTGCGCCCAGACCAGTTTCGCCGCAATGATAGACGCCTGCCTTATGGACAGCTTCTATGCAATCGTAAAGGTCGGTCTGTATATGATGCTCTTTTCCATCTTAATCCGGCTGTCCGCAGGCCTGCTTCCCGGCAGCGGCCTTGCAAAAACCATATTCCTTTCCTCTTTGGAAGTTACAACGGGCCTGTCCCTTTTGGCAAAACTTGAGATTCCTGCCATGTTCCGCTGCATACTGCTGATGGCCGCGGCCTCCTTTGGCGGATTCTGCGCCATCTTCCAGACCTATTCCATGATTCAGGAATCCGGGCTTAAAATCCTTCCATACATCGCAGAAAAGCTGATTACCGCTCTGGCAACCAGCTTACTTACCTATCTATACCTGTGCATATCCCACGTCCCGGTCTAAAAGAACGGCTAAATCTGTTCTAAGCCTCCTCCAGATAAATCAATCTCACCTGTCATGCCGAAATCTTCTTCCACACTTGGCGCAGGCGGCTCCGGAATCTCTAATTCAGAGCGATTATTGCGCACCATATCATAACTTTCCTGAAGAGTGTTCAGCAGAGCGTCATACTTGGCGGTATAATTATCCAGCGTATGTCCGATGATATTCTCCGCGTTGGCAAGAAGCTCGTCCGTATACTGAACCGCCCCGATACGGATATCGTTGGCATCGCTTGTGGCGCTGTCAAGGATCTGCTGCGCCTGCTCCGTTGCAGCAGTAACAATCTCGTTGGCCTGCGCATATGCCTGCTGCATAATCTCATGCTCGCTCACGAGTTCATTCGTATGAATCTGCGCCTCCTGAATCATATTGTCAGCCTTCGCCTGCGCATCGGCAAGAATCGCGTCCTTATTTGCAATGATCTTCTGATAACGCTTAATCTCATCCGGCGCCTTCATCCGAAGCTCTCTAAGGAGCTCGTCCAACTGATCCTTGTTTACAATAATCTTTGACGTAGACAAAGGCTGAAACTTGCAGGAGTCAATATACTCCTCAATCTCTTCAATAATCTGTTCAATACGGCTGCTCATAATTTACACTCTCCTTCTTTCATCCATTTTCTCTTGTATTTTCTGTTCTACCATCTTCGGCACGAACTGTGAAATGTCCCCTCCAAAAGCCGCTACTTCCTTCACTATCGTAGAACTTAAATAAGAATATTCCAGCCCTGTAGTAAGAAAAATAGTCTCCACACTTTCCGCAAGCTTGTGGTTCGTCTGCGCCATCTGCAGCTCACTCTCAAAATCCGTAACTGCACGCAGTCCGCGGATCACCACATCCGCTTTCCTTCTCTTTGCAAAATCAACCAACAGTCCCTCAAAGGCTTCTACCTTCACATTATGATAATCCTTTGTGACCTCCTCTAACATTCTAACACGTTCTTCTAATGAAAACAACGGACTTTTCGCATTATTCTTCAATACTCCGATAATTAATTCATCCGTAAGGTGTGCGGCACGGCCGATAATATCCAAATGCCCATAGGTTACCGGGTCAAAGCTCCCGGGATAAACTGCCCTCATTGCGGTTCCTCCGATTCTGTCTCTAAAAATACATGCTTATTCGTCTTATACTTTTTCTCCTTCACAAGACGGTATCCAAGGGATGAAAGATCATCAAAATCTGTCTCCAGAGCCGCTTCCACAATAATCATCCCGTCATCTTTCAAAAGTCCCAGCTCTCCAATCAGCTTCAAGGTTCCAGTCTCAAATTTTCCTTGATAAGGCGGATCCATAAAAATATAGTCAAACTTTCGTCCCCTTAACCGGCTAAGGCCGGAATATATGTCTGCCTGAATCAGTTCCCCATGTTCCGTAAGCCTAGATACTTTAAGGTTCTCTGCGATCACCCCGGCAGCGGCCCGGCTCTTCTCAATAAACACCGCCCTCTTTGCTCCCCGGCTGAGGGCTTCAATGCCAATACCGCCGCTTCCCGCAAACAGATCCAGAAATTCACAGTCTGCAATCCACGGGTCAATCATATTAAACAGCGTCTCTTTAATCCGGTCTGTAGTAGGCCTTGTTTCGAGTCCCTTCAGAGTCTTTAACTGTATTCTCTTCGCACTTCCGGCAATCACACGCATCCTATAAACTCCCTGTATACATAATACTTTTCCCTAATTCATTATAAAGACAGGGTAAGCAAATGTCAACCAGATCACTGTTTTTCTACGATATCTCCCTGCTTTTTATAAATACTTCCGGCAGGCACATATCCTCTGACAGAAGACAGCGGATAAATATTGCTGTGCGCGCCTACCACACTTCCTGGATTTAGGACTGTCCCGCATCCTACTTCGACCTCATCCCCAAGCATTGCCCCGAACTTTTTGATTCCTGTCTCTATCTGTTCTTCCGGCGTTTTTACAACCACCAGCTTTTTGTCGGATTTTACATTAGAGGTAATAGACCCCGCACCCATATGGGCTTTATATCCGAGAATGGAATCCCCGACGTAATTATAGTGAGGCACCTGAACCTTATTAAACAGAATCACATTCTTAAGCTCTGTGGAATTACCCACCACGGCTCCCTCTCCAACAATCGCATTTCCCCGGATAAACGCACAGTGCCTTACCTCCGCATCTTTTCCTATGATCACAGGCCCCTTGATATACGCAGAGGGAAATACATGAGCAGACTTAGCGATCCATACATCTTCTCCCTTTTTCTCATATTCTTCTTCCGATAAAGATTCTCCAAGTTCTTTGATAAATGCTCCGATTTTTGGAAGCACTTCCCATGGATAAGTTATCCCCTCAAAAATATCCTTTGCAATCGTTTCTTCCAAAGTATACAATGCCTTTACTGTTAATTCTTTTCTCATATTATTTCTTTCCTTTCTTATAAAATCCCGCAGCCCTGTCATAGCATCCCCGCAGCTCATATTGATTATTTAGTGCAAGCACCCCTTTGGTTCTGGACCAAATAAATGTTTCTAATTTCTTCATATATTCGTCGGATGTAATATCCCCCTCTGCCACGTAAGTCAGTCCCTTCTCCCAGCTTGCCGTAAGCTCCGGATTCAAAAGAGACTTAATAGAATGCGCTACCACATCAAAGATCATCTCCCCCTCCAGAGTCGGAGTAACAACCTGTGTTTTCTTATTCAGAGCCAGATATTTGTTATTGAATAATTTCTTCAGAATTTCTCCTCTGGTAGCGCTGGTTCCAATTCCGCTTCCTTTAATCTGGGCGCGCAGTTCCTCATCTTCAATCAATTGGCCGGCATTTTCCATAGCCAGAATCAGAGACCCGGAATTGTACCGTTTCGGCGGCGTAGTCCTGCCTTCCTTGACAGACAACCCTGTAACCGGAAGCTTCATACCCTTGCGAAGCTTTTGCAGTACCGCAAACAATGCGCCATTCCCCGCCTCATTCGCCTGATTCTCTCCAGCGTCATCCCCCGGCTTTGGCTTTGGGATCCCGGATACCTTCAGATATCCCTCCTCTGCCAGCGCCTTAAATCCGGCAAAGAACCTCTCTCCTCTTATATTCAAAACTACAGACGCCCTCTGATAAACCGCCGGCGGATAGAAAATACTAAGAAACCGCCTGACAATCACATCGTACACCCTGGCAGAAATTTCCGATACGCTTCTTAGCGCGCCGATCCCCTGTCCGGTAGGAATAATCGCATAATGGTCGGTAATCTGTTTATCATTCACATATCTGCTCTTTGCAAGTTTTTTATGACTGCCAAGCTTTACGATATCCTGAAGAAAAGGGACTGCCGCATCGTATTTCATCAGCCCGTTTAAATTCTTATATATTTCTTTTGCCACGGCTTCGGATAACACTCTGGCATCCGTCCTCGGATAGGTAACCAGTTTCTTTTCATACAGCTCCTGAACAATCCGAAGTGTTTCATCGGGACTAATCTTAAACCGTTTCGAACATTCATTTTGAAGCTCCGCAAGGTTAAAAAGAAGCGGTGGATTCTTCTTCTCTTTTTTCTTCTCTACCTTTTCCACCTGTGCGTTTAGAGGCTTCTCCTCCTCCAGATACCGGATCAGTTCTCTTGCGTCCCGCTTTTCCTTAAATCCATTCTCCTTATAAAGAACCGGAGAGCCATAATATTTGGAGCCTTCCCCCGCCCTCCATTCCCCCTCCAGAGACTCTCCGTCCGCATTCACCATACAGAGTACCCTGTAAAAAGGCGTCTCGACAAACTCCCTGATTTCCCGCTCCCTGCGGACCACCATCCCCAGCACGCAGGTCATAACGCGTCCCACGGAAATTACCGAATACTTTTTATTTAGATAGCTTGAAATACTGTTTCCATATTTCAAAGTTAAAAGCCTGGAAAAGTTGATTCCCATCAGATAATCTTCTTTTGCCCTCAAATAGGCGGATGCAGACAGATTATCGTATTCTGCCAAATCCTTCGCCTCTCTGATACCCCTCAGGATTTCCTCCTCGGTCTGGGAATCAATCCACACTCTGAGCCGCCGCTTGCCCTTTACCTCCGCCATCTGCTCCACCAGCCGGTAGATATATTCTCCCTCCCGTCCGGAATCCGTACACACATAAATAGTATCCACATCCGAACGGTTCAAAAGACCGGAAACAATTCGAAACTGCTTCGCGACACCGGGAATCACCTCATACTTAAATTCCTCCGGTAAAAACGGCAGAGTCTGAAGACTCCACCGCTTGTATTTTTCATCGTAGGCCTCCGGATAGCTCATTGTCACCAGATGTCCTACGCACCAGGTTACAACGGCCTCTTCTGATTCCAGATAGCCGTCGCCCCGCCTTGTCTGTAGATGCAGCGCCTTTGCAAATTCCTGCGCCACACTTGGTTTCTCTGCTATATACAGCGATTTTCCCATACATTCTCTCCACTTTTTGTCACACCAGCCCGGTATAACGGATACGACAAATCTGTCTTTCCCCCGAACCGGCCGCTGCTTTCTCTCTATCTCTTTAACCGATGCTTCAGCTTTTTAAGGAAGTTCGGTTTCTGTTCCGCATAAGCCTTTCTTGCGAATACAGCCTCTCTCATAAAACGTTCCTGAGAATTAACAAAGGGCTCCTTCTGCTCCTTTTTTACATAATTCCCATCATTCTGAAGCACACGGGCTTTTAGATTATCTGCAAGCATCACATCCAGATAATGATTGATCTGATGCTTTACATGAGTATCCATAATCGGACAGGCAACCTCCACGCGCTTCTCCGTATTTCTGGTCATCATATCGGCCGAGCCAATATAGATCTTCTGTGCTTCACCGGTTCCGAAACTGAAAATCCTTGGGTGTTCCAGATATCTTCCCACAATACTGGTAACAGTTACATGGTCTGTATAGCCTTCCACACCCGGAAGCACACAGCAGATTCCCCGCACGATCAAGTCTATCTTCACTCCTGCCTGAGACGCCTCGCACACCTTTTCGATAAAATCTACGTCCGTCACAGAGTTCATCTTCATAATAATCCTGCCTGATGAACCCTTGGCAATCTCCTCGTCCATCAATGCCAAAACCTTCGGCTTTAAGCTGGTAGGAGACACAATCAAATAGCGGTAAATCCCATCCAGATTACTAATCGACATGTTCTTAAAAAATGCCGCCGCATCCTCTCCGATTTCCCGGTTTCCGGTTATAAGCGATAAATCCGTATACATCGCAGCGGTTTTCTCATTATAATTGCCGGTCCCAATCTGAGTAACGTACTGGATATCATTGCGGTTCCGGTAGGTGATGAGGCAGATCTTAGAGTGTACTTTATACCCTTCAAATCCGTATATTACCCGGCATCCCGCATCTTCTAACCGCTCGGACCAGTCAATGTTATTCTGCTCGTCAAATCTGGCCCGCAGTTCAATCAGCACCGTTACTTCTTTGCCGTTCTCCGCCGCAGCGCACAGATACTCTACCAGCCTTGCCTTCTTTGCCAGCCGGTAAATGGTAATCTTAATCGTAAGCACATTCGGATCATATGCCGCCTCACGGATCAGCCTTAAAAATGGCTCCATGCTCTCAAATGGATAGAAAAGCAGCAGATCTTTCCTCTTCACCTGCCGGAAAATGCTTCCCTCCTGCACGAATCTTGACTCCTGAGGCGTAAACGTCCGATAAACCAGCGGCCGCTTCATGGCGTCCGGAAGATTCCCGGCAATCGCAAACACATAATCCAGCTTCATAGACATCTTGGTACGGAATATCTGTTCTCTCCGGATGTTGAATTTCTCGCAAAAATATTTTTCATTCTCTGGTGAAAGCTTCTCGGCGGTCTCCAGCCGCACCACGGCCATCCTTCTTCTCTTATGAAGCGTCTTCTTCATGAGATAGCGAAAATCATCGTTAATCTCCAACGCCTCATCGTCCGGCGTAATATCCGCATTTCTTGTCACACAGATATAATTCCTATCCGAGATCTCATATCTTGGAAATATCAGATCCAGATACTCTAATATCACTTTTTCCATCCGTATATACCGGATATCATGCCCCGGAAGATACAGAATGTCTGTCACATAAGGAGGAACCGGTACAATTCCCAGCATTGTCTTGTTCTTCTGCTTCAAATTAGCTGTCACGTAAATTTCCTTATTGACCAAATGCGGAAAAGGATGGTTGGCATCCACAATCTGAGGAGACAGCACCGGAAGCATCTGCTCCTTAAAATACTTCTTCACATACTTCTTCTCGCTCTGCTCTAACTCCTTAAAGCTCAGGCTGCACACCCCGTAAGGAATCAACTGCTTCTTAATATCCGCATAGGTCTTATCCCTCTCTTTATAAAGAGGCGCCACCGCCTTATAGATTGCATCTAGCTGCTCTGTCGGCGTCATTCCTGAACGGACATCCACCGCCTTTGAATCAGCCGCCGCCATATCAAACAGACTCCCAACCCGAATCATAAAAAACTCATCCAGATTACTGGTAAAAATAGCAACAAACTTCAGCCTCTCCAAAATCGGCACCGTCTGATCCTGCGCCTCTTCAAGCACCCTGCGGTTAAATTTCAGCCATGAGAGTTCCCTGTTCTGCGTATAATTCAAAATGTCATCCTTCATCTTCCTATCCCCCCTTATAATAAAGCTCAGTAATTATTATATACTGTATTTCTTGCTATTTCCATTCTTTTTTGATAATATTGACTGGTATGTATATCAATGAAGCCGAAGGCTGAATTGTTACTGGTGTATCATAAGAAAATCTCACAAAACAAAATCAAGGAGGAATCCAGACAATATGATCAGTACAAGCAACATTACCTTACGTGTCGGAAAAAAGGCGCTGTTTGAGGATGTCAATATTAAATTTACCGAAGGAAACTGTTACGGCCTGATCGGCGCCAACGGTGCCGGCAAATCTACTTTCCTGAAAATATTATCCGGCCAGCTTGAGCCTTCCGGCGGCGAGGTGATCGTCACCCCGGGCGACCGGCTCTCATTTTTGCAGCAAGATCACTTTAAATACGATCAATATACAGTTCTTGATACCGTTATTATGGGAAATGCAAGACTCTATGAAATTATGAAGGAAAAGGACGCCATTTACGCAAAGGAAGACTTTACCAATGAGGACGGCATCAGAGCCAGCGAGCTGGAAGCAGAATTTGCTTCTATGAACGGCTGGGAGGCGGAAGCGGAAGCAGCCTCCCTCCTAAATGGCCTGGGCATCGGCACAGAACTTCACGAAGCGGATATGAAAGGCCTGGATGGTCCGGAAAAGGTAAAGGTACTGCTTGCCCAGGCTCTATTTGGCAGCCCGGACATCCTGCTTTTAGACGAGCCAACCAACCATCTGGATCTGGATGCCATCGGATGGCTGGAAGAATTTCTGATCAACTTTGAAAATACGGTAATTGTGGTATCCCATGACCGGTATTTTCTCAATAAGGTATGTACCCAGATCGCGGACATCGACTACGGCAAGATTAAGTTATATGCCGGCAACTACGATTTTTGGTATGAATCCAGCCAGCTCCTGATTCGTCAGATGAAGGAAGCCAACAAGAAAAAGGAAGAAAAGATTAAGGAACTTCAGGAATTTATTTCCCGGTTCAGTGCAAATGCTTCCAAATCCAAGCAGGCAACCTCCAGAAAACGAGCCCTTGAGAAAATCCAGTTAGATGACATCCAGCCCTCCAGCCGGAAGTACCCCTATATCAACTTTACGCCAAACCGTTCCATCGGCAATGAGGTGCTGACAGTAGAAGGAATCAGCAAATCAATCGACGGAGAAAAAATCCTTGATCATATCAGCTTTACTCTGGGGCACGATGACAAAGTAGCCCTTGTGGGCGGCAATGAACTTGCCAAGACTGTCCTATTTCAGATTCTAATGGGAGAAATTGAACCGGATGAGGGTACCTACAAATGGGGCGTTACCACCTCTCAAGCATATTTCCCACTGGATTCCGGAAGTGAATTTGAAAACGACGATACCATTGTGGAATGGCTGACACAATACTCGGAAAATAAGGACGTAACCTATGTCAGAGGCTTTCTTGGAAGGATGCTCTTTGGCGGAGACGACGGCGTGAAAAAAGTCCGCGTCTTATCCGGCGGTGAGAAGGTCAGATGCCTGTTATCTAAGATGATGATCTCCGGAGCCAATGTACTGCTCTTCGACGAGCCAACCAACCATCTGGACATGGAATCCATCACCGCGCTGAATAACGGCATGATTAAATTCCCGGGCGTCATTCTATTTACCTCCAGAGACCATCAGATCGTCCAGACTACAGCCAACCGGATTATGGAAATTGTTCCGGGCGGCAGGCTGATTGACAAGATTACAACCTACGACGAATATCTGGAAAATGATGAAATGGCAAGAAAACGCCAGACCTACAGCGTACAAAAAGAAGAGGATGATTAAGCCCGGCTTAGTCATCCTCTTCTTTGTAAGCTTATTCATATAGAAATGATGCTCTCTTCCCCTCTCTGCTGGCTAAAACGGCTTATTTCTTTGTAATATAGTGTTTCGCCACAAGAGTCTCCGCGCAGAGCACCGCGCCGCCCGCCGCGCCGCGAATGGTGTTGTGAGAAAGACCCACAAACTTGTAATCAAACATACTGTCCTCACGAAGACGCCCGATGGATACGCCCATACCATTTTCATAATCCACATCCAGCTTTACCTGAGGACGGTTATCCTCTTCTAAATACTGGATAAACTGTTTCGGTGCGCTTGGAAGCGCCTCCTCCTGCGGAAATCCTTTATAATTTCTCAATGCCTCAATTAACTGCTCCTTTGAGGGCTTCTTCTCAAAGTTAATAAATACTGCTGCCGTATGTCCGTTTAATACCGGAACACGGATACACTGACAAGTAATTTTCGGAAGCTCTGCCTTTACAATCTGCCCATCCTTAACCTTTCCAAGAACCCTAAGCGGCTCTAACTCGCTCTTTTCCTCTTCTCCGCCGATATATGGAATAATATTCTCTGTCATCTCCGGCCAATCCTTAAATGTCTTACCGGCTCCGGAAATTGCCTGATAGGTAGTCACTACCAGTTCTTTTGGTCCAAATTCCTTCCATGCCGCCAGACACGGCGCATAACTCTGAATGGAACAATTAGGCTTCACTGCAATAAATCCGCGGGAAGTACCAAGACGCTTCTTCTGAGAAGCAATCACATCAAAATGCTCCGGGTTAATCTCCGGAACCACCATCGGCACATCTGGCGTCCACCTGTGGGCGCTGTTATTGGATACCACCGGAGTCTCTGTCTTCGCATACTCTTCCTCAATCGCGCGAATTTCTTCTTTACTCATGTCCACAGCGCTGAACACAAAATCAACCGTAGCCGCAACTTTTTCTACTTCATTTACATTTAAAACAACTAAGTTTTTCACAGACTCCGGCATAGGCGTAGTCATCTTCCAGCGGCCTCCCACTGCCTCCTCATAAGTCTTGCCGGCAGATCTTGGACTTGCCGCCACCGTAACCACTTCAAACCATGGATGATTCTCAAGCAGAGAAATAAATCTCTGACCTACCATCCCCGTTGCTCCAAGTATACCGACTCTTAATTTCTGTTCCATTCTTCTTTCCTCCTAGCTTCTCTCAGATACTGCTTGTACAATTTGATCGCCTGTTTCATCGCAGTCTTTCCCGGCGCTCCCACCGTCACCCGCTTATTTACGCAGGTCTCCAAGCTGATCGCGTCAAAAATGTCTTCCTCAAACACCGGGGAAATCTCCCGGTATTCCTCCAGCGTCATATCGTCCAGCCCAATATTCTTCTCTATACAGTACAAAACAAGCCTTCCCACAATGCCATGCGCATCCCGGAAAGGAACTCCATGGTTCACCAGATAATCCGCCGCATCCGTCGCATTGGTAAATCCCTGTCTGGCGCTTTTTTCCATACGCTCCGTCTGAAACTGCATTGTCCTAAGCATCCCCGTAAACAACGCAATACACCCTTTCGCCGTATCCATAGCGTCAAAGCACATCTCCTTATCCTCCTGCATGTCCTTGTTATATGCAAGCGGAATCCCTTTCATTGTAGTGAGAAGAGACATCAGCGCTCCGTACACCCGTCCGGTCTTTCCCCGCACAAGCTCAGCAATATCCGGATTCTTTTTCTGCGGCATAATGCTGCTTCCGGTGCTGTACGCATCATCAATCTCCACAAACTGGTACTCATTCGAATTCCAAAGAATCACCTCTTCGGAGAATCTGGATAGATGCATCATCACGATAGAAAGAGCCGACATCAGCTCAATCAAATAGTCTCTGTCCGACACCCCGTCCATGCTATTTAACGTAGGACCGTCAAAGCCCAAAAGCTGCGCCGTATATTCTCTGTCCAGAGGATAAGTGGTGCCGGCTAGTGCTCCTGAACCCAGCGGACAGGTATTCATCCTCTTATAAATATCCCGCATCCTTTCATGATCCCGTTTGAACATCTCGAAATACGCTCCCATATGATGCGCAAGCGTAATCGGCTGAGCCTTCTGCAGATGAGTAAATCCTGGCATGACCGTCTCCATATGTTCCTCCATAATGGCAAGGATCGCCCGAAGCAGCTCCTCTAACAGATGACTAATCTGGGTAATCTCATCTCTAGTATACAGCTTCATATCCAGAGCCACCTGATCGTTTCTGCTTCTTCCCGTGTGAAGCTTCTTCCCCGCGTCCCCGATTCTTGCAATCAATGTCGCCTCTACAAAGCTGTGAATGTCTTCATAAGCATCCGATATCTTAAGCTTCCCCTTCTCCACATCGGAGAGGATCCCCTCTAATCCATCTATAATCTGTTCTTTTTCTATATCAGTAAGGATACCCTGCTTTGCAAGCATCATCACGTGTGCAATACTGCCCCGGATATCCTGTGCATACAGTTTCTTATCGAAAGAAATCGATGCATTAAAATTATAAACAAGCTGGTCCGTTTCTTTTGTAAAACGCCCGCCCCATAACTGCGCCATCTTCTGTCCTTCTTTCTCATTGTTTGTTTCTAAATTTCAGTTCAACATTCTACCACACTTATACGCTCTTGAAAACCCTTGAAATGTATTTTATATCTTCCTTTGTAACAGTGAGGCCGAAGGCTGCACTGTTACTACTCGTGGGGCGTCTGACCCTTACGGAGAACTTAGAATCAAACATCCTGGGAACTGTAACCTGCCTCTTTATAAGAATACACGCATCCGCAGTAATTCTGCCGATATAGATTATGCTCCTTTGACAATTCTATCGAGCGCTTATAGCCATTCCTCTTTTTAAAATCAGAAGGCAGATAATCTACGCCGTATTCCTTTCCAAGCTTCATTCCGATTTCATTTAGTTTTCCGGCCTTTTTTAAAGGGCTGATACTAAGTGTCGTAGTATAATAATCATATCCTCCCTCTTTTGCAAGGACCGCCGCCTCCCGTAGGCGCAGCTCATAACAGCGCATACACCTCTCTCCGCCTTCTTTTTCTCTCTCGAATCCCTTGACAGTCTCATAGAACCGTTCTTTCTCGTAAGGTCCGGCGGCAAATGAAATCGGATACTTTACTTCCAATTCACCAATCAGCCTCTGCTGTTCCATGATTCTTTTGGCATATTCTGTCTCCGGATAAATATTGGGATTGTAATAAAACACCGTAATTCTAAAATACCGGCTCAGATACTCCAATACATAACTGCTGCAGGGAGCGCAGCAGCTATGCAGCAAAAGTCTCGGCGATTTGTTCTCTTTCTCTAAACCTGCAATTATTTTCTCAAGCTCTTTCTGATAATTCATCCTCACGTATCCCCTATCCATAAGAATCTGTTAGCGCGTATGCTTCTGATTATCCTGTAGATATTAAGTATATGGCATTTTAAGCGCCGGCGCAAGAATGTACTATGCACATTCTTTATTATTTTTCCATAAACTAAGATATAGATAGTTAACGTCAAAAAATCAGACGATAACTACAGACAAGATAAAATATATCAGGAGGCCCGCATGGAATCAAATGCTGAACAAATTCTGGAACTAAAATCAATCTACTACGCCTATCACAATATGGAAGGGGAAACCGTGGCGCTTACCGACATCTCATTTGCCATGAAAGAGGGCGAATTCGTCGCAATCGTCGGTCCTTCCGGGTGCGGCAAATCTACGCTCCTTTCCCTCATCTCCGGCCTGCTTGAGCCGGAAAAGGGACTGATTAAAATTAACGGAAAATACCTAAAGGAAAGCACCACCAACATCGGATATATGCTCCAGCACGACCAGCTTTTTGAGTGGCGGACCATTTACCACAATGTGATCCTTGGCTTGGAAATACAGCATATGCTCACCACAAAAACAAAGGCAAAGGCTCACGAACTTTTAGATACTTATGGCCTGAAGCAATTTGAAAATGCCAGACCCTCCGAGTTGTCCGGAGGTATGCGCCAGCGTGCTGCCCTTGTGCGGACATTAGTGCTTGAACCGGATATCCTGCTGTTAGATGAGCCATTTTCTGCTCTGGACTATCAGACGAGACTGAGAGTAGGCGATGATATCGGGCAGATTATAAAAAAAGAACACAAGACGGCAATCCTTGTAACCCACGACTTATCGGAGGCTGTCTCCCTTGCGGACCGCGTCATTATCCTAACCCCGCGCCCCGCATCAATCCAGCAGACTCTTCCTCTTATTTTTCATCTGGAGGAGGACACCCCTCTAAACCGAAGAAATACACCGGAATTTAAAAATTACTTTAATTTAATCTGGAAGGAGATCAACGGAAATGAATGAATTGTCTGTCGCACAAAAGAAGTATCTTCACATGCAGAAGAGGCACCGCCGGGTAGTCGGTGTCTCTCGCATATTGATCCTGCTCAGCTTTCTCTTTATCTGGGAATTTACCGCTAATACCGGAATTATCGACTCCTTTATTTTCAGCAGCCCTTCAAAAATCGCGCTCTGTTTCTGGGAGTTAACGATGGACGGAACCATCTTCCTGCATATTGGCGTTACCCTTTATGAAACGGCCTTAAGTTTCCTGTTGGTGATTAGCATCAGCATTCTGGCTGCAGTCGCCCTGTGGTTTTCCCGCAAGCTGTCGGAAATATTAGATCCCTATATGGTAGTGCTCAACAGCCTGCCAAAGTCAGCTCTCGCGCCGCTCCTAATCGTGTGGCTGGGAGCGAACCGCACAACCATTATCGTGGCCGGAATGTCCGTGGCAATTTTCGGAAGCATATTAAGCCTTTACAGCAGTTTTATTTCTGTAGATCCGGAAAAAATCAAGCTCATATACACCCTGCAGGGAAATAGGTTTCACGCTATGACTAAGGTTGTACTCCCCTCCTCCCTTCCGGCAGTCATCAACATCATGAAGGTCAATATCGGACTTTGTCTGGTGGGAGTGATCATCGGGGAATTTTTAGCGGCGCGGAACGGCCTGGGTTATTTGATTATTTATTCCAGCCAGGTATTTAAAATGGATTGGCTGCTCCTCGGCATCGTACTTCTCTGCATCATGGCTATGATTCTGTACGCACTCATCAGCCTTTTGGAAAAGTGGTGCAGCAAACGATACTAATCTGTCTCCCCATACTTATAGGCATCAAAAAGCAGCTGCATTGCACAGCTGCTGTACATATCTTCTATGCAGGTTATTATTTAAACCGCATGCAGGTTTTTCAGTGAAATATCCAGAATAGGCGAAGAGTGTGTTAAGGCACCGCTGGAAATATAATCCACACCCAGCCCCTTATATTTTTCAATATTCTCTTTGGTAACATTGCCGGAAATCTCCGTCTCGGCTCTTCCACTAATCAGTTCAACTGCCTTTCTCATATCCTCCACAGACATATTGTCAAGCATGATAATATCAGCTCCGGCTTCTACCGCCTCTTTTACCATATCAAGGTTTTCCACCTCCACCTCAATTTTCCTTACAAAGGGCGCATATTCCTTCGCCATCTTTACTGCCTGTCTCACGCCTCCGGCAGCGCCGATATGATTATCTTTCAAGAGAACCCCGTCTGACAAATTATAGCGGTGATTGCAGCCTCCGCCTACACGCACCGCGTATTTTTCAAAAATGCGCATATTTGGTGTCGTCTTCCTTGTATCTAAGAGCTTCATCCCTGTTCCCTCAAGCAGTCCCACCGTCATACGCGTATACGTGGCAATTCCGCTCATTCTCTGAAGATAGTTTAGCGCCACACGCTCCCCGGAAAGCAGCACACGTATGTCTCCGGTAAGAAGCGCCATAAGCTGCCCCTTTTCAACTCTATCCCCGTCTTTACAGTAAAATTCCACGCTTGTTTCGCCGTCTAGCAATGCAAATACACGGGCAAATACTTCAAGCCCCGCTATCACGCCGTCCTGCTTGCAAATCAGCTCTACCTGTCCGTCTCTTCGGTTTTTCATCACAGAATTTGTCGTTACGTCTTCGCTTGATATGTCTTCTTTTAAAGCCTCCATAATCAAATGATCCGCCTGCAGCCTCATGGTAATATCATTCATGAATACAATTCTCCTTTTCTATATGTTTTGCCGCGCGTTTAGAAAATACCAGCGCCTCCAGCAAGGAATTACTTGCCAGCCGATTCGCCCCATGGACGCCGTTGCAGCTTGTCTCACCTACTGCATAGAGGTGTTCCATTGATGTTCTGCTGTCGGAATCCACCCATACTCCGCCCATAAAATAATGCTGAGCCGGAACCACGGGAATCCATTCCCTTGTCACGTCGTAGCCTTCCTCCATGCAATGCCGGTAAATATTAGGGAAATGACTGAGTATTTTCTTTTTTTCAATATATTCCATAGACAGCCATACATAGTCTGTCCCATCCTTCTCCATCTGCTCTTTGATTGCCTGTGTCACCACATCCCTCGGCAAAAGTTCATCAATAAACCGCTGTCCATCCTTATTATACAGAACCGCCCCCTCGCCCCGGACAGATTCTGAAATCAAAAATCTCCTGCCAGGTTTTTTCGAGTATAATGTAGTTGGATGAATCTGGACATAATCCAGATTCTGCACGCGGATCCCGTGCTTTAGGGCAATCTCTATGGAATCCCCTGTCAGATGGGGATAATTCGTAGAATGCTTATATCTTCCTCCAATTCCCCCGGTTGCAAGAATCGTATCCCCCGCATAAATCCGGAAATCCTCTCCCTTTTGGTTTTTAGCTGTGATGCCGATACATCTGCCATCTTCTGTCAGGATATCCGTCATAGTCACAAACTCATAAATCGTTACATTGGTATGCTTCTTTACCTGTGCAATTAGTTTTTCTGTAATTTCCTGACCGGTTATATCCTCATGAAACAAAATTCTAGGTCTTGAATGAGCCCCTTCCCTCGTATATAAAAGTTCTCCGTTCTCTCTGGCAAATTCCACTCCGCAGTTAATTAAGTCACTGATAACATCCTCAGAACCGCGCAGCATAATATCCACAGACTCCCTGCGGTTCTCATAGTGGCCCGCCTTCATCGTATCCTCAAAATAGCTGTCATAATCATTGGGACCGCGCAGCACGCAGATTCCGCCTTGCGCAAGATAGGAGTCGCTGCTGCAGATATCCGATTTTGTAATCATAATGATCTTCTTATCTGCCGGCAGGTTCAGCGCCGCAAACAATCCTGCCGCCCCGGTTCCTGCAATTACCACATCCGCTCTTTTTTCCATCATTATGCACCTGCCAATTCGTGCATCTTTTCCAGAGACAGCTTAGAAAGCCTGCCGGCTTCATCGCCCACCTGCACTTCATTTCCGCTTTCAAGAAGGGTATCCCTTAGCTTTGCAAGGGTGTTCTTTTTCATATCCAGACAGACCGGCAAAGTCTTGGGATAATAGAACCTCTTTTTGGGATTTTTCCTCTTCAGTTCAAAATCCACCCCTGCTTCTGTACAGATAATAAATTCTGAAGCTTCTGATTTTGAAGCGTATTGGATAATCCCCGAAGTACTTCCCAGATAATCCGCCAGCTCCCTAACCGCGCCGCTGCATTCCGGATGAGCCAGTACCTCTGCGTCCGGGTGGGCTTCCTTCAAAGCTTTTACTTCCTTGACACTCATATGTTCATGTACCGGGCAGTACCCGGAATGAAATACAAAATGTTTTTCCGGCACCTGTTTTGCCACAAAATGCGCCAAATTTTTGTCCGGAATAAAAAATATGTTTTTATTTGGCAAGGCTTTGACAATATCTACCGCATTAGAAGATGTTACGCATACATCGGAATGAGCCTTTAACTCGGTCGTAGAATTAATATAACATACCACGGCCAAATCTTCATACTCCTCTCTCGCCTTGGCGATGGCTTCTGCATCCGCCATATGCGCCATTGGACAATCTGCCGTCAAATCCGGCATCAGCACTCTTTTATCCGGACTTAATATCTTCGCGCTCTCCCCCATAAAAGAAACGCCGCAGAATACGATAGTTCTCTGTTCCAACCCGGCCGCTATTTTACTGAGGTAAAAAGAATCCCCTATGTAATCAGCTACCTCCTGTATCTCCGGCTCCACATAATAATGAGCCAATACCGCCGCATCCTTCTCGGTCTTTAATTTTTCAATTTCCTCTGTTAATGTCATGTTACTCACCTTTCTCAGTTGGTTTATTCTTATTTGAATTCCCACTGACAACTAATATAACACATGACATTTCAACTGACAAGACACTTGTGTATACTTTTTGCAGTCAAATCCCCTTGATGGTGGGTTTCAACATCCTGCAAGCAACCTATTCACTGCCGCAGATGGTTTAAAACCTTTACGATTTCTCCCATTCCCTCCTCGCTGAATGGGAATTTTAACATCTCCTTTTCTTTTTTGGATGCATCATAACATTCAGGTCCCTCCCATATATGCAGGATAAACTGTATTTTCCCGTCACTTTCATCCGCATATTTCTCAATCCGGTAATTATATTTTCCCTTGCTCCCGTGAAATTTGGCTTTTTGATAAAATGCCAAAGGAAACAGCATTTCTCTTGTAATCAATTTCTCTCCTCCTGCAGAATATAACATAGATATGTCCGTCATACATTAAAAAACACCGCAAACCCGAACGGCTGCGATGTTCTCCGATATTAAGCTGGAAATCGGACTTGAACCGACGACCCCTTCATTACGAGTGAAGTGCTCTACCGACTGAGCTATTCCAGCATGAATGGCCGCATATGACAGCCACAACTATAATTATAACCATTTTACAAAATATTGCAAGCTTTTTTCTCTATCTAAATTGAATTTCCACCTGATGATATGGAATTACAATACCCTCTTCATCCAATGTAAGCTTAATATCCTCCAGCATCTTCCATTTGACCGGCCAATACTCGTCTGTTTTCACCCAGCCCCTCATGCCGATCTCAACTCCGTCCGCCCCAAGCTCAGATACAAAGATGTTTCGTTCCCGTTCCTTACTAATCCGCTCTTCCCGCTCCATGAGGGTCCAAAGGACTTCCTTCGCCTTCCTCAAATCAGATTCGTAGGATATGCTGACCTTTACTTCTAGACGGCGTTCCTCCATCTGCGTCACATTTGTCAGACTGTTGTTTGTCAGCATCCCATTAGGAATGATTACGGAGCGGTTATCCATAGTAAGCAGTTTTGTATAGAACATCTGGATTTCCTGCACAGTCCCCTCATTTCCATGATTATCCTCAATAATGTAATCCCCTACAATAAAAGGCTTCAAAAGAAGAATCAGAACGCCTCCTGCAAAATTTGACAAGCTTCCCTGCAATGCCAGACCCAGCGCCACGCCTGCCGATGCAATAATAGCCGCAACCGAAGCGGTATCCATACCGAATTTTGTCGCAATTGTAAAGATCAGAATCCCATTCAGTCCAAATTTTAACAGAGAATCGATAAACTGTTCCACGCCCTTATCCACGCTGGAGCGTTCCAGCATCGCTCCCGTAAGCTTACGGAGCCAGTTAATCACAATCCTTCCAATAAAGAAAAACACAAGCGCCATAATCACCTGAATGCCGAAGCCAATCAGGGACGGTATATGCTCCTGAATATACTGAATAGAAGCGCTCACATCCTCTGTCGCCTCTGCGGCCGTTTCCTGGGTTGTCTCAATAACCTCTTCCATCTTCCTAACTCCTCCCAAGCAACAGTTTGGCCTATGGCCCCTCTGTTACATCTTGACATGATTATTTATTCCCCGGAAATTGCAAGAAATGCACTTAAATTTCCTCTGTCTGTCCCTGTAACCCTGTGGGAAAAGAATACCTCCGGATTACAGCAGGTACATGCATTAGTAACAGCTATATGTTCCCTCTTAATTCCAGCCTCCAGCAGATTCAGTTCATTTGCCCGCCAGAGATCTAGCTGATATTTTCCGTTTTCTTTTTGATAATATAAGGATTCCCAATATTCTTCCCGGTAATTCTCCTGAACCCGGCTTATCACATCTTCGCTTACCTCATAACAATCCTGACAGATCGACGGACCTACGGCTGCAATGACATCCGCCGGATCCGTTCCAAATGCTTCCTGCATTCTGTCTACAGTAACATTCGCCATCTTATTCACAGTTCCCCGCCATCCAGAGTGGCTGAGTCCAACCGCCTTCTTTACCGGATCCACAAAAAACAGAGGAACACAGTCCGCATAGAAGGTTACAAGACATAATCCCGGCACATTGGTAATCATCCCATCCGTATCCGGAAGGGATGCGCCGGCATCCTTTTCTGTCACCACTGCCACATTCGTCGTATGTGTCTGGCAGGTATATACCATCTTCTCCTCATCCACGCCGACAGCCAAAGCAAGCCGCCTGCGGTTCTCTGCGATAGCCGCCGGATCATCTCCTCTGGTCGTACTGATATTCATAGACGCCCAGACTCCTTTGCTCACACCGCCAAACCTAGTAGAAAACCCGTGCTTCACCAATCCGATCCGCTCAAGCAGCGGATAAGACAAATAGGGGACTCCATTTTTCTCCTTGATATCAAATATATGCTCCTGATTCTTATATTTTATCTTCATATTCATTACTCCCTGTAGTCAAAGGCATTTTTGTACAGCCGGATCGAAGAAAATGCAGTCTCCTCCTTCCCGTTTCCGAGAATCCCCGCCACGTCAAACCGGCAGGGCATATAAGACAAGCCGTGAACTGTAATATAATGCAGCGCACATTTAGAAATCACCCTCTGCTTTCTCATATCCACCGCCTCCTCCGGTCTCCCGGCGGACAGATCAGTCCGAAATTTTACTTCACAGAATACAAGATATTCCTTGTCTTTTGCAATAATGTCAATCTCGCCGTACCTGCAGCGGTAATTATATTCCAAAATCTGATATCCAAGACTCTCCAGATACGCGCCTGCCGCCTGTTCATATACCGCTCCGGTCTGCCTGTTATTTTTCCTTCTTCCCATTAAAATACCTGTAATTTCTCTTCCATCTTCAAAACTGCCTGCCTCTCCGCTTGGCGGCAGTATACACACCTTTGATGCCGTCAGATATATTTCCCGATAAAGCTTCTCCGGTGGATAGCAGAAGGGCCAAGCCTTTTTAATCCTTCGATATGCGCCTTCGTACCATACCCTTTATTACTTGCAAAATCGTAACCCGGATATACGCTATCATACTCCCGCATCAGCCGGTCCCTTGTGACCTTTGCAACAATACTTGCCGCGGCGATTGACACGCTTTTCGCATCTCCCTTAATAATCGGAACCTGAGGAATATCCACCTCTGGTATCGTCACCGCGTCATTCAGGAGAATATCCGGCTTAATGGCAAGCTCTTCAATCGCCATGCGCATTGCCTCATAGGTGGCCTGCAGGATATTGATCTCATCAATCCTCTCCGGAGACGCCATCCCGATTCCCACAGCCACAGCCTGTTTCAGAATCACATCGTACAACTCTTCTCTCTTTTTCTCTGATAGTTTTTTTGAATCATTCAGATAAAGAATGGGCTGATCTTTTGGAAGAATAACCGCGGCCGCCGTTACCGGTCCGGCAAAGGGGCCTCTGCCCACCTCGTCAATGCCACAGACGGCATGATAATCTGAGTATTTTTTTTCATAAACACTCATGGCTTTTGTGCGGGCAATTTCTTTCTCCAGTTTTTCCTTCTGCTTTCTAATTCTTTCCTCTTCCCGTTTATTCATGACGGATGACTCCCATATTATTAAACGGATAAATCCGCACCCATGCACGGCCCAGCAAATCCTTTCTCGTCAATACCCCCACGCTTGGATCTCTGCTGTCTGAGCTGTGATTCCGGTTATCTCCCAGCACAAAATATTCATCCTTTCCCAGCGTAATCGGCTCTGCGGCAATACCGCCGCCCTCCATCACCTCTGCGCCGTAGACATCACTCTCTAATTTCTGTCCGTTAATATATGTATATCCATCCTTCACCTGTACCGTTTCTCCCGGCAGGCCGACAATCCTCTTGATATAGAATACATTCTCCTCATACTGATATGGAAATACGATAATATCATATCTTTTCGGATCGTGGAAACGGTAGGATATCTTATCTACAATCAATTGGTCTCCATCCTGAAGCGTCGTCTCCATGGAATGTCCGCTTACACTGGTTCTCTGTCCTACAAAAGTAATAATCAAAAGCGCAAGTCCGATAATAATAGCAATATAAAGAATCCAGCCAACCAAAGCCCCAAGCACAGAGCCGGATTTGCTTTTTTCTCTTTTATCTCTGCCCATTTTAAATCTCCCCTTTCAGTTCATAGTGTAGCATAACTATTCCGGATATTCCAGAGTCAGTCTTCCAAGCCTTCCATTCCGGAAATCATCCATGAGAAGCCCCGCCGCTTTCTCAGTATCAAGTTCGTTTCCCCTAACCAAACAATGCCTGCTCTCTGCAATCCTGTTCAGGCATACGTAAGAATCCTCTGCCTCTTCAATCCCATACTTTTCTGCAAGGATTCCCGGATAAGCCTGATTCGCAAACCGGATAAACTCTGCTCCTAATTCTTCCACATTCAATATCTCATCCTTAATGGATCCGATGAATGCCAGCTTAAGCCCTACGCTCTGGTCCTCAAATTTCGGCCACAAAATTCCTGGCGTATCCAAAAGCTCTACCTGCTTATTCAGACGTATCCACTGCTTTCCCTTCGTAACACCCGGCTTATTGCCAGTCTTAGCCGCTGCTTTTCCGGCCAGTGTATTGATAAAGGTAGACTTGCCCACATTCGGAATCCCAACTACCATAGCACGTACCGGGCGGTTTAAGATTCCTTTCTTACGGTCGCGTTCTATCTTCTCCCTGCAGGCTTCCTGAATGACATTCTGAATAGATTTTAATCCGCCGCCCTTTTTAGAATTTACCTTAACACAAGAAAATCCCTGTTTCTCGAAATAAGCTTTCCATTCCTCATTCCATCTGTCTTCCGCTAAATCTGCCTTATTCAGCAAAATTAATCTGGCTTTATTCTTTCCCAGCTCATCAATATCAGGGTTCCGGCTTGCAAGCGGCACTCTGGCATCCACAAGCTCAATTACCAGATCAATTAATTTGATATTTTCCTGCATCATACGCTTTGCTTTTGTCATATGACCAGGATACCATTGAAAATGCATAGTCTCCTCCATATCAGCTTCTCTTGCTAATCCTTTACAAAACCGGCGTGTTCCAAAGGCGAGAGAACAAACCATACTCTGCCATAGATGTAAGTCCGTTTCACATTGCCTACATCAGCCATACGGCTGTCCTCGCTCTTATTACTGTCATCTCCCAAAACAAAATACTCATCCCCGCCCAGTTCCATCTTTTCAGTCACAATTCCAACATCCCTGATTTCCTCAGTAATATAGTCCTCCTCAAGCTTTTCACCGTCAATATAGATTCTTCCCTCAATAATCTCCACTGACTCCCCCGGAAGGCCGACAATACGTTTAATATAATAATGCGAATTTTCATTTCCCTTTGGTTTGAATACAATAATGTCTCCGCGCTTAGGAGAACTTGTATTATATATAAAACGGTTAACCAGCACCACATCCCCGTTCTGAAGCACAGGATTCATAGAATCCCCGATTGTGCTGACGCGCTGTCCAAAATACCAGACAAAAACAAAAGCAAAAAGGATCGCCATCGCTGCTTGAAGGATCCAAATTCCAAGCTGCTTTACTTTCTCCATGGAAATAGAATTCTTCAAATCCAAATCCTTAAGGCTCCATTTCTTCTTGGTCCGTCTTCCGGTCTTTCTTTTTGGTCTCTTCTTTTTCTCCTTTTTTGGCTTCTTTGGCTCCAGCCTTTCCCGCATCTTCTGTTCAATCTCATCAACGGGGAGCTTCTTCTTTTTTCTTTTCTTTATCTTATCAGGCTTTGCACCTCTTATCCTTCCCGGCATACCATTCACCCTTTATGAAAATAAGGATATCCTATACTTATTGAACTACAATTCCAGATATTAAAAAATCAGGGACAAGTACAGATGTATTTGTCCCCTTTCCTGTCTCCAGTTATCTTACCAGCTCTTTTACCTTAGCCGCTTTACCTACACGGTCTCTCAAGTAATACAGTTTCGCCCTTCTTACCTTACCTCTGCGAACAACCTCAACCTTCTCTACGTTCGGTGAGTGCAGAGGCCATGTCTTTTCAACGCCAACGCCGTTAGAGAACTTTCTTACAGTAAATGTAGCCCTTGCGCCACCGCCCTGTTTCTTAAGTACAGTACCTTCGAAAACCTGAATTCTCTCCCGGTTTCCCTCCTTAATCTTTCCATATACCTTCACCGTATCGCCAACGCTAAATACCGGTACATTCTCTTTCAACTGTTCTGCTTCAATACTCTTAATAATATCATTCATTGTGCGACCTCCTTATTATTCGGATGTTCATAATACATTCATCTGATTATCGTACCAGAGGACCATCTCTATTCTTCTCACAACACGCTATATCTTATCACATTCCGACAAAGATTGCAAGATAATTTTCTGCAAGCTCTTTTTCTTTTTCCGTCAATTCTGCTCCTTCCAGTAAGTCCGGACGATTCTTTGCCGTCCTAATAACGGACTGTTCTCTCCGCCACTTCTCAATATTGGCATGATGTCCGGATAATAAAATTTCAGGCACCCTTTTTTCATGCCATATTTCAGGCCTCGAATACTGTGGATATTCCAGAAGGCTGTCCTGAAAGCTCTCAAATTCAGCGGATACATCATTATGAAGCACTCCCGGAACCATTCTAGAAATCGCATCCACCATCACCATAGCCGGCAGTTCGCCGCCTGTCAGCACATAATCTCCAATAGACACATAATCTGTAACAATTTCCTCCAGCACTCGCTCGTCAATCCCCTCATAATGCCCGCACAAAAATATAAGTTCTTCTTCCTTTGCCAGCTCTTCTGCCATCTTCTGGTTAAAAGTCTTTCCCTGAGGAGACATATAGAGAACTCTCGGCCTTTTACCGGCCCTGTCTGAAATCCTTTCGCCCAAATCCTGGCTGCTCTCTTTCTCACCCGCCTTAATTTTCTCCGTCACAGCCCGGTAACACTGATATACCGGTTCCGCCTGAATCAGCATCCCGGCGCCTCCTCCATACGGGTAATCATCCACACTCTGATGCTTATTATATGCATAATCCCTGATATTCACCGCCTCAATTGACAGAAGCCCCTTATCCATTGCTCTTCCAATAATACTGGTATTCAGCCCTCCCATAATCATATCCGGAAATAATGTCATTATATGAATATTCATGAAACGAGTCCCTCCATCAGATGGATTACCATCCGGTTTCTTTCCACATCCACATCCAAAATACATTCCCGGATTGCGGGAATTAATACTTCTCCGTATTCCTTTGTAGCAATCATATATACGTCATTCGCTCCCGTCTCCATCACATCCTTTAAATTCCCAAAGAAATTTCCATCCTCCGTATAAACCTCCAAACCAAGCATATCCGCAATATAATACTCATCCTTGCCAAGTTCTACGGCATCTTCTCTATCGACCAAAAGACTCTTCCCTCGGTATTTCTCAATATCATTGATGTGATCTATCCCTTTAAACTTCAAGATAGCAAACTTTTTAAAAAATTTCACATGTTCAATCTCAAGAATTAACTGTTCTTTTCCCGTATCCAAATATACCTTTTTCAACTGCTTAAACCGCGCCGCGTCGTCTGTTGTGGGAAATACCTTCACCTCTCCGCGTATGCCGTGCGTAGACGATATCACTCCAACTTGTAACTGCTTTTCCATTTTCCACTCCTTAATCATCCTCAAAACTACCGGCTGCAGCCCTTAAATACAATCAAGAGAAAAAGTCCCTCTGAGCGCTATAAAAATGCGCCGGGGACTTCTCAATTATTAACCAGCGATATCAACAATCACTTTCTTATCTTCCTTTGCCGCAGCTGCCTTTACTACAGAACGGATTGCCTTGGCAATACGCCCCTGCTTTCCGATAACTTTACCCATATCAGATTCTGATACACGTACTTCAACCACCGTTGTACGGCCCTCCTGTTTCTCGGTAACAACCACTTCATCAGGATTATCCACCAATGCTTTTGCAATGACTTCAACTAATTCTCTCATGAATGAGCACCTCCGCCAATACTATTTTTCAATGCCGGCTGCCTTGAAGAGCTTTCCAACCACCTCTGTCGGCTGTGCACCATTGTTAAGCCATTTTTTCGCCGCTTCCTCATCAATAGAGTATCCGCTTGGATCAAGATTCGGATCATAGGTACCAATCTCCTCAATGAATCTTCCATCTCTTGGGGATCTGGAATCAGCCACAACGATTCTATAGAAAGGAGCCTTCTTCTGTCCCATTCTTTTTAATCTGATCTTTACTGCCATTTTCATTCACCTCCGTAATAGTTCACTTTTTGTTAATTTATGTTAAAAAGGTAATCTAAATCTTCCCTTTTTACCACCTTTTGTCATGGTCTTCATCATCTTTTTCATACCGTCAAACTGCTTAACCATACGATTCACTTCACTGATATCCACACCGGCGCCTCTGGCGATCCTATGCTTTCTTGACGGATTTATAAGATCCGGATTCGCCCGTTCCTTCGGCGTCATAGAATAGATCATCGCTTCCATCCTCGCTAGCTGCTTCTCCGCCGCCTGCGTCTGCTCATCGGAAATCTTCATATTCTTGCCGCCCATGCCTCCTAATGCTCCTAGACCCGGAAGCATGCCTAAAACTCCGGAAAACCCGCCCATATTCTTCATTTGCTGAGTACTCACCAGAAAATCGTTGTAATCAAACTGATTCTTCTTCATTTTCTGGCCAACCTGCATTGCCTTCTCCGCATCAATCTCTGCTTCCGCCTTCTCAATCAGCGTCAGCACGTCGCCCATGCCAAGAATCCTTGAAGCCATACGGTCCGGATGAAACTGCTCCAGATCCGAGAGCTTCTCGCCCATACCTACATAGAGAATCGGCTTTCCGGTTACCGCCTTAACAGACAACGCTGCGCCGCCTCTGGTATCGCCGTCTAACTTGGTCACGATCACGCCATCGATTCCCGCCTTCTGGTCAAATTCGGACGCCACATTCACAGCATCCTGACCGGTCATAGCGTCAATCACAAGTATCGTCTGATGCACTTCAACAGTTTCCTTGATCTCCTTAAGCTCCGCCATCATATCTTCATCAATATGCAGACGTCCCGCCGTATCCAAGATCACGATATGGTTGCCGTTCTTCTTCGCATGCTCTACCGCCGCCTTAGCAATATTCGCCGGTTTATGGTTCTCCCCCATGGAAAACACCTCGACGCCCTGCTTCTCTCCGTTAATCTGAAGCTGCTTAATCGCAGCGGGACGGTACACATCACAGGCGGCAAGCAGCGGTTTCTTGCCCTTTAATTTGAATTTTCCCGCAAGTTTGGCCGTTGTGGTCGTCTTACCTGCGCCCTGAAGACCCGCCATCAGGATTACCGTAACTGCGCTTCCCGGCTGAAGCTTAATCTCTGTCGTCTCGGAACCCATAAGCTTTATCAGCTCTTCATGCACGATCTTGATCACCATCTGTCCGGGATTCAAACCATTCATCACGTCCTGACCGACGGCCCGCTCCTGCACACTCTTAATAAACTCCTTAACCACCTTGAAGCTGACGTCGGCTGCGAGAAGCGCGCGTTTAATCTCTTTCATGGCTTCCTTTACATCTGCCTCTGTCAGACGGCCCTTGCTTCTTAAATTTTTAAATACATTCTGAAGCTTTTCTGTTAAACTGTCAAATGCCATGCTACAACTCCTCAATAATCTCGTCTGCTATCCTGCGGATATCCGCCTTCAGCTCCATAGTGTCCGCGCCCGGCTCCGTATCCCTGTCAAGAATCTCATTTATATCATGAAGCTTCTCCTTTATTGTAAGAAATCTTGATACCAGATGCAGTCTGTTCTCATATCCCTCAAGCGCCTTATTACATCGTTTGATCAAATCATGCACAGCCTGTCTGCTGATGCCGGTATTTCCCGCGATCTCACCGAGGGATAGATCCTCCAACACAAACTGTTCATAAATGTCTTTCTGATGAGCTGTAAGGAGCTCGCCATAAAAATCGTAGAGCAACGCCTGCTTCAAAATATCATCCATCATTTCTCACCTGTGCTATCATATACCAATTTTTTTCTGATGTCAAGTATTTTTTCTTGTCAAACTTATGTTCGTGTTCTTTCGTCTTGTGTTATCCTTGTTTATATCAATACTGTTACCAGATAGGGTACTTTTATCATGGTCTATCTTTTTCCGTCTTTTTTCTCGAATTTGTCACAGAATTGTCACAGCCATTATGATATTCTGACCGTCTGCGCTAATACCTCCTGCTCTTTCTTTTTATCCTCTGTCAGATGCGTATATGTGTCCAGCGTCACGGATGTAGAAGCGTGTCCGAGGTTCTGGCTCACAATCTTCACATCGGCTCCGGCAGAATAGGCAAGGCTTGTGTATGTATGCCGAACCATGTGCGGACAAAAATTCTCAATCTTTTCTGTATGGTTTTCTTCTGCATCCTTATTGTGCCGCTCCACAATCCTTTTTATCAGTTCACGGAATCCCGGCTCATTCCACACATTCCCGGATGTATTCACAAACAAAAAGCCCGATATCTGCCCACGGATATTCCCGGAATCGTCCACATAAGGCAATTTTGCAGGAGGAACACTCTGCACCTTCATCTTCAGAAGCGTTTTTCTCACTACGCTATTCATTGTAACAGTGCGAATTGATGTTTTGCTTTTGGGAGAAGCTACCGCCATAGTAAAGCCGTAGTCTGCTTTTCTATATCGATTTATCGTTTTATTGATGGTTATGGTATTCTCTTTGAAATTCACATCATCCCACGTCAGCGCCGCCATTTCTCCGATTCTCATACCCAAATTAAACAGAACAACAAACACCGGATAACTGTATGAATACCGCTCACTATTCCTTACATAGCACATAAACAAATCAATCTGCTGCTGTTCTATGGCCGTCCGCTTCTTACTCTCTGTCTGCGGTACTTGTAAATTCTTTGCAGGATTCTTGATAATAATATCATCATCTAAGGCATATTCAAAAACAATGTTCAGACAACTTTTCAGGTTGGACATGGTAGAATGTTTCTTGCCGTCCTGAACCATTTCGTTAATGATTCTTTGGCAATCTGCCTTTGTAATCTTTGAAATCTGCTTTTTCCCGATAGTGTTCTTGATGTATGCGTTGTAATATGATTTGTAATTCGTACAAGTTGTAGCTTTCCTGCCGCTCTTTGCAAATGTTTCCATCCAAAAATCAAAGTAGGCGTTCAATGTCATTCTGGCATTTCTGGTATTCAGCTTGTTACCCCGGTCAATCCTGCACAGCAAATCATTTTCCTGTTTCCGCAATTCCACCAGATCAGGAGCTGTAATTGTGATGCGCTCGCCGTCAATCATCTTCCGGAACATATACCGCTTGTTCTTTGAATCGTAGTATTCGCCAGTTTTGAGATTCCTGCCCCGGTTGTCTTTCCTCTTTTCTGCCATAATAAGCACCGCCTTTCTATAATGTGGGGTAGGGCAGCAGACATATAAGCCGCCGCCCGTTCCATTAAATAATTTACATCAGACTACCTTGCACCAATAAAGAATAAAATCATCATCAGCCAAATTGTAGCAAATGCCATCAGTGCGATTAAATCATCACTGTCAAAGCTGAATCTCGTCTTTCCCTCGTGCCGCTCCAAGCGTGACGCTTTCAGAAACTTGTCCTTGTCTTTCTCTGCGCCTTTTATGGTATGGATAACCTCTTTGAATTTCCTCTCGTCTTTCATGCTGTTACGCCCCCTTTCCTCTTTATCCTGATAACCATTCTAAGCGGTTCCGGCTCATTCCCGGCGTATTCCTCCACCGCCGCCACTGTGACCGCCTTAACGCCCCTCTCCGTGTGTACAACCGCCTTATCCCCGGCAGATACCCGGTCAATGAGAAGTCCGGACAGCTCCCATGAATATATTTTGCCGCCGGGATTGTGGGATGCCCTCACAATCTGCCGCCTGCCGTACCTAATAGGAACACACTGGTGTTGTTTTCCAGATTAAAAGAGCAGCCAATCTTCAGATTATTTTAGCACCAT
>CAJUTH010000004.1 GCA_910589275.1 uncultured Dorea sp.
ACGGAATTTGCCCATTTCAAGTCGCCTACGGCGAGGGGCAAATTCCCTCTTGGCAAAATCTACGTGTTCTCACGGACTTTGCAGCAAGTGCAAAGTCCTGGGCTGAACTGTTACTAAATACAACTAATTTTAAATGGATTTGCGAAAGTTGCTGTGAGTGGAGCGAACAGTAACTAGACTTCATCTGAAAAATATAGTAGACTAATATAAGCCACACGAAATACCGATGAAAGTGGGATATTCTATATGAACCTTGTATTTGATATTGACGATACATTATATGATCTGATGGAACCCTTCCGTCTGGCCCACGAGAAATTCTTCGCAGGCCGGACATCCAAAGACGTTACAGAACTCTTTCAGAAATCCAGACAGTATTCAGATATAATTCTGGCTCAGGAAAAACAAGGCTTGATCGCGCCGGAGGATACCTTCTCCATGCGGATCCGGCTGACCTATCAGGATGCCGGGCTTTCTCTTTCCAGCGAAGCATGCCGGTTATTTGAAGAGGAATACCGCCTCCGCCAGAGAGAAATCACCCTGTTTCCCTGTATGGAACAGATCCTGAACGCCTGTCAGAAAGCCCGGATCCCCACCGCTATTCTAACCAACGGGAACAGCCGCGGACAAAGACAGAAAATATCCGCGTTAAATCTGGCGCGGTGGTTTGACAATACTCATATTTTTATTTCCGGGGAGACCGGATACCAGAAACCGGACGTCATGGCATTCCGCCATATTGAAAGCAAGCTGGGGTTTACGCCGGAAGATTCATGGTATATAGGCGACACCTATGAAGCAGACATCCTCAGCGCCGGAAATGCAGGATGGCACAGCGTCTGGTTCAACCACAGGAAACGGGCACGCCGGACAGATTTACCGCCCGCAGATATAGAAATACAATCAAAAGAGGATATCTTTCAGCTTGTGAATGAAATGATACGGAATACCACAGAAAGGAACTAAACTGCAGCATATGAAAAATATTACCGAAAAACTCGCCATATTGTCACTTTCATTGATGCTTGTATCCACCTACTCGATTTCAGCCGTCCTTCCGTCCATGCTTGGATACTATGATAAGCTTTCTCCCAGTCAGGTGGATATCCTCATTTCCATCCCCTCTTTTGCCATTATGATTATGATCCTGATCAACACCCGGCTTGCAAAATACCTGAATGAACGCCTGATGATTATCGGCGGTCTGCTGCTCCTTTCCCTCAGCGGCACCGCCCCGCTATTTATCCAAAATTATACCTTTGTCCTGATTTCAAGAATCCTGCTGGGACTCGGCATCGGACTGATTAATTCCAGAGCTGTCAGCATGATCAGCGAACGCTTCAGCGGTAACGAAAGGACTGTACTGCTTGGATACCGCAGTTCTGCTGAAACTCTTGGCAATGCATTTTTGACCTTTATAGCCGGAAGACTGCTTTTAATCCACTGGACCCGGGTTTTTATTATATACGCTTTTGGATTTGTAATCCTTATTCTTTATCTGGCCTTTGTTCCTAAACGGCCGGAAAATGGCGGGAACCACGCAGTAAGCGGAGCCAAATCAGGCTCTCCGTTTATTGTCCGGCATCACGTATTTATGATTCTCTTTTATGCGTTATCCGCCGGATTCCTAATCTGCACCAGTTCCTCCATTTCCCTGCGTATGCCCCTCCTAGTACTGGAAAAGGGCTATGCCGACGAATCCCAGGCCAGTGTAATTCTCGGCGCCTTCCTGACAGTTGGAATTATATCCGGGATCCTTTATGGAAAACTGGTATCTATCTTCCACGAACATCTTTTTTTCATTAGCGTACTAACCTGCTGCTGCGGACTGTTAATAATAGCCATGGCCGAAAGCATTACCGTTCTTTGTATCGGTGCGGTAACCAGCGGTCTGGCACATACCGCCGCCATCACCTGTGTTTTTAACGGGCTTCCCTCGCACCTTCCCCTGCAATCCGTTCACGCCGCTACTTCCATGGTGTTGGTTGGCTGCAATCTAGGGGCGTCCAGCACTCCCTTTATCACCGGCTTTGCAGAAAAAATAGTTCCCGGCGCTGAGACTGCATTCTACACCTGCTGCGGACTGCTTCTGATCGCCGGGATTGTAAATACCATATTAAATAAACTGAAACCGGAGATAGCAATTTCGGTAAATTAGTATTATACACCGATACCGCGCGTTTCTTTTCCATTACTGGAACATTAATTTATCAGTTCGCGGGTTTGCTTTTTTCTTCAGAAAATCACGTTTTTACTCCATCGCCCATCTTACGCATTTCCCAAATAGCCTACACCCTGCCCATCCGCTCTGTACCAAGCGGATTCACCTCTGTTACATTGTCCATATACTTTTTACCTCCAATTCATTTTTATATATACTTTATATTTAAGTCGTATGCGACATAAGTATCGAAAATAAAGCGTACCCGCCATGCTGGGTACAACTTTATTTATTGACATTTCGAATCACATTTTGAATAATAGAAGAAAATTGTTCTAATTCATCCTCTGTTACTCCACAGAAAGCACATTCACTGATAGCGGATATTTTTGCTTCTATTTTTTCATACATTTCAATACTTTTTTGGGTAAGAAAAACCCTTTTAAATCGCTTATCTGTTTCAAGCTGTTCGGTATAAATAATTTTCTCTTCCTCTAAACGTGTCAATATACTACTGACTGTCGGATGCGTCAACCCAAGATTTTCTTCAATATTCCTTTGGCAAACAATGTCAACAAAAAGCAAATATTTTGCAGGCTGCCATAAAAGCACCCTGCAAGAAGCCACGGCAGAAGAAGCCGCCCCTGCGGCTATGCCGTTTCCTATCTACTAATCGTGACTATTATAGCGCCCTTTTGGGAATTATTTAGGCCGCAGAGCCATATAACCCATGAGGGTTCCGGTTCCGCTGTTGATGCGGGCGATGGTCTGTTCGAATTTCTCCTTACGCTTAGCATTGAATGTTTCCTGCCGAGCATCCACTTCCTTTTGGGCGGCATCGTAAGCTGCCTGAGCAGTTTCTTTCGCCCGCTCCTCCACGCTGGAGAGCCGCTTCATTCCTTCGGCTCCTAGAGCATAGGAATCTGCCAAAGCAACACCCTTACCAAAATGCAAACCTTTCAACTGGTCATAAGCCATATCTGCCTCAGCCTTAGACATACCGTTGGGAGCCGCCGGGAGCGGAGTCCCCGAAATGAAAACATCCTCCATATAGGGCATTTTGTAAGTTTTAAAGAGGTAGTTCATTGCGTCTTGATCGCTCATACTCTGGAGCTTGGAAGATTCTGATGAGTAATGAGCCTCGACTTCTTGCTGTATTGTATGTAAGTTTTCCACTAGAGCTTTGATGTAGGTATCCTGATAGATTTTCGGATTCGCCTGAACTTCCAGCGTCGGGAACTCGAAGGTATCCCAATCCGGCTCGTTGACCTTAATCTGCCCAGAAGCCAGCTTCACCGCCACCTCATGGTTAAACCCATCCTTTTCCATTTCTGCCGCCATAGCCGCCTGACGGCCTGCCTCGGAAATCTCCAAACTATCAGTGTTGGAATTAGAGTGGGAATTGAATAGTTTTTCGCTCTGCTCAGGTTTCTTCGCACCAGAAACGATACCTGTGTGATTATTCTGTTGGATTGTTTGCGTCCAATTTGTGACTTCCATGAAAACGTCCCCCTAAATTATCACTTTTGGTTTATTGATATACTATTTTTATTTTAATATATTGCAAAATCAATCGAATGTAAAGAAAAATATTGACATCCGCAATTCCTACAGAATCTCCAGCCGCCCCGTTTACAACTCCCGCAATCGCTCCCACCGCGGTTCCAACAGGCGGCACAAAAAACGAACCGATTGCTGCTCCGGCTGCCGCGGACGTTGCTCCCCATGAAATATCTACAGCCGAATCCGTTATTGTATCCTGCAGCCCATCCCATGATAGTTTGAAATCTCTATTCCTATCATTATTTCTGGAATCATTCCTCTTTTTTTATCTTTAATTTAGGGGATTTTATATTTGCTATTTGTGATTTATACATTTCTATAAATCTCCCTTCTTCCTCATCAACATATCCCTTCTTTGTCCGTTCCCCTTTAAATCAACCATTTTCTCTATAAAATTTTAAACGCACAAAAGGTTTTGAAACTAAAAAGGAGCCCACTAATAATCCATTTATAATTCAGATTGCAAAATGACAGAATGCATATGTGAGATTACCCGGTTCTGCCATAATCACTACCAATCCTTTTTCCGAGTCATTACAAATTAAAACCATCTTTTCTCTCCTCTTATGCAAAATGCACTTCTAAGCAGACTTCCACCGATCTGACTATAAAACTAAAATCGTGCACCTGTATTTTGCAAATTTTGTTTCTCATTTAAAAAGTTAAGCATTTTCTTCTTTAAACATGGTCTCACACTGGCAATTATCCCTATGAAACACAGCCAGCTTACAAAAAACAAAATCCAGAACACTATATTATTTGTTACCTCGAACAGCAAACATAAAACCGCAGATGCCATTACACACATATATATTATAAATCTCTGCTTCTTAAACTGTTCTTTTCCGATTTTCAGTTCAGCAGAGGAAATAACATTCTTTGCATACCTTCCTTCTTTTTTAATATTCTTCGCCACATATTCTTCAATGAAATAGAGTCCAAAAAAACCTAACGCCAAAACTAATACAATTAAAAAATCCTTCAACCACTCTGATTCCTTTAAAACATCATAACACAATTTATTTATTGTTTGCCCTAAATACAACGTCACCAAAATACCCATCTGATACTTCAATGAGAATTTTACTGTGTTATCTTTTTTATAATTCAAATAAATTTGCTCATTCCTATCATAATAAATATTACAAACATCATTTTCCTGATAAATCTGTACGTATCTATTTCTATCCGAAAACAGCATTTCCAATTCCTCCAAAGAACTCCCCAATCGCCCCTTCTACATCTCCTGCTATATTAATTGCATCACGCTCTTCAACTCTTCATTCCCTTCTTCCTTTTTCAGCCTCCACGGACTGTCCTTCAAACCACTTTCCAAATACAAGTATCTGGTATCGGATTTTGTCTCTCCAATACCAGATATCATTTTTCATAACAGAATAAGCACTATACCGCTTCGTTCAAAGTATCTTTACCGTTACGTTTCTAGATTTCATATATTCGATTACTATATGTTCTTCACCAACTGACAGAATTTTTCTACATTTTCCTTCTGTCCTTTTATGTCTGATCCAACCGTATTATTCATCAGAGCCAATTTCATTTTCGCATTCTCGATATGCAGGATAACGGTTGTCCGGCCTGGTATCAGCCCTTTCTTAACCTCTGCTTTTGTAATACTTCCCACCGGGATAGACAGCCTGTTCTTTATTTTGCTGACATCAATGGAATCTATAATGACAAAATTAATGCTTTTCTCTGTCATTCCCAGATAGCAGTATGCGTTGCTTAACGCCCCTAATGCCGCCGCGCCGCTGCCCGCAATCAGGGAAAGCCCTCCTATCTTGGCATAGGTCTTTGCATCGGCCATAATGGTTCCCCAGAGCCTGCACTGGTAAGTCTCGCCTTCTCCGGCAACCGCATTTAACATCTCGTTCTTGTCTCTCTCATTCATCGTCTTCATTCTTCTTCCTCCTCATTCTTTTTCTCTGCAACAACTTTCACGATATAATATAGTTCTTTTCCATTATTCACTATTTCATTATAAAACGGCGACAGGATTTTTAATCCGTTTTCTTCGGCAAGCATCAGAAGTGCTGCATAGGCCTTTTCCATATTTGTTTCAAAATCGTCCATCACCACCACGGAAATCATATTTTCCACCAAATAATACGTCTGGAATTTCAGCCCGTTTCTTAACATGCTGCCTGTGTTTTCCGCCGGATAGAAAAATTCCACTTCCATGTTAGCGTCTTTATCCATCCTCTTTACTGCATAAAAGAAATTCCCTCCCGGTTTCAGACTGTTTTTCCTGCACAATCCAAGGAAATCCTCTATGATACTGCCAATCTCTTTATATGGGAACGCATACTCCCTTGAGTAAACATTCATACATTGTATGCTGTCATATTTATTCATCCCATGTCTCTCCCTGTACTGGAATATAAATGTCGACAACCTTTCCTCCGGGGATGGGAATGATTGCGTAGAAAATATCACGGTAAGCAGTTCCTTCCTGCTTCAGATCGTTTTCCATTTCCTCAGAAGAGCTTTCTATGCTGGTATTCTCCGGAATCGTTCTGGTAAACAGACAGTCTGTATATACAATCCGGTCACAGAAATATCCATCCGCTGTATTTTCTAGTTTTTTCATCCTGTTCATTGGGAACCATATTTCATAAGATATTTCTTCACTTATGCATTTATGTATGATGACCGGCCCGGTAAGGTAAATACCTTCCTTCCGAAGTTCCATCCCCCGCATGGACAGTTCATCCATATCCAAGATGCTCTTTTCTTTTCCTTTATAAATAAATACATTGTATAATTCCAAGCTGCATTTTTTCACTTTCACTTGTTCTCCTCTCCCTAGATTACAGTCCTATCACCAATAATATACGTTACATCCATTTGAATAATCCCTCAGCGGTCTTTGCAAATACGAAGGCATCTTGTATACACAGATACTACGCGGTATTTCCGCATTCTGGATAAGGCTTTTTATCACTTCTTTTTTTGATATGCCCGCCTGTTCTTCTACATAATTCTGATAAACCTCTCGGAATATGGCGCTTACCTCCTCTTCCTGTTTCCCGAGAACCTCTTCTGGCAAAATATCCAAATTAAACCATATATACTCGCCAAACTTTGTTCTGCCTTCAGCAGACAGCTTTCTTCCCAGATCAATCTCAACTGTGTCACCTGTAAGGTACATTGCCCACACCGGAGTGGTATCCCTATTCTTTAAACTCGATGTTGGCATTGCCCTGCCTAATACCATCATTTCCTTTGACAGATACCTCCAATTGACTCTTAACCAATGTTCGCTTTCTGCAAAATCTATTTTATTCATTCCATTTTCTTTTAAATAAGCTATATCCGTGAACGTTTCATTCTCAAACAACTCTTCCAATTCTTCTTTCGTGAATATCTTATTAAAATATGGTATACAACGATAATATGTACGTACATAATTCAATATCGGTTTAAAGGTTAACAAAGCAAGCAGCACGATAACTATAAATGGCCAATCTTGCGACAGTTCTATACCGCTGAGATAAAAAAATCTTACCGCTGCAATAATTCTAAGTGCCAAAAAGAACCAAGCAAAGATCAATATCGCTTTTTTTATTGGGTACAGACGCTTCCATTCACTTCTCTGTATTTCCTTTTTTCCCATTAGAATATCCTCCCCAAATCTCCAAACCAATCACATACTGAGTCTATCCCTATTTTCGCCATATCTACCAAGCTATCTTTCTTTCCGTCATTGTTAACATCCGCAATTCCTACAGAATCTCCAGCCGCCCCGATTACAACTCCCGCAATCGCTCCCACCGCGGTTCCAAGAGGCGGCACAAAAAACGAACCGATTGCTGCTCCGGCCGCCGCGGACGTTGCGCCCCATGAAATGTCTACAGCCGAATCCGTTATTGTATCCTGCAGCCCATCCCATGACGGCCTAAATTCTCCATCTTCAAAAAAATTATCATATGCATTAGAAATTACCGTAAGTGCAGTGCCTGCTGCCCCTAATTTATCTCCTTCTACAAAATCATCCCAAAACTTTATATCTTTTTTAAATGCGTCTGAAAATGTTTTTCCGGCAAGATTTAATTTATTCCCACCTGATTCCTGAAACGCTGCAAGATATTTTTTTAAATCAGTATAATTTAACTCCTTCAAATAGTCACTATCAAGTTTTAAACCATTCCTTGTTAATTTCTTGATATCCAACTTCTTCCAATCCACATTTTTTATTTTGGCTTTTAAAAAATCCCCAAGATATTCCCATTTATTAGGCATAGAACTTTCTATGATATCTCCAGCCATCTGAAGGTAAAACTTATTTCCTATTTTATTAATCTTAAAATGGACTCCATTCTGCAATAAAAAAATAGACTGCTTATTATCCTGAAACCAATTAAGTAAATCCAACGATTCTAATGCATCATCTCCCATACCTAAAAGTTTCTTTATGATATCATCAGAAACTTCTATTCCTTCCCTCTCTTCCATATCCGCCAGATATCCCGGCCATGCATTTTCAATCATCTCTTTCCATCCCATATCCGCCTTGGAAAGTTCAAACCGTCCCGCCGCCCCGTTCCATCCTTTCCCTATCGCCGCAATTCCATCCGACACCGCGCCATATAAGGAATCTGCTCCTGCAAATAAAGAACTGGTCTCCGCCTCTATCCGGTACAGCTTCTCAAGTTTATCCTGCAAGACCCTGATCAGTATATCATTAACCCCTATACATCCATAATACCTTGAGATCGTGCTGGAAAAGGAACATGAATACTTTGCCAGAGACTGATTCCTCATACAATTTTCCAGCGTACTTATCGTATTCTTCATCTGCTGGTTTACTGACTGCAGATTCTCTATCTTAGCGTTCAGCTCATCTTCAACCAGATCTTCATCCCCTACCGCACCTTTAAGCGCCTTATTCCCCTGTATTACCGCTTCATTTCTGCAGATCAGCCCCTGTATCACCGCCTGATGGTTCCCAAGCTGTCCTTTCATACTTGACCATGCCGCGCTCTTCAATTCTTCATTCCCTGTAAACTGCGATATTCCGTTCAGAACTCCCATCAGCGCCTGATTGTCCTCCCGCAGATTTCCGATGATACTATCCGCCTGATTTTTTAATCTTCCCGGATAAAGTTCTAATCCCATACCTGTCCCTCCTGATAACTCTCTTCTTCTCTCTTCAGCTTCCTTAGACTATCCCGGAGCTCCTGTGCCATCTCCGACATTTTCGTATCCTTGCATACTTTTGCCTCCCACACTGACTGCTGGAGCGCCAGAACTTTCCCATGAAATTCCGCATCCTTTTGATAACGCGAAAGCATGTCCTGAAATATATCCTGCGTAATCCGATCCTGATAATTCATTTCCTCTTCTGCATCTTCCATCAGCCGGATTACTTTTTCACATTCCTCAATCTTGTCTTTTAATTCCCGTTCCTTTTTATCCGCCATAGCTATTTCTCCTAAAATCCGGAAGACAGCATTGCAGAAATGCTGGCGTCTAACTGCTCAAATGTACTTCCCAGTGTTGCTATATGCCCCGCGTCCTGAGAAAGCGCATTTCGGTATGACGCTTTTTGTGACTGGGCTTTCTCATAAGCGGTAACAGCTTCGCTTTTCGCCGTTATATTCGTACTCCCGTCTGCTGTAATCGTTTTCTGCTGCAGGCCCAGCGCGCTTCCTGCAAGAATCTGCGAGCTGTTAGCTGCCGACTGCTGGCTGCTTTGTATAACATTAGACATTTTTTTGTTCCCCCTTCTTTCATCTATTCATATTTTGGTATTCTTATCCGTACATAAATTCCCCCATGGAACAGCAGGCCGTCCATAAACTGAGGCAGTTCTTTTGCTGAATTGACCGGGAACATCGCTGTTGTTCCCTGACTTCCAAGAAGCAATCCTTCCGTCGTGTTCTTCGCAAACTTCGTCACTTCATCGAAGCCTTTCATTTTACCGGAGTGCGCGCTTAAAATCACGCTGATTCCGACGCTGACAGCCTCGTTCAGCAAAGGCGCAAGCTGCAGCGCCTGAGGTTTCGTCAGTTCCACAAAGTTATCCCAATCGTCTACAACAAGATAAAACGGCGGCATCTGGGCACAGATATCTCTTGGCTTTAACGCGGGACTATCCGCAAGGGCTTCGCGTACCTTCTGATTCCTTGCCGCGATCTCTTCCTTCATCTCCTCCATAAAGGACGTTACCGCTGCCGCATTTTCTATGTAAGTTACATCCTCGGCATTCTTATACGCATACAGTTCCATTGTCTTGGAATCCGCCAGATAGATCCTCCCTGTTCCGATAATCTGTGCGAGGATCATCTTTAAAGCATTGGTCTTGCCTTTTGCGGCCTCCCCAAGAATCGTAAACGGGCTGTTTTCTTTCCTAAACCCGCACTTTCTTACCGTCTCCTTATCCAGCCCCACATAAATATCCTGTTCTGTTCCCGGGTATTGTCCCATACCGGCATATGATAGGGTTTCCGGCAGCACCGGTATCTTCGGCGCCACACTATCAGGATATATGTTGTTAACAGCTTGAATCAATACTTTTAACCCCTCTGTATATTCTACCTCTTTCTTAAATTTTATCATAGTGTAAATCTGCATTACGCTAACCATACCCTGATATTTGACCAGCGCCCGGCCTTTGATCTCCGACTGCTTATATTTGCTCCTGCCCACAATTATATTTACATCCGATTCGTCAAAGGAATATCCCGCTATCTTATTCTTAAAATTATTATAGGTCGCATATTTCATTCCATTGCTTCTGGTTGCCGTTGCTACTGCGAAGATTCCCAGTCCAAATCCGTCTCTGGTTAGCTTTTGGAAAAATTCTTCCGCCTCATAGCCCAGTTCTTTCACCACGTCAAAATTATCAATCATGACAAAGATTGCTTTCATTTTCTCTTCCGCAGCCTGATTGTATACTTCAAAGTTCTGTACGGCTGCATCCGCAAGCTTTTTCTTGCGCTCTTTCACTTCCTTCTGCAGGATACGGATCAGTTTCTGCATCCGCTCCGTATCTTCAAATGCGATATAATCCGCCGTATGATGCAGTTTGCCAAGCAGTATCAATCCGCTGTTCCCAAAGTCCAGAATATAAAAATTCACATTATCAACCGAATTCTGCATCGCCAGCGTAAGAATAACCGTCGTGAGAAATACGGTTTTTCCATATCCGGCAGATGCAATATACAAAAGATTCCCATCCTTCATAAAATCAACTTCAAACGGAACCTGTTCCTGATTCTCCGGTACGTCGATCTCTCCGATCTTAACGCAAAGATTCATCCTAAGCGCCCCTACGTCTATCAGTTTCTGCCCGCTTACCAATTGTTCCGGCAATGGCGGAAGCCATGGCTTTCTCACCTCGGCCAGCGGACACTTCTGATAATAATCATGAATATACTGTACGACCGCCGCAAGCTGGGTCTTCAACCTCTGTCCGTCCTCCTTCGTATCGCTCAAATCCTGATTGATCAATTCTCCCTGCCCTAACTCATTGATGACAAATACTCTGTCATCCGTCTTTTCTTTCTCATCCCGTTCACTGTAGGCCGCGCCGCTCCACGCCGACTGGAACAATTCGTAGATCTCATTATTTCCCACTTGCAGATAAGCCCTCCCGGCTTGCGTAATATTTGCCGCGTCAGGAGTCTTGATAATCTCTTTGCTGTCTGCTTCATTCTGTACCTTTAACGCCAGTTTAAACTTTGAATTCGACCAGATCTGATCGTCTACCACGCCGGTAGGCTTCTGCGTTGCAAGAATCAGATGAACGCCAAGGCTCCGTCCGATTCGGGCTGCTGATACAAGCTCTGCCATAAAGTCCGGCTGTTCCTTTTTTAGTTCCGCAAACTCATCGCTGATCAAGAACAGATGCGGAAGCGGTTCTTCTGCTTCTCCATTCTTAAAGAGTTTATTATATTCGTCAATATGATTGACCTCATATCTGTTGAAAATGCTCTGTCTCCTGTCAAGCTCACTTTTGATCGAAGCCATTGCCCTCATACTCTGCGAACCATCAAGGTTAGTAATGGTCCCCAGAAGATGCGGCAGATCCTTAAACAATCCCGACATTCCTCCGCCCTTATAATCAATCAGCAGGAAAGCTGCCTCACAGGGATTAAAATTTACTGCCAAAGACAGGATATAAGACTGGATAATTTCCGATTTTCCTGAACCGGTTGTACCTGCCACCAGCCCATGCGGCCCATGGGCTTTCTCATGCAGATTCAAATATACGTAGTCTCCCTCTGCTCTTGCGCCCAACGGAACCGCAAGAGACTTCGCGGAGTTGCTTTTCGCCCACCTCTTTTCAATCTGGAGCTCGGAAGGCTTTTCGATACCATACATGCCAAAAAAGGTAATACTTTCCGGAATCTGAGCGCTGATTCCCTGCATATGCTCTAAAACACCAAGATTCCTTGCCATCCATTCCAGTTCAATTCCCTTAACCGACGGCAGCGTGAAACGCTGATTTTTTTCCTCCTGTTCTTCTATCAGAAGCGTCCCGTCAACAGAATTATCAAGCATAACAATTGTCCCTATATTTTCCGGAAGATTTGCCCTCAAATTCGTCGTATAAATAATGGAAAAGCCAAGATTATAGCCGTCTTTTTCCAGATACTCCATAACGGAATGATCCATAATCCACTTCGGTTCATCAATGATAAATACCAAATGCGGCAAAAACATACTCTCTTTCTTACTCTCCTCTTCCTTCTGTTTCCGCTCCTTTAATATCTGATGCAGGCTGCCAAGTATCTGGTCTCTCTTACGCTCTGAATTAATCATACCCACGCAGTTTACCGCGTGGATCCTGAAATGCGGATACCAGCGCATCCATTGAAAATCCATATGATATTTTTCATCATAGATCGCTACAATTTCCAAATCATGATAGCTGTGAAAAAATGCCATTTGAATAACCAGCGCCTTTAACTGCTCGTGGATCACATCTTTTTCCCCGACCAGCCCTAAATGCGCCCTTTTCAAGTCTACAACTACCGGCTTTTCGATTCTGGAAAAAATTTGCTTGATTGCTTTCGCCTCTTCTTCCAATACGTCCTTCTTCTCTTTCAATTCATCTACGGACAGCTTGATCTGAAGCTTTGGCTCTGTGAGCGCTGTTCCCACGCAAACCTTCAAGAAATCTTCATCATTGCAGTTTCTCTCATAAATACGGGAATGATAAGTATTTACCATATTCTCGATCTCTAATACAGAGGGATAGTTATACTGGTATGCCTCCTTTTCCTCCTCATAAGCCTGATAAATTTCTTTTCGTTTCCTCAATAGATATTCTTTATATGTCTTTTCCCGCAGCGCTTTATTTTCTTTGGCCTCTTTCGTCTCTTCCACAAAACGCATAATGGAGACAATCAGAGACATCCCGGTACCTGCCACGGCCATAATAATAAACAAACCTCTTTTCATCAGGATGCTGATTCCAACCGTAATGCAGATCATAAAAAGAGGCGGCAGGACTAATTGCAGAATCCCCCCTTTCTTTCTAGATGGCAGGTCTTTTGGTTTTTCAATTGAGATCTTTTTTTCCTTTACTCTTTTGATGATTCTCGGCGACCTCTTATATTTAGGAAATCCCTCAAACGGAACTTCCCTCTCATCAATCACCGGCAGCTCTGTTTCAAAACTACCTGATTCTGCTTCCACACGGATCTTTTGCTCCAAAAGCCAAAAAGAACATCCCGCTATCTCCAGCAGATCGCCCGTTCTGAACCGGCAGCTTTCTTCTTTTACTGCAGCGCCGTTCAAATAAACAAAATCATTTTTCTTTGATTGGCTGATTGTTATCGTATCCTGTTCAATCATACATCGGATATCAGTATTCGGTATCCGGATATCTTCCTTTTGATTCCCTATTGTAAAACTGACGGGTCTATACAGACAACAAACCGTCCTTTTTCCCTCTCTCATCATTCTTCGTCCTCAGTATTGTATTCTTCCATCAATGAATCCATCTTTCTGGTTAACTCATCCAGCCTGTCAGATTTTTCTGCGCCGGTAAGCTCCGTGTCGGATTCTATATTTGCTTTTTCCTTCATATAGGCATACAGCAAGAGCTGGTTATCCGATAGCTGCAGAGCAATATCCTCAGCCCGCTCTGTATCTTTTCTTCCGAGATAGATCCAGTATTCCAGCTTCGAAGCAGAATCGTTCAAAGTCATAGCAGAGAGAATGTTCTCCTTCTGCTCCTGATTCAGGTTCTCGCTTCTCACATAGGCATTTGCCAGCATATATTTCTGATAAAGTCCCATATCCTTTACTGCAATATCCTTCATAGAATCAATGCACAATACATAATCTGAACTGACATATGCATCACTAAGACCGATTACTGCATTCTTATACGGCTCCGTAACGATAAAATGATATCCTGAAAATCCTGCCAGCCCCAGCAAAAGTACGCCAAGCACAATGGCCAGTCCCTTTGTCAGCCTGTAGGTCCAGATAGGAATCAGAAGCTTTGTTCTTTTTCTGTTTTCCAGAATCCTCCTGTACTCCCCGCGGAGCCGTTCCTGTATTTCCATGACGGATTCCAAATCCTTAACCTCTCCGCAGATTCCTTCCTTTCCAAGCAGTTCATTCCCACCCTGCCGAAAATCCTCATACTGATATTTTTTCTGCATGGAAAATCCGATAACCGCCTTGTATTCCAATACAAAATCTTTTTCTGATCTCTGCTTTTGATCCGGGATGACGTCCCTTCGTTTTGCCTGCACGATACCATGGTCATCATAGAATAAATTCTCAGGCTGCAATTCAAATGTGTATTTCTCCGTATCGGAGAACAGTTCTCCTACAGACTCCAATATCAACAGTCTCTGCGCCACATCTTCCTGACGGATCTTCGTAAACGCTGTCCGTTCACCTGTCTCATATGTGACAATCAGTTCTTCTCCCTGCTCTTTAAGCTCACTTTTCAGAAAATGACTTTCGGGATATGTAATCCATTTATAGTCGTATCTGTCTTTTGCTGTAAATTCAGATTTTTTAAACCTCTCCTGTAATGCTTGTGCTTCCATCCCTGCCTCCTCTTTACCATATTATTTCTAATATATCCCCATAATAAATATTTGCCTGGTCATACGTCTGCTCCGGCTGTATCATATATTTTTTTCTGGCGGAACGGAGCTTAGACGGCCGCCTCCCAATCACCGGAAGTCTCCCAGCTTCCTGCAGGATTTGAATCGTATCTATCATTCTCTGCTGAGAATTTACCATCACATCCAGTTCTCCTGTACTGCTCATTTCCCGCGCCTCTATATTATTCGTAAACGTAAGTGTCAATTGCATCTTTGCGCCTCCTTTTACTTCGTTTCTCCATCCATGAAAAAGCAACCATAAAAAACAGAATCAGCAAAATAGCCACTGATGCTATCGCCGTCCCGGCCTGACTGCCTTTTTCTTCTATCTCTTCTTTTATTAGCTGGGTTTCTGTATTTATAAACAGATTATTCTGTATTCTTTCATATTCCGTTAATCCATGATCTTCTTTATCTTGAAACAAAGCCGTCTTCACTTCTCCCAACGTCTCTGCCTCCTCTTCCCGCTTTTTTTTCTGCAATTCCTCAAACGTGTTTGTAAACAGCGGAATCTGGTTGGTATCTGTCAGGGATGAGTATATTTCTCCCTGTTCCTGTAAAACAGACGGATCCAGCCGTATCCCTTCCTGGCTCTGCCAGACTTCTATATCCATGTTCTCCTCCATATGATTCTCCCCTTACTGCCGTGTCTTTATTATCCGAAACCCATACCAATGAATAAGCCATCCGAAAGCACGGCACAAAGACCACCGGGAATCCCCGATGGCCTTGCCTGATTTACATTCCGCCGATTTTCCCTGCGATTTCCTGATCGATACTCTGCATTGCTGACGATACGTCACGTAACTGCTGCGCAATTGAAGTAATCAGGTCTGATGTGGCTGTAAAGCTTGGCTCCAGCGACTGAAACTGATCGTAGAACGCCTGGCTGCTCTGGCCGGCCCATTCTTCGCACAGTGTCGTTACCATATTTCTCATGTTCGACACTACCTGATTAAAATCTTCGCATCTTGCCTTCCTCATTGTCTGCAGAGCTGTTATTTAAAATTACCGGTTTCGCGATAAACTGATATGCCTGGGTATATTCCATACTGCCTAATCTTGTATAAGGAAGCTTCTTCATAAAATCCGCCAGTATCTTCTGATTCTCTTCGCTTGTGCTGTCCTTAACCAGCTTTGCATCATTCAAGCCAGCCTCTACTGCCGTGTTAGACGCTTCTTTTGCTTCTTCTATATTTTTCTGAATCGCAAGTATATTTTCCTCACTTGTCTTAAATACATTCCCTGCAAACTCAGCATAGCTTTTATTATTTTCCAGTACTTTCTCCTGCAGCAGCGTATTATTCTTCTGCATCTCGGAGGTGTTTCCGGAAATAAAATCCGCCGTAACCGCTGGCCTATACGCTGCAACTTGTTCATGATACCCTGCAATTGCAACGGTTTCTTTGCCATATCTATCGTCAAACTTATTTTTAACGGCTTCTGCATTCTTCTGTATTGTTCCGACATAATCCTTGTCAAAGATACTCTTAATCCCTTCCGTATCCAGTTTAAGCATATCGCCGGCAGAGATATCCGCACCTCCCAATTTTTCCTTGAACTGTTCCAATAAGTCCGCGATATGAAGTTCCTTTCCATCTTCCGTACTTTGAATATTCCCATCGGCGTCATAAACATAATCCTGATATCCGGTAAGCTGAAATTCCTTTGGCACCTCTTCCACTTTTTCAATCAAAAATTTTTTAAACTGTTCTACATCGCCGGATACGACTACCTTATTCCCAGTTCCTATATCAGCCGTCCCGTTGCTGACTGACTGCATAAATTCCGACGCATCAGCATATCCTGTTCTCTGGAGCATAGCGGCAATCTCAGCATCCGAATTACATTCTTCCAGCACGGAAGCAATTCCTTTACTCACTTCAATCTCTGCTGTTGTTTCCGGTTCTGCATTTTGTCCTGCATCCGATTCTGAATTTGGTTCCGCTTCTCCGTCCACTTCTGGAATTTCCACCGCAGTATTTACTGTTTCGTACTGTGCCGCAAGCATCCTTCCGGTTATAGCATTCAGCAATGCTCTCTGGTCTTGCTGTTCTGCCCCTCCGTCTCCATCTGTCTGTACAGACAATCCTAGTGTCTTGACCGTTCCGTCTTTTTTGGTAGCAAATTCCAAAATATAACCGCCTGTTGCGGGATCCTCTTTGAAATCCAGTCCCTGAATATTGCTTATTATCTTTTCTTCATATTCCCCCAGTATTGTCTCTACTTCTTCCTCCGACTTTATATTTCCTTTTTCAACGGAAACATCCAGGCTTTCTATGATTTCTCCTACGCCATCCTGCATTTCTAAAACTTTTGCGAGCAAGTCGGCGCTGTTTTCCTGAAGCTTATTCTGCTCCCGCTCCAAAGTTTCTTCCAGCTTAACTCCCGCTTCCTCTGCAATTGAAGTTCCCGACTCGTTTTTGGTAATATCAATTTCACTGGCATCTGCGGAAAGAGATGCCAATACTTCTGACAGGGTTTCTCCGTTTTCTTTCAAGGCGCTTAGCTGTTCCTTCGCATCTTCTACACATTTGTGATATTCCTCATCTACGCTTTTCACCATCTCTGTATTTGCCGACACATAGCTCTCAATTTCCAAAGCCTCCAGGTTATTTTCTTCATGCTTTAATTCCGGTATGGCAACCATTTCGACCAGATCATATGCTTTGATTTCATCAATTGCACTTTTATCTTTCAAATCGTTATCTATTACAACAGCCGCGCCATCCTGTGCTTGATGAAATTCCTTCAGAATATTATCCAGATACATATAACTCAAATTATTGTTAATGCTCTCTCCAAAACTCAGTACATCATACAAGATGCTATACTGCGTCTTTCCTGACAAACGGCTGTTAATTACATACTCAAACTGCGCCGGCTGGGGTGTTGTGTTAATGCTTGCCACGCTCTTAGAAAAGGTGGCCGGTATTGTAATGTACGCGCCATATGTTCCATTTTCCAGTCCTGCCCTTGCTTCTGAAAGAGACACATACTCAAAGGTACTGCTTTGGAATTGAATAATACTGTCAGCATAATTGATTCGCTCACCGTTCTCCTCTATTCCTTCATCCATATTCACAACTCCGATAATGGAAGATTCCTCGATTTCTTTCTTATGGGAAGCCTCCTGTGTTCCTTGCGCATTCTTCTGATTATATCCCCAAGCATATCCCGCGCCTCCGGCAATGGCAATGACAGCAATCAATATAACCGTTATACCAATTGTTTTTTTCTTCATAATTGCTTTCCTTTTGCTGCATATATTTTTGTATTAGATTTGTAAAATTCTATTTCCAAAAAATCATACACCAAAATTATCCATTTGTGTTGCTTCTGGCCTCAACTGTCATGTTTTGTCCTCGAATTGTAGTTTTCGGTCGAGAATTAGCAAACGTAAAACGACTTCCGCACCTAGTACGGAAGCCGCTTTATTTTTGATTATTTCTCACATTTCCAAATATCTTTGTTATACTCCTCTATCGTCCGGTCAGATGAGAAGAAGCCCGCGTTACTGATATTATAAAGCATCTTCTTTGCCCATGCCTCCCGATCCTGATAATCCTTCATCGCCTGTTCCTTCTTCTCGATATAATCATCCAGATCTAAGAAGGTCATAAACCAGTCTTTATTCAGCAGTTCATTTTTCAGCCGCGTCAGATGCTCCTTGCTTCCCAGTTCAAGAAGCTCCGGCCCGTCGATAAAATCTACGGTTTCTTTCACAACTGGATTCTTTTTATAGTAATCCTTGGACACATAATCCGCCTTATCGTAGTGGGCAATAACTTCGTCGCTGGAAGCGCCAAAGATATAGATGTTATCGTCCCCCACAAACTGGTGGATCTCCACGTTTGCTCCGTCCTCGGTTCCCAGAGTCACCGCGCCGTTGAGCATGAACTTCATATTTCCGGTTCCGCTTGCTTCCTTGGATGCAAGGGAAATCTGCTCGGAAATGTCGCATGCAGGTATCAGTTTCTCTGCCAGCGTCACATTATAATTCTCCACCATTACAACATTCAGGTAAGGGCTTACCTCCGGGTCATTGTTGACCAGCTCCTGAAGACAGAGGATCAGGTGAATAATATCCTTGGCAATGGTATAGGCAGGCGCGGCCTTTGCCCCGAAAATGACAGTGATCGGAGTCTCAGGACGCTCCCCTTTCTTAATCTGAAGGTATTTATAGATCACATACAACGCATTTAACTGCTGCCTCTTGTACTCATGAAGCCGCTTAACCTGTATGTCAAAAATGGAATTTTCGTTCAACTCTATCCCTTGCGTTTCCTTCAGATATTCCTTTAAAAGCAGTTTATTGCCATGCTTGATGGCAAGCAGAGCGTTAAGCACCTCTTTCTTATCCGCCAGTTCCTCCAGTTTCTTAAGCTCCATGGCATCCTTATAGAAGCCTTTTCCAATCCACTCTGTAAGCCCCTTGGTAAGCGCCGGGTTGCAGTACATCAGCCATCTGCGGAAGGTAATTCCATTGGTCTTATTATTGAATTTTTCCGGATAAATTTTATAAAAATTATTCAGCTCGGAATTCTTTAATATTTCCGTATGGAGGTAAGCCACGCCATTGACGCTGCATCCATAATGGATATCAATGTGCGCCATATGAACAACGTCATTCCGATCGATAATGGCAACGCTCTCATCCGCAAACTTCCTACGGATCCGGTCGTCTAAGATCTCGATAATCGGAACAAGCTGCGGAACTACTTCTTTCAGGTAATGGATCGGCCATTTCTCCAGAGCCTCCGCCAGAATCGTATGGTTCGTATACGCGCAGGTCTTCTTTACCACTTCAACCGCTTCATCCATCACAAGCCCCCGCTCCATCAGAAGACGGATCAGCTCCGGTATAATCATCGTCGGGTGGGTATCGTTGATCTGAATCACCGCATATTCGTCCAAATCATATAGATTGCTTCCCTTCGCCGTACACTCGTCAAGAATTAACTGGGCCCCATTGCTCACCATAAAATACTGCTGATAAATCCTGAGTTTCCTCCCAGCCTCATCGCTGTCATCCGGATATAAAAACAATGTCAGATTCTTAGCGATATCATTCTTATCAAAATCAATGCCGTCCTTTACGATTCCCTCGTCCACAGAATCCACGTCAAACAGGCGCAGCTTATTCGTGCGGTTCTCATATCCCGTCACGGCAATCTCATACATCCTGGACTGAAGCGTAAGCTTCCCAAACCGAACCGGATAGGAAACCTCTGTCTTCTTAAGCCACGACGCAGGCTGAAGCCATGGATTTGGTGACTCCTTCTGAAGCCGTTTTTCAAATCCCTGTTTGAACAGTCCCAGATGGTAATTCAGACCGATCCCCTCTCCGCTATAGCCAAGCGTTGCGATGGAATCCAAGAAACAAGCCGCAAGCCTTCCAAGCCCTCCGTTTCCAAGAGACGGCTCCGCCTCCAGCTCCTCGATCTCACAGAGATCCTTTCCGTTTTTCGCAAGCAGATCCCTGACCTCCTGATAGATGCCGAGATTGATCAGATTATTCGACAACAGCTTCCCGATCAAAAATTCCGCCGACACATAATAGATCTTTTTCTTTCCCTCGCTTCCAGTCTTCTTCTCCGCCATTTCCTGAACGATCCCAAGCAGCGCTCCGTAAATCTCCTCATTGCTGCAATCCTTCACGTCTTTTCCCAGCCTCGAAACCAGCTTCTCTTCTATCATCATTACAAACTCCTTTCATTTTATAGCTTTCTTCTTGCGCGATAACCTTGTTTTATTGTACAATCCTATCACAAACACTTATCATTCATCCATATACAAAATCTACAAAAAACTTTTGAGAAAACTCACGGTTACTGTTCACTCCGTTCACCGTAACCTGCAAAAATCCATCCGTCACCATAAGAAAGGAAGGCCCAGAACCATGAAACCATCCTCCAGCCGAACAAGCACCCGATATGAAAATAAACAGCACGGAAGCGCCGCATTTCCCTATGCCGTTTACCGTTCCTTAATCCCTGACGGCATGCGCTCCTATCCCCTTCACTGGCACAATGAAATGGAAATTACCTATATATTAGACGGCTCCTGTATTATTTCGGTAAATAAGACTCCCCTACGCGCCCAGCCAGGGGATATTATCCTGATCCTGCCCAACCAGCTCCACTCCATTGACCGGGATGGCAGAGAACATGCGGAGTATTACACCATCGTGTTCGACCTGCGCCTGCTCGGTCAGGACTCTCCCTCGGACACCTGTTTCCAGAAATATCTTCGGCCTTATCTGGAGGGTTCCGCTATTCTCCCTCTCAAGCTTACTTCTGATCATGCAGACTATCTGCCCCTCAAGGACGCCATAACGGATCTCTTAGAGGTGGAAAACAGAGAGAAAGCCATACCCGGAAAGGAGCTGTTCATTAAGGCACGTTTATTTGCCATACTCAGCATTCTCGAACCCTGCAGACAGAACACAGCGTCCGGTGATTCCGACTGCGCCACACTCGTTCAAATCCAGAAAATGAAAGCGCTGCTCCAGTTCATCAGCGCAAATTATATGCACCCTCTGACGCTGCAGGAAGCCGCCAGCTTCTGCGGCTACAGCACGTCTTATTTTATGAAGTTTTTCAAGTCCTTTACCAGCGCCACCTTCGTGGAATATCTCAACCGCTGCCGTCTAGAAAAAGCGGAAGAGCTTCTGCGCGCCACCGACCTAACCGTACTGGAAATCTCAGAACAGGCCGGCTTTGAAAATCATTCTTATTTTATCCGCATTTTCAAACGCCAATACGGAATCACTCCCAGAAAATACCGCCTCCAGCACAGGGAACCTATCAGCATGCCAGATCTTCTTTCCGAACAGTAACCGTTTTCCATTCTTCTTCCGGAATGGGAGTTCTAGATATTCCGTCGTCCTCATAAAATACATATTCTGCGGCGGTTTCGATAAAACCGAACCATGTGATCGGCGCATCCTCTATATCCGCCGTTGTCTTCACATCCTGAGCCAGTGCCGCAATCGGCAGCACACAGTTCTTTTTCACAAAGATTATCAGCTCATTTAAGTCTGCTTCCACATAATGATGTCCCTTATTGATCACTTCGCTGTCATAGTCCTCCAGCGAACGCATTCGTATCATCAGCATTTCCTCCGGCAGATATACATACCGCCCTTTTGCATTCTGCACATAAACCGGCGCAATCATAATGCTCTCCCCGACCATAAGCTGATCCTCTACCTGATAGGCATGGGCATCCTCAGGATAGTCAAATGCAATTGGTCTGAAATACATCCCGCCGCCAAGCGCTGCCTTCATATATTCGCTGTAAAGATAAGGGAGCAGTCCGTAGCGGATCCGAATTAGATTCCGAAAATCCTCTATCCGCTCAAACTGGTAGATTTCCTGCTGTCTAGTGCCGATTGCCGCATGGTTGCGCATCAGCGGCGTAAACATGGCAAATTCCAGCCAGCGCATCAGAAGATCCTCGGTAGTATCGCTGCCGAACCCTCCGATATCCGAACCTGTATACAGGATTCCGCACATATTTAAGGCCGGCATCTGCTGCATACTCAGCAGGATATGGCTCCACCATGATTCATTATCACCGGTCCAGATACCGCCGTACCGGTGCATTCCAATATAGGAAGACCGGGAAAACAACAGCGTCCTTTTCTCCGGCATCAGCTTCTCAAACGCCTCCGCCGCCGCTCTTGTCATGTTAAATCCATAAAGATTATGCACCTTGTCATGACATACCTTTTCCCCATTCATATTATGGTAAAAGCTCTCATAATCCTTCCGGTTATTGGACAATCCCGTTACAATTTCCACCATATGGAAAAAAGAATCAATGTCAAGGTTCTCATCCTTCAGCGAGATCACCTCGTCCATAACCTTCTTAAGATTCTTCTCTGAATAAAAAATGGCGGGCTCATTCATATCATTCCAGAAGCCATCAATCCCCTGATCTGTCAGGAACTTATATTTTTCTCCAAACCAGGCTCTTGCCTCAGGATTCAGCATATCCGGAAAATGCACTCTGCCCGGCCAAACTGCCGCCACAAAGTCCTCTCCCTTTTCATCCTTGCAGAAATACCCCTTCTGAACGCCTTCCTCATAAACCGGATAACCCTTCTCAATCTTGACCCCTGCGTCGATAATCGGCACAAGGTGTACGCCCTGTCCCTTCATTTCCTTTACAAAATCACCGAACGCCGGAAATTTCTCCTCATCTACCGTAAAATCCTTGTAGTTGTCCATGTAATCAATATCCAGATACACCGCCTCCAGCGGAATCCCCTGTCCGTGATGCCCATTTACGACTTCCCTGACATCCTCCTGACAGACGTATCCCCACCGGGACTGCTGATAACCGAACGCCCACTTCGGCGGAAGGTAACTGGTTCCGATCAACCCGCGGAACTGCCTTACAATATCCTTTAAGCTTTCTCCCTCAATCACATAAATCACACAGTCGCCGCCAGCTTGAATTACAAGCTGGTCATATTTCGTCTCGCCTACATCAAACACCACCCGCCCCGGATCGTCCACAAAAATACCAAAGGAGTCTCCCTCGCTGGAATCTGCCTCCCGGCTTCTGCGCACCAGCGCCAGAAAATTATGCGCGCCGTACAGGGAGTGCTTATTCTCAGTATGGATCGAATCATCCGTGGCATAGCTCACATAGGAAAAGCCCCGCTTATTCATTCCCCGGACCTGTTCTCCCAGCCCATAGACCACGTCTTTCTCTCCCATATGGCAGCACAGCCTGATTCCGTTAGATTTCGTAAGTTCCATCACAGAAAATGCGTCCTTGCTTTCCGGAATGTCCATCACAACCGCATCGGTCCCAGCCGGCGTCCCAAACACATATTTTTTAATCATTCGCCCATCCTCCTGCCAAATTAAAATAAACAGTTTTTTATAATCCGCATTATACTATAAGCGCCTGCGCAATTCTTGCAGAATACTTTCCAAAAATAACACAATATCCTCTTTTTAGCCAAAAAAAGAGCTACCGGGAAATCATGGTTCCATACAATAAACATCCTTGCTTTGTGGCAAGTATCTTCCTAGTACAGCATTGCAAAAATAGCAGGTGCAGAATTCACTATTATTTCTGCAAAGCTGTACTAGACTGTGGAAACACGCCATTTTCCTGCAGCGCCCTTTGACTTTCAGGCTATCTTCTGCCTGTCTTTATTCTTTTATACCATCCGGCTCCGTCAGAACCGTTCCGCTTCGGATCTCCATATTGCTTAAACTGCCTCCCCGCGCGGAGGTCTTCATCTGAAGGTCCGAAAAGGTAATATTGACCGTTCCCTGTACATCAACCGTATGCTTCCTTCCTGAAGCCGTCCCTGTTAAAATGTAGGAACCTGTATAGGGCCTTTGTATACCTCCACCCACAGTATAACCGGCAGACGTAATCTGGATATCCCCTGCGGACACGTCTAAGACCACTTTATCTATGACCGCAAATGTAGCGTACTGTCCTTCTGGATACTGTAATCCTGAAGCGTATTGCCATCCTCCAGCTCCTTCCCGGAAAAAATAAGCCGCTGCAGCTCTGGAAAAATCCCTTCTTTATCCTGAATCTTCGCTTTAATATCCTCAATACGGTCTGTAGGTTCTACTTCCAACGTAATATGCTTCCCACTTAATACCTCTACAAAGATCTGCATAGCCGCCTGCGGCACATTGGCTCCCGGCTGTCCCTCCAGCACAAGGATTGCCGAAATAGCCGCTTCATATTTCGTATAATCAAGCTTCTCTAACTGCATGTCGGAAAGCTGCAGCCTCGCCTCGTCGATCCCGTTAAGCTGCTCCTTCACTTCATCCATGCACTCCTCCGTAATGTCCCCTGCGTCCGGCAGCGCATCGATCAGCTCCTGCACCATTTGTACGGCCATATCTGCCTCCGCTGCCTTCGCTTCCGCCGGAGCAATACCGATTACAAGGCAGATTACCAGCGCTATGATGGCCAGCTTTCCTATTTTCATAAACAAACCCCTCTCATTTCCCTTTTTCTATGCTCCCATAACAGCTATAGCCGTCCTTTCCTGCCGCCTTACTGTTACTGCAAAAATTCCTTCCGCATTTCTTCCTCCTGCAGCGTGATCAAAAAATGCTCCGTATCATAAACCGCACCTGTATCCGCTTTTTCTAAAAATTTATCATACTCCACCATATGTCCTTCTTCCTCCCCGGGAACCAGCCCCACATACCACTCGTCTATCTGAACTTCATCGTTCATAAAAAGCCCCGGGCGGAAGGGTAGAATCGTCCTGACCCCTGCCGTAAGCACGTAAACGCCAAATACGCTTCCATCCTTCCTGCGGTAAACCTTTGCCCCGGCATAATATACGTCCATATTCTGCATATTGTGAAAGAACTCATCCATACCCTCCAGACTGCCGCCGATCATCTCCAGTTCCCGCGTTCCCACAGCGATGGGATGCATCGCCCCGAACAGATACATGGCGCTGCTGGGGTCTTCCCCGACCTTCTTCTCTATCGATTCCAGCGCCTTCTGGCTTGCATCCACATCACAGGCAATATAGGCGGGAATATCCTCCAGCCCGGCAAGCGCGCCGTCCCTTAAAAACTGCCTAGCCTTCATCATTTCACAGATACGCTCCGTCAGACGGTAGAAATTCTCAATCTCCCGCTTACCGGCAGGCAACGGCAGCCGTAAGCAGACCGATTTCTTATCTATTTTCACTTCATAGCCTCGGCCGATATGGAACATATCATATACTACCGTGTACTCTCCTGTCTGCCCCTCCTGAAGGCGGTAATATTCGTCCATCACACCGTAGCCCATGCCCGCGTGAAGAAGATTCTTCAGGGCAGGAGCCTTGCCGAATAACCCTTTTGCGTGAATTGTAACGTCAACGCCCATCCTTGTACCTCCATTACTGCGTTCTTGTTCTGATTTCCCTTATAACCTTATACCTTTATAATAAGAAATATCTTCTCGCTTTTCTCTCCCCTTCTATTTTTAAAATCTCTTTCTTAACCAATTCATTCAGCAGCCTCTTAGTCGTTGAATCTGCAAGTCCCAGTAATTCACGGGCTTCTTTGTTAGAAATAGAGCCATTTTCCTTTATATAATCCAAAACCCTGTCTTTCCGCTCATCATTTATCGGCTTTTTATCGGCTTTTATCGGCTTTTTATCGGCTTTTATCGGCTTTTTTTCTTCTGGGCGATAAAAGCAAACTACAAATCCTGTTCTTTTTTTCTGAAATTCATACCTGACGCCTGCTTCATCACAGGCATCTGCAATGCGCTTAAGCCCTGTGCCAAAGCTTTCTATATCCTTCGAATAATATAAAATTCTGGCAATTTTAGGATTTCTGCGTATAGGTCTTTCCGCTTTATCTATAAAGTCCTGCGGCTCCAGCCCCTCCGGAAATGTGCCCGGATTATATATCTCAATGCGGTTCTTATAAATAGCCACCTCGTTGCTTTCACCTGAAGAATAGTCTTTATGGCAGAAGGAATTTAACAGAGCCTCTCTTATTGCATCAATTGGAATTTCCGGTATCTCAAGTCTCTGCCTCGCTCCTGTAAATTCCACTTTCCAATGGATGTTATTTTTTATATAGCTTTCTGCAATATCTACAAGTTTTAATACGGGTCCATGATGCCTTTGGATATCATTAAATGTTAAACGCTCGCTGGTTGCAAAAATCGCCATCTGCACATCCTGAATGATGTCATCACTAAAAAGTGCTTTTCCCACATTTAACAGCTTATCTCCCTCCGTCAACTCCAACTGGTTCAAAACAGTTCGCTTATCCGTATACGAAATTGCAATACGTCCAACGTCATGCGCCTGTATAATATACTTTTTCAGCAGTTCCTCATCCACATCATCAATGGTTTTGTTTGACACGAGATTCTCCCAGCGATTTCCTTCCCGCCCGCTTTTTAACAGCAAATTGGTAATTTCTCCAGGGGACATTAGCAAATCTTCATCCGCCACTCTGATTCTGGCCATTCCATAAGCAAAATAAGGAATCTGCTCTCCCGAAAATTTCACATGAATACAATCCCGCCCATCTAAAACAACTTTCTTGATCTCGGGATAAATTTGGGGTTCGATATGATTTTTAATTTTCTGGCTGACTTCCCGCAAAGATTCTTCCGTTACAATTTGTCCAACAGGCGTTCCATCCGGCTTCACTCCAAAATATATTTCTCCATGGTGATGTTTATTCAATATTGCACAGATTGAATGTATCGCTTCTTTCAATTCGCCTGTCGATTTCTTGAACTCTAATGTTTCACTTTCTATTCCTAAATTCAAAATTACACCTGTCTTCGCTTTCTGGATCAATCATAACTGTCTAACCAATGTTTCACTAATTTACTTTTATAGCTTTTCTAAACTAACTCAAAAATATTGTATCCCAAATCAGGCTGTGGTACAACCATCATCATAAAAATAACGGAATCCCTTAATCAACTGCCGTCAATATCCTTTCAGCCTTTCCCCGCAGCCCGCCGTCCAATCCATATACCACATTGCTGATCACATATTCTCCCTCATTTACAAATACTTCGATCAGATTCGGCGATACAAAAATATCCAGCTCATACCGCCCATGCAGCTTTGACGTAACGCTTACCAATTTGTGGTCTTTTCTCCCGGCAAACACATTGCTTCGGTCGGTCCATACCGCATCCTGTTCTGCCCAGATACGGTAACCACCGATTTCCAGTTCTTCCCCTTCCGAAAGCGCCGTCCTAATCCGGCAGGGTGTCTGGGGCAGCTTATCCTTTTCTGCCGTCTCCTTTCCAAAATACCGGTCCACATTCGGGTGTACACGGAAAAAGATATGCCCCTCCACAATCTCAACCACCCTTGGCTGGCACATCATGCCAATCCAAGGCTTACGGTCTTTCGCCGCCACAGCCTCTGGCATGCGCATCCACGCCACCATTACCCGCCTTCCCATCTCATCCACATTAGTCTGCGCCGCATATAGATCCTGTCCATAATCTATGCAGCGGCACTCCGACAAAAGCTTCAGCCCACAGCTCTCCCGGTCAAATTCCGCCATAGCGCAAACCGCGTGATGGCCGTATCCCGGCTCATCCCCTCCCACATACATCGGCGAACCTAAGAAAATGTAATCCTCCCCGACCCGGAAAATATCCGGGCATTCCAGAATCCGCCCAAACTGGCTGTCCCGAAGCTGGTTCACATACTCCCAGTTTATCCCATCGACGCTCCGGTAAAATACCGCGCGCCCTATTTCCTCTTTCCACGTGCTTCCCAGCACCATATAATAAACGCCGTCTTCCTCCCACACCTTCGGATCTCTGGTATGTACCGGATCTGAAATCTCCCCGTCACGGCTCACTGGAATAATCTGCCGTTTGCTATTCCAGTTGTCAAACGTTATCCCATCCTCAGATACCAGCACCGCCTGACTGGTCTCGTACCGATCCCGGGGCGCATAATGGATATTCTCCGCGTCCTCCTCAAGATAACGCACCGCCGAATAATACAGATATAATTTTCCATCCTTTTCCAGCGCGCTGCCCGAAAAAATACCGTTCCTGTCATACCCTTTCGTTGGAAACAGCGCAATATCCCGATGCTCCCAATGCACCAGATCGCCGCTCACCGCATGTCCCCAGTGCATCGTCCCCCACATAGGGCCATACGGAAAATACTGATAAAACAAGTGATATTTTCCCTTAAAAAAAATAAATCCGTTGGGATCATTCATCCAGTTTCCCGGAGCCTTCAAATGCAATTCATCACGTATCATTCTCGTCAATCCTCTTCCTGCCAAATTAAAAATCCATACTTATTGAACTGCTAACGTTCAATAAGGCATACTTATTAAACCACTAATGTTCAATAAGATATACACATCCTGCGCAATCTAATTTCTACTAAAATATTATATACCCATCCCGCCCCTACTGTCAAAATCTACCATTGCTATTCACGGCCCAAAAGACCGCTCATAGCAACGATTCGGGACAATATTCAAAATTTTGCTACGCAAAAATCGCCCCTCACTCCGTAAGTCTGTTCTTACGAAATGCGCAGTTTGGCGCATTCCTGACCCATGAACAGTAACGCGGGCAGATTATTACTCCGTTCACATGGGCTTTATTCACTCGCCGCGATAACCTCCGCGCATCGTCTGTCCGCCGCCGCCCACACACCACAAAAGCGCCCCCAAACCCTTCCGCATTCTTAGATGCGAAACAGGCATTCAGAGGCGCTTTTCTCACAGAACCGGCTCTCATGCCGTTCCTGCCGTAAGTAAAAAATATCTTATTTCACCGCACCGGCAACCACTCCGCCGATAATCTGCTTCTGGAGCACGATATACAAAATCAGAATCGGAACTACGCACAGCAGAAGCCCGGCCATAATGGTTCCATAATCCGCCGAATAAGTGCCGTAAAAACTATAGGTTGAAAGCGGCAGCGTCAAAAGCTTCTTATCCGTCAGAACCAACGACGGCAGAAGGAAATCATTCCAGAATGCCAGAGAATTCAAAATCACCATCGTCGAAATGATCGGCTTCAAAAGCGGAAGTACAATCTTAAAAAAGGTCTGGGAATGGGTACATCCGTCTATGTAAGCCGCTTCCTCCAGCGCCATCGGCACATTTCCCTTGATAAAGCCGTGGAACATGAATACCGACATCGCCATAGAAAATCCCGTGTGCATAAAGATCAGCGTGATCCTGTGGTTTAAGATATTCAGCGTCCCGCCGTAAATGCTGACCAGCGGAATCATAATCGCCTGAAAGGGAATGATCATAGACGCCACCATCAGTCCAAAAGTGATTTTGGAAATCTTATTGTTATGGCGCACAATATAGTATGCCAGCATTGCCGCAAACAGCGTCACAAGTACAGTCGCAGACACGGTTACAAGCAGGGAATTTTTAAAGGCATTTAAGAAATCCATCTGGGTAAATGCTTTTACAAAATTGTCAAAGGACAGTCCCTTAATCGTAAACAGCCATGAAAACGGACTCTTTATGATATCCCGTTTCTGCTTCAGGGAATTAATCACTACCATCAGGAACGGAAACATGTACGCAAGGAAGATAATCACCAGCCCCAGCATGGCAAGCGCATTGGTAACCTTTCTCTTTGTTCCGCCAATCGTCGTCTGTTTCATTATGCTTCCACCTCCTGTTTTTTCGTAAAGTACACCTGAAGTCCGCTGATAACGGCCACAATGATAAATAGGATCAGCGCCTCAGACTGGCCTACGCCGAACTGTCTGGACGTAAATGCCTTCTCGTACACATGCATTGCCGCCATCTCCGTGGTTCCGTAAGGCGCGCCCGCCGTCAAAGACAGGTTCACATCGTAAACCATAAACGCCCTTGAAAGGGTCAGGAACAGACAGATCGTCACCGACGACATCATAAGCGGCATAATGATATTTTTCAGCTTCACAAACCCGGAAGCGCCGTCAATGCTCGCCGCCTCCAGCACATCCTCGCTGAGCCCCATAAAGCCAGCCACATAGATCAAAATCATATAGCCGGACAACTGCCATACAGACACTACAACCAGCGCGATAAACGCATTGGTCGGGTCAGACAGCCACGATACCTCAAACAGCTTCCATCCGGTACTCTCCCCGATGCTTACGAATACTCTGGAAAATACAAACTGCCAGATATATCCCAATACGATGCCTCCGATCAGGTTCGGCGTAAAGAACCCGGCCCTGAAAAAGTTCTGCCCCTTAATGCCTCTCGTGAGAAGATAAGCGATTGCAAACGCAAATACATTTACCAGAACCACCACTACGATTACATACTTGAAGGTCAGAAGCAGGGAAGTCCAGAACTGCCCGTCCTTCACAACTCCCGCAAAATTCCGGAAACCGATAAAATTCTTAACCTTCGATACGCCGTTCCAGTCTGTCAGGGTCAGGTACACACCATAGACAAAGGGTATGATTACCACCGCAAAAAAGCAAAACATTCCCGGCAGCGCAAACATTCCAAAATCCTTAGCGCTATTTTTTGATTTCATAAGCCGCTCCTCCTTATTCCTGCTCATCCCAGTAATCCTGAATGGATTCGGTAAATTCTTCCCTGTCGCTTCTTCCTGCGAGATATTTCTGCATAGCCGCCCCCAGCACGGACCAGTGGTCATTCGGCACGATGGCAGACGCATTGAAGGTCTTACCCTCCTGCACCTTCTCATAAATATCGCGGCTCAAAGGATCCGCCGGCTCGTAGGGATTGTTTGTAAACGGCGGAATCACATTGCAGGTCTTAACTAACATCTGCTGGCCGATCTCGCTGTACACGATCCAGTTTAAAAATTCCTTCGCCGCCGCCTGCTCCTTCTCCGTAGCAATCTGTCCATCGATCATCACCTGCTTCGAAGGGGAACCCTGAATTTTACTGTTTGCAAAATCGTCTCTGTCATTATTCAGGAAATAAGGAAGGAATCCATATTCATCCTCATTTTCCGCCCCGGCCTCCGCCATATTCGGCCAAGCCCAGTTTCCGTTAAACCAGAACGCGGTTTTTCCGTCCGCCAAATCGATTGCCATTTCGTCATAATCCGCGCCCAAGGGATCGCCCTTCGCCACATTGTATTTCTTCAGCACATCAAACATATCCAGAAACTCCGACAGCCTGTCGTAGGACTCCAGATCTAATTTTCCATTCTTGATCTTCTCGATTACTTCCTGCGCGCCCTCCGAGGTTCCGTCATAAGTTTCATAGATATACTGCAGATGGTGGGCTCCCAGCGACCAGTCCTCCTTCGCAACAGAAACCGGCTTCTCAATTCCCGCATCCACCAAAGCATCCAGAAGTTCCACAAATTCATCCTGCGTGGCGATGGACTCCGGGTCAAATTCCCGTCCCAAAGCTTTCTCGATCACGGCTTTATTGTAAATGATGCCCCGTCCTTCAATACACAGCGGGAAGCTGTATACTTTTCCATTTACCTCTGTCAGGTACTCCTCCGCCTCATTCGTCCATTCTTCCTCCGTCAGATCCGCCGCCTTCTCCTCGGCCAGCGCGATCACATCCGTGGTATCCAGAATCGACATGGTAGGCGGATTGCCGGAATTATAAAGGCTGACTACCTTCGTGTAAGGTGAATCGCCGTCCGTAACCGGCATAACCTCTACGTGAACGCCCGACTTCTCCTCAAATGCGGCCCCCATCTCGCCAAGGGCCACCTGAATCTCCGCCTTAGAATTCAGCAGTGTAATACTCGTCCCCTTCAAAGAAGCGTCATACTCAAACGTATCTACCGAGGTATCGATCGGTATTACCGCTTCTTCTTCGTTTGGATCATCCGGGTCGCTTGCAAATCCAAACCTGCATCCGGTCAGCATAGACGCCGTAAGCGCCAGTACAAGCCCGGCTGCCGTAACCCTTGCCATGAATCTTTTTCTCATGCGTCTTCCCTCCTTGTTCCACTCCTGTTCACTGTTTCCTTCCAGCAAACTTTTTTAGTTTCGTAACCGGCAAAGTAACCGGTTACTTTATTTGTGATTATATCTTAACACTCTGCCCATCGTTCAGTCAATTACCAAAAAAATATTTGTAACATTTGTCTGATTTGCAGATATGCAAATTGTATACCTTTCACAAAACCGGTCACTTAACCGATTACTCATTGTCCGGCATTCCCTTTTTTGGTATACTGGAACGGAAATCTTAGACTGAGATTTCTGAACGCTGCCCCAGCCCCGCAGAGCGCGCCGCCCAGAAATCACAGGCAGAAATACGACTACCGCGGAAAGGACACGGATACAATGGCTCAGAAAAAAAACGTCACTTTTAACGACATTGCAAAATATACGAATTTTTCCAAAACTACCATTTCCAGATATTTCAACAACCCTGATTCCCTGACCCTAAAGAATCAGGAAATCATTGCGCAGGCGCTGATTGATCTGGATTACCGGGAAAATAAAGTCGCGCGCATCCTCGCCAATGGAAAAACCGAATTTATCGGAATCATTATTCCAAATCTGGTTCTCCATTTCTATTCGGAAATGCTGAGCCGGATCCTCTCTACCTACGAGACCTTCGGGTATAAATTCCTTGTTTTTGCCGGAAACGAGCAGGGGGATACGGAACGAAAGTATATTCAGGAGCTTCTTGCCTATAAAATCGAGGGCCTGATTATTTTAAGCCACACGATTCCTTCCAGAGAACTGGCAGAATTACCCATCCCTATCGTCGCCATAGAACGCGAAGACGAGCATGTGTGCAGCGTAAATTCTGACAACTACTCCGGCGGACGGCAGGCCGCGGATTTCCTCCACAGACATAACTGCGATGTGCTTCTGCACATCAATTCCCCGGCAGACCCGGCCATTCCAGCTTATGGGCGTGTGCAGGGCTTTCTTGATTACTGTCAGGAACATAATCTCCCCCACCAGCTTTTCCTGCGGGAAATTGAAAGCAGCTATGAATCCATTCAGACCCGGTTGACCAGCGTGCTGGATGAAATTGTCCAAACCTATCCTTCCTGCAAAAAAGGCATTTTCATTTCCAATGATACGCAGACAAATGTCCTTCTGAATCTTCTTTATCGAAAATATGGAAGGCTGCCAGAGGATTATCTTTTGGTTGGATTTGACAATTCCCCTATTTCCAGAGAAGGCGTCATTCCTTTCAGCACCGTAGGACAACAGATTGACAAGCTGGCTTATGAAGCAGTGAGCCTGCTCGTTGAATTGATGAACGAACGCAAAAAAAGAAGACCGGCTCCCCTTACGGAACCGGTCCATAAAATAATCCCCGCAATATTGTTTGACCGGGAAGGCGGAAATTCTGACCTGCCGTAAACCGGCAGGCCGTTTCCCACGGACTGATTAGGCTTCTATCCTCTGTTATCCACCATTCCTTTCTATAAGGCCATATTCTGACAGCAGTTTCTCCTGAAATTCCCTGTCGCAAGCGGCACGAATCAAATCATCCGTCCGGTGATCTTCCATTAGCTTACGATTAAGCCGTTCCAGACTTTGCTGATACGATCGTTGCCGCGCCAGCCTGCCCTCCAACTCATTGATGGTCTCTTTCTGTCCGTCTATCTTACCTCTCTGTACTTCTATTATCTCTTTCTGTTCATCTATCTTATCCTGCATCTCATCAATCATGTAATCCACCGTATTCTTATCGAGAATTGCCAGTTCTTCTGAAAATATCCCCATAAAATCCTCCACATTCCTGCACATCCCATATACCTCCTTATACAGCGGCTCAAATTCCGGATATGTTTCAATCAGCTCTACGATCCTTTCCGGTTCATCCACGCTTAAGAAAGCCAGCCATGCATCTAATTTATTACATTCCATTACCCCTTTATTTTGAAGGATTTCCTTGAAAATGTCAATAGCTACAAACGTATACTCCTGCAGCAGATCCATTTGCAATCCGGTGTCGGAAGCCTGTTTCATATGGTGAATGTATTTCTCCGGAAATTTATGGAATTCCCCGGTACTTTCCTCAAACAGCACGATGGTATAAACCTTTTTTATATCCTTGTAACTAAAGGCCTTCCCACGTTCCCCCTTGATCCGTTTGTACTGGCGCAGAAGCAGGTCTGCCGAATAGCAGGCGCTTCTCTGCCCCGGAAACGCATAGCCGATCTTCTGCACTTCCACATTTGCAATACTCCCATTCTCAAGCTCCACTACGATATTCAATAACAATAAAGTATTTTCCGCCGCAATCCGCGTGGAATCCGCGGGAAGGACATTTAATATCTTTATCTTTTCCCTATAATCAGGGAAAGCAGTTCTTCTAGCCGCTCCGGGGTGATTTCCGGGTTCATCACTGCTTTGAAAAACTGGTCGTACAAGAGCTTCACGCCCTTGACCCCGGTGAATTTAGTAATTTGTCTATGTCGATTTTTAACAAGTTTTTACCTGATTTCTGAGTTTTGATAAATGTTTCTATTTCCCAATAACCCCTTTATAAAAATCCATATTCCGACAGCAACTTCTTCTGAAATTCCCTGTCACAGGCGGCACGAACCAAATCATCCGTCCTATGCTCTTCCACTAGCTTACGATTAAGCCGTTCCAAATGCTCTTGATAAGATTGCTGCCGCGCCAGCTTATCCTCTAAGTCATTGATAGTTTCCTTCTGCTCATCTATCTTATCCTGCATCTCATCAATCATGTAATCCACCGTATTCTTATCGAGAATCGCCAGTTCTTCCGAAAATATCCCCATAAAATCCTCCATATTCCTGCACATCCCATATACTTCCTTATACAGCGGCTCGAACTCCGGATATACTTCGATCAGCTCTACGATTCTCTCCGGTTCATCCACGCTTAAAAAAGCCAGCCATGCATCTAATTTATTACATTTCCTTACCCCTTTATTTTGAAGGATTTTCTTAAAAATGTCAATAGCAATAAACGTATACTCCTGCAGCAGATCCATTTGCAATCCGGTGTCGGAAGCCTGACTCCTAATCTCCTCCAGAACCTCCTGCCTGTCCCTGATTATGGGAAAATATCGCTGTAAAACATTTGCCATACGCAAATTCTCCTTTCCTTTTTCACTTTTCTTTTGTTCTTCATCATTACCGGGGTTGTCCTTCGATACGAAGCTCCGAAAATGTGATGCCTTCCGGCTTAGATATTTTGAGGGAAGCAGGATGGCTTCCCTCAAGATAAAGATAGTATATCACAATTCTTATGTTAATTCAATAGCGTTTTATGTTATTCTTGCGCCTCTATGCAAACATCGGCTTTAGCGCTTCCGCCAGCTTATCTTTCTGAGCCTGCGCCTCCTCAAGATCCTTTCCAAGGGTCGTAAAATAGGTCTTAATCTTAGGCTCTGTTCCGGACGGACGTACAATCACGCTTGCTCCGCCTTCCAGTGTATAAATAAGTACATTCGCCGCTGGAAGCCCAGTCTCTTCCGGCTTCTTGTAATCCACAGCCTTCTCAACTTTATATCCCGAGATCTCTTCCGGCGGATTATCCCTGAGTTCCTGCATAATGCCAGCCATCTTATCCATTCCGGTCAGACCCGGGAACTCAAAGCTGTCTACCTTATTCAGATAACGTCCGTACTCCGTATAAATCTCTTCCATCCTCTGTTTTAAGGAACTGCCGATGCTTCTGTAATATGCCGCCATCTCACAGATCAGCATAGAACCGATCACCGCATCCTTATCACGCACGTAAGGGCCTGCCAGATATCCGTAACTCTCCTCAAATCCGAAAATAAATCGGTCTTCCTCTCCGTCTGCCTCCAGCCTTGCAATCTGGTCGCCGATCCACTTAAACCCAGTCAGCACGCTCCTAAGCTCCACGCCGTAATGCTCTGCAACCGCGTCAGCAAGCGGTGTAGATACGATCGACTTCACAGCAACCGGCTTCTCTGGCATGGTTCCCTTCTCAATACGCCCTGCGCAGATATAATCCAGAAGCAGTACGCCCACTTCATTTCCGCTTACCAGCTCATAGGAGCCGTCCGGACACTTCATGGCAATACCTACACGGTCTGCATCCGGATCCGTTGCCAGCATCAGATCCGCCCCTGTTTCCTCCGCCAGTTTCAGTCCCTGTTCCAGCGCCTCAAAAATCTCCGGGTTTGGATAGCTGCAGGTTGTAAAATAGCCGTTCGGATACTCCTGATCCGGCACAATCGTAATATCCGTAATTCCGATATCCTTCAAAACCTGCGTCACCGGTACAAGCCCCGCGCCGTTTAACGGACTGTAAACCAGCTTCAGCCCCGCCGTCTTACACAAGCCCGGACGAACCTGCCTTGATTCAATCGCCTCATAGAGCGCCTTCTTACATTCGTCGCCCACAAACCGGATCATGCCGTTCTCAACACCCTCTGCAAAGGAAATAAAACTTGCCCCGTTCAGCACGTCCGTCTTCTGGATCTCGTCGTATACGATGGCCGCTGCGTCGTCCGTCATCTGGCAGCCATCCGGCCCATAAGCCTTATACCCATTGTATTTGGCCGGATTATGGGATGCCGTAACCATGATGCCTGCGTTGCACTTATAGTAACGCGTTGCAAAGGAAAGCGCGGGTACCGGCATCAGCGCGTCATAAATCCTCACATGGATCCCATTTGCCGCCAAAACGCCTGCCGCCGTCTTTGCAAATATGTCGCTCTTTAAACGGCTGTCATAGCTGATTGCCACCGTCTGGCTTCCGCCCTGCGTCTTCACCCAGTTGGCAAGCCCCTGCGTCGCCTGACGCACAACATAAATATTCATACGATTCGTCCCTGCCCCGAGCACTCCTCTGAGCCCGGCCGTACCGAACTTCAGCGCTACCGCGAAACGATCTTTGATCTCCTCGTCATTGCCTTCAATTCTGGATAACTCCGGCATAAGATCCGCATCCTCCAGATCCGCCTCCATCCAACGCTTATACTCTTCCTGATACATTTTAACCACTCCTACCATTCTTTCTTATAATTTTTTTGTTCAACTTGACAAAAAGATTAGTTATAATATACCATGTTTGGCCAAACTTGGCAACGCATCGTCCGCAATAAATCCAACTATTCATTACTATTCACGGCCCATAAGACCGCTCATAGTAACGATTCGGGGGCGGAATTCACACTTAACGGACTGCTAATGTCCGTTATGGTAAAATTTTGCTTCGCAAAAATCGCCCCTCACACCCGAATCATATTCTCACGGGATGCGCAGTCCGGCGCATTCCTGAGCCGTGAAACAAACAAAGTAACACTATTCCTTTTCATAAACGGTTCTCTGTAGTATACTTTTTATATCGACAACATTGATTGAAAGGGGAAATTAATATGGCAGATACAAAAGCCTCCTGCCTGATTGAGCATCATGCCATGCTGTTTGCCTATTTTGCCAAACATGCCATAGAGCTTGGGGGCGATAAAGGCCAAGACGCCATCCTTGCAGGCATGACCGCCTATGGAAATGAACGGGGGAAACGCATGGCGCTAAATGCTATGGCTCACGGCGACGAGCTTACAACAATGACGAATCAGGCCTACGGCGAATGGAAGCCCGACTATCCCGGGCAGATGGAATTTGGGCAGCTAAGGACCGAGCCTACTCTGCAGACCTATATTGCAAAATGCGCATGGTGCGACGCGTGGAAAAAGCACGGCATTCTGGAATATGGACGGTATTACTGTGTAAATATAGACAATGCCGTCTATCAGGGGTATCGTCCGGACTTTGTCTGTACTCCGACCACCACCTCCTTAAGCTGGGGCGGAAACCGCTGTGAATTTGACTGGGGACTCCCTCTGACCGAGGAGGAAAATCTCCGGCTTGCACAGAAGAAAGAGGAACTGGGCTCTTCCTGCATGAAGAATTTTAATTTTCATACCGCCCACCTAAAGCACACCCTCAGCAAAACTCTGATTGAGCTTCTGGGCGAAGACGGAAAGAAAGCAGTCTCGCTTGCCCTTGCAGATTTTGCGGATACCTTTGGTCAGGAATATCTGGATGTATTAGAAGATATTCCTCTAGGTGAAATCTATCCCTTTGATTCGTAACGAAATGTGAAAGAGACGAAGTGCCGCATACATAGTCCCTCACAGACGCCATCAAATAAGAAAAGGACAACCATTATGAACATGATCTCTCATTGGATTTCTTCCCATAAAGAAGAAATCATCCGCATTGCCGATGATATTTTCCAACATCCTGAACCTGCCTATGAGGAGTTTTACTCCTCGGAATGCCTTGCCGGATTCCTAAAGAAGCAAGGGTTTGAGGTATCTTGGAACACTGCTGGAATCCGTACCGCGTTTACGGCTGTCTGGGGAACGGGCAGTCCGCGTCTTGGATTTCTGGCAGAATATGACGCGCTGCCGGAATTGGGACACGCCTGCGGACACAATCTGCTGGGAACCGGAGTCTGCGCCGCTGCCTGCGCCTTAAAAGAAGACATGAACACCCGTAAGACCCCCGGAACCATTCTCGTCTATGGATGTCCGGCGGAAGAAATTATGTCCGGCAAAATCGTAATGGACAAAGCCGGAGTATTTGACGGACTAGACGCAGGCGTCATGTGGCACCCATTTGACCGGAACCGCATCAGCAACGACATCTGGCAGTCGCAGGATATTAAGAATTATACCTTCCGCGGAATCAGCGCCCACGCTTCCAAATCGCCGGAAGACGGCAGAAGCGCGCTGGACGCGGCAGAGCTTATGAATATCGGGGTCAATTATCTTCGGGAGCATGTGCCGGACGACGTCCGGATGCATTACGCCTACATCGACAATAAAATTCCTGCCAACGTGGTGCCCGATCTGGCAAAGACCAACTATTTCATCCGGTCGTCCAGCCGCGCCCGTACCGACGACGCCAGCCGCCGGGTAGACGACTGCGCGAGAGGAGCTGCGCTGATGACCGGAACCGCCGTAGAAATCGAACTGGCAGGAAGCTGTAAGGAAATGAAGGTAAACCGCGTATTGGCAGAACTTTACTATCAGGCAATGAAACAGGTTCCCGTGCCCGAATATACGGATGAAGAAACTTCCTTTGCCGCCAAGATCAGCCGGGAAGCCGGATTTAACAATCAGGGAATCTATTTCTCTGGATTAGAGCCATTAGAGGATACGCCTGTTCCCATTTCCATCGGAACCGATGCCTCCGAGGTCAGCCACCGGATCCCCCTGATCACTCTAAGCGCGGCAGCAATGTGCCGAGGAACGCCTCTGCACCACTGGGCCGCCGCTAAACAGGCCGGCATGAGCATCGGACACAAGGGCATGCTCTATGCCGCCCGCTGTATGGCAGAAGGAACCAAGCTGTTAATAGAGACTCCCGGGGCCTTGGAACAGGCATGGGAATTTCACCGCACACATTATTAGATTCTAAAGCCGTCATGCAGGCGCCGTCATAGAAAGCCGGAAAGCGCATATACGCCGCAAGAGCCGCAGCGCCTGCACAACAGCAGAAAATATCATATCTCTCAGAAAGGACAGGTAACAATTATGATCACAAAGAAACTTGGAATTATCGGCTGCGGTAATATGGGCGGAGCCATCCTGTACGGAGCGTTGGAAAGCGGCATTATCGCCAAAGAAAACGTATTTGTCTATGATATCAATCCGTCTATGAGGGACAAAGCCTCAGACTGGGGCGTAACCGTATCCGCAAATGATGCGGAAGTATGCCGGAATGCAGACATTATCCTTCTGGCGGTAAAACCGCAGCAGGCAGAGGATGCATTAGCTATGTGCGAAGATGCGTTGGACAATAAAGCTATGATGTCTATCGTCGCAGGCGTCACCACAGTGCGGCTGCAGGCAATGATAAACGGCACTCCCCGCATCCTGCGCATCATGCCGAATACTCCTGCTATGGTATATGAGGGGGCGTTCGCGCTGTGTTCGGACAACAACTTTACCAAAGATGAGCTTGCCTCTGCAAAATCCCTCTATGAAACCATCGGAATCGTGGAAATGGTTCCCGAACATTTAATAGACGCGGTCTGCGGACTCAGCGGCGGCGGTCCGGCATACGCCGCCATGTTCATAGAAGCCATGGCGGACGGCGGCGTTAAACAGGGACTCCCAAGAGCGACCGCATACCGCCTTGCAGCGCAGACCTGCCTTGGAACCGCCAAGATGATTCTGGAAACGGATCTGCATCCGGGCCAGATCAAAGACATGGTAACTTCTCCTGCCGGAACTACCATCGAAGGCTGTGAAAAACTAGAGACCGGAGGCATGAGAGGCGCAGTCATGGAATGCATCAAGGCTGCTACTGAACGGTCAAAAGAATTATAGCCTATGGATAGTTTTCCGCAGAAAATTTTTCACCTGTGCGGTTAGGGGCTGTCTGCCGGAAACTGGGCGCTCTATTGTGCAATGCTGGGCAACACTCCAGTGAACTAACTGCTAACTTCGGCTAGAATGCGCAGGTGAGCCTGCGCATCCAAGTCTACGTTGCCATGCATCCGGAAGAAGCTGCCAGTGGCAGGTTCTGTAGGTAAGCAGTGGATTTCACTTTCGTTAAAACGCCCTCTTATGCGTTGCACAATAGAGCGCCCAGTTTCCGGCAGACAGCCCCTAACCGCACAGATGGAAGATTTTTCTGAGAGCGCCGCTTCACAAACGCAGGCGCAGCGGTGGCTGCGTCGAGGCTTGTGGAGTAGTGCTATCAGGAAAATAAGCTAGTCAAACTGCCAATTACTTAATATTCGTTGTACTACTTTTATCCTCATACAAAAACCGGATATTCTCATAAAGCTCTGCAAAATCGATCTCTAATTCCCCGGCGAAGATACCCACCGGCACCTTGTCCTTAAAGGTATAAACTACAGGCGCACCGCCGTGTTCAAAATCATGCACAGCCACAACCTGCTTGTGCGGATCGACCACCCAGTACTCCCTCACTCCCGCATTCTTATATTTGTGATACTTTAAATTCTGCTCCTTCAGCGTATTCGACGGTGAAAGAACCTCTACCACCAAATCCGGCGCACCATAATAAACCTGTTTCTTAATCTTGTCACGATCACAGGCCACGATCACGTCCGGCTGTACAATCGTCTTATCATCCTGATCCAACTGCACGTCAATCGGAGACATAAACGGAAAACAGCTTCCCTTACGCTCCATGATATACCTCCTGAATTGAAAAAACAACTCTCCGCCTACTCCCTGATGCCCATAGGACGGCGCGGCCATATTATATATTACGCCGTCAATCAGTTCTACCCGACAGGTTTCCGGCAGCGCATAATAATCTTCTATCGTATACTCCCCTTGTTTCTTATTGAGAATACGCTCCAGCGCCGGATCCCCGGTTGCCTGATATACTGCCTGCGACTCCTTTATAAAATCCGGATATCTGGATCTTCCTTCTCCTTTTTCATCATATGTTCTGTATTCGCTCAATTTAATCCTCCTTATCTGATTTGCATGATACCGCGAACTTCTCCGCAATTTATGCTTCTGTAATTCTAGTATATTTACATATGAATAATCTCATGAAATGTATTTACTTCTATACAGTAACATAATGATTTTTATATGTCAATCAGATGAAAGAAATATCTATTTTTTTATAAACGGTTTGAACATCCCCAGAAGAAGAAATGAATTGGCAAAAGCCAGCAGCGACATCCCGATCAGGCTCCATACCACCGCCCCAATAAGAACCGTCGCTGTATTCAGAAAGGTAAGCGCAAAACACATTCCCACGACCAGCATTACCAGTACCATAAAGGGAAATCTCGCCGCTGGAATCAGTATCGCGTTTTTCATCATATGAATCGCCGTATTCTCAAACTTCGCGATCAGCGGAAACACAAAAACCGCCTCAATCAGGTAAAGCATGGCGGCAGCTCCCGTCAGCGCCATTCCCGCCGCCCCGAGGACTCCCGGCAGCCGGCGCACAATCATAAAATCCGCTCCAAGAGCCGCCCCGATCACCAGAAGAATCAGCCAGATCACCGTACTTTGCTTCCAGTTTCTCCGAAATGCCTCCAGAAATCCCCGCAGAATATATCCCTCTTCATTCGCCGCCATCTTCAGCGTCACAGAGTACAGCGCGGTTGTGGACGCCCCGATCGTAATAACCGGAAGAGAGCATGCCAGCCATAATAAATTCAGCAGAATCAGATCAAACACCCGGGATAATGCCCGGACAATGATATTATCCATCAACATACCATCACCTCAGTCTCATTGTAACATACCGCAAACCCGAAAAAAACAGGGACATCCCGGAATGTCCCCATTTTCGCATAAAAGCAGAATCAGTATTCCATCTTCCACATATATCTGCGCACGTCTTTTGGATGCTTTCTTGCATCTGCAAGCGCGGTCAGGTACTCTCTCCATGCACAGTCAAGGAATACATGGTTAAAATACTCTTTTACATGATCGCCCAGCACATCAATGCCCAGTTCTTTGGAGTCGATCGTCGTAATCTTACCGCCGAATTTATCCATAAATCTCTGGCATCTAATGTCTTCCTCGCGGCTTCTTCCGTCGCTGACCAAATGCACCATCGGGAGATTCCTGTCCAGAGTCTCAAATGGACCATGGAAAAATTCCGCGGAATTTACAGTAGGAGAATGAATCCACTGAATCTCCATCAGGCTGCAGATTGAAGTAGCGTAAGATACTCCCATTGCCGGAGCACCGCCCATCACATAAATCACATCTTCGTCCTTATGCTCTTTCGCAAACCGCTGGGCAGGTCCATTGTTTACGTATCTGCGGATTTTAGCCGCCATATCCTCCAAAACGTCAAATGCTTTTCTTGCATCCTCATAATATGCATAATCTTCATACTGTTTCAGAAGCTCAAAGGACAGAGCCAGCGCCTGAGTAACATTGGTCTCCAGCATCGGCGTAGTAACCTCTCCAATGGATTTAAAACGGATCACTCCGTCCGCATACTTTGTACTTGCCTCATTTCCCTCGCCCACAAGAGCAATCGTATACGCGCCGCTTTCCTTGCAGAATTTAATTGCCTCTTCTACCTCCGGCGTCCCCTTTAAGGTAGAGCATACGCACAGGGTATCCTCGCCAAATGCCTTCGGTGTCGTCTGGATAAACTCGCTGGCGTTATAAAGTCCCGTACGAAACAGGCTGGTCTCCCTATCGAGCAGATACCATCCCGCATAAATCCCGGCAAGGGAACCTCCGCAGGCAATAAAATACACGTTTCTGATGCCGCCTTTTTTATCGCTTTTCTCCTTGATCCCAGCTATGATTTTCTGAATTTCCATTCTGTCCTCCTCCTTGTTTTAACACGTCTTATGTTGTATGCTTTTAGAATACCATTTATAATACCAATGTCAATATTTCTCCAATAAAATAATACGAGTTATATAACTCATATTATTTTACATAAGCTTCTGTCTGTACTCTGGCAAAGGAGTTCCTCAGTCAATATAATACTTGAATACCTCCGGACGGTCCACCCGCACAAGCTGTCTCACTTCATGCACCGGATTGTCCTTCCCATCGTACACCTGAACCCGGCTGGTCAGCACAGGCATCCCTTCCTTGATATCCAAAAGCTTCGCCTCACGGCTTCCCACATTTACAATCCCCACCTCATTCAGTCCTCTTTTTGCGGGATATATATGATATTTCGAAGTAAGGATCTCATACACAGAGCCCGTCAAATCCTCATGTTTCAGGAACTCACAAAAGGGATGAAAATAATTCGTCTCCAGCACCACCGGCAGTCCGTCTACCTTCCTGACCCGTTCCACGCACATAAGCCATGAACCTTCATTCACATGAAAAAAACTGCACTGTTCCCTGTCGCCGCGGACCAGCTCCGCCTTCACCGCCCTGGCAATCGTAGCTTTTCCCTGCATCCTGCACAGCTTGGAAAAACTGGCGACTCCTTCCTTATTTTCAAACTCCGGCACCCACGAAACATAGGTCCCCTTGCCCTGAAGCTTGATCAGGTAATTATCCCTGACCAGTTCCTCCACCGCCTTGCGGACCGTCACGCGGCTCACATGGAAAGTCTTCTGCAAAATCGCCTCCGAAGGAATCTTATCCCCCGGCCGCAGTTCTCCCTTTTGAATCTGTTCCCGCACTGTATTCCGTATCTGAATATACAGTGGTTTATCTTCTGCCGCCGTCAATTTCTGCATCATTTTTACCCGCCCGATTCTATGTAACGTCTTACAAATGGCTGCGCAAAGAAATTAGTATTCTACCTTCCACATATAGCGGCGCGTGGTATAATCAATCCCTGTAGCTTTCGACAAAGCCTTCATATACACATTGTTCAGGATCGGTGTAAAAATCAGATGGTTAAAATACTCGGATACGGAATCCTTCAGGTTATCCAGCCCCAGCTCCTTCGAATCCAGCATATACACCTTATCGCCGGCATATTTATTCAAGAATGTAACCGCCCTCTCATCCGCCGCTCTTGTCCTTCCTCCGGCAATCAGCAGGAAGAATGCCTCGTTTTTATCCGTAATCTCAAAAGGACCGTGGAAGAAATCACAACTATTAAAGGTTGGAGACTGAATCTGCAGCATCTCCAGAATATTACAGGTAGAAAAAATACGTCCGGAACCGTATGCCGGGCCGCTGGCAAGAACCGTAATGCAGCTCTCATTCTTCATCTCCTCCGCCCACTTTTCCGCCAGAGGCCTGCAGTATTCCCTTGCCTTAACGTATGCGGGCTGCACCTTTGTAAATGCGTCCATCGCCTCGTCATAATGCTCATAACCCTCGACAATATCCACAACCGCCATCGCCATACGCAGCGCATTGCCTGCATTCGTCTTGCTCTGATCCTTATCATCCTCCCAGATGCTTCCATACTGTACGTTATAATCACACACCTGCGTAAGCTCCGACTCCTCTACATACTGGCTGATCGTAACTGCTCCCAGAGCCTTCGCCCTCTTTGCCGCCTCAATGGTTTCCTTGGTTCCTCTCATAGAAGTAACCACAACAATCGTATTTTTCCCTACGCGCTTCGGCGGCGCATATACAAATTCGCTGCTGGTAATCATCTGAGAACGCACCGCGGTAGACTCATGATCCATAAAATACTGCGCCGCATAGTGCCCGTCATGGGAACCGCCCGCCGCTACCCAAACAATACTTTTGATACCGCCGTCCGCCTCCATATCCTTTGCTATTTTTTCAATAAGTTCTCTAATTTCCATCTCATTCTCTCCTTTATTCCTAAAATTCTTTTCCCTCTCCGCTTTCGGCGGCGTCTCTTACCGCCCGCTATCCGCTTCATCCACGATAATCTCTTAACCTTTCACACCGCCCGCCGTAAGACCACGGATGAACTGCTTCTGCAGGAACAAAAACACAACGATCAGTGGAACAGATGCAATTACCATGCCTGCCATAACCATAGTCCAGTTAGTTGTGGTCGCCCCCTGAAAATTAACAAGTCCAATCGGAATCGTCTTCTTTGCCGTAGACTCCAGCAGCACATTTGCAAACATAAGCTCATTCCATACTGCCCGGAAGCTTACAATCGCACAGGACGCAATAATCGGTTTGCTCAAAGGTATGATAATCCTCCAGAACACCTGCCTTGTTTTCGCTCCGTCAATATATGCAGACTCATCCAGACTCACGCTGATATCCTTATAAAACGTCATAATCAGAAACGTTGCGAATGGTATGCGGAACGCGCCGGTGATGATCATCATTCCCACATAGGAATCGTAAAGACCCAGCACCTGCGACATTTTAAACAGGGAAATTACCGCCGACTGTGGCGCCAGCATCAAACCGCCCAATATGATAATGACCCACAACTTCTTCGTCTTAAACCGGATCCTCGAAAGCGGATACGCCGCAAAACATGCCAGAAGGGTTGACAGAGCCGTAGACCCAACGGTCGTGATCACACTATTCTTAAAAAATACTCCGATTCCGGCATTCCATGCATTGATATAATTTTCAACCTTCCACTCTTCCGGAAGCTTCCACGGCTCCAGAAACAGTTCCGTGTTCGTCTTGAATCCTGTCAGCACCATCCAGACCAGCGGAAGGATAATGATAAACGCAAACAGAATCAGAACCGCCAAAATCAGGATATGGCTAATTTTTTTCTTCATACCAGTTCCTCCTTAATCATCGCCCAGATCATAACCCTTCATCTGAAACAAGCCCAGAATAAACGTAATGATAAATACAAAGAATGCAATTGCTGATGCATATCCCATCTGGTCGTTCTTGAAACCTACCTGATATAAATAGGTTGCCAGAGTCTGGGTAGCACGGCCCGGTCCACCGTTTGTCATAACATACACTTCGTCATATACGCGGACAGCTCCGGTAATGATGATGATCATATTGATCATAATGGTATTTTTCATAAGCGGCACCGTAATACGGAAAAATCTCTGTATCCCCGACGCGCCGTCAATCTCAGCCGCCTCATAAATGTCATCTGAAATACTCTGCATAGCAACAACAAACAGAACTACCGTATATCCGATAAACTGCCATTGGGAAGCCGCCGCCACACCCCAGATCGCCGTCTTTGCACTTCCCAGAATATCAACATTGGATGTATTCACGCCAAACAGCTCCAAAACCGGATTCAGAAGACCGATCGTCGGACTGTACAGCATTTTAAATGTAATACCCGTAACCGTAATCATTAACAGTGACGGAATAAAATAAATGGTCCGGAAAAAAGACTGCCAGCGCCTCAAAAACTTGCTTTCCAAAACCGCCGATATCACCAGCGATACGCCGATCTGACAGACAACCGATGTAATTACAAATACCAGATTATTCTTCAACGCAACGCGGATGGTATCATCTTCCACAAGCTGCTTGTAATATTTGAAACCAACCCATTTTACCTCCGTACTCATCGCACCCCATTTGTATAAACTGTTCATGAAGTTCAATATAATCGGAAGATATAAAAATACAATAATAACAATCATTGCCGGAGCAAGATAAATAAATGCTGTTTTCCGGCTGCCTTTTCTGCTCATAGCCTCACCTCTTTACCGGGCGCGTACTGTTCGCTCCGTTCACAGTAATATTCGTAAACCTATTTCATATTCACTACGCGTATGGGATCCAATCGCCGCCTTAAAACTGGAGCGCGCCCACGGAAATGTCCGCACAGCGCGCCCTTATTTTATAGAAGCCGGATTACTCTGCCTCTTCCTTTACAGCCTTTGCCGCCTTCTGTACATCTGCCATAATATCCTCGGCTGATTTTCCGTCAAATCCTTCGGAAATACTTGCCATATACTGATCGGCAATGGAAGCCTCCACCGCACAGTCAAGCCAGTCGGCAATATTCGTATATCCTTCCGCCTGTTCATAAGCCTCAACAAGCGCTGCCGTAGCATTGTCCGATGTAATTCCGCCAATCAGCGCATTCGGAAGCCCGGCCTCAGAAGTCTGCTTCTGTCCCTGCTCAACGCTGGTCATGAATTTCAGGAACTCTACCGCTTCATCCGGATGGCTGCATGTGCTGGATACAAGCCATGCTTCGCCGCCTCCGCCGATCGTGCCGGGATCTCCCGCAGCGCCTTCCATAACCGGAATCTTAAAGAATCCCCAGCCCTCTTCGCCGGCAATGTCATCGTACTGTGTAAACTGCGCCGTAGCGTCCAGCATCATTCCAACCTGCCCCGCTCCAAGCTGTTCGCGGACCTCATAGTAATCCTTTGAATTTACATGATCTCCAAAGTATCCTTTGTCGTTCATATCCAGAAATGTCTGTACAGCTTCCACGTAAGCCGGATCTGTAAACTCGCCTGTCTCCGGAGTATAATCAGTATTCATAACGTCCGGGGCAACCATCATTGCATTAAAGAGTCCGATCCACCATGAAGAATACCAATTCTGGGCATTTCCAAATCCAACCGGTGTAATTCCTTTTCCCTTCAGCGTCTCACATACCTCAAGAAATTCATCCCATGTCTCCGGAATCTCAATTTTGTTATCTGTAAAGACCTTCTTATTATAGATCATATACATAATACTGCTTCTAAACGGAATCGCGTAGGTCTTTCCATCATAAGTAGAATTATTCAAAAACGCCGGCAGGAAACTGTCGCGCCACTCGGTATCCTCTTCCAGATACGGCGTTAAATCAAGAGCCTTATCGCCGCGGGCAAATCTCTTTACACGCTCGCCCGTCCACGAGAAATAAATATCAGGCATGTCTCCGCCGGAAGCAACCACGCTTAGCTTATCCTTGATCGCCTGATCGGATACATTTTCCATCTCAATATGGATATCCGGATTTGCATCCTCAAATGCCGCGACCGCATCTTCAAAATAATGTACATACTCTTCTTCCGGATACTTATTCAAAAACTTCAGCGTAACTTTTCCGTCTGCATCACTGGATTCATCACTTCCGCTATCAGAACCTCCCGAACCGGAAGTTGCGCAGCCTGACAGCATTCCAAGTACCATTACTGCCGACAGCAAAGATGCCAAAACTCTTTTTTTCATAACCTTTCTCCTCCATTTCTTTTTAAAATCCCTCTAAATATTGATGACTTCGGACAGCCGGTCCGGATCGACGTCATACCCGATTCCCAGCGCTCCGTCCCTGACCACTACGCCGGCCGCATACTCTGCCGCCTTGCGCAGTAAATCACTTATCTTATCCTCAGCAGTAAAAGACTCGTCAGCCCCCGCTGATAAATAATTCGTTAGAAATGCACTAATGAAAGAATCCCCCGCTCCCATGGTATCACGCGCCTTGACGCGGACAATATCATGGTAATAATAATTCCTTCCGTCATATGCTATCGACGCTTTCTCGCCCCTTGTTCCAACCGCAATTTCACAGCCAAGATCCACGCAGCGTTTCAGCAGTCCCTTTATTTCCTCTTCTTCCAAATGGCTGCTAGAAAAGAACCCGATCTTCACACAGGGCGCTATCCTCTTGATATCTTCCTCTGTAAAATTATCGTTAAAGTCATAACTCATCGCGACCCCCGCCTCTGCAAGCCGCTCGAATTTCTCATAGGTCACTCTGGAATTTTTACTCAAGCTCGCAATATCAAATGTCTTTATATATTCAATTTCTTCTTCTGTAAATGAAAACGGATACAGATCTGTCACTCCCTGCCGGTTCCAGTCAACAAATACCCTGTCCCCGCGGACCAAATCCACAATTGCATACCCGCTGGAACCCTTCTCATGATGGGAATGGCTGGTATCGATCCCGGCTTCCTGCAAAATCTCTTCCAGAAGCTTTCCCGCCCTATCATCTGCAAATACTCCCATAAAAGCAGCGTCTGCACCCTGTAGTTTTGCGTGATATGCCACATTATATTCATTGCCCCCCGGATACATCTTTCCGTGATGACGGTATATATCAACAACGGCAATCCCAATTCCAACAATTCTTGGATTCCTCTTCATGAGACTTCCCTCCGATATAAAATGTATTAACACGTCTTATATTTAAGATAATTGTATTTTCATGATTTGTCAATACTGTTTATAAAAAAGCAATATTTTTGTACAATCTGCATAATTTCTATACTTCTTTTTTAGTAAAAAGAACCGAGTCTTATATTCAGACTCGATTCTTTCGTCTTAACATGTATTATATACCTCTTGTAACTACTCTACACGTACCATTTCATATACTTATTATTATCTCCCCGTACGATCTCATGGACCGTATGGATTGGGTCTCCGTTAATATCAAACACGCACAGCTCTGAATCAATAACCGGAGTTCCCACGCTGATATCTAGATACCCGGCAGTCTCCTCAGACGCATAACTGATATAGATGCTTCTCCTGCCTTTATTTGAAGGAATCATACGATACTTCCTCATCAGCAGTTCATAGAGCGATCCGGTCAAGTCATCCCCTGCAAGTGTCTCAAGCTTTGCCGAAAAGTGATTCTCCTCCACAGAAATAGGAATCCCATCCGCAATACGGATCCGCTTAACGGCCATAATCTCACCGCCGTCCTCTAATCCAAAGAAACTTTTGTCCAGCTCTGAATTTACCGGTTTTATCCCAGCTTCTAAAACCTCCGTTGTCAGCCTGATTCCCTGCATCTTGGCATTCCCTGTAAAGCTCATTACGCCGCTTGGAAGCTGCAGCATATCCGGCTGGGCTACAAAGCTTCCCTTTCCCTGAACCTTGACAATAAATCCTCCCACTTCCAGCTCCGTCATCGCATTCCGGACTGTCACGCGGCTCAAGCCGTATTCCCTCTGCAGCTCCGATTCCGACGGAAGCTTATCTCCCGGCCGCAATGCTCCTGTCTGTATCTTGCCAATCAAGCGGTTCTTCAATTGTATATATAAAGGTGTTGTATTCTCTTTTGCGGCTGCTTTCATTGTATTTTCCTTTTACATGTATTTCATAATGCTGCGGATTGCTCCGCATTTCATTTATTCTACATGAATTTATACTGAAAATCAACCGCAATTACAAGCGGGCGTTTTCACTAATACTCTACTTTCCACATGTACCGGCGGGTCGTATAATCTGTTCCGGCCGCCTTCGATAATGCCTTCATATATACATTATTCAAGACGGGTGTGAACAGCAGGTGGTTAAAGTATTCTGCCACGGTATCCCTTAAATTATTGATTCCCAGCTCCTTAGCATCTAATATGTACACCTTCTCCCCCGCATATTTTTTTAAGAAAGTTACCGCGCGCTCATCTGCCGCCCTTGTTCTGCCCTCGGCAACAAGCAGAAAAAACGCTTCGTTCTTATCCGTAATCTCAAAAGGTCCGTGAAAGAAATCACAACTGTTAAATGTGGGCGACTGGATCTGAAGCATCTCCAGTATATTACATGTAGAGAAAATATGACCGGAGCCATAGGCCGGGCCGCTGGCCAGTACGTTGATGCAAGTCTCCTCCTTCATCCGCTCCGCCCATTTCTCTGCAAGCGGCCTGCAGTACTCCCGCGCCTTTACATATGCCGGCTGAATCTTTGTAAATGCTTCCATTGCATCCCCATAATGCTCATATCCCTCTGTAATATCCACAATTGCCATTGCCATCCGCAGCGCATTTCCTGCGTTTGTCTTACTCTGATCCTCGTCGTCCTCCCAAATACTTCCGTACTGTACATTATAATCGCACACCTCGGTAAGACCAGATTCCTGAACATACTGGCCAATCGTAACCGCTCCAAGCTCTTTCGCCTTTTTCGCCGCGTCAATCGTCTCTCTGGTCCCCCTCATAGAAGTGAGAACCACGATGGTATTTTTACCCACCCTCTTTGGAGCCGCATATACAAACTCACTGCTTGTAACCATCTGGGAGCGGACAACTGTGGATTCTCGATCCATAAAATATTGTGCCGCCCAATGTCCGTCATGGGAGCCTCCGGCCGCAACCCACACTACGCTCTTAATACCGCCGTCTGCTTCCATTTTCTGAATGATCTTTTCCAAAAGTTCTCTGATTTCCATAACTATGCTTCTCCTTTTCCATTGAATAATTTTTCTGTATTTCGCTAAAATAATGAATGTGCTAAAGCACATTCTCGCGTCTGGCGCGGTCGCTTGCGACTTAATGGCTCGTCAGCCCTTTTAAAGAGTACTCTTATGCACGCGTTAATCTTGTATTAACTCGTCTTAATTCAAGAATACTCTTCAACAAAATATATGTCAATACAAATTTCAATATTTTTATTAATTTGTTAGTTTCGCATAGTTATTCTTCTTTTTCACCAATAAAAAATGCACATTTTAGGCATGTTTAACAAATGTGCATTCTGTATTAACTCGTATTATTATATGTTGTTCAATCCTCTCTCCCGAAAAGGCTGCCCTATATGTACCACCGGATAAACCGGTCGTTATCCCCCCTGACCCAGTCGCGCACCGTATGGATCGGCTCTCCGCTGATATCGAACACGCACATCTCGCTGCTGATAACCGGAGTACCCACAGACAGATTCAGATATTCTGCAATCTCTTCATCTGCAAATATAATCTTGACACTTCTCCGCCCCTTATTGGAAGGAACCAGATGATACCTGTTCATAAGGATCTCGTAAAAAGATCCCTCCAGATTCTCCTCCTGCATATCCAGCATCTTTGGCGAGAGATGATTCTCCTCTATGGTAACGGGAACTCCGTCTGCAATACGGATCCTCTTAAACACCAGTACCTTACCCTCTGTTTTTCCTGCAAAAAACTCTCTGTCCAGATCAGAGGTAATATCTTCGATCTGAAACTTTACAACTCTCGATGTCAGATTGACACCCTGCATTCTCGCATCCTCTGTAAAACTGGTAACGCCAATCGGCAGTCTCAGCATATCCGACTGCGCAACAAAACTGCCCTTTCCCTGAACCTTAATAATATATCCTTCTACCTCCAGCTCCGCCATTGCGTTGCGGACTGTCACTCTGCTCATTCCGTATTCCTTCTGAAGCTGCGCCTCTGACGGAATCTTCTCGCCAGGTTTTAACATCCCTGTACGAATCTCCCTTTTAATCTTATTCTTTAGCTGCAAATACAACGGTGTCGCCTTTGTTTTCTCTATTGCTCCCATTTCCGGCCTCCGAAACTCGTATTATAACATGTATTACTACAATCTCATAATATAACAATTTCCGTATAATTGCAACCGTTACTGTTCACTCCGTTCACAGTAACTTTCGCAAATCCATTTAGAATTCGCTTCGCGAATGGGATTTGCTCACACCTGAATCACTTTCTTACGTACTTTGCAGTAAATGCAAAGTACTGTATGTACAGTAACTCACAGTAATCTTCTACCTATCTGTGATTCCCAACTTGGTCAGTAATCTCTCACTCTGCGGAATATCTCTCAAAGATACCCTGCAGGCTCCATCAAAAATACGTACCGGAATCTCATCCTGATAAGTATATACGCTCGTTCCCGCATCCCCAGCAAACCAGTGTGCTGCAACAATTTCAGATTTTGGATCAACGACCCAGTATTCCTTCACTCCGGCCTTTTTATATTTTCTATATTTAACAATCCTGTCCTTTTTATCGCTGGATGGGGACAATACTTCAATTGCCATATCCGGCGCTCCCCAAAACGCATGGAGCGCCTCGCTTTCTTTCTTCTGGTCTTCTTCCGGCCCCTTATTCTCTCCATACGAATCTGTATTCTCTTTTCCACATATGACAAATACATCAGGCTGCACCATCGTCTTGTCATCCTTATCCAGCCGTACATCTGCTGGTGAAACAATCACCATGCAGGATCCCTTCTTTTTCTTAATCCATGCATCTAATTGTACTGCAATCTGAAAGGCGATTACCTGATGAATATAATCCGGCGCCGCCATATCATAAATTACACCGTCAATTAGTTCTGCTCTGCATTCATCCGGTAAAGCGTAATAGTCCTCTACTGTATACTCGCCTTGTTTTTTTGAAAACAAACGCCCCAGCGCCGGATCTTCAGGCGTCTTGTATGCCGCCTGAGATTCTTTTATAAAATTCGGATATCTCTGCCCCTTCTCTTCCTCATTCCACATTCTTTATCCGCTTAACCCCCTTTTTTATTATTGCCTTAAATTATGTACTTATATTGTATCGCTCATATTATCCCTATGTCAATTCTTTTATTTTACATAATAAAAGACGCCTCTGCAAAGGCGCCTCACATCAGTTGCTGTTCACAGCATTATTCCTCTATCCAATTTTCCCCGGTAGCATAATCAATCTCCACTCCCGGCTGCACATTGTAGCAATATACGTTAAACTGCACACTTTCTCCCTGATCCTCTACCGACTCCGCCTCCATCTGCACCCCGGAAGCCACCAGATTCTTTCCGTCATAAATAGGCGTCACCCTAAGAAGCACATGATTTCCTGTCTCCCGCACATACTCCGCCACCTGATTCTCAAAAGGCAGCATTCCCTCCACGTTCATATACCGGGTTCCTGTGATTAGGTTCTTTTCGTTTGCATTTTCTCCGGCAAGCTGATAGCCGATCAGATGGCAGCGATTGTAGACATACCCTCCATCCACAAATTCATAGTATTCATTTTCCCATCCGCTGGGTTTTACCTCGCTGATATCCCCGCGCTTTTCATCAGGCATCAGATCCTCGCCCACATTGGCGCATGCTTCCTGACACCTTCCAAGCCTGTCCAGTTCGCTGTAATCCTCGAAGGAATCCTCGCTTCTTTCCTCGTCAGAAAAATCCGGTTCATTACCTTCCACAACAACATAAGGCTCCCCGGAATATTCCGGAATATCCTGGGGAGCTATGGCCGGTTCAGCGTCGTCTCCGGTCAGGATATCTATAAACCATTCGACACTCTCGGTGCAGTTCTCCACCGCCGCCGCAAATTTCCCCGGAAACTGCGGATCTACAAAATATGTATAGCAGCCAGCCAGTATCCCCAATATGACAAGTAGCCCAAGCAGCTTCTTATTCAACTGCTTCTGCTGTTTCTTATGATTCTTCCGCATGTGCCTTCACCCACTGGTACAGATCCTCATAGACATTTCCCCGGTCTGTCTCATTCAGTATCTCATGTCGTTTCTCCGGATACAGCTTCATCGTCACATCCATAAGCCCTGCCGCTTGGTATTTGTGAAATACTTCCGCCACACCTTCGCCATTAGCCCCTACCGGATCCTCCGCACCTGACACGAAAAACACCGGCAGCTCTTTCGGAAGCTTCCCGGCCGCCCCGCGTCTGGTCAGCGTCTTCATGCCCTCAAACATCTGATAATAGCCGTTTACCGTAAAAGTAAAACTGCACAGCGGATCAGCTTCGTACTTTTTCCGCATTTCATCATCAGAAGTAATCCAGTCCTTGGAACTCTCGCTCGGCTCAAACTGCTTATTATAGCCGCCCATGCCAAGCCGGTTCACAAAGTCGCTTCTATGCCTCCAGCCCTTCGCCGCCGCAATCACCCGGCACACTGTCTGCCCTGCCTTCAGAAGCCCATATGGCATGGAGCCTGTCCCCATGATAATCGCTCCCGCCAGACCTTCTGCCCTCATGGTAAGGTACTGCCGAAGCAAAAAGGAGCCCATACTGTGTCCCATCATAAAATAAGGTATCCCGGCATATTCCTTCTCCGTCATCCGGCGAAGCTTGTGGATATCCGTAATTACATATTGATTTCCATGAGTTTCATGAAAAAAGCCCAGATGTTCCTCGCTTTGTACTGATTTCCCATGCCCTAGATGGTCGTGCCCTGTCACACAGACTCCTCTCTCTGCCAGATAAGAAGCAAATCCGTCGTACCGGTCAATATACTCTACCATGCCGTGACAGATCTGAAGTACAGCCTTCACTTCCGTTTCCGGCCTCCAGATAATTCCATGTATCTTTGTCTGTCCGTCGCTTGACGGAAAATAAAATTCCTGTTTCATCTACCTGTCCCCCATCTGAATGTATTCCCGGTGGGGAGCAAGCGACTTATATGCCGGACGGATAATCTTATCCACGTTCCTAAGCTCCTCCAGCCGGTGCGCGCTCCATCCTACAATTCTTGCCGCCGCAAAAATCGGCGTATAAAGAGCCGACGGAAGATTCAACATCTGGTACACCAGACCGCTGTAGAAATCCACGTTTGCATTAACGCCCTTGTACATCCTGCGGCGCTCGCTGATTACCTCCGGTGCCAGACGTTCCACCTTTTCATAAAGGGCGTATTCTTTCTCATAGCCCTTTTCCATTGCAAGCTGCTTCACAAAAGCCTTAAAAATCTCTGCTCTCGGGTCAGAAATAGAATAAATCGCATGGCCCATTCCATAAATCAGACCTTTTTGGTCAAAGGCTTTCTTATCCAGTAAATCGTACAGATACTGCCGTACCTCGGCCTCGTCCTCCCAGTCGCTTACCACCTTCATCATGTCGTTAAACATCTTGGTAACCTTGATATTCGCCCCGCCGTGCTTCGGCCCCTTTAAGGATGCCATCGCCGCCGCCATCGTAGAATAAGTATCCGTCCCGGATGAAGTCACCACATGGGTGGTAAACGTAGAGTTATTGCCTCCGCCATGGTCCATATGCAGCACCATCGCCATGTCTAAAATCCGCGCCTCCAGCTTAGAATACTGGCGGTCTTCCCTCAGCATCATCAATATATTCTCCGCCATGGAAAGCTCTGGACGCGGCGCATAAATAAACAAATCCCGCCCCCGGCGGTAATTGTAAGCGTGATAGCCGTATACCATCAGCATCGGGAACTGGCTGATCAGGTTCAAACACTGGCGGAGCACATTCGGTATCGATGTGTCGTCCGCCTTCGCATCATATGTATACAGATTCAAGATGGATCTTGATAAGCTGTTCATCATATCGCGGCTTGGCGCCTTCATGATCACATCCCTTACAAAATTCGGCGGCAGAGTTCTTCTGTCTGCTAACATCTCTTTGAAATTCTCCAGCTCCGTCGCATTCGGCAGCTCTCCAAACAGCAGCAGGTATGCCGTTTCTTCAAAACCATACCGGTCTTCCTTCAAAAATCCCTGTACCAAGTCCTTGATATTATATCCGCGGAAATACAGGTTGCCGGCGCAGGGCACCTCTTCCCCGTCCACGATTTTCTTTGCACGTACGTCAGAAACATTTGTCAGGCCCGCGAGAACGCCTTTTCCATTCATATCCCGCAGTCCCCTCTTTACGTCGTATTCTCCGTACAGTTCCTTTTCAATCGCATTATTCTCCTCACACAGTTCTGCCAAATGAGTGATCTCTGGTGTAATTTCAAACAGCATCTTCGGTGAAAAATTACTCATAGTCCTCTCCTTCTTTCTATTGCTAAACCGGGTTGACAAGTGATACTTAACGAACAGCTAGTGTTCGTTAAAATAAAGGACCATGCTTTTTGCTGGTCATTCGGCTAAATAATCAGCCATATAATTGCTAAGCCCCGCAAATTCCTCCAAAGTCAGGGTCTCTCCCCGCACACTGGCTCCTTTCCCCATCTTCTTGATGCTATCTATAATCAACTCCTTAGAAACAGCAAGATCAGGCGCATTGCTCAGGCCATTTGCCAAAGTTTTTCTTCTCTGGTTGAAGGACGCCCGGATGATCCGGAACAAAAGCTCCTCATCCTTCACCCATACCGGCGGTTTCTTATGACAATTCAGTCGGATCACCGCCGAGCCTACCTTCGGTCTGGGCATAAAACAGTTGGGCGGCACGAACGCCGCAATATACGGCTCGGCATAATACTGTACCGCCAAAGACAGCGCGCCGTAGTCCTTCGTGCCGGGCGCCGCCTGCATCCGGTCGGCAACCTCCTTCTGAACCATCACTGTAATGCTCTCTATCGGAATATGCCTTTCAAACAATCCCATGATAATCGGTGTCGTAATATAATACGGGAGATTCGCCACTACCTTCATCGGCCTTCCCCCACTCTCTTCTTCTGCAAGCTTCCCTAGATCCATCTTCAGAACATCCTCGTTGATGATCCTGACGTTCCCGTATTCCGACAGCGTATCCTCCAATATCGGAATCAACGCCCGGTCAATCTCTACCGCCGCTACCTTGCCTGCCGCCTGCACAAGGTACTGGGTCATCGTACCGATTCCCGGCCCGATCTCCAGCACAAAATCTTCCTTCTGTATCCCGGCGGCACGGATGATCTTGTCCAAAACATGCGTATCAATCAGGAAATTCTGTCCGTATTTCTTCTGGAATGTAAAGTTGTATTTCTTAAGAATCTCTATCGTATTCTGTGGATTCCCCAAAACAGGTTCCGCCATGATCCCTCTCCCTTTTTCCATGTCTGCCTTAAAACGCATATACGCAGAAGCGCCGAATAAATCTATTATACACTAAAATTCATCTAAAAGATACTAAATAAAGATTAAATAACCATTAAATAACCAGTCCTTTCGGTTTTTATCGACTATAATCTTTTCAGATAAAATGTTTCAAAGGCCGCTCTGCCAGACTTATCAATCGTCATGACCATATAACTCGGACATCTGCCGCTCTGTCTCGGATATGTAAGACTGCCCGGATTCAGCGTCACCAAATCCTCCTCTATCGTAAGCGACGGTCTATGGGTATGTCCATACATAACAATATCCGCTCCCAGCGCTCTAGCCGCTTCCTGAAGATGCTCCTCTGTAATATTTACCAGATATGCATGTCCATGAGTAATAAATACTTTGTATTTCCCGATTTCAAACTCCTCTTCATTCGGCAGGCCGGAAAGAAAATCATTATTCCCCGCAATCATGTGTATCGGGCAGTCTACCATCTGCCGGATATCTGCCATCTGCCTCTCCACATCTCCCAGATGAATCAGCATGTCAATAGGCTCTTCTCTTCTAAGAACCTCTTTCAACGTCTTCAAAGACCTATGAGTATCACTTATAATCAAAATCTTCATACAAATTCCTGCTCTTTCCTTTTACCGTTTTCTATATTAAAGAAATTTTTTCATCTCTTCTATGACCGCACGTATCTTCCGAAGTCCCTCTCCCCTGTGGCTTAATTCGTTCTTTTTCTCCGGGGTCAGCTCTGCGCTGGTGCAGCCATACTCTGGCAGATAAAAAATCGGGTCGTAGCCAAATCCATTCTCGCCGACAATTTCATACCCGATCCTTCCCTCCATGGTTCCCCTGACCACCTTCGTAGTTCCATCCGGAAATGCCGCCGCAATGGCACATACGAACCTAGCCGTCCGCCTCTCCTCCGGCACACCCTCCATTCTTCGAAGCAGTTCATTATTCTTAATATCATAAGAGGTATTCTCGCCCATATATCTTGCCGAATAGATCCCCGGCTCCTTATTCAGATAATCAATTTCCAAACCGGAATCGTCCGCCAGAACGATGCAGTTCTGATATTCCGGATTCTGCGCGGCAATTTTTCGGATTCCCTCCGCCTTGATTACAGCGTTTTCCTCAAATGTTGTTCCATCTTCCACAATCTCGGCGTCTATTCCCGCTTCCTTCTGGGATAATATCTCCAGTTTTAGATCTTTTAATATCATACGTATTTCTACCATCTTATGGGCATTTCCCGTAGCAAATATTAATTTATCCATTATATTTTTCCTTTCCTATATCAAATTACTCATATGCCATACTCTCAGCAGATGGGAAGGTTCCCGTCTTAATCGGAACGCTTCTTCCTTGGCGGCTTCGGCCCTAGGAACTGATAAAAATATGTTTTTAACATTCCATTATATATCTTACGGTTTTTATCTGCTTTCCGTCCAAAATACCGTTCTGCATCCTCATAACTTGTAATCATATATGCCGACCACGAATCCAGCCTCTGGAAACTCTCTCCAAAAGCCCGATATAACTCCGGCAGGTTTTTCTTATCCTCCAGCCGCTCTCCATAGGGAGGATTCGTAATCACGAATCCAAATTTTTTTGGATGCCTCAATTCTCTCACATCTCTCTCTTGAAAATGAATCAGATGATCTATGCCTGCCTCACGTGCATTTCTTCTAGCCACCTTTATAACAGACGGGTCGATATCATATCCCTGAATGTCAGCTTCCACATCATCCCTGATCAAATCATTTGCCTCTTCCACCGCGTTATACCAATGTCTCTTTTCCAGCAGGTTTGTCCAGTCTTCAGAAATAAAGGAGCGATTCATGCCCGGCGCAATTCCCGCCGCAATCATTGCGGCCTCTATGGGAAATGTTCCGCTGCCGCAAAAAGGATCCACCAGAATCCGGTCTTTTCTCCATGGCGTCAGCATAATCAGCGCCGCCGCCAGCGTCTCTGTAATCGGCGCTTTTCCTGACACCTCCCTATATCCTCTTTTATGCAGGGATACTCCGGAGGTATCTATCCCAACCGTCGCCACATCCTTTTTCAAAAACACACGGATAGGATAAGACGGTCCGTCCTCTGGAAACCATTCCATATGGTAACGCTCCTGAAGCCTTTTTACCATAGCTTTCTTCATAATAGATTGAATATCAGAGGGACTAAACAGCCTGCTTTTTACAGAAGCCGCCTTAGCCACCCAGAATTTGCCGTTTTTAGGTATGTATTCTTCCCATGGCAGGTTCCGGGTCTGATCAAATAGTTCTTCAAAAGTAACAGCTCTAAAGCTACCCACTTTCAACAGTACCCTCTCCGCCGTCCTCAGAAATATATTAGCTCTGCAGACAGCGTCCGCATCTCCTAAGAAGCTTACCCGTCCATCCTCCACCTCTGTAATCTCATACCCAAGTTCTATAATTTCCCTTTTTAAGACTGCCTCCAGACCAAAATGACAGGGCGCAGTCAGTTCATATCTTTTCATGTTCTTCTCCTGACTATCCTTAACTGCATTCTCTATCCTTCCATCTTACTTGTCTGTCTTCTATGCTGTCAAGCGTAAACTTTTTATTTAACAGGAAGAAAAATGACGCCGCCCTCCGGACGACGCCATTTTTTTCTTCTGATTCTTAGTAATTGTCGCTAAAGTTCTTGTTAGACGCATTCTGATTAGATGCGTTCTTGTTAGATGCGTTCTTGTTAGATGCATTCTTATTGGATGCATTCTGATTAGATGCGTTCTGATTAGATGCATTTCTATTAGATGCATTCTGGTTTGTTGAATTCTGATTATTTGCCATTGTTTTTTCCTCCTAATCAATTTGATTACGAGATTATTATTTCCTGTTTTACTAGTTCTATGTACGTTTATCTTGGAAAAAAATGGCAAATCTGGAATAATGTTAATATTTTTATAATTTTTTCTTGCATTTTGCTTTATCCTATATTATACTAATGCTTGTAGGAAGAAGCACTTCCTACAACCCCTTATTAATTATTTATACTCCCCTCAAAAGACCGATGGCTCCCCCATCGGTCTTTTACTTTTCTCTTACTCTTTCACCGCATTCGTCTGAACAGCCTTATCACCATGATAATCACTAATACAGGAAGCACGATCGGCATAACCAGTGAAATCAATCCTCCTATCACTGCAAATACAATCAATACGATGCCAATAATCCCCAACAGAAACAACAGCCGCTTCCACCAATTATTCACTATAAAGTTATGGACCTGTGTATCCGAATATCCCTGTCCGCCAAAATTTCCCGGCTCACCGCTGCCATATACATCTCCCGCCGCCTCGCGGTTCTCTGCCATATTAATAACAGACTGCGCGATCACCCATGGATCGCCAAGTTCTCCCACTACCTCTTCTTCGCTCCGTCCCTTCCTTGCCTCTTCTTCTATGTAAGAACGGTAATAATCCATATTCTCCTGTACCGCACGGCCGGTCAGCCCATTCTCCAGCGATTCTTTCAACCGGCTTAAAAATTCCTGTTTCGTCATCCTAATCTCCTTGTAAAAGCTGCAAACCAGCTTCCTAGTAAAATAAAGAATGTGCTAAAGCACATTCTCGCGCTGAGCGCGGTCGCTTGCGACATAATTCCTCTTCGCGCGAGTGCGCATTATTATTTATTTATCTTATTAGGAAGACACTTTCACGCTTTAGCGTGACAAGGTCTTTCCTAATAAGATAAATAAAACCTTACACAAAGAATACCATATCCGTATATGGATTCCAAGTGTAAGGTTCTTAAGATTTACTAACGATTTTCTAAACTATAGAAAATCTTATACTTCAAAAATCAAATCTCCATAAGAAGGCATCGGCCATGCCTCTTTATCTACAATCATCTCTAGCTTATCAACAGGAGCCCGCAGCGCATCCATTGCCGGGAACACGTTGAATTTGAAAAACTCTGCCTGTTCCTTCCCTTCTTCCATGCTTCCCGCTTCTTCCGTAATTTCTTCCAACGCCCGCAGCGCATCTGACGTTTCTTTCAAGAGCGCGGTTACCTCTTCCAGCGCCTCCGCCTGAACAGACGCGTCCACGCCGGCTTCTCTTACGGCAAGTACCGTATCCGCAAGCGTCTTCGTATATTTCATAATAGCCGGAATAATCTGCTTGCTTGCCATGTCAATCATAGTCTTCGCTTCGATATTAATATTCTTTGCGTAATTCTCATACTTGATCTCCGCACGGGACCGAAGCTCCGCCTCTGTAAATACATGGAAACGCTCAAACAGTTTGATCGCCTTATCTGTCGTAAGAGCCGGAATCGCCTCTACCATAGATTTGATATTCGGCAGTCCTCTTCTCTTCGCCTCCGCTACCCACTCTTCTGCATATCCGTCGCCATTAAATACAATTCTGTGATGCTCTGTTGCATATTTCTTAATCAAATCATGTACCGCTTTATGAAAATCATCCGCCTTCTCCAATACCTCGCAGGCTTCTGCAAACGCTTCTGCCACGATTGTATTTAACACAACATTCGGAGCCGCAATGGAATCACGGGAGCCTACCATACGGAACTCAAATTTATTGCCGGTAAACGCAAACGGCGAGGTTCTGTTACGGTCTGTCGCATCCTTCTTAACATCAGGAAGGGTGTCTACTCCGGTCTCAAGCGCGCCCTCCTTTAAGCTATGGGTTGCCTCTCCGGTACTGATCAACTGCTCGATCACATCCTCAAGCTGTTCGCCGAGAAATACAGAAATAATAGCCGGAGGAGCTTCATTAGCCCCAAGCCTGTGGTCATTGCCCGGATCCGCCGCCGACTCACGGAGAAGATCTGCATGCTCATCTACCGCTTTCAGGATACAGGTAAGTACAAGAAGAAACTGAATATTTTCATGGGGCGCTTTTCCAGGATCCAGAAGATTCTTTCCCTCGTCAGTAGTAAGCGACCAGTTATTATGTTTGCCAGAACCGTTTACCCCTGCAAATGGCTTCTCATGAAGCAGGCACTTCATGCCGTGCTGGCAGGCAACGCGCTTTAACGTCTGCATAACCAGATGATTATGGTCTACCGCCACATTACACTCCGCATAGATGGGAGCCAGCTCATGCTGTGCGGGAGCCACCTCATTATGCTGCGTCTTCGCCGTCACTCCCACCTTCCACAATTCCTCGTTCACGTCTTTCATGAATCCCGCGATTCTCTGGCGGATCGTTCCAAAATAATGGTCGTCTAATTCCTGACCCTTCGGAGGCATTGCGCCAAACAAGGTACGGCCTGTATAAATCAAATCCTTTCTCTGCATAAATTTCTCTGCGTCCACCAGAAAATATTCCTGCTCCGGCCCGACAGAAGGCGTAACCTTCTTAGCCGTCTCATTGCCAAACAAGCGGAGAAGCCTTAAAGACTGCTCATTAATCGCCTGCATAGAACGCAGCAGCGGCGTCTTCTGATCCAGCGCCTCTCCCGTATAAGAACAGAACGCAGTCGGGATACAGAGCGTCGCGCCCGCCGCGTCATGCCTTACAAATGCCGGCGATGTACAGTCCCACGCTGTATAGCCTCTCGCCTCAAAGGTAGCACGGAGCCCGCCTGACGGGAATGAAGACGCGTCCGGCTCTCCCTTAATTAGTTCTTTACCGGAAAAGCTCATCAGCACCTTGCCATTCTCCATCGGCGCAGAAATAAAGGAATCATGCTTCTCGGCTGTCACGCCTGTTAATGGCTGGAACCAGTGCGTATAATGGGTAGCCCCCTTTTCAATCGCCCATTCCTTCATCTCATGGGCAATCACATCCGCCGTTGCCAGATCCAGCTCCTTGCCCTCTTGTATCATCTTCTTTAAATCCCTGTAGACTTTCTTCGGAAGACGCTCCTGCATAACTGTGTCATTAAAAACGTCTTCTCCAAATATCTTAGCTACATTCATAACCTCACTCATTTTTTCTTGTTTCCTTTCTTTGTTTACATCTAACTAGAGAAACTTACTTCTACCTATAATATAGCAAATCAGTCGTTCAGGCAAGCAAATTGTTGCTGTGAACGGCCTAGGCTGCCGCTCATATTACTGTTCACACAGTACTTTGCATTCACTGCAAAGTACGTAAGGAAGTGATTCAGGTGTGAGCAAATCCCATTCGCGATGCGAATTTTCAATGGATTTGCGAAAGTTGCTATGAACGGAGTGAATAGTAACAAAAAGGCGCCCCAACCAAAATTGGAACGCCTTTGTTCTTGCTATGCATGTTAGTATAACTCAATCATTTTAAAAATGCAAGTGAAAATTACAGTAACATTTAAATCTTGCCCGCACTTCCCAATACATACTGAATCTTATGAGCTACCATATCCTTAACAGCCTGACGAGCTGGTTTCAGATACTGGCGTGGATCAAAGTGATCCGGATGCTCAGCATAGTATTTACGGATGTTGCCTGTCATTGCAAGACGGATATCAGAGTCGATATTGATCTTACATACTGACAGCTCTGCTGCATGACGAAGCTCGTCCTCTGGAATACCGATTGCATCCGGCATATTTCCGCCATATTTATTAACCATCTCAACGAACTCCTGCGGTACAGAAGATGAACCATGAAGTACAATTGGGAATCCTGGAAGACGCTTTGTACACTCCTCAAGTACGTCAAAACGAAGCGGCGGCGGTACAAGGATACCGTCTGCATTACGTGTGCACTGAGATGCTTTGAACTTATATGCGCCGTGTGATGTTCCAATAGCAATTGCAAGGGAATCGCAGCCTGTCTTATCCACGAACTCCTCAACCTCTTCCGGACGTGTATAGCTTTCCTGTCCAGCTTCAACAACTACTTCGTCCTCAACACCTGCAAGTGTTCCAAGCTCAGCCTCAACTACAACGCCATGTGCGTGCGCATACTCAACAACCTGCTTGGTCAGCGCGATATTGTCCTCGAATGACTTAGAAGAAGCATCGATCATAACAGATGTAAATCCACCGTCGATACAGCTCTTGCAGAGCTCAAAGCTGTCGCCGTGGTCCAGATGCAGAGCGATCGGAATCTCTGGATTCTCCTGAATAGCTGCCTCTACCAACTTCACAAGATATGTGTGGTTAGCATAAGCGCGTGCCCCCTTAGATACCTGAAGAATAACCGGACTCTTAAGCTCGCCAGCCGCCTCTGTGATACCCTGAACGATCTCCATGTTGTTCACGTTGAAAGCGCCGATTGCGTATCCGCCGTCATAAGCCTTCTTGAACATCTCAGTTGTGGTTACTAATGCCATAACTCCTACCTTCTTTCCTTAAAATGTTTCTCGTATCTTTTTCATACAAACACATTATATCCTAATTTTATGGAAAACTCAACCAAGTATTTTGCTTTCCGTTAAGAAAGTGACAATGCCGTGTTGCTGTGAACGGAGTGAACAGCACTCCTCTATGCCAGTCCGTACATCCTCTTTGCATTTTCTTCCGTCTGCCGGATGACCTCTTCCGCCGACACCCCCTTAATCTCTGCAACCGCTTCCGCCGCGTACCGGATATACCCGGAATGGTTTCGTTTCCCCCTAAACGGTACCGGAGCCAGATAGGGACAGTCCGTCTCAAGCACAATAGAAGTCAGCGGTACCGCTTCGGCGACCTCCTTAAGCTTCCTTCCGTTCTTAAAGGTTACCACGCCTCCGATGCCGATATAGTACCCCATCTTCACATACTCCTTTGCCATCTCTTTGGAATAAGAAAAGCAATGGATTACCCCGCCAAGCCCCGCGCCGTATTTCTTCATAATCTCCATGGTATCGGCCGCCGCCTCCCGGCTGTGGATCAATACTGGGAGCGACAGCTCTCTTGCAAGCTCTAACTGCCGAATAAACCATTTCTTCTGAAGGTCATGGGATTCATTGTCCCAGTAATAATCCAGTCCGATTTCTCCCACCCCGATAACCTTCTCCTGATCAAACTGTTTTTTCAGCTTTGCAAATGTTTCTTCATTCAAGGCGCCAACCTCGTCCGGATGAACGCCCACCGCAGCATACATAAAAGGATACTTCCGCGCCATCTCCGGCACAGTAAAGCAGGATTCATAAGACGCTCCTACATTTACAATCGTCCCAACCCCCTTCTCCGGCATGGAAGCAAGGAGTTCTTCTCTGTCCTCGTCAAACTGGCTGCTGTCATAATGCGCATGCGTATCAAATATCATTTATTTTCTCACCGCCTCCGCTCTAACAGATCTCCGCACCTGCAGGCATTTCCTTTTCCGGCGTCATCAGTGCAAGATTCCCTTCCGCATCCTCCGCGCACAAAATCATGCCCTCCGACAGTACGCCTGCAAGCTTGGCAGGTTTCAGATTCACAAGAACCATTACTTTCTTCCCTACCATCTCCTCGGCGCTGTAATACTTCTTAATCCCCGACACGATCTGCCTGATCCGACTTCCCACCTTCACCTTAGAGCAGAGAAGCTTCTTCGACTTCGGCACCTCTTCGCAGGCAACGATCTCTCCTACCTGAAACTGCATTTTACCGAAATCCTCAAAGCTGATCTCAGGCTTTGCATCTATATCGATTACCGGTTCTGCTTCTTTATTCTCAGCCTCCGCCGCGGCCTCTTCCACCGGCGGATGAAGCTCTTCTACCTTCTTCATTACTTCATTTACATCCAGCCTCTGAAACAGAATCTCCGGTTTGTCCGTCACTTTGCCGCTCCCAAGCTGGGCAAGGATTTTCTCTGACGTTTCCGGCATAAACGGTTCAAGCTGTTTTGCCCCGGAGCGGATGCTCTGGATCAGATTATAAAGCACGGTCTCTAAACGGTCTTTTGCCGCCTCGTCCTTTGCAAGCGCCCAGGGCATCGTCTCGTCAATATATTTGTTGCAGCGTTTGAACAGCATAAATATCTCGGTAATCGCATCCGCCACCCGCAGCTCCTCCATTTTCTTTTCCACAAGCTTGGGCGTATGGACTACCACCGACTTTAAGTCCGCGTCCACTTCCTCAGAAACGCCCTTATCCGTTACCGTTCCTCCAAAATATTTATTCGTCATGGAAATCGTCCGGTTCACCAGATTCCCTAACGTATTCGCCAGCTCTGAATTTAACCGTTCAACCATCAGCTCCCACGAGATCACGCCGTCGTTGTCAAATGGCATCTCATGCAGCACAAAGTAACGAACCGCATCTACCCCGAAGAAATCCACCAGCTCGTCTGCATACAGCACATTTCCCTTGGATTTGCTCATCTTGCCGTCGCCCTGCAACAGCCACGGATGGCCGAATATCTGCTTCGGCAGCGGCTCGCCAAGCGCCATCAGGAAAATCGGCCAGTAAATGGTATGGAAGCGGATAATATCTTTCCCGATCAAATGCAGATCCGCCGGCCAGTTTTTCTCATACTGTCCGGTACTGTTTCCATCCGCGTCATACCCAATTCCGGTAATATAATTGGTCAGCGCATCCAGCCATACATAAACGACATGCTTGTCGTCGAAATCCACCGGAACTCCCCATTTAAAAGAGGTTCTGGACACGCACAGATCCTGCAGGCCCGGCAGGAGGAAATTGTTCATCATCTCATTTTTTCTGGAAACCGGCTGAATAAACTCCGGATGCGTGTTAATATGCTCGATCAGCCGGTCCGCATATTTGCTCATCTTAAAGAAATACGCCTCTTCCTTCGCAGGCTTCACCTCGCGCCCGCAGTCCGGACATTTCCCGTCCACAAGCTGGGACTCAGTCCAGAACGACTCGCACGGCGTACAGTACAGACCCTCATACGCGCCCTTGTAAATGTCTCCCTGTTCGTACAGCTTCTTAAAAATCTTCTGAACCTGCCTCTCATGGTCTGCATCGGTAGTCCGGATAAATTTGTCGTAAGAGGTATTCATCAGATCCCAGATATCCTTAATCTGTGCCGCAACGTCATCAACAAATTCCTTCGGCGTCACTCCCGTCTCCTGCGCCTTCAATTCAATCTTCTGCCCATGCTCGTCGGTTCCCGTCTGAAAAAACACATCGTACCCTTGGCTTCTCTTATATCTGGCAATGGCGTCTGCCAGCACAATCTCATAGGTATTCCCGATATGCGGTTTGCCGGACGTATAGGCAATCGCTGTTGTAATGTAATATTTTGGTTTACTACAGTTCTCACACATAATTTTTCACTCCTTCAATCCTCTCCATATTGAAAAACGCAGCGGTTCATAAATCAGGGGTTTCGCAAGGTCTTTCCTAAAAGATAAAAAAATCTTCTCCGGTTCCTTCTGAAACCGGAGAAGACGACTTAACCGTGTTACCACTTCTCCTTCACTCCTGCCTCGCGGCAGAAAGCCTTTGCAGGTGCCCTTATGACACCCCTCCGCTATAAAGGGCGGACCCATTGCAGCCTGCTGTGAACACTTAGCGAGGTCTTTCACGAGCTTAGTGTGAACACACACCCGGACACTTGGCGAGGTCTTTCACGAGCCTAGTGACTGCCGTGTCTCCTTCTTCTACACTTAGCGAAGTTCTTTACTATTCACAGTTCGGTGCACCGCTCAGAAGCCATCTTCCGCAGACTTCCATCCATCCCTCTCAGCCAACGGGATCTCTCTGTAAAACTTCCATCTGCGTACTCTCTTCGTCGCTGCGTTTCTCTGATATGTTAGGAATCGTAACATACGCGTTTCAAAAAGTCAAGACTCAAGCGAATCCTGTATTGCTTTTCATAACCAAATCCATGTTCAGGTAACCGTCGGCCACAAACTGGTTTTTCCCAAGGCTGACCGCATCGGCAATCGCGTTTCCCACAATATTTTCCGAGAGATAGCGGTTGTACAGCCAGGTCTCAAAAATACGGTTTGCAACCGCAACAAGCCCGTCTTCATTTTTCAGATACCCAAACATCATTCCCAGATTTATCGCATGTTCGTCTGGGCTGTATGGAATCTGCTTTCCATTGAATAAGATCAATCGGAGCATCCGGTCTAATTCTTTTGAATCTGACAGTCTTTTCCCCATATCGTCAAACAATGTATTCTGTTCTGAAAGAAGCTGCCTGACTGCCGCCAGAACCTCTTTTTCCGTCCAGAGCGGCAAACCGCTTCCATCTTCTTGACTCACAGCCTTCTCATCCATAAGCTGGCAGATGCGCGAAACCAAAAAAGGATACCCTCCCGTATAGTCGTAAATCAGCCGCCCCATTTCTTCTACATCCATCACTGCATTTTGATCCGCCTTGTATTCTGCAAGCATTCCGGCAATGTCCTCCGCCGAAAAACTCATATCGACCGTAAATTTAGCCGCAATATTCCAAGGACTGTTATATCGGGGTACGCTCTCCGTTCCCATTTTCATTTTTAAATTTTTAATATCATAGACGCCCGCAAGAATCACCGAGCAAAAAGTCGGACGGCTCCTGCGTTTCATATATTTATCCCGCAGCATTCCTAAAAAATCCAAGAAAATTCCCTGATTGGAAGCCTGATCTACCTCATCCACAATAAAAATGACCGGCCTTCCCGCTTTTATGCAGATCCGCGAAAAAAAATTCGAAAGAGTCTGAAGATCCGGCTTTTCCGTTTCCAGACTCATCTTATAGCATTCTTCCCGGATTTCATCCGCCACCTCTCCGCTTTCGCCATAATAGATCACATCATAGAGCAGGCCATACACCTTTCGGCAGAACGCCCATTCATCTCTGTATGCCAAATCCCCAAGCCCCTCAAAACTGATGGAGAAAATCTGATATCTGTCCGAGAGCTTTTGCGCCAGCATATGCAGCGTCGTTGTCTTCCCATACTGTCTGGCTCGGTTTATCACAAAATATTTTTCATCCTCAATCAGCCTATGGATCTGCTCCAGACGGTCTTCAATATCTACCATATAATGTTCATCCGGATAGCAGATTCCATCCACATTGAATCTTTTTTTCATATCTTCTCTCCCCGGTGAAGTTCTTAGCGGCCGGATTCCGGCGCCGGCGGCCGCTCTTCTTGAAAACAATTGTCTTTTTTATCATTATATCTGCTTTTTATTTGGGTGTAAACTGGAAAAAATGTGCTATACTGTTATTACTCGTTACTCAGTAGAAAGGAAGGCCAACACTATGAAAGCTTATGAAAGACTATTAAAATACGTTGTAATACGTACTCCCAGCAATGAGGACAGCCGCACAGTCCCCTCCTCCCAGTGCCAGTTTGATCTGGCGCGGGTTCTAGAAGCGGAGATGAAGGAATTGGGGTTAAAGGACGTACATTTAGACAGCCGTTGCTATCTCTATGGAACCCTCCCGGCCACAGAAGGTTATGAGGACAAGCCCGCGATCGGCTTTATCGCCCACATGGATACCGTTTCTGATTTCTGCAGCCGCGACATTACGCCGGTCGTAACTGAAAACTATAACGGAGAAGCCTTAGAGCTTGGGAAAAGCGGGCGGATTCTTGATCCGGCCATCTTCCCCCACCTTGCCGGTATGAAAGGGCGCACCCTGATCACCACCGACGGAACCACCATATTAGGCGCCGACGATAAAGCCGGAGCTGCTGAAATCCTGACCCTGATGGAACGCCTTCAGGCGGAACAGATTCCTCATGGGAAGCTGTGCGTTGCCTTTACCCCGGATGAAGAAATCGGAGGCGGAGCCGCCCATTTAGACCTCGAAAGACTCGGCGCCGACTACGCCTATACGGTAGACGGCGGCACAGAAGGCGAAATACAGTACGAAAATTTCAATGCCTGCAAAGCCTGTTTCGATATAAAGGGCTTCAGCGTGCATCCCGGTTCCTCCAAAGACACCATGATCAACGCTTCTTTAGTCGCCATGGAAATCAATCAAATGCTCCCCGGATGCGAAACTCCCCGGGGCACCGAAGGGTACGAAGGCTTCTACCACCTTATGAACATGTCCGGCGACTGCGGGGCGGCGAATCTCTGCTATATTGTCCGGGATCACGACCGGAACCTGTTTGAAGCACGCAAACAGACCCTCCGGCTGATCGAAAAGAATCTAAACGAAAAATGGGGCGAGGGAACCGTCACGCTTACGATTACCGACCAGTATCAGAATATGGCCGAGATCATCGCCGGATGCATGCACCTGATCAACAATGCAAAGGCTGCCTGCGAAGCCGTCGGCATAACCCCTCTTGTCATTCCCATCCGCGGCGGCACGGACGGCTGCCAGCTAAGTTTCCGGGGGCTTCCCTGCCCGAATCTCGGAACCGGAGGCTATGCATTCCACGGCCCTTACGAACATATTACCGCGGAAGCAATGGAACAGTGCGTAGACATGATGACAGAGCTGGTAAAACGGTATGCGTAAATAACCCTCCTCCCCCAGCGAATAACCGGACTGCTTTCTGCATAAGTATAAGACAAAACATTTCAGGAACTGACTATGCCCAAAAAACGAACCATCGCCGCGCTCCTGCTGTCTTTTACCCTGCTTCTTGTCTTCTGCTGCGCAGAAAGCACCCGCTTATTTTTGAATGCCGACCGGAAATTTGAGGCATTCACAGATACTTTATTCTCTCAGGAGGTTTCCGCCAACTCGGTCACGCTCCACTACACCCTCCGCAATCCTTCCGATTACGGCATTGAAGATCCGGAACTCTCCCTCGGCTCTTATCCGGCATCCTCCGCGGAAATCGGAGCCTCCGCAGAAAACTGTCTGAACCTTCTAGCCGACATCCCCTATCAGGAACTGAATCCTGATAACCAGCTTACCCTGACGGTGTTAAAAGACTCTTTGGAAACCACGTTAGAGGGCACCCCTTATTTTCTCTACGAGGAACCCTTGCGCCCTCTTACCGGAATCCAGTCCCAGCTCCCGGTGCTCCTGTCCGAATACCGCTTTTACAAAACGGAGGATGTGGATACCTATCTGGAGCTTTTAAAAACCCTTCCGGAGCACTTTGACTCTCTGATTTCCTTTGAACAGGCCAAATCGGAGGCAGGTCTGTTCATGGCGGCCTATACCGCCGATTCTATCATCGATGAATGCAATTCCTTTCTCGGCATGGGCAGCGGAAATTATCTGTATTCCACCTTCGAGACCCGGCTGGAAGAACTGGACGGCTGCGATGACGCCAGACGGGATCGCTATCTGTCCCAGAATAAAGAAATACTGGAAACCTACGTGTTTCCGGCCTACCAGAAACTGGCCGCAGACCTTGGCGCTCTCAGGGAAACCGGAAGAAATCAGAACGGATTATGCTATCTTCCCGAAGGCGCCGCCTATTATGAACATCTGGTCAAGGAAAACACCGGCTCCGGCCGGACGATCGAAGAACTACAGACACTCACCAAAAGCCAGATGAGAGACGATCTGCTGGCCATGCAGAAAATCCTCTCATCGCCGGAGTATGAAGCCCTCGCAAAATCTTCCGCAGACGAAAGTTCCCCTGACAGCGCAAATGCTCCCGAAGAAGCCCAAGAAACGCCTTCCGCCGCTCCCGGCAGCTCTTCCGAAAATATAGCCGGAAACTCCTCGGATGCGGCCTCCGAAACCTCGGCCGGACTGCTGCGGGAATTTACGCTGGCGGACTCCAACCCCGCCTCTATTTTAATTGACTTAAAAAGCAATTTAAAGGATAACTTCCCCGCCATTCCCGATGTGGACACCGATGTAAAATACGTCCAGCCGGAAATGGAAGAATACTTAAGCCCCGCCTTTTACATGGTTCCCGCCATCGACAGCACGGACAGCCAGACCATTTACATCAATTCCGGGCACCTGCCGGACGATCTGGATCTGTATACCACGCTGGCCCACGAAGGCTACCCGGGACACCTCTATCAGAACGTCTATTACGCCGCCACAGAACCTGCGCCTATCCGGAGCCTCCTTGGCTGCGGCGGCTACACGGAAGGCTGGGCTACCTATACGGAAATGATGAGCTATTATTTCACCGGCCTTCCAAAAGAACAGGCCGCGCTTCTGCAGCGCAACGCTTCGGTTCTTCTCGGCCTTTACGCGCTGGCGGATATGGGAATCCATTACGAAGGCTGGACTTTGATCGACACGGTGTCCTTTTTCCATCAGTACGGCATTTCCGACACCGCCGTTATCGAAGATATTTACGACCTGATCATTGCCGATCCGGGCAATTATTTGAAATACTATATCGGCTACGTAGAATTTCTAGAATTAAAAAAAGAAGCGGTAACGGTATGGGGAGATGATTTTACCCAGAAACGGTTTCACAAAGCGGTGCTGGACGCGGGCCCCATGCCCTTCTATCTGCTGAAGGATGCTGTTCTGACGCCGTAGCCCTATTACCGGACGCGGCCTGCGTTTGAGATGAGACGGAAACTGCCGCCTTCCCTTCCCCGGTTCCTCCCAAGCACAGGCTTATTCTGCTGCCGTTACAATTCCCCTTGGAATCTCCAGTTCTTTCTGCCAGATTTTATTTGATAGATACCGGAAGGTTCCGTCCGCAAAGGGCTGCACCACAATCTGATTGGTAAACGCACAGTCCGAATTGTAATCCGGCCACACACCGTCCACGATCAGAGTCAGCGTTCCATCCCCGTTCTCGGCATACTCGACTACCTCCCCAAAAGGCGGATGGGCCTTGGGAGAAATCCTTTCATACAGATAGCTTCCGCTCTCTTCCTCGTAGCGGTAGGATTCTCTTAGCTGCTCTGTTTTCACCGGCAGATACGTGGTGAGGATTCTTTCAAATACCTCCGCCGGGATCCTTCCCTGCTCCGCCCGGAAATTTTCTCCGGTATCCATCCGGTACAAATCCTCAAATAAACCTGCCGTCAGAATCTCCTCCACATTTCCCGCGTCCCAATTCCTGATAAGCAGATTATAGTTCACATAACTTAAGCCGTCGATGTATTTTGCCGCAAGCTCCCGGCTCTGGTCCGGAAGCGGACTGACCCTCCAGTACTGCCTGAGCGCGGCATGAGCCACAACCACCCGGTAGGCATAGATAAAATATCCTTTTTCCGTCAGATTAATCTCCGACACGTCGCTGACCGAGGTATCCCGGATCACAGGGATCCCTCCTTCCTGCCACCGGACTCCCACATAGTACGTCTGCAGTTTTCCACTCCGATGGACAAATGTAATAACCCCAAGCAATCCGTCCTGATTTACCTGAACGACCGTAGCTTGGGCATCTTCTTGATCCAGATACGCCTTATAAAACGCTTCCAGACTCTGTGAGTTTTCCATATTACGGTCTTTGGTAACGCTGGTAAATCCCGCGCTGCCAAGAAGCGCCGCCGCTTCCTTCCTCTGATCTTCGGTAAATTCCCTGATATTAGAGCCGTAAGAAGGGCCTTCCATAATCTCCACATCCCGGTATAGCTCTTTTACCTGTTCCCCCGCTTTCAGCGCCAGTTCCTTAATCTCCTTCTTCTCCTCTTCCGCAAGCAGACAGTTCTCCGCCTGCGGCAGCATCCACAAGGACGATTCTTCCTGAGAGCCTGCGTCCGCCTTCCCGGCATTTACCATATTTGTCTGGTTATCGCCGTCAACCGCGGTAATGCCCTGTGCTCCAAGCTCCTTTACAATCTGTTCTATCAGCTCCCCGCTCTGCGGCTCTTCCCTCTCTGTCAGCCGCTCATAAATATCCGCGTACAAAACGGATAGCTGATCCGATTCTTTAGCGGCGCCGGGGTTTTCCGCTAATCCGTTTCCGTCCGCTTCCGTCCCCGTCTGCTCCGACCAAACGATATAGCCCGATCCGGCTGCTAAAATAAAGATCAGTAAGCATACAGCCATGCCAGATAGCTTTATTCTCCCCTTCATCCGCGTTTCCTTCCCTTATCTTATCCCCATGCGTCTCCCCTGCCGTCAGCCAGCCTGTATCCAATCTTTTCTACTGCCGCGGCCAGTTCCGCGCGGTACTCAGCCGCTTCTTCTCCTGTACATATCTTGTTATCGTATAATTCATACTGCCTGCGGTTCTTAAGCGGCGATAAATTGGGCATCACCACGTTTGCCCCGGCCGCCAGCCCCTTCTCCCTTCCCGACTTATCCAGCGTCCCAAGGGCGGTGGTGGCCGGAATCAGTGCCGCCGGCAGAAGAATCCGGATGATGGATAATAACAGTACCGTTCTCTCCACGCTCCCTGCCGGTTCCCCGGCATACCGGGTATCGTGATGGGGAATAAATGGGCCGATCCCAATCATCTGGGGCCCAAGCTCCTTTAAAAATACCAAGTCCTCCGCCAGATCCGGCAGTTTTTGTCCCGGAGGCCCAACCATAAACCCCGCCCCGGCCTGATAGCCCAGTTCCTTCAAGTCATACAGGCACTGTCTGCGCCGGGCGGCTTCCATTTCCTTCGGATGAAGGCTTGCGTACAGCTCCTCGTCCGCCGCCTCATGACGCAGAAGATACCGATCCGCCCCGGCTTCTTTCAGCAGCCGGTAGCTCTCATAGGAGCGTTCTCCTATGGACAGGGTAATCGCGCAGTCCGGATATCCGGCCCGGATCCCGCGGACAATCTCCGCCATCCGTTCATCGGTAAAATACGGATCCTCGCCGCCCTGAAGCACAAATGTCCGAAATCCCAGTCCATAGCCCCTTTCACAGCATTCCAGTATTTCTTCTTTCGTCAGGCGGTAGCGCTCCACGTTCCGGCTTCCCCTTCGGATACCGCAGTAATAGCAGTTATTCTTACAATAATTGGTAAATTCAATCAGCCCCCGTGTATACACGTCCAAGCCGTAATACTTCTTGCGGAGCCGGACCGCTTCCTCTGTGATCCGCCGCCGGACGGCCTCATCTGCCTCCGCCAGTAAAATCAATTCCACAAACTCTTCCTTTGTTAAATCCTGTTGGTTTATAAATTTATCTGCAATATTCATGTCTTACATTGTACACTCCGGCTCTTGTTCCGGTCAACGATTATTCTACGAAAAGCGGCGTAGAATAATATCGGTCGCCGCCATCCGGCAACAGGGCTACAATCGTTTTTCCCTTATTTTCGGGGCGTTTTGCCAGTTCTATCGCGCCGGAAAGCGCCGCGCCGGAGGAAATTCCCACTAAAATCCCCTCCTTTTTCGCCAAGAGCTTTGCCGCGGCAAACGCTTCTTCCGCCTCCGCCCGATAGATCTCGTCATAAATCTCCGTATTCAGTATCTCCGGCACAAAGCCCGCGCCGATTCCCTGAATCTTATGGGCTCCGCCGCGCCCCTTCGAAAGCACCGGGGAATCCGCCGGCTCTAACGCAACGATCCGCACCTCCTGCTTCTTGGATTTCAAATATTCTCCGATCCCGGTAAGGGTTCCGCCGGTTCCGACCCCGGCAATAAAAATGTCTACCTCCCCTTCGGTATCCTCCCAGATCTCCGGCCCCGTAGTCCTCCTATGCATAGCGGGATTTGCCGGGTTGGTAAACTGGCCGGGAATAAAGCTGCCCGGCGTCTCCGCCGCAAGCTCTTCTGCCTTTTCGATCGCCCCGGCCATGCCTTTTGCCCCTTCCGTAAGCACAATCTCGGCTCCATAGGCTTTCAGGATATTCCTTCTCTCCACGCTCATCGTCTCCGGCATGGTGAGGATCATCCGGTATCCTTTGACCGCCGCGATGGAGGCAAGGCCGATTCCGGTATTGCCGGAGGTGGGCTCAATGATTACCGAGCCTTCCTTCAAAAGCCCCTTTTCTTCCGCATCCTCGATCATTGCTTTTGCCACCCGGTCCTTTACGCTTCCGGCCGGATTTAAGTACTCCAGCTTCACAAGCACTTTTGCTTCCAGCCCCAGCTCCTTTTCCATGTTCACAACCTCAACTAACGGTGTATGTCCAATCAGATCCAGTACATTTGTGTATACCTTCTTCATCTCTATGCCTCCTTTTTATTTTCCTACCAAGTAGGTATGTTTTTGTTCCTATGGATACTATATCACCGAAGGCGTGGTGTGTCAACATCTGTTCGCCAATAACCAGAAGTCTTTACAGGAGTCTTTACAGTGATCTTTACAGTGAATGCAAAATACTGTATATACGGTAACTATCCTTATACTCCCAGCTTTAACTTCCGCATCTGTTCCGCCGCCGTACAGTTTGTAACCGGAACATACCCCTCAAGCGGAACGATCTTTTCGTTAACCGCATCCAAGATCCATTCCTTCTGGGGGAAGAAATACTTGTCATACTCAAACGGAGGCGTAATCCAGTTCTGTGCTCCCACAACCGCCGGAGGCGCGTCTAAGTTTCCTATATCATTAAGAAAGGAAGCCTGTTCCGCATCCCATGGAACAGGCTTCCTCTTGTATGTGAAAAACGTTCTGCTCCAGCAAATGGAGCCAGCCGCGGACAGGGTATTCAAATTAACCTTGTCCTTAATTTTTTAAGAGCCCATCGATATTCTTTTACCCGAAATCTGCTCACGGCAAAATCCTTTCTTTTCCGGCGCCTGCCAGATCCTTTACTACCTCCCCTGCAAGAATCAGTCCCGCTGCGGCTGGAACAAAGGCATTGCTTCCCGGCGGACGGCTGTTTGTAACTGGCTGTTCTTTCGAGTACACCACTTTCAGCTTCCGCACCCCTCTTTTCTTTAACTCTCTGCGCATCACCTTTGCCAGAGGGCAGACCGAAGTCTGGTAAATATCCGCCACTTCAAACGCAGACGCATCCAGCTTGTTTCCCGCTCCCATTGAGCTGATTACCGGCACTCCGGCCCTCTCTGCCTGCATGATCAGCGCCAGCTTTCCCGTCACCGTGTCAATCGCATCCACCACATAATCAAACCCGGTAAAATCAAATTCCTCTTCCGTCTCCGGCACATAAAAAGTCTTGTGTGTACAGACCTCCGCTTCCGGATTGATCTCCATCACCCGCTCTTTTGCCGCATCTACCTTGTATCTCCCAATTGTATTGACTGTGGCAATAATCTGCCGGTTCAAATTGCTCACGCTGACCGTATCATGGTCAATCAGATGCAGGCGCCCCACGCCGCTCCTTGCCAGAGCCTCCACAACATAGCCGCCCACGCCGCCAATCCCAAATACTGCAACTGTAGCCCTGCGGAGCTTTTCCACACCCTCTGCTCCAAGTAATAATTCCGTTCTGGAAAACGGCCCTTCCATTTCTCCTCCCTTCTCCCGGTATATCATTTTCAAAAACAACCGGGACATCTGCTGTATTAACCGTCACAAAATCGCTCTCTATATACTGCTTACAACTTTATTTTAGGTTTTCGCAAGAACTTCTTAAGAAATTTTCTTTTTCTTTTAGAGAAAGAACATATTTCTGTCATATTTGTACATTATAATAAGTGTCAGATAGTTGAAAGACAGACAACTATCCCCCCTCATTAAGTTGACGCACTGTGAATAAGACCTTTGCAGTGCCACACTTTACTCTCATTCCTTTTAGATAACTATAACAGAAAAGAATCTCCGTAGCCAGCCACTATCGGAGATTCTTTTCGGTTGTCTGTGATATTAAGATGATATTATAAACGAAATTGCTTATTGGGGAATAGGTAAAATAATGGCGCACAGAAAAGAAACACACACGATCTCAGGCACTCCCATTTCATCTCTATAATTAATAATATTTTTAAAAAATTTCTATTTGTTTAAGAGAATCAACATATTTTGGTCACATTTCTTCTATATACTAAATGTCAGATAGTTGAAAAACAACTATCCCCCTCAAAAGTGCAAATGCACTTACTCTCATTCCTTTTAAACAAATAGAAAAAAGAAAGCCTTATAGTTATCCGCTGTAAGGTTTTCTTTTTGTTATTCATGTTTTTTCTTTGAACCATACTAATTTCATACAATATTTCTATGCCTTTTGCAAAAATTATGTTAAAATAATTTTAGATGAAACAACACGGAAAACGGAAGCCGCTGCCAATAATAAACTATTTGAGGTATATTTATGGAATTTTACCAATTTGACCAAAATAATCTTGGAAAATATCATTACAGCAACGAACAGGCTGCGAAAACTCTAGATATACGGGTGAACGAAATCTGCCGCTCCCTGCGCAAAGCCTTCCGGATGCAGGTAACGCTGGGTGTGCTTTTCGCCCTGTCCTGTCTGGCTTTTTTCCGGAACATGTACTGCGCTCCGCTGTATCTAGCCATCATATGGGCTTTTGTGTGGAGCATTACCATGCTCCGCATCTATTTCGCAGTCCATAACATGTGGAGACTCGGCATAAATAAAGACGGCCGAAAGACCGCATCTTTCCGCGTCCGAAAGCAATTACTGGTACAGCTCTTCTTTCTGCTGTGGTTTATGACCATGGTTGGATTTTACTGCCATCTGGGAATGGGGCTATTATTTACCGTCAACCTGCTTGTAATCGGCACGGTTCTCGCAGCCATCGCTTATGCGCTTTCCTATCTGTCCTGCAGCCAGAAAAATCTCCGTTGGTGGGAATTCAGCAACGATAATGAGGACTACTGGGTACTTGGAAAAAATGATTAAAAGTAGTTGACTAATCAATTAATTGCGTTTCCCTGTTTCCGCCAAGCCGCTCCACTTATCCGTAAGCACCGTTACCCATCCTTCTTTCGTCCTTGGCATCCTGCGGAATGTAACCGGCCACATATGGTTTCTAATGACATCCTGCTCTATTCTGTTCAGTTTAAAATATTTTCTGGCGTTGCGGTACGCCTTCTCCGGGTGCCGCAGCCCATGCCACCGCTCCCCGGTCTCCTTCGCATGGGTATGCCAGTCATACAAAAACAAGTCGTGCAGCATCCCCGCTCTGGCAGCCGACCTTGCATCCAGCCGGAGCTTCCTGCACAGGACATAATTCTGATACGCCACCCGAAGACAGTGCTTGTAACAGGACGTATTTCCATGATGAGGATAACGCTTCATCTGCCGCACCACCGGATGCTCCGCAATATCTTTAATTGTGTCATAAAATTCCTTGTAATATGCTTTATTCATCACAACTCTCTTATTCTGTGTATTTTTCCATACCGATATTTTACCAGACACACAGACAAAATAAAAGCCCCGATGCTGTAATCGCATCAGGACTTTCTATACTCCTTTAGTTCTTTCCGTATCCAACTGATCCATTTGTCAAACCCTTCCCCGGTCTTTGCCGACACGAAGATCACCTCCGCCTTCGGATTCAGCTTATGGATCCTCTCTTCTACTGCTTCTTTGCTGAAATCCTCAAACACGCTTAAGGTATCGCACTTGTTGATCAGCACCACGTCGCAGATGGAGAACATCAGCGGATACTTCAGAGGCTTGTCATCCCCCTCCGGCACCGACAGGATCATCGCATTCTTCGTGCTTCCGGTATCAAATTCCGCCGGGCACACCAGATTTCCCACATTTTCCAGCACCACCAGATCCAGATCCTTCGTGCCAAATTCTTTGATTCCCTGTCTGGTCATGTCTGCATCCAGATGGCACATGCCCCCGGTATGAATCTGGATCGTGCGCACGCCGGTCTCGGAAATTGCCTTGGCGTCTACATCCGAATCAATATCCGCCTCCATAATCCCGATTTTCAGTTCCTCCTTCAGCATGGAAATGGTCCGCTTCAAGGTCGTTGTCTTGCCCGCTCCCGGAGATGACATCAGATTCAGAAGATACGTGCCCTCAGCCGCAAGCTCTTCCCGGAGCCTGCGGGCGTCTGCATCATTATCCTCAAATATACTTCTTTTTACCTCAATAATCTTGTAGTCTTTCATATCAAGTTACCTCAATTTCTTTAATTTCGTGCTCATTTCCCTGTATAAGATAGGTATGTTCACTGCCGCAGTAAGGACAGATCTTTCCATGCTCCACCGTTCCATAGGTTTCCCCGCAGTCTTCGCAGAAAGTGATTGCCGGAATGGTCTCAATCTCCAGTTCGCAGCCTTCCATCAATTCGCTCTTTGAGCATTTCCATTTCCAGCAGTCCTTCAGATAGTACGGAATGATCGTAGACACCTCGCCGATCTGAAGGACCACCTTATTTACCTTTGACGCCTGATTTTCTGCCGCAATCTCCTGGACGGATTTTACGATATGAAAGACGATTCCCAGTTCATGCATCCCTGATCTCCTATTTTCTGAGAGATTTTAAGGTCTTTCCGGCCTTCTTTACCGCCCCGGCGGCCTGTTTTGTCACAGCGGGCGCTTTCTTAATTACCTTTGCCGCCTGCTTCTTTACCACCGGAAGCTTCCCGGCCGCCGTCTCAGCCGCAAGCCCGGCGCTCTTCTTGGCCATATACTTCCCGATTTCCTTGAATTTATCCTCGGAGCGCACCATCTTCGAGCACTCCGGATGGTCTCTGTGCAGCTTAATCGCGTCAAATTCGCACTTGGTCGTACAGACACCGCAGCCGATACATTTATTCTCATCCACCACAGACGCGCCGCAGCCAAGACAGCGGCCTGCCTCTAAGTGTACCTGTTCCTCCGTCAGAATTCCGTGGACATCCCGGAAGGAATGCTTATGGTCGATTTCCGCATTCACCGCCGCTTCCTGACGGCCGATCGTATCATAGCTCTCTACCAGAATGTCTTCCTTATCCAGCTCATGGAAATCTCTTCGATTCCGGCCAATGGTCATGCTTGCGCCTTCATGCACATAGCGGTGGAGGGACTCTGCCGCATTTTTGCCCGCTTCAATGGCATCGATCACAAACTTCGGTCCGGTATATACGTCGCCGCCCACAAAGATATCAGGCTCTGCCGTCTGATAGGTCAGTCCGTCCGCAGCCGGATAATTGCCATGCCAGAATTCTACCTTGGAACCATCAAGCAGTCCGCCCCATTCGATACTCTGCCCGACTGCAAAAATAATGTGTTCGCACTCTACCGTAACCGTATCTTCCTCATCATACTGCGGATTGAATTTTCCACTCTCATCCATTACAGAAGTACATTTCTTAAAGACAACTGCCTGTACCTTCCCTTCCGGAGTCTTAAGGATTTCCTTTGGTCCCCATCCGTTCTGGATCGCGATCTCCTCTTCCAGCGCCTCTGCGATCTCCTCCTCTGTCGCCGGCATGGTCTCCCGGCTCTCCAGACAATACATTGCCACGCCGCTGCCGCCGAAACGGTACGCCGTCCTTGCGCAGTCCACCGCTACGTTTCCGCCGCCGATTACTACGACCTTGCCGCTCATCTTCTGGGTATTATCTTCTGCCGCACGGTGCAGGAAGCTTACTGCAATATCGATGCCTTCGGCGTCATTTCCCGGAATCTCCGGAATCTTGCCGCCCTGACAGCCGATCGCTATGTAAAATGCCTTGTAACCCTCTTCTCTCAGTTCATCTAATAAGATATCCTTTCCGATCTCTACGCCGCACCTGATTTCCACGCCCAGCTCACGAAGCACTTCAATCTCTGCTTCAATCACATCCTTTTCCAGCTTGTAAGACGGAATGCCATAGGTCATCATACCGCCCGGACGTGCATTCTTCTCAAATACTGTCGGCTTATAACCCTTGACCGCCAGATAATAGGCCGCCGAAAGCCCCGCCGGGCCCGCGCCGATAATGGCGATCTTCTGCTCCCACTGGGTCAGCCGGTTCGATGCGATCACTACCGGCGGTATATATCTGGTCTCCTCATGGAGATCCTGCTCCGCCACAAACTTCTTGATCGCGTCGATCGCAACCGCTTCGTCCACGGTGCCGCGGGTACATGCGGCCTCGCAGCGCCTGTTGCAGACGCGTCCGCAGATAGCCGGGAAAGGATTATCTTTCTTAATAAGCGCCAAAGCTTCCCTGTATTTGCCTTCCTTTGCCTTACGAATATATCCCTGTACCGCGATATGAGCCGGACAGGCCGCTTTACAGGGAGAGGTTCCGGTCTCGTAGCAGTTGATCCGATTGTTATCCCTGTAATCCTCGTCGTATTTATCCCTGCCCCATGCCAGCTTATCGGGAAGCTCGTGCTTCGGATACTTCACTTCCGTTCCGTCCTTCTTACACAGCTTCTGTCCCAGCTTCACCGCGCCTGCCGGGCAGTATTCCACACATTTGCCGCAGGCAACGCATTTGTCCTTCTCCACCTTCGCCGTAAATGCGCTCCGGCTCATATTCGGCGTATTAAATAATTGGGAAGTCCGAAGCGCGTTACAGATATTCACATTACAGTTACAGATACCGAATATCTTATTTTCTCCGTCGATATTCGTAATCTGATGAACGAAACCGTTATCCTCCGCCTTGCGGAAAATCTCCATGGCTTCCTCATATGTTACGTCGTGGCCTTTTCCGGTTTCACGGCAGTAATCCGCAAAATCACCGACGCCCACGCACCAGTTCATCTCGTCATCGGCGCATCCGTCTTCAAGAATGCCCCGGCTCACACGGCAGGAACACTGACCCACGCCGATGTGTCCCTCGTATTTCTTCAGCCAGTAAGAAATGTGCTCCAGATCAATGGTTCCCGGCTCCATCTCAATCGCCTTCTCCACCGGAATTACATGCATGCCGATTCCGGCTCCTCCCGGCGGCACCATATGCGTAATGCCGTCCAGCGGGACGAAAGTCATACGCTCAAAGAAGCTTGCCAGCGCCGGATGCTCCCTTAACCGCTTGTTGCCCTCCGGCCCCTCTTCCATATTAAACAGCTCCGCAGACCCCGGCACGAACATCGGCAGGCAGTACCTCCTGTCGGTCGGCCCCGGAATCGCTCCGTTATGATCATAATTATTACCGTAATCATACTCCAGCAGACCGATATAACTCATCTCATCCAGCAGCTTCTGGAATTCCTCTTTCCCATCCTCAGCCACATCGTTCATCTTCCACAGCTCTTCAATCTTATAGTGATGGCGCACCTTCATCTTCAATGCCACATCCGCCATCTCCTCTGTCACAATCTCCGCCAGCCCCCAATATTCCGGATCATCTGCCGTAACGCCCTTAATCTTGTGGGCCGCCACGTCCGTAATCTTCCGGCCAAGCTTCAAAATCTTCTCACTCGGCTTCTTATCTCCCATATGCGGAGGGATAACCGCTTTACTTAATTCAGGCATTGTCTACCACCCTTTCTCTTTTCGTCTATGCCCCAAACTCCTTATGTCCGTACAGCCTGTGCAAAGAGCGCACAAGACCTTAAGACAACACGATCCATATGTCTATTTTCTAACGAATCCGTCTATTTGTAAATTGACAGAAGTCCCAAAGATTACGCCTCTTTTTTGTTTGGTTCTGGTCAGATCACGTTTTTCTTGACTTTTCTCTGTGAAATATCTATATTAAAAATATACGGAACGGCTGTACAGCATCGCTTCAGCCGATGACAAGGAGACTCTGCTGCTCCTACAAAATCACCTACATGGCTGAGGGATGCCGATCGGAAACAGCCCGGGAGCCGCATAGGTGGAAAAATTCAAAGGAGATACATAGAACACATGGAATTTAAGAAGATCAACACGCTGTCAATCAAAGACATGTTCCTCACTCAGATTGAGGAGATGATCCTATCCGGCGAACTGCAGCCCGGAGACAGGCTTCCTGCCGAACGGGAAATTGCCGACGCCATGGGAATCAGCAAAACCATCGTCCACGAGGGCATCCGCGAACTTGCCCGCATGGGCTTTCTCGACGTGATTTCAAGACAGGGCGTCTACGTGGCGGACTATGCCAGCACCGGCAATCTGGATACCCTTTTCGCCATCATCCGCTACCGCGGCGGCATGCCGGACAAGAAGATGATCAGCAGTCTTCTGGACACCCGCATTTATCTGGAATGCCCTGCAATAGAGCTGCTTGCGGCAAATCACACGGCAGATGATATCCGAAAGCTGGAACGTTTACAGGAACATATGCGCCGTGCAATGGACGAAGATATCAGCGCTTTTGCCGAAACCCTTTTTATTTACCGGAGAACCCTTGTGGTACTAAGCGGAAACTGTATCTCTCCGCTGATTATGAACGCGTTCTTCGACGCGTCTATTTCCGCATGGGCGGACTACTGCGAATATATCGGGCGTGAGACTACCTATGAGTCTTTAGTGCAGACCACAAAATGCATAAAGGAAGGCAATGCCTCCGATGCCGTCCGCCTGTTCAAACAGCAGATTGAACAATACCGGAAACACTTACTGCGCTAAATGCCTTCCTTTATAATTACCATTCTGTAACGCTATGCTGCCTGTCTTATTGCTTTTGCGGCGCTCCCGCAAGAATCCCTTTTGCGCTGCTGGTTCCAATCCGCGTCGCCCCGGCGTCGATCATAGCTTTTGCCGCCGCATAATCGCGCACGCCGCCGGATGCCTTCACACCCATATCCGGACCTACCGTCTGGCGCATCAGCCGGATATCCTCCACTGTCGCCCCGCCTGTAGAGAATCCTGTAGACGTCTTCACAAAATCCGCGCCTGCAAGCTTTGCAACCGTGCATACCTTAACCTTTTCTTCATCCGTAAGCAGACAGGTCTCGATGATCACCTTCACCAGCGCCTTTCCCCTTGCCGCGGTTACCACTTCCTCAATATCCTGCTTCACATAACGCCAGTCCTTCGCCTTCACCGCGCCGATATTGGCAACCATATCCACTTCCTCCGCGCCTTTCTGAACTGCCCAGAAGGTCTCGGCCGCCTTTGCGCTTGTCGCGCATGCGCCCAGAGGGAAACCGATCACACAGCAGGTCTTCACTCCCGATCCTGCAAGTTCTTCTGCAGCCAGCGGCACGTACCATGAATTTACGCATACCGACGCCGTCTTATATTCCTTTGCCTCCTTACAGAGCGCGGCCACCTGAGCCGGGGTCGCGTCGGCCTTTAAAAGCGTATCGTCAAGATAGCCTGCCATATTCATTCCGCCGCCGAAATTATCCTTTGAAGCAAATTCTTTTCCATCAGGAGCCTTACTGCGTATTTCCTCAGTAATTTCCGCAATTAATCTTTCAATATCCATTTTTTATCTCCTTTAACCGGGTCTTGGACTGCTTCGAGTTTTAGCCCGACAGATTGTTCTCCTGTACAAATAGGCCTATGGACCAAAATGCTGGAGCCCGCAGCCCTCCCCTTTATTCCTACGCTTCATTATAAACTCACCGGTCTCAGTTATCAATCTAAATTTCCATCCCATCTAATAAAATCAAACGCCCTCCGGCAGGAAAACCGATTTCTTCCCATTCCGGACTACAACGCGTCATACTCCACCATTGCCAGAAACTGTTTTAGCTTCTGGTTATCCGAATGTTCAAAAATCTCGCTGCATGTTCCGTCCGCTTCAATTTTTCCGCTGTCTAGAAACGCGACTCTTGTGGCAAAATGGCGGACCGCATTGATCTGATGGGTAACAATCAGCATTGTCTGCCCCTCCGCCGCAAGATCCTTGATCGTGCGGAATACCTCGTACGCCAGTTCCGGATCCAGCGAAGAGGTGGGCTCGTCAAATACAAGGATTTCCGGGTTCATCGCCAGCGCCCTTGCAATGGCAAGCCGCTGCTTCTGGCCGCCGGACATGGTGGAAGGATACTGTCTGGCCGCCTCTGACAGGCGGACCTTGCCAAGAAGCTCCTCCGCTTTCTCTTTTGCTTGTCCGGCGCCCATCTTTTTTACCGTCCGCAGGGGCTTGATAATGTTTTCCTCAACGGTGTAGTGCGGAAAAAGGTTAAAATTCTGAAATACCATGCCGATAGAGCCCACCGCCCGGTTCCTGTCCGTAATTTCCTCTCCCCTTAAAAATATCTTCCCCGACCGGACGTCCTCCAGTCCCGCCAGACAGCGTACCATCGTACTCTTTCCCGAACCGCTGGAACCGATGATCGCAACGATATCTCCTTGTTCTACCTCTAAATCGATGCCGTCCAGCACCACATTTTCCCCAAAGGACTTCTTTACATCCCTCATCTCAATTAAAGCTACCATTTCGAAGCCCTCCTTTCCAGCCATTTAGCCAGAAATGTCAGGAAATACGCCAATACAAAATAGATTACGCCCAAGAGAATGTAAATCTCAAATGGATGGTAGGTTTTTGCGTATACCTGATTCCCCAGCTTCGTAAGTTCTACCACCGGCAGTACGGACACAATCGATGTCTCTTTGATAATGGACGAAAATCCATTCATCAAGGATGGGACCGCTATACGCATCGCCTGCGGAAGGACAATGTGGATACTCGTCTGCAGCGGCGTATAGCCAAGCATATACGCCGCCTCATACTGCCCCTTATCCACCGCCAGAATTGAAGCCCTGATATTCTCAGAAAGATAGGCCCCGCTATTTAGGCCCATGGTAAGTATGGCCGCCGCAACCGGCTCCATCCGGATCCCAGCGGAAGGCAGACCATAATATACAAAGAACAACTGGACCAAAAGGGGGGTTCCCCTAAATATTTCCACATAAAAACTTAACAGAAACCGGACTGCCTTCGGCAGCTTCCTGCTCCGCAAAGTTCCTACCGCCACTGCAATGGCCAGCGCCAGTATGAAACCGGCAAGTCCGATTTCCAGTGTAATCTTTAACGCCTCCGGAAGCAATCCGGCATACGGTGCCAGCGGCGAAAAATCCAAACCGTTCATATCTCTACCTTCTTAAACCCCCGCCTAAGAGAACCATTTCTCCACGATTTCATCATAAGTGCCGTCATCCTTTAACTGCTTCAGCGCGTCATTGAAGGCATCCCGGAAGGAATCCCTGCCGCTGCCGATCACACCCGCCACGTTAATGGAATTAATGGGTTCTTCACAGATATGGATCCCATCTCCGTCCGCCACCTTCTCCTTTGCCCAAGTCTCTTCTACCACCTGCGCGTCAATATTTCCGTTCTGAAGATCTGCAAATGCTTCTGAGTGCCTGTTATACGGCGCGGAGGTCACATGGATATCCTCGTCCGCAAGACTATCAACCGCATACTCGGAAGTGCTGCCTGAATGGCTGCCGACTGTTTTTCCCTCTAAATCTTCCTTTGACTGAATACTGTCGTCTTTCGACAGGATCACTTCCGCTACAGAATAATAATTCTCCGTCACATTCAAAGTCTTATCCGCCTCGTCGGCTTCTTCCGGCGACATCCCTGACATTATGATATCAAAATCCCCGTTCATCAGGCCGGCAATTAAGCCCTCATAAGGTGTATTGACAAATTCCACTTCTACGCCCAGTATCTTTCCGATCTCATTCGCAAGATCCGCGTCAAAGCCTTCAATATCGCCGGATGCATTGATACTCTCAAAGGGCGGATATTCCGGACACATGCCTACGGTCATAACCCCGGCGCCCTGAATATCCTCTAACGACGTATCCTCTCCTCCGGCTTCATCCGCTTCTTCCTCCGTTCCGGCAGTCTCTTCCTTCGGTTCACCCTTGCTCCCGCAGCCTGTCAAAAGAGCCGCCGCCATTGCCACGCCTAACACTACAGCTAATACCTTGTTTCTCATTTCTTTTCCTCCTTTTGTCGTTTCTTATATGTTTAGCAAGAAATGATCCGAATCCTCTTCATCAACTGCCCGAAATGGAATCGTAATGTTTCTGTTCTTCAGCATTTCTCTTAAAACATCCATCATAACGCCGGACTCCCCTGACATCCTGCAGGTTCGCGCTTTCTCCATGGTGTGGTACCGCTCGCCGATTTCCCCGGACCATTCGCCTCTGCAGGTGCGTCCCACCCCGCAGGTAGGACTGCCGTCCACGCCGATCACCGCCGCTACTTGGTAACCATTGGATAAATAATCCTCAACCTGATAGACCACCGGCCGCAGCAGTTCTTCACAGCGGTCTCGGAAATGAGGATGGTCTAACTGGTCCTTCACCTGCCCCCAGCGGCTGATTCCGCACATATCCATCTCCACACAGGGAAGCTGGATGATGCCGTAATCATGTTCTATCAAATGATAAATCAGTTTTTTCGCGCATGCTTTTTCCGTTGACAGCCCATCCACCTTTGCATTGGTATTCAAAAGGCAGTGCGCCGCCAGCACGATCTTTCTGCTTCGTTTCATAATATCCCCCTATATGATGTTCTGATTTATTTTATCAAATTCGTACGGCGTAGTAAAATCGACAGCGTCAATAAAACACGCCTGTTTATAGACTTGTTCTATGGCGCAGCACAATAGCGGCGGCGCCAACTTCACATTGACACCGCCGCCAGACTCTCCGCAGGCGCCATACCTCCTTGCGGATAAACTCTCTAAAATTTCATGTCTTCATATTTAATCAGATAGACCTCGCCCAGTTCTTTGGCAAGCTCAATACATGCTTCTGAAAATCCAGTCTTTGAGAACAGCATCAATACCTTTCTCCGGTAATGGAACAGCGTGCTTTTATGCTGCAGCCCCTTCAATTCCGCCCATCCCACATCTTCGTTCCGCCATTTGCATTCCGCAAAAATTGCCTCATCCTGCTCATTATCCGCTATAATATCAATCTCCGTCTGGCTTTTGGTGGTTTTGTCCGTTCCCCACCAGCGCCCCATATCCGTAAACTCCACAGGCGCGCTCCCATTCAGATTCTCCTTCCACAGATACTGCTTGCAGATCTCTTCAAACACAAATCCCATGTACGCCGGAATCTGCTCCTCGATCTTCTGGTATACCCTCTCGGCGGCTCCCCGCTCGATCAGCGACCTGTTCGACGGAACGAAGCGGTACCAGAACTGGAACATGGAGTCTGCCAGCTTATAGATCGTCTTTTTGGTGCTGGCTGTCTTATAAGGATATTCCTTTTCTATGATTCCCAGTGACAGCAGTTTGGAAATATAATTACTGACCGTGCTGTTATCCCCGATCCCGGACGTTCCGGCAATTTCACTAATCTTGCTGGAGCCGGTTGCAATGGAGCGGATAATCGCATTATACTGCATGGGTTCCCTGCACTCCTGCTTGATCAGATTCTCCGGCTCTTCATATAAATAAGCGGACACCTCAAAGAAATTATTCTTAATATTCTCCTTCATGCTCTTCTGGTCATTGATTTTAGACATATAAAGAGGTATCCCGCCGGACACTCCGTAAGCAAGGGCCAGTTCCTGTTTATCGAAATTCCGATAGTATTCTCCACACTCCGCAAACTGAAATGGCAGCAGCTTCATCTGCGCCGTCCGTCTTCCATAAAGCGGGCTCTGATAACCCAGCACCTGATTTTCCATAAACGACAGCGACGAGCCGCACAGAATTAGCATTAACTTTGACTGTAAAAATTTATGATCGATCATAGCCGCCAGCAGCGAAGAAATTCCCGGATAGCAGTTTGCAAGATAGGGATACTCGTCTATGACGAGAATCAGCCTTTCCTTCAAAGACTGCTCCAGAACGTAGTCCATCGCATCCTGATAACTGTGAAAGGAAAATCTTGCCTCCGCCCCTGTAACCGCTGTCACAACCGCATTGCTGAACAGCTCCAAATTCTGTTTTTCATTGGAATCCAGACAGGAGTAGAACACCGCCCTCTTATCCTTGATAAACTCGTTTAATAAGCTGGTCTTCCCCACCCGCCTGCGTCCATAGACCACCACAAACTCAAAAGCTTCCTTCTGATACAGATTCTCTAAAATCCGTAATTCCTTTTCTCTTCCTACAAACATTTCCATTCCCCATTTCAATAAAAACAAAGAATACATCCTCATTCGGCCTAAAGCTACGCATAGTTATTCATAAAAAAACTTTATTACAAAAAAGTTAATCGTAATAAACTTTATTTCGTTTTCCTAAATTGTATTCTCTTTTGCAGTATTTGTCAAGTCCTCAAACCCTATACAAAAAAAAGACGGCTGCATCATTTTATTTTCTGCCTCCGTCTCTTTTTTGGGCTGTATACTTTTACTCTATCCGCTTTGTTCCTACGCCTGCAGGCATGTGACTGCCACTACCCCGACGATATCCTCCGCCGTACATCCTCTGGACAGATCATTGACCGGCCGTCTTAATCCTTGTGTGACCGGTCCATAGGCTTCCGCCTTCGCCAGTCTCTGTACCAGCTTATATCCGATGTTCCCACTGTTTAAATCCGGGAATATCAAAACGTTTGCATTACCCGCCACATTGCTGCCTCTGCTTTTCATACTGGCAACTTTCGGCTCCACCGCCGCGTCTACCTGCAGTTCTCCGTCTATCTTGAGATTCGGATACTGTTCCTTCACCCTTTTTGCGGCTGAAATAATCGGCTGCAGGCGTTCGTTTTTTGCGCTTCCTTTCGTGGAATAGGACAACATCGCCACCACCGGCTCGCCCTCTGTGAGCTGCTCAAAGCTCTTTGCCGAGGCGGCCGCAATGTCCACTAACTGATCCTCTGTCGGAAATTCCACCAGCCCGGAATCTGCAAATAGAAATACGCCGTTATCTCCATATTCACAGTCCGGAACTACCATCAGGAAAAATGCGGATACCGTCTTGGTTCCCGGTGCCGTCCTGACGATCTGAAGAGCGGGCCTTAAGGTATCTCCCGTAGAATGGCATGCACCCGCCACCATTCCGTCCACTTTTCCTTTGTGAACCAGCATGGCGCCATAGTAAAGCGGATCCTGCAAAAGTCCGCAGGCTTTCTCCCTTGTCATCCCCTTGTTCTTCCGGAGCTCATAAAGTTCCTCCGCCATTTCTTCAAATCCCGGACTATTCTTATAGTCCAGAATCTCGATCCCGGGGCGCTTAAGCCTCTGCTGTCCGGGCATTTCCTTTCCATTGTCCGAAAGCAGCAGAACCCTAGCTATCCTCTCTTCTGCAATCATTACTGCGGCGGTGGCGACCCGCTCGTCATAGCTCTCCGGCAGCACGATCAGGCAGTTTTTCTTTGACGCCCTTTCCTTAATCTGCTCCATAAATCCCATAAAACCAGTACCTCCGTTTCTCTAGTGCAGGCTGCCCTCTGTCGTATGAATGCTGTCAATGATGGCAATTACCGTCCGGTCGATCGGCCCCAGATGATCGCAGCGCGCCGCAAGTCTTGCAGAACCGCCTTCCTGAATGATCAGGACATAATCCCCAACGCCCGCGTCCGCATCCGCCCCGTCGCAGACAACCATTTCATTCCCATACAGCTCCCCATCCAAGTCCACTGCACGGACGATCAGCAGTTTCTGGCCTTTATAATCATCATGCTTCTGTGTGGACACCACGTTCCCAACGACCTTTGCTATTACCATATCTCTGTCTCCATGCCCTTCTAAACCGAATACATACTGTCAATAATCGCCGTGATCCCCGCGTCGCAGCAGGCTTCCGGATCCGGAAGGCAGAAGGCTCCTTCCTTGCTGGTTGCGTAAATGACGGTCTCGCCGATTCCGCTGCCAATTGCATCGCCCGCGACGATCGGAGTCCCGGTATCCTCTCCTTTTGAATTACAAGGCTGAATGACCATCAGCCGGACCCCAGACAGTCTCTCATCTTTTTTCGTTGCAACTACCGTGCCGATCACCTTCGCAATCTGCATCTTTCTCACCCGCTTTCATCCGTTTCATTCCCACAGCCAGATCCCGGCATGACGCCTGATCTTCCCTGCAATGCATCACCGGCAGCATCCAAGGATCCTTCTCTCTATCTCATTGATCTGATTGACCCTCTGGATATTCCGGTCCCCGGATAAATCCGTTTCCAGCCAGGTTTTAATCACTTCCTTCGCGACTCCGTCCCCGATGATCAGACTTCCGATACAGAGTACGTTCGTGCCGTTGTGAAGCTTGGCGTTGCGCGCAGAGTAAATCTCATTCGCGACTGCCGCACGGACTCCCGGCACCTTATTGCACATAACGGACGAGCCGATTCCTACCGCGTCAATCATAATCCCATACTCGCATTCCTTCGAGGAAACCGCCGCCGCAACCTGAAATGCATAATCCGGATAGTCGCACCGCTCGGTGCTAAAGGTTCCCACGTCCATGCATTCATATCCCAGCCCGCCAATGTACTGTTTCATTCTTTCCTTTAATTCATATCCGCCGTGGTCGGCGCCAATTGCTATTTTCATTGGGAACCGCCTCCTTTATATTTTTCAAATACCTGCCTGCCGTTGATGTCAATGTAGTCCACAACAGCCATGATCGTCGCGTCTACCGGCATATTCGCAGTCACCGCCGTCTGCCTTGCGGAGCTTCCTCCGACCACCAGAACAACCTCCGACTCCCCGGCTCCCACCGCGTCGATGGCAACCACCGGCTTTCCTTCATTTTCCAGTGTCAGCAGGCTGATCGGCTGCACCACCAGAAGCTTTAAGCCCACCAGCTTCTGCTCCTTGCAGGTACACACCGCGCTTCCGATTATTTTCGCTGCATACATAAACGCACCGTCCTCTAATAATTATTTGCAGCTACGATATCCACTCTTCCTGAAGGGCATTTCTGCCTGCAGGCGCCGCAGCCGGTGCATGCGTGGCCCGCCGCTTCCGGCGCGCCGGATAGGATTCCCTTTGCGCTGCTGGTTCCAATTCGCGTCGCCCCTGCGTCGATCATAGCCTTTGCCGTCTGATAATCACGAACGCCGCCGGAGGCTTTCACTCCCATATCAGGGCCGACGGTCTGGCGCATCAGCCGGATGTCTTCCACCTTTGCTCCGCCTGTGGAGAAACCGGTAGAGGTCTTCACAAAGTCTGCTCCCGCAAGTTTTGCGATCGTACAAACCTTTACCTTTTCTTCATCGGTAAGCAGGCAGGTCTCGATAATCACCTTCACCAGAGCCTTACCCCTAGCCGCAACAACCACCTCTTCAATGTCCTTCTTTACATACTGCCATTCTCCGGCTTTTACCGCGCCCACATTGACCACCATATCCACTTCATCGGCGCCTTTTTTGATCGCGTCAATTGTCTCCGCCGCCTTGGTATTCGTGGTACAGGCTCCTAAGGGAAATCCGATTACGCAGCAGGTCTTCACACCGGAACCGGCAAGCTCCTTTGCCACCAGCGGCACATACCATGAGTTTACACATACGGAAGCTGTTTTGTATTCCCTTGCTTCTTTGCAAATTGCCAGAATCTGCTCTGGTGTCGCGTCCGCCTTTAGCAGAGTGTCATCCAGATACTTCGCCATGTCCATATGGGAGGAGGAACTGCCTGCAGAAATAAAATTAGTATCAGAAGAAACTTTATTGTATATTTCGTCGGTAATCTCCGCAATTAATTTTTCTATATCCATATTTTTCATCTCCTTTATCGTATCACCGTCCTATGCAGATCATGCCTGCGGCAAGATCCCTTCCACGTCGTCATGCGGACTTGCGATCACATGTACGGATACTACTTCGCCCACGCGTTTTGCAGAAGACGCGCCTGCCTCTACAGAAGCCTTCACCGCCCCTACGTCTCCGCGCACCATAACCGTTACCAGTCCGGAACCGATCTTTTCCTTTCCTACAAGACGTACATTTGCCGCTTTTACCATGGCGTCCGCCGCCTCAACTGCTCCTACCAGCCCTCTTGTCTCAATCATTCCCAATGCTTCCTTTGCCATTGTAATTCCCTCCGTTTTTTCTATTTTATCTGGTTTCTATTTTTTACTGGATGCTTTTTGTCCGGCCTGTGGTAAAATCCCCTCCACGTCGTCATGCGGACTTGCGATCACATGGGAAGAAACAAGCTCGCCCACACGTTTTGCCGCGGAAGCGCCCGCTTCTACAGAAGCTTTGACCGCCCCTACGTCTCCGCGTACCATAACCGTTACCAGCCCGGAACCGATCTGCTCCTTGCCCGCCAGACGCACGTTTGCCGCCTTTACCATGGCATCCGCTGCCTCAATTGCTCCTACCAAACCTTTTGTTTCAATCATTCCCAATGCTTCTTTTGCCATTTCATTCACCTCTTACTAGTTTTTGCGTTTTATTAGTTCTCATCTATCAACACTTTATCCTTACAATAAAGCCTGATACAAATCCGGATGCAGGGATGGAACAACCGTAATATTTAAGACCATTCCTTCCTTTGCAAGCCTCGCTCTGGCGTAATCCGCAGCCGTAGATACATCGCTGACCTTTCCTGTCACGACCACAAATGCCTTTCCTCCAAGACCTCTTCCCAATCTTACCTCAATCAGATCCACTGCCGCGCTCTTGACTGCATAGTCCGCCGCAAGTACCGCGCTGGCAAGGGAAAATGTCTCGATCACTCCCACCGCTTCTCTCTGTTCGGGAGCGGACGTCCGCATAATCGCAGGTATGACCTCCCCCGCAACGCTGGGAATCAGCATCGTATCAACCACCTTGTCTCTGCCCTCTGCTTTTCCTGCTGCCACCGCCGTCTCTACACCGGCGGTATCTCCCGCTACTATGACAATGAATTTTCCCGGACATGTGGGCTGAGCCACAACCAAATCTACATCCGCCGCCTTGAGCATCGCGTCGCCTGCCACCACTCCGGCTGCTACACTATTTAATTCTACAGCTCCTATTGATACTCCCATGATTCACTCCTTAAGCTCCTATAATATCAATATAGTCCTTACTTACAGTTACAACCCGGCCGCTCATGGAGGCATGGACGGGGGCTCCTAACGCTCCTTCCGGAACCTGTCCGATGCATTGTCCTTCTCTCACGGTATCTCCTTCCATCACTGCCGGCACACAAGGCGCGCCGATATGCTGTTTCAGCATAATCCTGACCGCTCCCGGTGCATCATAGGAATCCACATAAGGAACCTCCCTGTCGTATTCTGTGAGCCCCATTCTCTGGATCACTCGTTTTGACGGAACCTTTGTATCCTCCCGGAACAGGTTCACCGGCTCCGGCTCCCGGCTGGCGGTTACCTTTTTCGCCAGCAGTTCCGTCCGCATTCTGGAAATAAACCTGCTGGGACTAAGTCCCATATTGCAGCCCACATAGGTACAGAGTCCGCAATTGCAGCACCCCAGTACGGCATTGCCGTCAGCCAATACGCCCGCGGCGCCAAAGGTCAGAGCCTGCATCACCTTATGGGGCTGAACCCCCAGGCCGAGATTGCTCCGGGGACATACCAGCGTACAGTAATTGCACTGACAGCAGGCAGCTTTCGCGATCTTAAGCTCTTGGTCCAGACTGGATGTTTTCCTGCGGATCAGTTCATGATCTGCGGGCAGGACAACAACGCCATTTGTCGTCTTTGTCACAAATTCTTTGGAGAGATCCTCTGTGGCCCTTCCCATCAGCGGCCCGCCGATAACCACCGTGTATTCCTCACAGCTTGCCCCGCCGGCCAGTTCCAGCAGATAGGAAACCGCTGTGCCCACAGGCACTGTGGCCGTAAAGGGTGAAGAAACCGCCCCGGTTACCGTAACATTTCTCCGGATCACCGGCATGCTTTCCACCGCTTCCGCCACATGATACGCAGTCTGTGCATTGATGACCACGCAGCCTGCCGTGATGGGAAGCTTCCCTACCGGTATGGTTCGTCCGGTTACCTCATAAATGATCTGCTGTTCGTCTCCCGCCGGATAATAATTCTCCAGCAAATGTACCTCTATATTCTCTTTTCCTGCCGCCGCGCTCTCAAGCGCGTTTACCGCCGCCTTGTTCTTCTGTTTGACTGCAAACACTCCATGCTTTGCTCCGGTGCAGTCCATCACTGCCTTAAGTCCCGCTGCGATCCTGTCTCCGTGCCGTTCCATCAGATACTTATCGGATTTGATCAGGGGTTCGCATTCCGCGCAGTTTACAATCACATATTCCGCTTCGCAGGCAATTTTGACGTGGGTGGGAAATCCCGCACCCCCGGCGCCGACTACGCCAGCCTGTTTTATTTTTTCTAACACCAGTCCATTCATATCCAACCTCTTAAACGATTCTGAATGAGTCAGAAAGGGTACACCTGCGCGACCTTGTAAAATTCTTCGCGGATGTAAGGCCCTCTCCTGTGGGCGTTGCGATGGAAAGCGTGGTATATCCTTCTCCGTCGATTGCAAGTCCCGCATAGGAAGGCGCATTTTTCACAAAAATAGTTGTGTCAACGGCCTTTCCCATCTTTGTCAGGTTATCCACATTCTTTGAATGCATCATAGCCGTATGATGGCATCCGTTCTCCGCGGTCACAGCCTTTTCAATGGCCTCGTCTACGCTAGATACTCTGGTAACCGGCACGACTGGCATCAGCATCTCCGTCATAACCAGCGGATGCTCAAATGGTACATCGCAGATGACTACCTTTGCCTGCTCTCCTCCGTAAATGCCGGATTCTTTCAGAATATAAGAAGCGTCCCTTCCGACAAACTTCTTGTTTGGCGCCCAGTTACCGTCTTTTGTCTTTACCATGACCGTCCCGCAAACCTTCTCAATTTCCATTCCTTTCAGCAGATATGCGCCGTTCTTCACCATTTCCCTTATCAGTTCGTCTGCAACGGAGTCCTCTACGATAATTTCTTTTTCCGCGATACATAAAATACAATTTTCATAGCTGGCGCCCTTTACAATGTCGGCAGCCGCCTTTTTAATATCTGCTGTGGCGTCCACGACCACCGGCGGATTTCCGGGTCCCGCTGCAATGCACCGTTTGCCAGTCTTCATGGCAACCCTTACCACGCCCTCGCCTCCGGTAACCGTCAGAAGCCGGATCCGCGGGTGGTTCATGATAACCGCGCTGGTATCCATGGTCGGCTCCTTCGGCGCGCATAGGAGATTCGCCGGGCCGCCCGCCGCAGTAACTGCCTGATTCATTATCTGGATCGTCCTGCCGGAAGCTCTTTTTGCTCCCGGATGCGGATTGAACACTACTGCGTTTCCCGCCGCGATCATACCAATTCCATTATTGATTACCGTCGCTGTAGGATTGGTGGACGGCGTGATTGCCCCGATCACGCCAAAGGGTGCCATCTCTGTAAGCATCAGCCCATGATCACCTGTCTTCGCGACCGTGGTAAGATCCTCCGTACCCGGCGTCTTATTCGCCGCAAGCAGATTTTTTACCACCTTATCCTCCACATGCCCATATCCGGTTTCCTCATGAGCAAGCTCTGCTAGTTCCCGCGACGCATCCCTTGCCGCCTTGCGCATAGCAGATATGAAGTTCTCCCTGTCTGCAAGACTATATCCCATCAACTTTTTCTGCGCTGCGATCGCAGCCTCAACGGCCGCCTCCGCGGTGTCAAACAGCCCCCAGTCTCCGTCTGCCGCGCCCGTGTATGCCGGGCTGTCCGCCCTGACTGCCTGCGCCTGTCCCAGCTCGCTCTGTATTTCATTGATAAACCGCGAGATATCCGAACTGGAAATTCCCATAACAAACCCTCCATTCTTACGTTCTATTTTCTAATACTAATGCCGCATTCCTTCGCTTTTTCCGCCGCAAGAGGAGTGATTACCGCACCGCCTGCCGCAAAGATCAGCCGCTCGCCTCTCTCATGTGCCTGACGCACCGCCTCCTCTGTCACAAGGGTAAGGCTTCCCTCCATGCCTGCCGGAAGAAATTCACCGGTCTCCGGTTTCAGATCCAGAAAAATCATTCCCATATCTCCCAGATCTTCCTTCAGTTCTTTCGTCCTCCTGCCAAAGGTTCCGCCGGATAGGGAGGCAAGTTCATAGGGAAGCCTTGCCATTACCGGCTTTTTCGACAGCAGGAAGCAGAGGGTGATCTTAACCATTAAGTCCCGTTCCTCCCCTTCTCTGACCGCTCTCAGAAATTCAAGGGAAGGGTCGTACAGCTCCAGCCTCTCATATGCCGGAAGTCCGTTCAGAATATAGCTTACGTCTCCCGCATCAGACAGGTAAAATATCCGGCAGCCGGTGATATCCACAGCCTCCGTCCTCTCCTCCAGAAAGAAATCCACGGTCTCCAGTTCTCCGTAAAGCTCAAGCTCCGCAAGCAGCTCCTGCAGGCCGACTGGGAATCTTGGAATCAAAAACAGCCTCTTCCTTCTCTCCGGCTGAAGTTCTCTCCTGCGCAGATAGTAAGTGAGCACCCGGCGGACCACTTCCTTGATCTCATCCTTACTAAATTTTGCTTTCATGAAACCTCACTCGCCAATCTGATGATCGTTTTAAAACTGTCCGCTTTCAGACCCGCTCCTCCGATCAGGAACCCGTCCACATATTTCACAGATGCAATATCCTTCACATTCCCGGCATTTACGCTGCCTCCGTACAGGATCCGAATATCCTCTTCCGAAACGCCATAGCCCCGCAGAACCTGATAAATATACCTGTGGGTTTCATGGATCTGCTCCAGCGAAGGAATGACGCCAGTGCCAATAGCCCATACCGGCTCATAGGCGATCAGACATTCGCCCATCCTATTTCCAAGCGCCTCATAGACGGCATCAAGCTGACTTTTCAGTACCCCTTCATACCGGCGCCCCTCCCGCTCCTCAAGGGTCTCGCCAATACAGAGCATGGGTGTGATCTGATGTTCCAGCGCAGCTTTTGCCTTCTTTGCGGTAATCTCCGGGGTATCGCCATAGTAGCTGCGACGCTCGGAATGCCCTACAAGCGTCACCGGACACCCCATATCTCCAAGCATACCCGCGCTGACTTCTCCCGTATAAGCTCCCTGCTCTTCCTTTGCCACGTCCTGCGCGCCATAGGCAATTCTTTCATAGCGGAGCATTTCTTTCATTATGTATAAATACGGATAGGGCGGAAAAATCATCACTCGGATGTTTTCCGGGATCTCTGTGCTTTTCAGTTCCGTCAGAAATTTTCTTGTTTCTTTTTCCGTCATATTCATCTTCCAGTTTGCCGCGACGATATACTCCTTCTTCTCAGAAGACCCCACACCTACGCCCAGCTCTTGAAGATGACGCCTTACTAACATTTCAATATCAATTTTGTCCAATTTATCACTTCCGTTCACTCATGCCGTTAGGATAGAACATGATTTTATTGTAAACCAGCTTTTTCTCATCAATCTGTTTAAAGATATCAGGAAGCTCTGACAGCTCCAGCCTATGTGAAATAAGCAGATCCGGATTAAACCCTTTTTCGTTCATTAGCTTTGCCGCCTCCGTCCACTCAAATCCCGGATATGGATTCGAGAAGGAATTCCAGCTCCCTATCACGCTGATCTGGTACCTCTGGATCTGGTCCACAGCCTTTTCAGACAATTCTAATGGTTTATGGGAAATACCAAGGTATACCACTCTTCCCATCTTACCGGTTCCGAGAATCGCCTGATGCTGGCATATAGGCGCCCCGGACATTTCCAGCGAGAGGCTTGCTCCTTTGCCCTCCGTGTATTCCTTAATCTTATCCACCGGATTTTCCTTCAGGGAATTAATCGTCAGCGTAGCCCCGCATCTTGCGGCTGTCTCCAATTTTCCGTCGTCTATGTCGATTGCTATAATTTTCTTGCATCCCAGATACTTTGCATACTGGATCCCAAAAAGTCCAATCGCTCCAAGGCCGTAAACTGCAACGGTATCTTTTCCATTTCCATTTGCGCGGAGATAAGCATGAATTGCATTTGCAGCCGGGTCAATCGTAGCACCCCAATCATAAGGCGTCTCAGCATCCAAGCGGAGCAGGCATTCTTCCTTTACTGCAAGGTACTGCGCATACGCGCCGTCATTACGGGAGCCATAATATTTGTAATTCTCGCAAAGTGAATAAATGCCCTTCTTACACCACTCACATTCATTACACGGCAGCAGCGGCGCAGCGCTGGCCTTATCCCCTACCTTCCACTCCTTGACATCCCCTCCGACTTCCACAATCCGGCCCGCAAATTCATGTCCGGGAATGATCGGAAGCGTATGGGGGCCTGATACCAAAATTCTCGGAATATCCGACCCGCATACACCGACAGCCATGATCTGAAGTAATACTTCATCATCCTTCGGCGTTGGCTTCTCAACATCTACATAATGCAATTCCTTAATTGCTGTCATCTGTACGGCTTTCATACTTAATCTACCTTTCTACTTTTTAATTCACCAGAATCATACTAGTGTGTCCCTTTCTCATCCATCATCTCTTTCAAGTTCCCATACAGCCTTTTATATGTATCATAAGGCTTCTTATAAAGTGCATGTTTTTCCAAATCCGGCTTATACGACGCCTTAACCTTTACCATTGCGTCCGCCGCCTCTTCCACTGTACCGTAGCATCCCCCTCCTACTGCCGCCAGGATACAGCATCCCATGGTCCCTGCCTGCGATGTTTCATTTACCACAAGCTCTTTGCCTGTAATATCCGACATAATCTGCATCCACACCTCATCCTTAGTTGCACCCCCACAGGCAACAATAGTGTCTACGCCATAACCCTGACAGGTCTGGTTCTCCACAATATTTCTTGTGCCAAAGGATATGGATTCGATCAGCGCCCGGTAAATATGTTTCCATGTATGCTTAATGTTTAATCCATAAATTACGCCTTTTGCGTCCGCATCCTTATACGGCGTCCGGTTGCCCTGGAAGAAATCAAGAACGGTAACCCCGTCCGCCCCCGGAGGAACCTCTTTTGCGGCCTGCATCAAGAGTTCGTAAGGATTTCCTTCCCCCGCATCTATGTGGAAATTATCCTTAAACCAATTCACCAACCCAGCGGCTGTTATCTGCCCTCCCTCCAACAGCCATTTACCATCAATAACCGCACTGTCATAAGGACCCCAAATTCCCTTAATAGAGGACGGTTCTTTTTCTACAAGGCTTAAGTGCACAAAACTGGTCCCCATGATAATCCCCATCTGCCGTCTGCCGATTACATTCATCCCAAACATTGCCATATGCGCGTCAATTCCGCCCTGGATTACTTTCATGTCTGGATCCAAACCAAATTCCCTTGCAAGTTCCGGCCGGATAACCCCAATGCACTCGCCCACCTTCCGAACGTCTGTAAGCATCTTTTCCTCATATTCCGGAAGTCCAATGACATCAAAATAATCTCTTACAAAACCGCCCTTTGCTTTTACATAATTCCATTTACATGCCGCATTGCAGATGGAAGCCACCCATTGGCCGCACAGCTTATAGTTAATCCAGTCAAGCTGTTCCACAATTCGGTAACAGGAATTATAAATCTCAGGTTCATGATTCTTAATCCACAAAATCTTTGGGACAATCCACTCAAAAGAAACTGCGCCGCCGCAATATTTTAAAACTTCATGCTTAGTTTGATTAATGGCTTTTGCTTCCTCTTTTGCACGGGCGTCCATCCACATAATCGCCGGCATCATCGGTTCGCCGTCTTCTTTTACTGCAAATGTAGTAGAAGATGTTGCGCACACACAGCAAGACACAATGCTTCCTCTTTCTTCTTCTGTAAGCGTCCGAACACATTGTCCTATCGCCTTACAAATACTATCCCACCATTGCATCGGCGACTGTTCCACCCAGCCTCTTTTCGGATACTGCGTACCCCATTTCTCTTCGTGACTGGCTCTCAGGCGGCCGTTCCGGTCAGCAATGCTAATCCGGATTCCCTGAGTACCGGTGTCCACTCCCATAAACAATTTTTCCATGTTCTTACCTCAACTGTATATCTTAAGCCTTGAAAACTATTTACTTTTTTTTCGCCGAAACAGAAAGCAGTTCATAATCATTACGCCGATTAACACGCACCCCCATACCAATCTCTTTAGATACGGGTCATACCCAAGTACATTAAAGCCGCTCTGCAAGATCTGCAGCAAGATAATTGCTATACACACTCCGACTGCCCGTCCGCTTCCGCCATTTGGATCAATTCCTCCTATCGCACAGACCAAAATCGCCTGAAGCTGGTATGTATCCCCATATCCCACTTTGGCAGAATTATTTCTGGCCATCATAATAAGCCCTGACAGTCCACATAAAAATCCGCTGACTGTGTAGGTTAAAATGAGCGCTTTTCCGTTATTAATAGCAGAAAACAACGATACGACACTATTTTCGCCATAAAAGTACAAAATCTTTCCATACTTGGTTCGATCCAGCACAAAACAGATTACAAGCGCGATTACAACAACCAATACGAAAACAACCGGGATTTTTGCTATCGTAGCCTTTCCAAAAAGCAAAAATGACGACGGATATCCCGTTATTCCCGATCCTCCCGTTATCCCTGTTGCCAGTCCGGAATATAAAATCATCGTAGAAAGCGTTACCAAAATCGGCAATATATGGAGTTGAGAAATTAATATTCCGTTAATGAAACCGCACACCGTCGCTGAAGCCAATGCTACCGCTACCGCAGCGCCTATAGCTGCCGCTTCATTTCCACTTCCTTCCATAATACGATTCATCACAATAGCTGCCAAAATCGACGATAAACCTGAAATTGACACTACTGACAGATCTATTCCGCCCGTAATCATACACAACATCATCGCAAAAGCCAGCAGCGCAAATTCTGGGATCTGAAATGCAATAGACTGGAGATTATTTGCGCTGTAAAATCTTGTACCACATATCTGAAGCATTGCCAGCGCAACAAGAATAAACACCAAAAACAAAATTGTTAATTTGATATCTTTTCTAAAAAAAGATACTATTTTTTCGCCTTTTTTCATTCGAGTCCCCCCTATTAATCAAAAATTAACAATTTTTTACGAGTACGATTACGGCTTATTGAGGTGATGATGATACATATCACCATAACTGCTCCAAGGAAGAAGTCACTCCATGAAGACGATAATCCAAGGAAAATTAAAGTTGATGAAAATATTCTCATCAAAATGACTCCTAGTATGGTGCCTACTATCGTCCCATATCCTCCTGTCAACTGAGTGCCTCCAATCACTACGGAAGCAATAATTGTTAATTCTATCGTACCTACCAGATTGTTAATAAGCGGTGCAATCCATGCGACCTGCGCAACATACATAACCCCTGCAATGGCTGCATAAATACCTACCAGCATATAAAGAATTACTCTTGTTTTAAAAAGATTGTACCCCGCGCGGCGGGCCGCTTCCTTACTATTTCCCATTGCAACCAAACTGCGTCCAAATTTCGTTTTATACAACAGAAATGCGGTGAAGCCGACAATAAGAGCTGTAGGAATAATATATATATACAAACCAAAGGTTTTTCCGCTCTCATCTACAATTGTAAAGATCTTTGTTGCGCCAAATTCCACCAGGCACGTCGGCATCTGCGGCGTCTTAATCGTCGTTGTTCCCAGCGTACAGGCCAAAAGGCCTATAAACATTGTCTGAGTCCCCAATGTTGCAATAAATGTCGGAATCTGGAACAAATGAATAATCAGCGCGTTAAACAGCCCCAATAACGCCCCGACTGCCGACGCCATAACAAATGCAAATAAAAGATTGTTAATTCCAGTTGACTTCATAACAAGAATCGCCGCGTATGCCGAAAATACGGCTACAATTGCAAAAGATACGTCAATCCCATCTGATATCAGTACAAGCATGACGCCCATCGCAAAAATCAGGGATACCGAAATATTCCGCACAATATCAAACATATTTTCAAGCGTGGCGAACTGCGGGCTTACAACCGAAACCAACACACAGTATACGATAAGTATAATCAAAACATATATTTGCGTTGTCTTAAAAAGCTGTTTTAATTTCATGATGCATTTTCCCCCTTCTCAGGCACCTTTATGGCTATGATTTCTTCTATCTCCTGCCGGACGCCGTCTTTTTCCACCTCTTCTTCATCAAATACTTTTATAATTTTCCCACTATTAAAAACAGCTATACGATTACTATTTGCCAACAACTCCGGAATATCGTCTGAAATCAAAATAATCCCTATATTCTTCTTTGCCAGAAGCTGTATCTTCTCATATATTTCAGATTTTGAACCAATATCAACTCCCACCGTCGGCGAATCCAGTATCAAAATCCGGGGATTCACAAGCGCCCACCTTCCCAGCGCAACCTTCTGCTGGTTACCGCCTGACAATTGTGAAACCAATGCGTCCTTTCCCGATGTTTTCACATTCCATAACGCTATCGTATCTTCTGCCAGCTTAGCGGAGTCCTTATTCTGTACCACTCCAAACCTATCCGAGATCTTATTTAACGCAACGGAGGCAATATTATCCTCAATCGTCCGATCCATGAAAACGCCCTGCGACTGTCTCTCCTCCGGCACAAGTGCAATTCCATTCGCAATCGCTTTCCTCGGATTATCGGGCGTAAATTCCTTTCCTTCTACAACAATACTCCCGGAATCCGGTTTATTCAGCCCGAACAAGGATAATGCGAACTCTGTACGTCCTGACCCAAGCAAACCGGTAATACCTAAAATCTCCCCTTCCTGCAATGATAAATTTATCTCTTCATAATGCGGGATTCTCGTAAGGTCTTTTACCTTTAAGACAGTCTTATTGCTTTTCACTTCATGATTCTGGTATCTTGAATATTCTATATCCTTTCCCGTCATGTAATAAACCAGCTTCTTTTCCGCCTCTGCCTTATTCTCAAGTTCTTTGCCATCCAGTTTTCCCGCATTTGAACCATCCCTAAAAATGGTAACTCTGTCGGCAATTTTCATTACCTCGTCCAGCTTATGGCTGACAAATACGATTGACATTCCCTTTTCCTTCAAATTCGTTACAATTGCCAGCAGTCGTTCTACTTCTGTATGCGTTAGGGCCGTCGTCGGTTCGTCCATAAATAAAATCTTAGCATCCATGCTCAGCGCCCTGCAGATAGCCACCAACTGACGGTTTGAAATAGAAAGCTCCTCAATTGTTGATTTCAAATTCATTGCAACACCGATTCTGTCCAACTGTTCCTGCGCAATCCTGCGGACTTCTTTCCAACTTATTATTTTTTTGTCCAATCCGACCATTTTGTTAATCGCAATGTTTTCCGCTACCGTCATGCGCGAAAAGAGCGACAAATCCTGATAAATGACCTGGATACCTTCATTAATCGACTGACGTACATTCAACTTTGTATACGAATTCCCATTCAGCAAAATTGTCCCCTCGTCAGCTTCATGCACACCTGATATCACTTTAATCAAAGTAGACTTTCCACATCCGTTTTCTCCACACAGACAATGGATCTCCGAATGCTCGACTTCAAAATCAACTCCTTTTAATGCTCGGACACCTCCAAAATTCTTGACGATCCCTCTTGCGCATAATACTTTTGATTTGTCTTTTTCTGCCATATTCTATACCTCAATTAATTATGTCTTATATAAATACAAGCCGGCTAACGCTTGCTATTAGCCGGCTTATATCAAGAGCATTTACTAGAAATCATATTCCGCAATATTATCTTCTGTAAATGAAAGCGCTGCATCGCCATAAATAATGCCGTCTTTTACCTTTAATGACTCATATCCTGTCTTTCCTAAATCCACGCCGTCAGTCATTTCTTCTCCCTGAAGCATCTTATATGCAATATTCAGCATCGCATAACCTGCGTCCGCCGGTCTCCAGCACTGTCCATATGCAATCCATCCGTCCGCAATATAATTACCATTTGAAGAGGGCACTGATAATGTAACGATTTTTACAGCTTTATTATTCGTTTCATCCAGATACTTTGCAAACGAGCCGCCTGCTTCAACCGTCATACAAAGCGCGCCGCCCAAATCGGGATATGTCTTCATAATTTCCTGAGAAACCTCGTATGCCACTGTTGAATCAACAGAATCCTCGTATGGTTCCTCCGACACCAAATGCATATCCGGATAATTCTCTGTAATATATTCAACGGCTGCATTGTACCAAGTCATATGGGTCTGCATAGAAAGTCCGCCCACAATACCTACATAGTCTCCTTTTCCGCCCATAGCCTGCGCCAGGTTTTCACCATATAATGCACCAAATTCTTCATTATCGAAAGCTTCCATATCAAAATCCGCCACTCCCGCTAAAGCAGAACCTTCATGTACGATTACTGTAATCCCAGCATCCCTTGCTTTTTCAATTACAGATGAAAGGGCTTCCGGGTCTACTGGTACAATACAGATTGCGTCAACTCCGCTGGCGATACAATCCTCAATCAGGGAAATCTGAAGAGCCGCATCCGCTGATTCCGGCGCCACCTGCCTTGCGTTCACATCGTCAAACTCTTTATCAAACTCTTCCACGCCAAGCCTCATATCGTCGAACCAAGCAATACCGTCAACCTTCGCTACAAGAACAATTTCCTTTTTATCCCCCGATGATTCTTTTTTCTCTCCGTCTCCGCTATTTCCTCCGTCTGAATCTGCTGTTCCACACGCTGTCACAAGCATTGCCATTGCCAGAATCACTGCTAAAATTGTTGAAATCCTTTTTTTCATGTCAATTCTTTCCTCCTCTTTTTGTATCGAATCTTATATCTCCATCCAATGTAGTATACTTATTGAACTACTAACGTTTAATAAGGTATAGATATTAATTCACCGCGCTTCCGCCGCCAACCGGTAAGGATGCGCCTGTAATATAATCTGCATATTTAGAAAGCAGCAGTACAACCCCGTTTCCTATATCCTCCGGCTTTCCACCGCGCCTTAACGGAATTGCCTCAACCTTCTCATTCCAAGACTCTCCAACCGCCTTATTATTCAATTCCCCAAGAAGCCGATCCGTCGTAACCCAGATATCCGTATCAATAATCCCAGGGCATACGCAATTCACGTTAATATGATACTTTCCTAATTCCTTGGCAAGCGACTGTGTAAGACCCCTTACCCCAAACTTTGCGGCCGAATAAGAACTTAAAAATTCCCACCCTTCAAGGGAACAGTCCGAGCCTATATTTACTATTTTTCCATAACCCTGTTTTTTGAAATATTTCACCGCATACCAGTCTGCAAGATAGACGCCCCTTAAATTTATCGAAATCATCTTATCAAACCGTTCCGGATCCATCTCCTCAAAGTTACACATATCAGTAATACCTGCATTTGCGCAAATACCGTCAATTCTCCCGTATTTTTCAAATACAGTCTGAAATAAATTCTTAACCTCCTCTTCTCTGGAAACGTCGCAAGGTATATACAACAAATCCTTATACCCCCGGCTTTCAAATTCTTTAGGCAGTTCATTTGCCAACTGCTCTTTTGCCCTCCCACTAATTACAGGGATCCCCCCTTCTTCTGCAATCTTAAGGGCAACGCCCTTTCCAATGCCTTTTGTGGAGCCTGTCACAATAATTACTTTATCCTTTAACAGCACTCAAAAACTCCTCCTTTCTTCATAAAAGCCTTTCCATATAGGTTCTTTTGCGCATGAGTATCATTTGTTACTGCCCATGCACATTTTTATACTCTTATATTATCATAATTTCATAATTTGTCAACAAGTATTGCAAATTTTATTGTCAAATTTGTAACAGCGAGGCCGAAGGCTGAACTGTTATTCAAATTTCCATCAGCAGAGGATAATTTCATAAATTTTCTGAAAAACATACAGCACCACTTTCTTTAGTTTCTCAAACGCCAAGAAAAAATATTCTTTTTACCGCTATATCCTTTTATTAAACCTTTTTATCACATAAAAAAAATTTGCGCTCACACGCAAATTTTTTAATCACTTTGTCATTTCAACCGCTCTATCACATATTCTGCCGTAACTTCATCTATAATCAGCACATTTACTATCTCTGCTCTAATAGCTGCACAGATGCATTCCACCCTGCTTTGCCCGCAGGCAACTCCAATGCGGGTTTTCTTTTTCTTAATAATATCAAGCGGAACCGCCATCGTCCTATCATCCAACTCCGGATCGCAGATATTTCCTTCCGAATCAATGATATGCGTACAGATGTCTCCTACTGCTCCTTTCTTTGTAAGCGCCGCAATTTCCTGTTCATTCAGATAGCCGGCTCTGTAAACTGCACTCTGCAGACCAAAGGTTCCTAATGCCAGCAGCGCAATGTTAGAATCATAGCCATAGGACATCACTCTATTTATATCATAATCGCTCAAAAAGGCCTCTTTTAACCGGCTGCTGCTGACCACTGCCGGACATGTAAGTACATACGGTTTTGCTTCCCAGGCTCTGACAAAATTTCTTGCAATCTCAAAGCAGTAAATATTGTGCTCCAGATTACTAATACCTCCACACAACTGTGCTGCCACAACATCTGGAAATTTCTGCCTCTGCCCCAAAAGCCCCGTCACTGTATGAATGGTGTTCCCCCATGAAAATCCAATCACATCTCCATTCTGCACAATCTCCTCAAGATATTCAACCGCTTTCTTGCTTACGCTGTGCATATGTGAGTGTATCTGAGTAACCGGCGCAACAATTACTTTCTCAAGATTAGATTTGCTCCGCAGCTTCCTCTCCAGATCCGATTCCCCTTTCAGTGGATCAACAATCCTAAACTGTATGATCCCCATCTCCTTCGCTTCTGCCAAAAGCCTTGATATATAGGGTCTTGATAACCCTATACTCTTCGCAATAGCTTCCTGCCCCATATCTTCTTCATAATACAACTGCGCTACTTTAACAAGAAGCGCCGCCTTTCTCTCGTCCAGATGCTTTCCATCTAATATTGGATTCATAATTCCCCCTGCTCTTTTCCATTATTTTAACACTCTTATCTTAATCTTTTAAATTCCATTTGGCAACACTCATTTCACAAATCACAAAACCTATCTATACGACAGACTTGTAAAACTATGATGAATTGTATATGATAATCTAAGGTAAATCTTTGATCATATAGGGAACAAGCAGAAGTCATAACACATTCATAGAAAGTATTATTGACAACATCATAATTCAAGTCCCTGAGCAGATAGAAACTTTCGCCAATGCAGTCGAATACAGTTTTAAGCCCCTATAAAAAGCGAGGCATCTTCTATCCGTATGATTCAAAATAAGACCGAATTTATTGAACTTATGAAAAAAAGAAAACATTACATAAATAATTTTCAATCCTTAAAAATACATCTAAATCAATATATGGGATTTTTTAACTGAAAGATGCGGCTAGCATTAGGAAAGAAGACCTGAACGCTATTATTTCCAGCTTTTCCTGTCCCATAAATACAGATGTCGAAGCTTTCTTAAAAAATAATGCTGTTACATTCACAAAAAAACTGCGGCATTCCTGCTGCAGTCTTTCTGGTATACATTATTTTAATCTCTCTATTACATATCCTGCTGTTTCTTCGTCTATGATCAAGACATTGATGATCTCTGCCCGGATAGCCGCGCAGATGCATTCCACTCTGCTCTCGCCGCAGGCAACGCCAATGCGCGTCTTCTTCCTGATAATATCCAGCGGAACCACCATCGTCCGGGCGTCAAGTTCCGGATCACAGATCTGACCATTCGCATTGATCACATAGGTACAGATATCCCCTACCGCCCCTTTCTCAGTAAGCGCAGCAATCTCCTTCTCATTCAGATAACCCGCCCGGTATGCCGCGCTCTGCAAGCCGAAGGTTCCAAGCGCCAGCAGCGCAATATTGGAATCATAGTTTCCCCCCGATGTTTTTATATTTTATCCTTCTCATTCCTTCCCTGCCCCGGCAGAATGGGACAGGTTGTTTTTACTATAACAAAAATAACTTTGGATCACTAAATTATAATAATCCAAAGTTACCTATATTGCAATCTTCATTTACTCCATAAGCTTCTCCGGCTCACATGCCAGCGCCAGTACCGTCTCCGCTATCAGATTGTTTGGAGTAACCCTTTTTCAATTTCCTGAATGTCCTCCACAGACAGCTCAGTAAAACAGCCTGCAATTTCTTCTGCAGACAATTTCCCCAACTTCAACATCTTTTCCGCAGCTTTCCTTGCTGTTTCTTTCTTTTCGCTCGCAACATGGGTACGCATGATCTTTTCTTCATCAAACAAAGCCATCATAATAGATATAACCTCCTTTTCCCTGCCTGCCAAAAACTCACGGAGCACATCCCTGTCTTTACATATACGGATGGTTTCTGTGACAGCCTTCCGGCTTCTCCCATACTGTTTCACCTGTTCATTATATACTTTTGTAAAATTTACATACTGGCTGATAATGTCATTCCCTTTGCCGCCATAAAGCACTTTCACCTTTACTTCAATGGCACATTCCTTCCCATCGAAAAATTCCTTGGAAAGCGAAATCGTTTCTGGCCTGTCGGCACGCTCTCCTGTAAAAATCATGTATAACTCTGGTACTGGAACATGGACTTTCTTGCTCCCGTATAAGTCTGCATCCTGTTCCTCAAAGTAATCATGGTAAGTCTGCACTAAATACATCAGCACCCGTATAATGATATTCATCGTCCATGAAGATTGATGCTCGACCAGAAACATGATTTTATCCCCCACTCTGAAAGCCAGGTCATTATAGATTCCATTCGTGAGTACATTCCTTATGGTAATATCCGTAATCGCATCTTCCGTAGTCTCTGTATCCTCCGGATGAAGCGCACGATACAGCTGTATCAGGTATTTCTTATCTTTGAAAATCGCTGAAAATACGCTGTCTTTCACAGTATATTTTGCAAAAGAACCCTTTTTTTCCGCTGTTTTCTCTTTTGATTCTTTCTGCAATATTTCATTCTGCACACTATCACCTCGGTTCTGGGTTCTGCCAATCAGTCGACAGATCGGCTATGCCTTGCCTATTATGCTTTTATTATACAGAGGAACTCCCCATTGTTCAAGACATAAAAGGAGAAGCATCCGGCATATTGCAGGTTGCTGGTTACTTTTCATGGGTCAGGAATGCGCTGAACTGCGCATTCCGTGAGAACGTGATTCAGGAGTGAGGGGCGATTTTTGCGTAGCAAAATTTTGAATATCGCCCCGAATCGTTACTATGAGCGGCCTCCCAGGCCGTAAATAGTAACGGTTACTGTGAACGGAGTAAACAATAACATATTGCAATCTTCATTTACTCCATAAGCTTCTCCGGCTCACATGCCAGCGCCCTCGCCAGCGCCAGTACCGTCTCCGCTGAAGCATGATTAATATTTTTCCGGCTCTGCTCATACTGCTGGATCGTGCGGAGCGGCACCCGGGATAATTCCGACAGTTCCCTCTGGCTGTATCCCGCCGACCTGCGGCGCAGCTTCAGGTTTGTATCCGCCTTCCTCATGTGGTACAGCTCATCCATCCGGTCGCAGAACTGACGGATATCCATCTCATGAAACGGATGGTACATCTCTACAATCTCGTTAATCGGTATATACAAACGGATCTGTGCATAGTCCAATCCGGTTATCCACTGATAGTATGCCAAAGCCCATCCTGCCCAGTATTCCGGAGTCCGGTTTACCGGGCAGGACACCTCGATCCGAATCTCTGCGCCCTCCATGCCCTTGGCTTTTATCATATAATCCACCACTTCATAAGCAGTCTCCACGCCAGAGCGCCCCGCTACTGCCGCCGAATCCCCGCGCTCAAATTTCCGCGCCATTCCTGATTCAATAAACATCTCAAAAAATACTTCCGCCGCATAGTTCATCTCATTTACCGCGAAATCCAGCATTCTTCCCAGTGTCGTCCTTGCTTTTTCCAGATAGGACTTATCGTAAGCGTACGTCATCTGCCTTCATCTCCCCATCAATCATCGAAATAATATAAAGATCCCCTTTCTGGTAACGGTTTTTATCCAGATCAAAATACTCCTGTCTGGCTTTCCGGTCTCTGGATTCTTTTTTAGGATACCAGACTTCCTTTGAAACAAATTCGTATCCGGTAAATGTAAGCCTGTCAAATGCCCTCCTGCTCTTTAACACAATTTGCTCCCCCAGTTTCCCAAGATGCATGGCCTGATTCAACTGCCGGTAAGAAATTGTTCCGTTCAGGAAATCCTGTGCAAAAGAGAAATAGCTGTCATCCGCCCGGTAACCGGCAATCAGATCATATTCTTCATAAGAAATGGAAAAAGTCTCCCTGATATATTCTCTGGCTTCCCGCGCCAGCGGAGACATCAGATCAAATTCCCTGTTCTCAAGCAATAAATTCAGCCAGTGCAGTATCGTATACTCCGGCGCGGCCAAATACAAAATCTTCAGCCCTCCGCATTCTATTTTATACTGATTAACATAGCCGTCCCGCTCTGCATCCACCGCCCACTCTTTCGCTAATTCCAGATTTTCCGTACAATAAAAACCCCGGCCATAATCATTATACGGTTTTCCTTTCCCAAACTGCGGCTTCCTGATAACCTCTCTTGAACCATGGTACAATGTCTTTTCCACAAGCGCTTCTCCTTTTCATATATAACATATGGTACTCCCAAAGGAGTACTTCCGTCAAGCTCTGCCTAATACTTTTTTATCTTTGACACAAAATTCTGACACGATTTTTGCTATAATAGATATAATAAGGAAACCTATGACACATGTTTGATTTCGAACGGTGATTTGCATGAAACAGGCTCTTTTATCCAAGCCTTTACAGCAGCAGAAAATTTCGCAGAAGCAGATACAATCGCTGCATCTGCTGATGATGAATAATGAGGAACTGAACCGTTTCCTTCAAAATGAATATCTGGAGAACCCCATGCTGGATGAAGGGGGCTTTTGCCCCCTTCATGACAGCCTTTAATACCGGACGGAAAATTTCTTTTCATTTTCCTCCACCGGAATCTCTTCACTGTCCACCCACTCTACCCGTATAAACCGGTCTGTGTTCAAGCGTACCAGAAGCTTGTCCACCAGCATCTCCCGTCCTTGGACTTCCATCAGTACGCTGCCGTCCCACTCATTTTTCACCCATCCGGTAAGCCCCAGCGATTCCGCCGCAAATCTGGCGGTATACCGGAAACCCACGCCCTGAACCCTTCCGTGGAACACGACTCTTCTCCGTATCTCTGCCATAACCCCGTCCTGCCTTTCTCTGCGCTCAGCGGCTCTTAATATCTGTTATGGACGTCCTCGGCGAAGCACATCATGTCCTTCACCTCGATCACCGTGCCGTCGTCGAGAACCGCCTTGCCGCTCATCCGCCCGAATACCTGATGCTGATCCGTCTCAATGATCACCGCTGCCGTCTTAGCGGCCCGGTCCAGCACCGGCACAAAATCCATCTCAAATCTGCCGTCGCTTGAGGAAAATGTCCACGGCTTCATATAATCTCCCTCCGGGATATGGAACGTCACATCATCCAGCTTATGGGCGCTTCCGTCATAAAACAGCATATTCTCAGAGGCCGCCGAAGTATCCCCGAAGCCATATCCGATATTAAATCCAAAGGGCCTGCCATTTACCACGGTATTTCCAGACCCCCAGTACCAGCGGTTATCGTAAGTCCACACGCCCCGCCCCCAGTCCAGCGTCCCAAAATCCGTTTCATTATTAAATCGATATATTCTGCCGTCAAACTCCATCTTTCCGCTTGCCGGCATACAGTTAATCTTCTGATTATAGTAAAACGCCGTCTTCTTCTCCTTCCACGGAGTAGCGATCACCATCGTATCCATCTCAGGCTGCAGCAGCGTAATGTCACACCGAAACGGCTTTCCCTGATAAAAATTATCAAACACACAGCGAATCCGCCGTTTTCCTTCCTCTACCGTATACTCCATATGGAGCCGCTTATCCCGGTACACCGTATCGCCCCGTTCGGACGTGGAGGGCAGATCGAATTTCCCCATGGGAAATGCATTCAGTATCGTTTCCGTATGCTCCCATCCCTCTTTAAAATTCAGCAGGGATACCGACTGGAGGCCGATATACCCGTCGTCGGAAATGGTAAACGCCCCCGCAAAATCCTCATTTAACACCAAATAATAATCCCACTCCTTAATGCGGAATTTCGGCGCCCTGATCTGCCTGCGGTCATATTTCTGCAGCAGGCGCTTTGACCAGCCAGGCTCTCTCAGAGAACCATCCTCCTTTAAAAGCGGCTGCCTCGTAACAACTTCATGGTTCCTCATACCACATTTCGCCTCCTTTTTATTCCATACAGTCCGGCATATCCTCCTTTACATCGCCAAGCCGGATATGCTCGTCGATGATCTCCTTCATCCGCTCCCATACCTGTGTGGAAGTCTCTTCGATCCTCTCATTTCTCTTATAAATCTGGGACTTTTTCACGTTATGCTCTCTCCAGCTCAATCCTCCGCTCTCGTGGTTTAAAAGCAGCGGCTGGAAATTATCCAGAAGATGAGCATACTTCGCTTCCCCGCTTTCATAGCTCTCAAATTCCTCCCACAGCTCTCTGAAATACCTTCCCTGATCCTCCGGAAGAATCCCAAATATCCGGTCTGCTGCCTTCTCCTCCCTTGCACGCTTCGTCTCCGCGCCCTTCGCATCGTAAGCATAGGTATCCCCCGCGTCGATTTCCACCAGATCGTGAATCAGCACCATAAGGATTACCTTCAGCAGGTCAACCCCCTGCGGGGCATACTCCTTCAAGAGAAACGCCGCAACCGCCAAATGCCACGAATGCTCTGCATCGTTCTCCTTCCGCTTACCGTCCGCAAGCCATGTCTGACGGAAAATATTCTTCACTTTATCAATCTCCATCAAAAATGCAAGCTGTTTATCCATCCGCTCCATATAAAACACCTTCTTCCCTTTATTATGTAACGCCGTATTTCTTGGCTGCACACTCTTTTGCCGCCTTCAAACTATCTATTAAAATTGTACTCTTTCCCCTTCCTTCCCGCAAGTAGTTTCCCGGAAATTCATTACATTTCAATAACAGTTCAGCCTTTGGCAGAACTGTTACTGAATCCGTCCCATTTAAAGTTCGCTTCGCGAAGGGCCGGATTCACTCCCCGCTGAATTTACACATTCTTACGGACTTTGCAGTAAATGCAAAGTCCTAGGCTGTTACACATTTCCTTAAGTCTGCATCCACCCGGCCAGTACGACGCTGGCCGCCAGTCCTGCTGCCGTCGCAAGCAGCGCCCCGGCCAGCGTATACCGGCTTTTCCTCACCTTTGCCGTCATAAAATACACGCTCATGGTATAAAATATCGTCTCCGTACAGGCCATGCTGATGGATGCGATCAGCCCGATCTTTGAATCCGTCCCAAACTCCTTGTATAAATCCAAAAGAAGTCCCGCCGCGGCAGAAGACGAAAACATCTTTACCACCGAAAGCGGAACCAGCTCTCCCGGAAATCCTATGTACCCGGACACCTTCCCCACCATTTCCGACAGGATTTCCAAAAATCCGGAGGCCCGCAGGATCCCGACCGCCACCATCAGCGCAATCATGGTAGGCATAATCTTGATTACTGTACGGAAACCGCTGTTAGCCCCCTTAATAAATGTGTCATACACATCAATCCTTTTCAGAACCCCATAGCATACAATGCCAAAAATCACCATAGGAATCATCATATCCGACAAAAACAAAAACCACTGCATCTCACATATTCCTACCCGTCTGTCATCCTCCTTACTATTATATGACGCATTCCAGCCTCTATTCGTTCTCCTCCAGCCACTTTATCGCCGCATTTCTTGCCTGCAGCTTTGCCAGATTCAATTCCCGCACCGACATCCCTTTATATCTGTCTGCGATTTCATAAAAATAATTCCGCATTTCCTGCTTGATATCCGCCGTCCATTCGTATCTGTACGCAATCCCGGATTCGTCTCCGCCGGAAACGCCTCCCTCAAACTCCGCCAGATCCATCCCTGCAATCACCGGAACCGCATCGTCCGACAGCCCGTATAAAATATACTGAACATCCGATACGCTCACCGTTTCCCAGTGGCGGAGATTATATTCCGCGATCAGCCTGTCAGGCTTTGCAAAGGAAAGCAGGATATATCCGCATCCCACCACTACCGCAAGATAGCGGAACATTGGGAATGCTTTCCGATAAATGCTTACCGTTACGCCGCCCATAATCAGCGCAAGAACCGTTAGAAACCACAGCACCAGTATCCGTAATAAAGTTAAATGATAAGTCTGTACGTACAACGCCATCCGGTAAACCGCAGATGCGATCATGATAAACGTACAGCCGCAGACAACCGTTAAAATCCCCCGCAGCAGCCGATTCTCCTGAAACAGAGCTACACAAGCCAGCACTAGAATAAAATTCAAAATGCCCACAAAAAGCAGTTCAAAAAAACCTTCCCTCGCATAGGCTGAATAGGTCACTCCCTCCGGGAGCGTCCCCAGCTTTAGAAACAGATACCCTATCTGTACTCCTGCATACAGCACATACACCCCGGCAAGGATCCCGGTAAAGGTAATTCCAACCAGCGCGTTATACTGTTTCCCCAAATGCGATGCATCTTCAAACTGCCTGCTGCACAATGCGCTTAATAAAGCATAACTAGCAGTAAATCCAGCCAGAATCATAAGTCCAATCACAAACGCCGATCCAAACTTAATATCAATAAACCAATCTTTAAAAAGTCCCGCAAATACCATGTCGGAACGAAGCAGCGTCGGAAATACCACCAGCAGAAGCCCCGCCGCGATCAGGATTCCAATGCCTACCGCCGCCGCAGTCTTTCTTTTGCTCCCCGCAGTCTCTCCCTTTGCTTCTGCCAGATATGCATATCCATGGGAAAATGGACGGGATGCATGCCCCAGCGCCGTAAAGCAGACGACCGTTATATTCTTTATAAATGTGGGAAAGCTCCATTTTTCATCCTCATAAAATTGATGCATCATCCCGGCCAGAAACAAAAGCAGCGATCCGGCCATATTAAAAAACACCAGAAAGCCGGAACAGGTCATGGCGGTACTGACCCCCAAAAGCGCCATCCCCACGGCATACGCCGCTGTTTTCTTCTTCACCTCAACACCAATCCGCTTAAGAAGCAAATAAGAAATCCCAATCATAGCGCACATTAGAACCGGTTCTGTGATCCCATTCGGATTCTCATACCGGCAGAAAGCAAAGATCACGCCATACAGCAGGCAAAGTCCGGAAACATATCCGTAATTCTCCCGCAGCCTTTTCGTAAGACGCGGTTCTTCCTGTTTGGATTCCAAAGATACCTCCCGCCAGATTCTCTCTGCATCCCGCTCATTTACAGGGCCTCCCCCGCCGCAGACTGCTCCCGCATTTCCCATTGTTCCTGCTTCTCTATCCATCCCTGTAAAAGTTCTCTCCTTATTCTCTGTATAATCGATACTACCCATCTAATTTCCCTCCATTATTCATCCGGTACATATTCCAGAATATCACCGGGCTGACAATCCAGCGCCTTGCACAACGCACCCAGCGTTGTAAATCTTACCGCTTTTGCCTTATTATTTTTCAGGATCGACAGATTCGCCATCGTAAGATCGATCTCCTTCGCAAGCTCTGTAACCCCCATCTTTTTCTTTGCCATCACCACATCCAGATTCACTACAATCGCCATCACGCCACCCCCTATATCGTCAGATCCGTTTCTTCCTTGTAGCGGATCGCCTCGGCAAATACATTTGCCAGAACCTGACTGAACAGCGCAGCAATAAAAAATACAAGGACAATCACCGCCGTAGCCGGGGTCGGCACAAGAAATATTTTAATAATGAACGCCCCCGCAATCACAAGGCTTAAATGCGCCATCACCTGAAGGCTCCTCACATTGTCCGGCACAAAACAGGCGCCCTCCAGAACCGTCCGCATCATCCTGCGGAGCTGCGCAACGATCATCAAGCCGCATACCCCGGATACTGCAAAGATTAGCAGCATAGATATGAAGTTATCCGACAATGCCTTCGAGTAATATCTGCCCGCCAGCTTAAGCGTAAACGGCAGAGTCGCCAGAACCACAATTCCACAGTAAAACATTACATCCAGCATCATCTTTGTAAATCTATTCGTTCTTTCCTGTCCCATTCTTACACTCCTTTTCCATCCTACGCAGGAACCGCTTTCTTTTACCTCTACTTCCTTTTCCTATACTATAACACCGATTCAATTGAATTTCAATATTTTTTTATTGTTTTTCAATAAATATATGTTGATAAACAAAAAAATTTTCCGACAGCTATTTCATTTACAATCAATCATTTTTCTCTATGCACAATGCTTTCATGCACACCCAGTAATTCCTTTCCCTGACTCCCTCGGCCTTTTCAATCTCTGCCTCCAGTTCTTCTGCCTGCCTTTTCCAATCCGCCCGCACAGCCCCAAGTCTTATGCAGCGTTCTGCCTCCTCCAGTAATTTGCTATCCGCACCCTTCTCCCGCATACTTAGCAGCAGGTTTTCCGTCGCCTCGTCATATGGCGGATTCTGGAATCCGCCCGTCTCCTCCCGGTACGCAAGTTCAAAAATACTGCTATTTCCCATATTCGGTAAAAAGCAGCTATCCTCAGAGCTTTCCTCCACATGCAGATAATATAAGGAAGCTCTCGTCTTCCCCTCCGCATTGCGAATGATACGCCCCAAACGCTGGACACGCTGCCGCTGCCTAGATGTCCCGGATAGGATAATACCCACAGAAGCATCCGGCACGTCCACGCCTTCATCTATCGCCTTGCAGCTAATCAGAATCCTCAGCTCTCCCCTGCCGAATCCACTCAATGTATTCTTATTAACCTGCTGCCCCATTTGGGAATGATACCGCCCTACCCGTCCCGGATACCTCTCCGTCAGGATCCGATAGAGCTGATCCGCCTGGCTGATCCGTTCCCCGAATATAATAATCTTCTCCCGGATTCCCAGCCGTTCCACCAGTTCGCAGACGCAGGCCATCCTTTCTGCCGCCAGGCACACCAGCCTTTTTCTCTTGTACGTAAGCATCATATACCCGGAAGCCATCTTGGCAGCCCGGCGGTCTCTGCCGCCGCACAGGTTCCGAAGTATCTCAAAACGCTCCTTCTGGCTTACGCCTTTCATCGATGGGCAAAGCATAGACAGCTTATTATATAATCTTGCCATATTGTCTGTCATTTCCTCATATGCATGCCTTTCTTCCCCCAAAAACGCGATACTGATATGATAAATATCATACTGGCACACGGTTTGTTCCCCTGATGCCTCTGCAATTCCATAATTATAAATTCTCCGGCCAAGCGCCGCCTCTAGATAACTCCTTTCCTCACCGGCAGGCAGTGTGGCCGACAATCCCATCGCAAAATAATTCTTTTCATATTCCTTAATATACGGATAAAATTCAAAAATCAAACGGTTTTGTCCGCTTCCATAATGATGGCATTCATCTGCAAGCAGGAATACTGCTTTTCCCTCCCTAAGCTCCGTCAAAATCTGCCTCGCCAGCTCATACCTTGCGGAATTGATCACATAGATCATATATTTGCGTTCAGCCGCTGATTTCTGCCCTCCGCCTCTCAGGCCGATCTGCCTCCTTAAATCTTCCGGCGCTGCCCCTCTCCGGCTCCGCGCTTCTAAGAACTCCCGCAAGCTCCGCTCCCACTGGCGCATCAATCCTGCACTTGGAACCACGATCCTTACCAGAAGCTCCCCGGAAAGCTTCTCATCCAGCCGCTTTACCGCTTCCAGCGCCAGCATCGTTTTTCCAGCGCCCGTAACCGCCTGCACCATTCCCCTTCCATGGTTTCCAAACCACCGTTCCAGACATTTTTCCTGCCACTCATACAATTTCTTTTCCATAAATATATCCCCCGCTATAACAGACGCTCTGTGAATGATAATTTAATTTTATCATATTTTCCGCATTTTCAGCACAAGCTGTTGAAATGAATCCCCATTTCCTATATACTTGCGTTAACAGAAAGAATTCCACCTATGCGGCTCCGGTACGCTGTTTCCGACACACGGACCGGAGCCGCACAGATGGAAAAATTTAATATCAAAAGAAAAGGGAAAATACGATGAACTACGAAGATTTTTATCAGGATATGCAGCCGCAGGAAAAATCAATAAAAGACGGGATTGCCTCCCTCCAGCGGCTTTCCAAGGCGGTCCACAAAGAATTAGAATCCGGGGATATAAAGAACCTTGCAAAGGATATCGCCTCTATGACGGAGACTGCCGCGGCTCTCACGTCAGCCCTAGAAGGCGCCGCTGAAACAGTAGGGAATTTTGATGGGAAGGCCTATTTTGAAAATGGGGATTTTGCAGACCAGATACTCGCCGTCTGCCATGAAAGATCTGTGGATGTTCGCGGAGATTTCCCCATCTACGAGATGTTCCCTTACCGGGTCAGGCTGGATGTGGAAAATCAGGATATCTACCTTGACCGCAAGAAGATCCAATGCCTGCGTCCGTCAAGCTTCGTAGAAACCGTCACCAAAGGCCAAGAAAAATTGAACAAAGCCTCCTTCAACGCCCTTACCTTTGCGGGCGAATTAGCCTCCGCCTACGACCTAGCGCTTTTAAAGCTGGATAAACGGCCCGGCACCGATGTTTATTTATCCAGCCTATACAAGATTTTGGCTCCTATGGGGCGGTTCCGAAAGGACTATGACCAGCAAAGCTTTGCCTTCGACCTTGCAAGACTGTACAACTCTGGAGAGGATGCGACCAAAAAGGGCCGGCGTTTCCAGTTCGGCCCCAGCCGTGACGGTAAAAAGTCTATCCGTATCCTAGATAAAGAAGGAAAAGAACAGTACCTTGCCACCATTTGTTTTTTTAACGAAGAGGTAGACGCATGATAACTGAATATAATAAAATGGCTGCCCCGCAGGAACCAGCTCCTCCGCTCCCTGTGGAATCCCTCACCTGCGGGATCAGCTTCCTGTCTGACTTCTGGCGGGAAAAATATTTGCAGGAATATATCCGGAACGGCGGCAGTAAGATGAAGTTCGTCACCGGGCGTCCCGGCAGCGGCAAGACCCATTTTCTGAGGCTGATGACCTCCATCGCCCAGAAAGAACATTACAAGACAGCCGGATTTTCTGCAAAAACTGTCTGGATGCATGATTTTAGGGAGATCTATATTGAGATTTTCCGCCAGTGCGACATTATGGAATGCCTGAAAGCGATCAGTTACAATCTAATAGAAGAGATGGGATTTGACCATAATGAAATTCCGGATGAAATGCGGTTTATTGATTACCTGTCCCAAAACGGCTTCGGAGATGCGCTGACCCGGCGTGAGATCCGCACGCAGCTCAGGCAGATTTTCCTAGAAAATCCGATGTTGGACAATAACTTTGCACTTGCCTGCTGCATGCTTACCGGCAGCATATTAGGCTACCCGGTTCTGGAAGAACAAAACAAGGAGCTGCTCCTTGCATGGTTAGAGGGCGACCGCACTATCAAACTCTCGCAGTTACGGGCGTTAGATTTCTACCCAAGCCGCATCACCAAATACAACGCCAGGCATATGCTGCGCTCCCTGGCCGAAGTGATCCGCATGGGCGGTTTTTCCGGTCTGTTTATCACCATTGACGACATGGAAATCTTAATCAGCCGCTCCAGTTTAGAGGCGGTGCATTACACCAAAATGAAACGGGAAGATACTTACGAGAGTATCCGGCAGCTCATCGACGATATCGACAGTATGAAGAATCTGATGTTCGTCTATGCGTTTGACCGGGAATTGATCGACAATGAGAATATGGGACTGAAATCCTACCAGGCTCTCTGGATGCGTATCCAGAATGAAATTGTCGGCGAACGGTTTAACCGATTTACGGATATGGTGGATCTGGACCGGCTGGCAGCACAGGAATACAGCGCCGATACCATCATTTCCATTTCTGAGAGCCTTGTAAAGCTGTCTAATCTTCTTCCCACCGCTCCTTTGAATAGAGACGCGGCACAGGAACTTGTTACACAGGCGCGTACCGGGTCTGTCGGTATCCCACAGCTTATCCGAAATGCAATGCAGGAGGTGAACACAGATGTATGATATAGAAGCACGGCATATAATAGAAGCCCTGCGCTCCGGCGTTCCTTCCCGCGCCGTAGGGGAATATTTCTCCGAAGCACGGCCAAAGGTCATGAAGGAAATCTCCGGCAGAATGGATATGGTCTGCGAGGATGGAAAGTCGAATGGGATGATCATCTGCGGCAAGTACGGCGAGGGAAAGACCCATCTTCTGAATACCGTATTCAACCTGGCTCACTCCAATCATATGGTAGTTTCTTATCTCTCCCTGAGTAAGGAAACGCCCATGGACAAGCTTTACCTGGTGTACCAGAAGGTTCTTCAGAGCACCTATCTTCCCAGACGCCAGCAGCCGGGCTTTATGCATGAATTGGAAAAGATTTCCGCCGGCAGCCCTGTTGCCAATGAGATGCTGCTCTATGCGGCAAAACACCTGGAAACAGACAAGCTGTATTATCTGTTCCGCTCCTATCTGAATACAGAGGATTCCGATGAAAAATTCCTCCTGCAGGCAGATCTGGAAGGCGATTTTATCACCAATGCCTCCTTAAAGAAGATTTACCGGCGCATTTTCGGCCAGCCCGTAAAATACAATGTGAACTTCTCTAAGACGAAGCACTGCAGAGACTATTTCTCCTTCATGAGCCACCTGTTTACCCAGATGGGCTACCATGGATGGGTTCTTCTGATTGATGAGACGGAGTTAATGGGACGTCTTGGCAAGAAAACCAGACTGAAAGCCTACAACAATATGGCGAATTTCCTTCTTCCCGACCTGTGCCCGGAGACCACTTTCACCATCTTTGCCCTGAGCGCTTCCTATGTAGAAGACGTTATTGAGGGAAAGCATGAATACGCCAATTTAGAAGAAGTATTTCCCGAGAACCAGGAGCCTGCACGGACAGTCCTAAACCTGCTTTCCAGAGCGCCCCAGCTCCTGCCGCTGACCAAAGACGAGATTAACGAAGTGCTGTGCAAAATACAGGATTTCCACGGCAGGGCCTATGGATGGACACCGAACCTTTCTGTCTCCGCGCTTACAGAGGCCACGCAGTCCGGCGGCTATCTGCTGCGCACCAAGATCCGGGCAGCCATTGAATTCTTAGACCAGTTATATCAATATGGAAAAGCAGGACACACGACCATTAATGACCTAGGAGAGGAGACATTTACCGAAGATATACCGTCTTTAGCTGATTTAGAATAAATTGCCTATACCACCTAAACGGGTTTCCAACGATAAACCTGCCAATATCACAAATCGGACAGAAAAGAAAAAATACTTTTTATAACCCATATACGCTGCTCCCCCACAGCATATATGGGTTAATTTTTCTTCAAAACACTGATACAGCGAATGAAGAAAAATATGGACTACTATAAACGGATTTTCAAAAGAAAATCATTTCATATATTTAAAGATACAGGTGTGATTACGGATGATGAAATGCAGCGGCTGAATGATTTTATCAGCCCCAGCATATTGGCTTGTGTCAAGGTAGGACTAAAAATTTCTTTCATTTTTTCTGATCTGGCTTTATCTGCAGGCATTTTTACCTTTTTACAAAATGTCCTATTGTTTCCTTTAAATCATCACTAAAATCATTCAGATCATCCATCATAATTGCGCCTTCATCCAGCAGTGACATCAGAATATAAAACTGATTCGATCTTTTTATTTCACACTGAACGCCGCAGGCTTTTTTGTCTCTCCTAATTCGTTTCTCAAGTTCCCAAAATTTATCTGATGGGCTTCCCTCCCCACTAAGAATCTCCATATATTCTCTATTCAGTTTGTCCATGTATGCTTCTTGCCAATCGACAATCTTCCGCCGAAATAATTTCCAGTCTCTCTCAGAAAACCTATTCATATTAATTATAGCACCTCATAATCTTTCCATCACACTTATTCCAAATCCCTTCGCAAAACAAATCAGCCTATTTTATTATTTGTTTTATTGGGAAAGCTCCATAACAATTGTCAGCATTCCATTCATCTATAGAAAGAACATCTACCCGATCTATCAATCTTTTTCCGTTTCCGATACTCTCTTGCACCGTCATTTCCTCATAACTCGTATACTTCATCAAACAATTTGTTATCCGCAGTCATAATGTGGTTATATTCAAGCTTGTCCATCCTGTCTGCTGATTGACTATAGATTGCCTCGTTGCTATCATCCATCCCATGAAATATCTTCTGCATTTCATCCGTAAACGAGTTACGGCTCTTGTATAGATTATGAAACATCACTTGATCCGTATCTGTGCGTCGGATTTCTAAATATTTTGCAAAATTATAACTATGTGTTGCCAAAAAAACCTGAACTCCATTTTCCTGTAGTTCTAACAAAATCTCTGCAACAAGAGGATATAACTCTGGATTCAGATTTGCTTCCGGCTCATCCCACAAAAGAATTGTTCCTTTTTCCAAAAGACCATTTCGAATCAATTTCCAAAGCAGTCCTAGTTTGCGCAGTCCTTCTGCCTCTAAGGAAAAATCGACTTTCCGGCCATCTTTTTTTAATACATAAAAAGAATCATTCTCCAAAATAACCGTTCCATCAATTACAGCGCTGATCTTATCAAGAATTTTATTCATAACAGACGGAATTTCCCGCGTCTCTGGCAGAGAGGCATTTACAATAATATCTATTTGTGTTCCATCAAATGGCATATTATATTTCTGATTCATAGCCAGAAAGCCCTTTGCATGAGATAACATCTCTGTCGTAGGGATAAATACAGATTGTATATCTAATCCAAGCCACCCTTCATAATTAAAAAACGCTTTATGGGAAAGGCTATCTTCAAAACTATGTGTATCGTCTGAAACTTTATAATAACAATAGTCTTCTTCATTTTCTGCATTCTTCAAAGCATCACTGTCTTTCAGGCTGTTTGAGAAGAATTGTATAAATCTTTTCGTTTTTCCCTGATCTGTCTGCTTGATCGACCATTGTGTTGCTGCATAAATCATTTTTAGGATAGTAGTCTTTCCAACCCCATTTTCACCAATCAGGACATTTATCCCATCACAAAATTCCAGCCTAAAGCCATCATTAAATGACTCGCCTTCTTTTATAGATTCAAAAGCAGCATTATTTTTTCTTAAATGACGCTTAAATACCATTACGTTTAAAATTTCAATTTTAAATCAATTAAAGTTCCTTTGCCTGAAGAATAAACATCCTTACTGTTTTCCCGTCTTTTTCCTGTTCCCGGACAAATGCTTGTTTAAAGGCTTCTGGATTTTTAATAATCTCTGTCCTATCACAAACAAAAAAATAAATAATCTCTGCCTGATAATGAAAAGCATCTGCTCCCAGCTCTTCCAGTAATTGCTTCTCGCTCATACTTTTACGTGTGCATTTTGTTTCGATCACAAGATTAAAAACGTCAAGATAAATATCTGCCCGCATTCCTCCATATCCATTATCACTGCACACTTCCTGACGTAATGTTGGGAAAACTGGTAATAAAATAGAATAAAGCATTCTTTGCAAATCATATTCATTTCCAATTTGAACAGCATTTAAAATTTCTGCCTTCAAAGTGCCTCTTTTATGTACCGATTGTCTATACATTGCACGATAGTACATATAAAAATTATCCAAAATTTTCTCAATTAATTTTAATCCGGCTTGTCTGTCTATACCATTTTCTGGTAAAACCGACTTTTCTTCTAAAACTTGTATCACAGAATACATCGATTTTTTCAATGATTTCAATGTATCTATTTCTGAATATTCGTTTTCCATGTAATGCATTTTTACTTTTATTTCTTCTTGGATTCTGTTACTAAAGTCTGCGTCTTTTAAAGATGCCTTTACCTTACTGCACCATAAATCATATTTGCATTGTAATTCCTTTTTTTCAGAAATCCCCGCCAGGTTCTTTCCTTCTAAAATCAAATCTTTTATTTCCATATGCGTTCTTCGTTAAGCCCCCATCTGATATAAAACAAAAACATATTATCTAACATATATATGACATCATCTTTCCATTCCATGACTTGATATAAGCTGGCCTGTGATTCCAGTATTTTTTGCCAGTTTTTCAAAGAATCTTTTACCTTTTGTGGTTTTATCACATTGTCTTTGACATTTTTCTTTATTCTTTCCATCAATTCATCCAAAGGCAATTCGATTAATGGAGGGTTATCAGCCAATATCTTTAAAACCAGACTATAAATATCTCGCTTGCTTCCATCCTGGAGAGTGTATCTTAATCTTTGCTGTCCACGTGTAGGCGGTCCAGCTTTTAAGACACGAACTACATCAGCATATGGTTGGTTAATACAAATAAACCGGCAACTCTCTTCAATCATTTCTTCTGTAATTATTTCAGCATTTTCCGGCAAAAGACCGATATTAAGACAGATTGACTGCATTAATTGTGGAGAGTGGATACTTTCCACAGCCATTTTTGATATTAACTTTTCGTTCACTTTTATATTCAGTTCGGAGAAACCTTTGTTTGCAATTTGCTTTAATTCATCTTCTTTCCATGGGTCTATTTCTATGATTAAAATCCGGCCCGTTAAATCTGGATTCAATCGAATCGTATCATCCGAGCGGTAAGGAAGGGAAACGATAACGGCTTTAAATCCATTTCTGATTACTTCTTTTAACTGACATGCAATATCATACTGTATATCTGGCGGCGCATAATGAAAATCATCCAAGACAAGGACTTTTTGATATTCATAAAAATATTGAAGGACTTTTTCTTTTGTGGCAAAATAATTTTTTGTGATAATCGTGGATTTTTGCTCAATATCCGAAATAGCTGCAATTTCTTCGCTTACTTTAGCGCTCATGGAAATACCAATTTTTTTCCCGACTCCAGACCAGAAATCGTGTTCTTTAGAAAAATCATTTCCGGTCATACAAATCATATTCTCTTTTCCGATTACATTTTCACATAACACTGTTTTCCCGATTTTAGAAGGACCTACAATATATGTCAAATATCCCTCAACCTGAAGACTTTGCTTCAAACGTTCTTCGTATGTATATTTCGTTCCTTTAGATATTCTTGATACATATGTTCTTTGCGGATATGTAGCAGGTTTAAACACGTCAGAAAAGCTTTTTCCCATAACAACACCACCTTTTCAAACCTATAAAACTAATATACCATATTTATACCCCTTTTTATACCTTTTATTCTAAAATCCACAAAAATGCGGAGAACCTCACGCTCTCCGCTTCCCATCCATCATCTTACAATATATCACCGCCGCAATCGTACTCACCGCCGTTGCCGCAATCCCCGGCCCCACGATCGCCGCTGGATTCACGCTTCCATATTGCGAGCGGTACGGTTGTGTCAAGCTAAGACTAAAAAATTTGATGGTTACATATTTTTTAA